>CAZOGI010000004.1:0-51532 GCA_964579435.1 uncultured Planctomycetales bacterium
GGTCTCATGGTCGGTACGGTGATCTTTGACCAGGGTGTAGGGCTGCATGACGTAGGAGCGGATCTGGGAACCCCACTCGATCTTCTTTTTTTCGCCGGCGAACTGGCGCAGCACTGCTGCCTGCTCCTGCTGCTGCCGCTCGTACAGGCGCGCGCGCAGGATCCGCATCGCGGTGTTCCTATTCTGCCCCTGCGAGCGCTCGTTCTGGCACTGGGAGACAATGCCGCTGGGCAGGTGCGTGATGCGCACGGCCGAATCGGTGGTATTGACGCTCTGGCCGCCGTGACCCTTGGAGCGGAAAACGTCGATGCGCAGGTCGCGCTCGTCTATGACGACGCCGGCATCATCCTCGATCTCGGGGACCACTTCGACAGAGGCGAAGGACGTATGCCGGCGCTTGTTGGCGTCGAACGGAGAGATACGCACCAGGCGGTGCACCCCCTGCTCGGCCTTGAGGTAGCCATAGGCATAGGGCCCCTCGACCAGTGCCGTCACGTTCTTAATACCAGCCTCTTCCCCGGGCAGGATATCCAGGACCTTGAGCGTGTAGTCGTGACGCTCGGCAAAACGGCCGTAGAGGCGAAAAAGCATCCCCACCCAGTCGCAGGATTCGGTACCGCCGGCGCCGGCATTGATGCTTAAGATCGCATTCCCGGCGTCGCGCTCTCCCGAAAGCAGGATCTTTGACTCAAGCGCCGCAGCCTCTTCCTGCAGGCGCCGGGTATCACGCTCCAACTCCGCGACGAGCGCGTGCTCATCGGGCGTCGCCAACTGAGCCAACTCCATCAGCTCACGGCACTTGCCGGCAGCGGCTTCCCAAGGTTCAACCGCTCCCTTGAGCTGTTTGAGCTCCTTGACGACCTTACCCGAACCCTCGGGATCGTCCCAAAAACCGGGACTGGACATGCGTTCGGTCAACGCACTAATGCGTGCGCGGCGGGCATCGACGTCAAAGATACCCCCGCAGGTGCTCCAGCTGCGACTGTAAGCGCTCCAGGAGCGCGTTTATTTCCCCGAGCATAAACTCATCCCGCCTGATGGATACAACCGAAGCGTTATTTTTTGCGGAAGCCACGCAGAACCAGTGAAAGCTCTTCGGCGTTATCTGCGGTACGCAGCGCTTCTTCTTCGCTAATCTTGTTTTCGTTCACCAAGGCCGCCAGGGACTGGTTGAAGGAGGTCATGCCGAAAATCCCGCCTTCCTCCAGATACTGGGGGATCTCCCAGGTCTTGCCTTCGCGGATAAGCCGGCCGATCGTCGGCGTCAGGACCATGACCTCATAGGCAGGGACCCTTCCCTCGGCCTCTTTGCGCGCGATCAGGCGCAGGGAGATAACCCCTTTGAGCAGGAACGAAAGCTGGATGCGCACCTGCTGGTGCTGGTGCGGCGGGAAGAAATTGATGATGCGCTCGATCGTCTGCGGGGCGTTGACCGTGTGCAGGGTCGAAAGTACCAGGACCCCGGTCTCGGCCGCGGTCAGTGCCGCCGACATCGTCTCTTCGTCGCGGATGTTGCCGATGAAAATGACATCGGGGCTCTGCAGGGTGAAGGCGCGCAGCGCCGAAGCGTACGAAGAGACGTCCAGCCCCAGGTCGCGCTGGTTGATCAGGGCCTTCTGATCCTTGAAGGTGAACTCGATCGGCTCCTCCAGCGTCAGGATATGCTTCTGGGTATTCTGGTTAATGTAATCGATCATCGCGGCGATCGTCGTGGATTTACCACTGCCCATGGTTCCGGTCAAGAGAATCATGCCCCGCGTCTCCAGGGCGAGTTTACGCAGGACCTCGGCGGGCAAGTTCAGGCTCTCAAAGGTATCGACGGTCGAGCGGATATTGCGAACGACGATCGAAGGGGAGTTGCGCTGCATGAAGATGCTGATGCGGAAGCGGTGCGAAAGCTCCTGCATATAGAGGCTGAAGTCAAGGTCGAGGGCGAAATCCACATCCATTGACTTGTGCAGCTTCTCCCGCTGCGCCGGGCTGGCAAGGGATTCGACCGCCTTGATGGCATCATCGACCGTAACCACCTTATCCCCGACGGGGATAACCTTACCGTCGATACGCAGGCGCGGCAGGCCTCCGGCGCGGAAGAACAGATCGGAGGCGTTGCGCTTGACCATCTCGGTAAGCAGCTCTTTTATTCCCATGAACAGACCCTCCTTGACGGCAAAAACGGCTGCCGTGAACGCTTATTATAGCATCAACTCTTTTATCTGTCGCTCTAAATCTAAAAGGGCGCGTTTGAGTGCAAGGCCGCGGGAATAGCCGCCCAGACCGCCTCCGGATGCAACCACCCGGTGACAGGGAATGATGAGCGGATGGGGATTTTGCTTGAGGGCCTGGCCCACGGCGCGCGCGGCGCCGGGGGAACCCGCAGCGGCGGCAACCCAGGCATAACTGCGCACTTCACCCGGCGGGATACGGCAGACGACTCGATAGACGCGGCGCTGGAACGCGGAGAACCGTTTCTGTCTCATCAGCCGGCACCCCGCGACCCGGCGAACGTCCGCTCGCTGCGCAGATAGTGGTGGTAGGCCCGGGCGAAACGGTGCGCCTCGTCGCGCAGCCGCTTGAGGATCCGCAGCGCCTCTGACTGCGCCGGCAGCGCAAGCGGCCGATTGCGGCGGGGCAAATACAGCAGCTCGTCTTGCTTGGCGATACCGACGGCCGGGACGGCAATGCCCAGGCGCCGCAGCTCCTCCTGCGCGGCCGAAACGTGCCCCTGCCCTCCGTCGATCAGAATGAGGTCGGGCAGGGCAGCGCCTTCGCGCAGGAGACGCGCATAGCGGCGGCGCACCACCTCCCGGATCATCGCGTAATCGTCGGATCCACGGACGGTCTTGATCCGGTAACGCCGGTACTGGGCTTTATCCGGCATGCCGCGCCGAAAACGCACCATCGCGCCGCTTGCCGCAGCGCCGGAGAGCGTCGAGATATCAAAGGCCTCGATCGTCATCGGCAGCGCCTGCAGACCGAGCTCTCTTTGCAGGGTTTGCAGGCCGCTCAGCTCGGCGCCTTGCGCGCCCGGCTTTTCCTGCAGCGCCTGCAACGCCGAGATCTGATCGCGCAGCGCCGCCGCCTCTTCGTAGCGGTGAGCGCGGGAAAGCTCCTGCATCGTCCCGGCCAAAGACGCGACGAGCGAAGCGTAGCGGCCCTCCAGGAACAAAACCACCCGCTCGATGCGCGCGCGGTACTGCGCCGGGGTGATGCGCTTCTCGCAGGGCGCAGGACACTCCCCCAGGCGGAAATAGAGACAGGCGCGCCGAGGCATCACCCGGCAGGAACGGAACCCGAAGAGCCGGCGGATCACTTTCAGGGCCTGCCGCAACGCCTTGGCGTTGGTAAAAGGGCCGAAGAAACGACCGCCCAGTAAGGGCGCCCTTTGCAATCCTTTATGCAAAGGGGCAAGATGGTGCCGGCGCACGATACCAACCTGCGGGTATTCTTCGTCGCTCATGCGTATCCAAGGAAACGATTTGTCGTCCTTGAGATCGATATTGTACTGCGGCTGCAGCTCCTTGATAAGCGAAGCCTCCAGGACCTGGGCCTGCGCCTCGGATGCGGTGAGCCGGTATTCGACCGAAACGATTTTCGCCACGAGGGCCTGGGTCTTGGCGTTGAGCTGGCGGGAGAAGTACGAGGAGACGCGCTTTTTGAGGGATTTGGCCTTACCGATGTAGAGGATCGTGTTGTCCCCGGAGCGGAACAGATACACCCCGCAGGCGTCGGGGAGGAGACGGACGGATTCGCTCAGCTCTTTGGTCTTCATCGTCCGGGGTCCGGGCGCGGCAGCGGCTTCGGGCGGGCCAGGACCCAGCGCAGGAGCCGGCGCATCTCATCAACCCGCAGGAGCAGGCACAACCCCGCATAGAACACCCCGCAACAGAGGAATGCCACCCCCAGATTTGCCAACGCCGCTTTCCTGCCCCAGGCGGGAAGGAGCCGGTAGTACACGGCCAGCCCCGCCAGCCCCATGCCGGCGGCGGCACCGGATATCCGCAGCGCGGAAATACCCAACGACCAGAACATCTCTTTGCCCAGGCGCCGGGAGAGCTCGCGCCCAAGCAAGAAACAACTGAGGATTCCGGAAACCGAGGTCGCCAGCGCAATCCCGCTTATGCCCAGCGGCACGATCAAAAGGGTATTCAACGCGATGTTCAATCCCAGGGCAACTGCCGACACCTTGACCGGCGTGCGGGTATCCTTGAGCGAAAAGAACGCGGTCTGCAGGATCTTATTCAAGCCGTAAGCGGACAGGCCGATGCTGTAACAGAAGAGGACCTGCGCGGTCTTATCAACGGCATAGAGGTCGAACCTGCCGCCGCCGAAGAGCGCAGCGATGAGCGGACGGGAGAAGCACAGCATGCCTGCCGAAGCCGGGAAAAGGACCAGCAGCGACACGCGCATCCCAAAAGAGAGCGTCTCGGCCAGCGAGCGGCTTTGGCCTCCCGCCAACTGGCGCGAGAGGGTCGGCAGCAAAACCTGCGCCAGGGCGGTTGAAAAAACCCCCAGAGGGAACTGTACCAGCCGGTAGGCAAAATAGAGCGCCGCCACTCCCCCGGCACCGACCAAAACGCTCAGAGAGCCGAAGATGGTATCGACGAAATTGTTGATCTGGTATATCCCGAAACTGCCCAGGCGCGGCAGCAGCAGTCTGCCGATCTCCTTGAGCCGCGGGTGGAAGAATCCATGCCCCGGCCGCAGCCGAAACCCCTTGGCCCACAAGACCGGCACCTGCACCAGAAGCTGCAATACCCCCCCGATGAGCACGCCGCCGGCCAGTCCGCGGATCCCTTCCCCGAAGAAGAGCGCGCAGAGGATGATCGCGGCATTGAGCAAACAGGGCGCAAATGCCGGAACCGAGAAATGTTTCAGCGAATTGAGTATCCCGGTCGCATAGGCGGCAAGACCGACCAGCAGGATATACGGAAAGACATACCGGCTCAGCCGGACCGTCAGCTCCAGCTGTTGCGCAGAGACAACGAATCCCGGCGCCATGAGCCGCACCAGGAGCGGGGCCGCGGCAACACCCAGGAGCGTCAATCCGGTCAGGACGACGAAAAAGACGTTCAGGAGGATATTGACCAGTTCCCAGTATTCGGCTGCCGGGCGCTGCACCTTCACTTCACTTAAGACCGGCACGACCGCTGCGTTAGCCGCGCCTTCCGCCACCAGCTCGCGCAAAAGATTCGGCAGGCGAAACGCCACCACGAACGCCTGGGCATACAGATAGACACCGAAGAGCCGCGCGATGACCAGGTCCCGGAAAAAGCCCAGGAGACGGGAAAGCAACGTCGCCAACCCGACTACCCCGGCAGAAAACGCGACCGATTTGTTTGTTGACATAAGCGCGTTCTTATGCTTTAATACCTTCCGCTTGTCCTAAAAGAACCTAAACGGAACACGAAAAGCTGTAAAGGAGTCTGGTATGCCCCGAAGAGCCACGTCAAAACGGACCGACCGCGCGGCAGAGCGCAAGCACGTGCGCAACCTGCGCGTCAAGCGCATCTTACGCGTGACGCTGAAAAAATTCCATACCTCCATCGGCGCCAAGAACCTGGATGAGGCCAAAAAGCTCATAGTCCAGGCCTTCAAACAGCTTGACAAAGCCGCCAAGCACAACATCATGCATTCCAACACCGCAGACCGGACCAAATCGCGCCTCGCCGCAAAGCTACGCAAGGCTGCATAAACGCACCATCAGCCGCTCAAGGGCAAAATCCGCACGGATTTTGCCCGTTTTTATTTCAACGTCGCACCTGAGCAAGAGCCGCAAGGCCTGTGTCAGGCGCGCACCCGCAAGCTCCCTGCTCAAAGCAGCGCGCACCCCGCCCACGATCAACTCCGGTTTCTCCCCTTTCTGCAGGAGCCGGCTCAACAGTTGCAGCGCCTGCGCGGTCCGCCGCGCGGCGATACAGCGGCCGAGCTGAAAGGCATCGATACGCTCGACCTGACCGCACACCACGACCCGCGCCGCCGCCGCAAGGCTTCGGTAGAAGGGGTCGCGGGGCTCATGCTGCGGCAGGTCAACAACCAGGATCACTTCCGGGAGAGGATGAGCGGCGTATGCGCTCAGGAACGTCTTAACCGCGGGCTTGAGGCGATGGGCTTCGCGCAGGACCACCAGACGCGTCCGGGAGCCGACCGGAAAAAAAAGGAGCTTCTCCTGCAGGCCCTGCACCGTCAGATCCGACGGATAGAGGATGTCGACGTTGAAATCCCGCGCTTCGGGGGGAAGATATTTCTCTTTGAGTTCGGCCAGCAGCCGGTCTTTCGAGGCGCTGTCCTGGCCGGTAAGCAGGTACACCATGCCGTCTTGAGCGGTTACCAGTCTTCGACGGTGCGTTCGACGATGCGCCGGGCAAGGTCCTTGACCGCGTCTACGACCGCCTGATCGTCGCTCTTCTTGGAGACGTTCGGGAGGGTGGAAGTGGCAGGGAAATAGGAGGAGGTACCGGTAAACCCGTTCTCTTCCCAGAGCGTTTCCTCGGTTGCGTTGTTGATCAGGGACAGATTGATACGGATAAGGATCCGGTATTCGGTGACCTCGTCGTTGTCGTCATAGCGCAGCGGCTCCCGGCGGAACTCGATGAGCTCCCCCTTGAGGGTGACGTCGGAGGCCTCCTCGCGCGCCGGCTTCAGGTTGCCGTCGAGAAGGAACTTCTCGGCGACCGACCGGGTGATCTCGGTCTCCAGCTGCGGTTTATAGAGCTGGTAGCGGTCGCCCCGGTCGGCGTCCCGGGTGATGTCGATGCGGTTGGCGAATTGCGGGACATGGATGGTCTTGTACGGCAGGATCACCGCGCGCGTCGTATAGCCGCACCCGGCAGCGCTGAAAGCCGCCAGCAGCAGGATCACCGCAATCCAGCGCCCCCTCACCCGTCTGCTCATTTCGTCCGCTTCTCCAGCACCTGCAGGCGTTCCAGCGCCTGGGGCGCGTATTCGCTCTGCGGGTATTTGTCGATGATCCTGCGGTAGTAGATCCGCGCCGCCCCCCAGGCCTTCTGTTTCTCGTAGAAACGGCCGATATCCAGCATCCCCTGCGCCTCTTTCTCGCTCAGCTCATCGACCTGCTGCTGCGCCTCCCGCGAGAGCACCGCGTCGGGATGGTCCCGCACGAAACTCTCGAACTGCTCTTTGGCCTCGCGCGTCGCGCCCTGATCGTATTCCGACCCCCGGGAGAGGGCGGCACGGGAAGCGGCCAGCTGGAACTTCGCCGCCTCAACCCATTCGCTGTTGGGATAATTCGAGATGACCTTGTTAAAGGCGTCCTCCGCTTCCTGGTAACGCATGAGCCCTTTGAGGAGCAGTCCCAGCTTATACTGCGCCTTGGGCGCCAGCGGCCCGTAGGTGGAATTTTCGACGACCTTCGCGTAGATCTCCAGCGCCGGATTCTCAACCGGCAGCGCCACGCCTAAAGCCTTGCGCTTCTCTCCGGCGGTAAAACGCTCGGCGATCTTGAATTCGCGCTCGATGATCTCCTGGATCCGCTCCGAGAACGGATATTTATCGATCACCTTCTGGTATGCCTGGAACGCAGCATAATAATCCCCCTGCGCCTCCTGGATGATCCCCAGATAATACTGGCTCTCGGCGGCCTCGGCAGAACGGGGGAATTTCTTCAGCAATTTCTGGAATTCGCGCTCGGCTTCCTGATAATTTTTCGCCTCCAGAAGGCCCAAGGCAAAGGTGAGTTGTTCTTTGGGGGTCGCCCGGGCCTCAGCCTTGGGATTGACCCATTTGCCGGTCTTGGGCGTCCATATCCAGTACGGATAGGCCGGAGCCGCGTTCATGCACATAAGGCACAAGAAAAGAAAAAAGAGGCGTTTCATGGCCTTTACCTTAACATAGTTGGCGGGCTTTGTCAAACAGGTTTCTGCGGCCGCACCTTCAAGAGAGCCAAAACGACGCGGCCGGCAAGGAGATACACTGCGCGTTAACCCAAAGAAGCGCCGTGCACATCCCTTCACAGGCGCGGCTCAGAAGATGCCCTGCGGCCGGCCACAGCGGCCCCAGGAGGAACAGACCGAAGCCGCACAGGGTAATACCGCTGGCCAGGGGGACGATAAAAAAATTCGCCGCAACGGTCACTGGTGAAACCATGCGAAAGGCAACAGCGATAATCCCGGCGGTCCCCAGCCAGGCAGAGAACGACGCAACAGCCGCCTCGGCGCACCGGCGCGCCCAGCGCCACGCCAAACGCTCCAGCCGCAGTCTCGCACAGAGCCGCGGATAGAGCACGATAAGGGAAAGGACGC
Organism: uncultured Planctomycetales bacterium; assembly: GCA_964579435.1. Taxonomy (GTDB): domain Bacteria; phylum Omnitrophota; class Gorgyraeia; order Gygaellales; family Profunditerraquicolaceae; genus CAZOGI01. The sequence goes on from CAZOGI010000004.1 coordinate 8,259, forward strand.
TGGCGAACGAAAGCTGAAATCCGATGTTAAAAAGCTGCTGCGGGTCGAGCGCAAGGAGAAAGAGCCCGGCCATGGCGCAGGAGTTAAGCGCATCCGCTTCCCGGCGCAGAAGCTGCCCGAAGAGATAGAAGAATGCCATGACCGTTGCCCGCACCACCGGCGCCGAAGCGCCGGTCATCACGCAGTAGAAAAGAATCAAAGGCAGCGACACGCAGAAGGACAGGGCGCGTCGCAGGCCGGCTGCCTTCAGCAACAGCAGCACTACCGCGATCACCAGCCCCGTATTGAACCCGCTCACGACCAGGATGTGCACGGTCCCGGACTTCATCAGCGCCGCGTACACCGACGGCTCAAGCCGCGCGCGCTCCCCGAGGGTCATCGCCGCGACGATCCCGGCAGCGACGGGGGAGATAGTCTGCGCCAGGTAAGCCTCAAGCGCCCCGCGCAGCGCGTATGCCCGTGACCGCACGACTCCCCCTCCCCTGCCGGGAAGAAGACGCACCAGGGCCGGTGAACGCACGAAAAACCCCACGGTCTCCCGGTCCCGCCAGCGTTGCGAGCGCATCCGGCCGCGCGCCTCCACCCGCTGGCCGTAGGAGAGAAAACAATTCCCGCGCACGCGCACCCAAAGCTCCCCCTCGACGCCGATACTGCGGCTGCGCACGATCAGCCGCCGAGCCTGCATCGGAAAGCGCGTGCCCCCGCCTTCTTGAACCGGGCGGCAAGAAACCCAGCCCTGGACCGTCACCCATTCACTGCGCCAGAAGCGCTTCTGACGGGCATGTAGAATATGCCGCTCGGAAAGAACGCGGCGGTGCGCACACAACCCGGCCCCGAGAAATACACAGGAAAGCGCGCAAAGAGCGGCAAAGACGAAGCGCCGGCGCAGGAAACAGGCGGCCAGGAGCATGCCCGCCGTCGCGCCCCCGTACCAGACAGCCGCTGCAACGCTCAAGCTGCGGCCAAGCACGATCCCCAGGCAGGCCATGACGGCTACGCAAACCGGCACCCGCCTCATGGACCTTCCGCCGGGACGCAGAAATACCGTTTCAGACGCTGCAGGCGCGCTTCTTTTATGCCTTTGATCCGCGTCAGCTCCTGCATCGTCGAAAACGGGCCGTCAACGGCGCGGGAGGCGACGAGGGCGGCGGCGAGTTTCGGCGGCAGGGCGCGGGTCATGACGATATCCTGCACGCTTGCGGCGTTGATATCCGCCTTGGCGAAGCGCAGCGGTTCCCTGACCGCAACGCTCACCGGGCCGGTGCGCTGAACAAGCACTTCGACGCACAATCCGAGAAGTGCCATCGCCAGCAGGAACAGCAGGGCCCGCCGCTCCTCCGGGGTAAGCAAGACCATCGCTCTCCTTTCGTTTGCCGGAAAGAAATATTTCCGCTCTGCGCTATGAGACGAAAGGGACGGCCGAATCTAACGAAAAAAAAGGGGGATTAGACGACGATATTGACGAGCTTGCGGGGGACGACGACGATGGAGCGGACGGGTTTGCCTTCGAGCCAGGGGATGATTTTGGGGTCGCCGAGGCAGCGGCTTTTCAGCTCCTCGGCGGCAATGTCGCCGGGGACGCTGAGGCGGGAGCGGACCCGGCCATTGACCTGCACCGCCACTTCCACCGTTTCCTCTACCAGGAGCGCCGGGTCGTACTGCGGCCAGAGAGCGCCGCTGAGGCTTTCGCGATGCCCCAGGATCTGCCAGAGCTCTTCGCAGAAATGCGGCGCGATCGGCGAGAGCAAAAGGACCAGCGTCTCCAGCGATGCGCGGTCCGGACTGGTCTGATAAAACGCGTTGGTCAGCTCCATCAGCGCGGCGATCGCGGTATTGAATTTGAAGGCCGCGTAATCGTCGGTGACGCGCTTGACGGTCTTATGCACCGCCCGGCGCAATGGCTCCGGGGCCGCGGCGCCGAGGGACTCCTGCAGGCGCCAGACGCGGTTCAGGAACTTGTGCGCGCCCTCGATGCCCTTGTCGTCCCATTCCAGTTCGGTCTCCGGCGGAGCGGCGAAAAGGATGAAGAGCCGCAGGGTATCGGTGCCGTAGCGGGAGATGATCGAGTCCGGGTCGACGATATTGCCCTTTGACTTGGACATGACCTCTCCGTCTTTGAGCACCATGCCCTGGGTCAGGAGCGCCCGGAACGGCTCGCTGAAGGGAATCAGCTTCAGGTCGTAGAGGAACTTGGTGAAAAACCGGGAATAGAGCAGGTGCAGGATCGCATGCTCGATGCCGCCGATGTACTGATCGACCGGCATCCAGAACGCGGCTTCTTTCGGATCAAACGGCAGCCGGGCCTCCTGCGGAGAGCAGAAACGCAGGAAGTACCACGATGAATCGAAAAAGGTCGCCATCGTATCGGTCTCGCGCCGGGCCGGGGCCTTACAGCGCGGGCACGCGACGTTGACGAACTCCGGGACCTTGCCGAGCGGGCTGCCGCCCTCTCCGGTAAACGGCGCATCCGGCGGCAGAACGACGGGAAGGTCCTCGCACGGAACCGGGACCACTCCGCAGCGGGGACAATACACGATCGGTATCGGGGTCCCCCAGTACCGCTGCCGGGAGATGAGCCAATCGCGCAGCCGCCAGTGCGTCTGGAGCGCGCCCCACCCTTCATGTTCGACCCACTCGCTGATACGCATCTTGGCCTGGTCGTTGGGCATGCCGTCGAACTGCCCGGAGTTGACCTGCACCCCCGGGCCTTCGTAGGCCTGCGTCATCTCCGGGGCGCTTGGGCTCCGGGGCGCTTGGGCGCTTATAACGACGCGCATCGGCAACCCGTGTGCCCGGGCAAAAAGGAAATCCCGCTGGTCATGCGTCGGCACAGCCATGATCGCGCCGGTGCCGTAGCTCATCAGCACGTAATCCGCCACCCAGACCGGTATCTCCTCGTTATTGACCGGATTGACCGCGAAGCTGCCGGTAAATACCCCTTCTTTCTCGTCGCCAAGGGCGCGCGCAGAGGCCTTTATCTTTTTCGCCCGCTCGACAAAAGCGCGCACCGCCTCCTCCTGCGGTTTGCCGCGGATGAGCCCGGGGATAAGCGGATGCTCGGGCGCCAACACCAGGTACGTCGCGCCGAAGAGCGTATCGGCGCGGGTGGTGAAGATCGGGATCTGCTGATCGGCGTCCTTGATCCGGAAGGTAACCCGGAGCCCCTGGCTTTTGCCGATCCAGTTGGCCTGCATCGTGCGCACCCGCTCCGGCCAGTCGCTCAGCTGCGCCAGGTCTTCGAGGAGACGCTCTTTATAATCGGTGATCTTCAGGTACCACTGCTCAAGGTCCTTCTGTTCCACCGGCGTATGGCAGCGCCAGCAGCCGCCGTCGAGAACCTCTTCGTTGGCCAGGGTCGTCGCGCAACTGGGACACCAGTTGACGGCCGAGGCCCTGCGGTAAGCCAGGCCCCGCTCATACATTTTCAGAAAGAGCCACTGGTTCCAGGCGTAGTAGGTGCGCTCGCAAGTGGAGATCTCGCGCTCCCAGTCGTAGGAGAAACCCATCCGGCGCAGCTCATGGCGCATCCCTTCGATGCAGCGGTGCGTCCAGTCGTCGGGTTTGGTCTTGTTCTTGATCGCCGCGTTCTCCGCCGGCTGGCCGAAGGCGTCGAAACCCATCGGATGCAGGACCGCAAACCCCTGCAGGGCCTTGAAGCGGGCGGCGACGTCGCCGATGGTATAGTTGCGCACGTGCCCCATATGGATCTTCCCCGACGGATACGGGAACATCTCCAAAAGGTAATACTTGGGTTTGCCGGGGACGGCGCGGGCGGAGAAACTGCGCTGCTGCTGCCAGTACGCCTGCCATTTTTCTTCGATCTGCCGGAAGGGATACATCAGAAATCTTTGCGCAGCGGGATGAGGGAGATCATTGTCTTGATGCCGCAGAGCAGCTGCTCCAGGGAGCAGGGCTTGGTGAGGTAATGGTCGGCTTCCAGTCCGTAAGACTTCTTGACCGACTCCAGGTCCGTCTGGGCGCTGACAATGATGACCGGGCGCCAACGGTCGGTGTACTTCCCGCGGATCTCCTGCAGGACCTCGAAACCGTTGCGTTTGGGCATGAGCAGGTCAAGCAGGATGATGTCGGGATCCTCGGCACTCAGCTTCTGGAGCGCCTCTTCTCCGTCGTGGGCGATACAGACCCCGTAGCCCTCGCGGGCCAAGCGCTCACCCAGGACATCGGTCACCGTTTTCTCATCGTCAACAACCAGGATCTTGTAACCCATACGCTTATTTCCTCATCCGGCGCACCAGCTCAAGATTGCGCGGGTCATCTTCGGGGGTGTCCTTAGGCGTCTCCAGGATAAACGGGACCGTGCGCAGCCGGGGATGATTGATAATCCGGCGCATCCCTTCGGCGCCGATGCCGCCCTTACCTATATGATCGTGCCGGTCAAGATGCGAACCACAGGCGCCCTTCGCGTCGTTGAGGTGCACCAGTTTCAGGCGCTCCCAACCGATCTGTTTCTCGATATCGGCGCTCAGTTTCTCCAGGCCTGCCGCGGCGGAAAGCTCGTATCCGGCCAGGAAGGCATGCGCGGTATCGAGGCAAAAACCGATGCGGGGATGAGCGCCCAGTCCTTCGAGGACCTTTCGCTGGTGGCTGAAGGTATATCCCAGCCATGATCCGGAGCCGGCGGTATTTTCAAGGAGGATGCCGACGCCGGTTTTTTCGGTTGCGGCCAGGATCTTACGCAGGGCCCGGGTCAGGCGTTTGATCCCTCCTGTCTCGGTCGTCTCCTTATGGCTGCCCATATGGGTGACCAGGTACTCGGCGCCCAGCGCGTCCGTCTCCCGGATATCCTCGATATACGCCTGCACCGACAGCTTATAGAGGCGCGGATTCGGCGAAGCCAGATTGATCAAGTACGGGATATGCACAAAGACCGGAGCGATCCCGGCCGATTCCTTACGGCGTCTGAACTCCGCGGCGTCCTGCGGATCTAGGGAAGCGGCGCGCCACTGCTGGGGGTTACGCGAGAAAAACTGCATGGTGTTGCACCCCAGCTTTACCGCGCGGTCTACGGTCTCGTATATCTTGCCGCCGGCAGTTGAAACATGGACGCCTAGTTTCATCGGGAAAAGAGGCCCGTTATTGCAAAGCTACGCGGACAGTGCACTACGCTCGCCGAGTAAAGGCGCACTTGGCAACCTGCCGCAGAAGGCGGCACACTTGCTGATCCTCTACAGCAAGGTGCGCTATGCCAAGGTGCTTGCTACGGCCTTCGGGCCGTTCGCTTTAGTGCACAAAAAATTCCCCTCGTCGGGGAATTTTTTGTGGAGCTGAGGGGAGTCGAACCCCTGGCCTCCTCGTTGCGAACGAGGCGCTCTCCCAACTGAGCTACAGCCCCGAGTTATCTCTTACTGGTTACCGAGGGGCGTGTCCTGAGCTTCCCTCCACAATACTGTATTTACGGGAAGCAAAGGACAGCCCAATTAGTTCCTCTTATCAACCACTGGTTACCGAGGGGCGTGTCCTGAGCTTCCCCTCCGCTTCAAGTTAGGAGTTCTGAGTTTGGAATTGGGAGTGTGCTTCTACTCCTAACTCCTAACTCCTATCTCACGCTCACTGTCCCTGCGCATCAACTGCCTTCGACAAAAACCGCCCGTCAACTGCCCGGGCGCACGGATTATTCTGTTGACCGTTGCTATTTTAGACTATAAAATACTCTGCGTCAACCTCAAATTTATGCCGAGGTGGTGGAATGGCATACACGTCGGTCTCAAAAACCGATGAGCTCACGCTCGTAAGGGTTCAACTCCCTTCCTCGGCACCACTCTCCTGCCTTCCGGAGAGATCACGCATACCCCGAAAGACCGTCACCTCAAACGGTCAGGGCGCCCTGCCCTGGCCGGCCAGCTCGCGGGCCCTCTGGCTGTGTTTCTGGGCCGCCTCATACTGTTTGGCATAGTAGTAGGCAGTGGCGAGATTCCGGTGCGCGGAAACCGAACGCGGATTGAGCGCCACCGCCGCCTTTCCGCATTCGATCGCCTTCTCATACTCCCCCCGGCTGCCGTAGGCACTGCAGAGGTTGTTGAAAGCAGTCCCGTTGCGGGGCTCCCGCTCAAGCAACGCAGTGCAAACCCGGATCATCGCTTCATGATCTTTCTTCCTCCCGTACACATTCATCAGCAGCTCGTACGCCCGCCGATGCCCGGGATTGATCTTCAGGACCGTATGCGCCCGCGCGATCGCCTCGCCGTCCTTGCCTGACTCCGCCAGGAGACTGGCAATATTGAAGTGCGCCTCAAAGAATCCCGGGTCGATGGCCAGCGCCGCGGTAAAATCGGCATACGCGCGCCCGTAGTCCTTGCGCGCCAAAAATTCGGCGCCCCGGTTATTGTACGCCGTTGCGGCACGGGGATATTTTTGCAATACGTCGCTCCACAGCGCGACACTGTCTTTCCAGACCGTGCAGCGTTGGCGCGCGAGCATGATACCGCCGACACCTGCCCCGATCAGAAAAACCGCGCCGGCGATCTTCAAGAAGAACCCGATGCGCCCTTTCCGGCGCGCGGCCCAACATACGGCCGCGGCGATCAGATACAGGACTCCCAGCGTCGACAGATACATATAGTGATCGGCAACGACGGTCGAGGCGATCGGGATGAATTGCAGCACCGGCAGCAGGGTCAGGAGGAAAAAGAAAAAGCCGAAGGCGATTTTTCGGGTGTAACGGGCGGAAAGAACCGTTCCCGCACACAGCACCACGCAGATGATCACGGGATACGCGTAGGAAGACAAAGGCTTAAGCCCTTCATAGGGATACAGGCAGGAGAGATTGAGCGGCGCAAAGACCTTGCCGAGATAGAACGTGACGCAGGAACCGGCGATGGCAAGCCTGGCGGCGATATCCGCACCTGCCTCGTGCCTGATGCCGCCGATCGCATGATGTGCGAAAACCGTGAGGGAAACGAACAAGACGGAGAAAAAGAGGAACGGCAGTTTGTTTTTGAGCAGCTGCCGGGTCAACGGTACTCCGACATAATATTCGACAAGCATCAGGACAAAAGGCAGCATGACCGCCTGGGCTTTTGCCGACAGGGAGAGAACAAACAAGAGCAGGGTGCCGTAATAATATCCCCGCTTTTGTCCGCGGCTCAGGTAACGGCAGTAGCAGATTGCGCTGGAGAGAAAAAAGAGCGTGTAAAGGAGGTTCCGGCGCTCGCTGACCCAGGCCACGGTTTCCACGTGCAAAGGGTGGATCCCGAATAAAAGCGCGCAGACGCAGGCGACCGGCAGGTCCTTCGTCAGCGCCCAGAGAAACCACCATACCAGGAGGCAATTGCCGAGATGCAGGATGAGATTGGTCAGATGGTAGCCAAACGGGCGCAACCCGAAAAAACGGTATTCGACCCAGTACGACAGCATGGTCAGCGGCTGGTAGTTCCCGAGGGCAAACGAGGAAACGAGCCGCTTGAGGCCCCCGACAGAGCCGTCCTGGACCAGGCTGTTCTCGGTTACGTACTCATTGTCGTCGGAATTGACAAACCCGTTGGAAAGGCACGGCGCAAAGGCAACCAGCGCGCCCGCGAGGATCAACCCCGCACAGATGAGGAATCTCACGTTTTTCATTTGCCTCTGCTTTGCGCAGAAAAACCCCCTTCTCTGCATAAGTTCCGAGCTTGCCGCGCACGACGCCAGCCGGCCCGCTCAGCGACCGCCCGGCCCGGCCGCAGCTGAACGCTGGGCGAGATAGGGTCTTATCCAGACAATGATGCGCTCGGCGATCTGGCGGTACCCTTCGGCATTGGGATGAACGAAATCGCTCTTCAGGGAAGGATTGGTCAGGATGCCGTGGAAAACATCGGGAATGAAGAGCGCCCCCTTTTCCGCGGCGAGCCGGCTTAAGCGCACACGGTACTCCCGCAGGACCATCCCGGCGCTGGGGTCAACGACTGCGGCGATCGAACCCTGGGCCTGTACCGCCTCGACCATCCGGGCGATGTTGCGCACCGACGCATCGAGCGGCACTTTCTGCAGGAAATCGTTCGCCCCGAACTCGATCAGCACCAGGTACGGCCGCTGCGACAGGACATCCTTCTGCATGCGCGAGAGCCCCGCCGCCGAAGAATTGCTGTCCACCCCGGCATTGACCACCGGCACCTCGATCAGGCGCGCCAGAACGCTGGGATAGTCCTGGCCGCGCTCGACGCCGTAGCCGTACGTCAGACTGTCGCCGAAACAGACGACGGAGGCTCCGCCGTTGCCGATATTGGCGATCTCCCGCTTCAGGCATCCGCCGGCGCCGAGGCAGGCGGCAAAAAGCAAAACCGCACCCAACCTGCGTATCCCCATCCCCTTACTCGGTTTCATATCGGGCCCTCAGTTGGCCGCACGCCGCGGCGATATCCGCGCCCCGGGAAGAGCGCACGGTAACCGGAATGCCTCCCGCCTTCAACCCTGCGGCGAAAAGCCGGACCGCGCCGGAAGACGGAGCCTCCAGCCGCTTTTCACCGGCGGCATTCGCCGGTATCAGATTGACCTTTGCCAGGGGAATAGTCCTTAAAAGCGCGGCCAGGCGCACCGAGTCCTGCCGGCCCGCATTTACCCCGTCGATCAGAATATACTCGAACGTCACCTGCCGGTTCTTGCGCCGGACATACTCTCGGCAGGCAGTCATGAGCTCTTTCAGAGGGTATTTTTTGTTCACCGGCATCAGGCGCGTGCGCAGGCTTTCCTCGGCCGCATGCAGCGACACGGAAAGCTCGATCTGCAGCGGCTCCTGCGCCAGGCGCAGGATACCCGGGACAATGCCGCAGGTGGAGACCGTGATGCGCCGAGCGCCGAGGTTGAAGCATTCGGGAGCGTTGATGCGGCGGATCGCAGAGAGCACCGCCTCGTAATTAGCGAGCGGCTCGCCCATGCCCATGAAGACCAGATGCGTCGGCTTGCCCAATCCGGAAAGCTTCCCGAGCAGAAAAACCTCCTCGATGATCTCGGCACAGGAAAGGTTGCGCTTCAACCCGCGCGCGCCGCTGGCGCAGAAAACGCAGTTAAAGGCGCAGCCGGCCTGCGAAGAAAGGCAGCCGCTCACCCTGCCGCGCGCCGGGATGCTCACCGCCTCGATAAGATTATCATCCCGGAGGGCAAAGAGGAACTTTTCGGTCGTATCCTGCGAGCGCTGCCGCTGCCGCAGGGTCATCGTCTGCAGGCTGAACGCTTCGGCCAATTGCGCGCGAAGCCCTGCGGGAACATTCGTCATCTGAGCGAACGCTGCGCACGATGAACCATATACCCAGCGGAACACCGAACGCGCCTGGTACTCGGGAAAACCCCGTTGCGCAACCCAATGCGTAAGTTCGCCCAATGTCAGATCCCAGAACGGCTTTGCCATCGTCCCTTCTTCTTACGGCACCGGCTGCCGGCCCGACGCCAACGGCAGGGGCCGGATACCTGCCACGCTCAGGAACAGATCGGCGCCCTGCACCTTTTCCGCGTGGCGCACCTCGCGGATGCGGCCGGCAAAAATCCCTGCGGTCAAAAAGCGCAAGACGCTGGAAAGCACAAAGAGGCTGAAGATCCGGTATCCCAGCAGCGGCGGCAGGATCGTAACCAGCATCGCTCCCGCCAAAGCCCCGCAGCAGGTCGCCAGCCCGGAGATCGCGCTGAAGTAGGCTAAACAGCGCACCCTTTTCTGCGGCGTGACCGCATCGTAAATGAAATTGATCGCGCACAGGTTAAACCCCGCCCAGGCAAACCCGCCCAACACCTGCGGGAAAAAGAGGTAGTACGGGTTGTGGTTGAAGAGCCACCAGAGCGGCAGACTGGCGATAACCAGCGCCGTCAGGCGCAGCACCCTGAGATTGCCGAAACGGTCGGCATGGCGGCCCCAACGGTCGATGGTCAAAAGCTGGGTAATGGTCACCGCCGTCACCAGCGCGGTATAGGTCAGGTAATTGAAGCGCAACTCCCGCAGCATAAAGACCGAAAAGAACGGCGCGGCGATGTTGACGCAAAAATTGAGGCCGGCGACGAAAAAGACGAAGCGCGCGAAGTTCGATTCGCGCGCGCGCCTGAGGAAATCAAAAAAACTGAAATACGCCGCACGGTCGTGCCGGTACGGCGGTTCGTACATCTGCGTCAGGAAAAACCAGGAAAGCAGGCGGCAAAGGGTCGCGGTGAGGAAGATGAGCGAAAACCCGTAGAGCGGCGCATGCCGGAAGAACAAAAGCGCCCCCCCGGCGGCGAAAGAAGCCGAAACCGTCACCGCGCCCAGCACCTTGCTGCGCCAGCCGAAATACCTGCCGCGCATGCGCGCGGGGATATACTCCCCCATCAGCGACAGCCATGCCGGGCCAATCAGCGCCTGTGCGGCATTGAAGATCGCCACCAACGCGATAAACCAGACCACCGTGCCTTGCAGGCGCAGGAAAGGCACGGCCGCCAAAGCCGCTCCCACGCACACCTGAAAAAGCACAAATCGCGTCACCAGCGCCCTGCGGCTGCGCAAATGATCGGTCATCTCCGCGGTATGCAACTGTGCCAGCGCCGCGGCCAGCGCGGGAAAAGCGCTGAGTATACCGATCTGGCGGTTATTGGCGTTCAGGGCAAGGGCGTAGGGCGTTATATAGTCCGCGGTCAGGCCGAGCATGCAGGCGGCGAATACTCCGTCGAGGCAGGAGACACGCAGGCTCTTTTTGATGCGAACAGGCGCGGACATAGGGTTCGAACGCCTCGCCTTCAGGCGAGCGTTTTGCTCTCTGGCTCCGGGCGTTTCAGCTGTTCCTTGTCGATCTTGCCCAGGCGGTTTTTCGGCAGCTCGCTCCTGAACGCGAAGGCATGCGGGATCTTGAAATGAGCCAGCTGGTTCTTGAGGAAATCCCGCAGCGCCCCCTCGGTCACGCTCTCCCCCGGTTTGAGGACGATGAACGCCTTGGGCACTTCTCCCCGCAGGGAGTCGGGGATGCCGACCACCGCCACGTCCTGCACCGACGGGTGACGGTGAATGACCGCCTCGACCTCCGGGCAGAAAACGATCTCTCCGGCGACCTTGAGCATATCCTTTTTGCGCCCGACGATGGAGAAACGCCCCCGTTCGTCTTTGCGCACCATATCCCCGGTCTTGAGCCAGCCTTCGGGGGTGAGAACCTCGGCGCTCAGTTGCGGCTCCCGGTAATATCCCTGCATGACGCACCTGCCGCGGATCCAGAGTTCGCCCTCCTTGCCGTCGCGCACCGCGCGGCCCTCCTCATCCACGGCCATCGCCTCGGTGCCCGGAGGGAAGGTCCCGGTATGCGGAATCTCTTTGGTCTGGGTGCCGGTGGGCAGGTAGGTGTTCGGAGCGGCCGTTTCGGTCATCCCCCAGCCGTTGAGCAGATACGCGTTCGGACACGCCGTATGGAAACGCTCAAGAAGCGCCGGAGAGGAAGGCGCCCCGAAGACCACGGCGTAGCGCAGCGACGAGAGATCGAACCTGTCGTATTCCTTCAGCGAAAGGATCGCCACGTACATCGACGGTACGATACAGAAGATGGTGGCGCGGTGGGTCTCGATGTTCTTGAGGAACTCCAGCGGCTGGAAACGCTCCATGAGCACCAGCGTCACGCCGAAGGAGAGCATCAGGAGCACGAAATCCAGTCCGCCCAGATGCGAGAACGGGACCCCGCCGCCCAAGAGCACATCATGATCGGTGATGGTCAGGAAATACCGGAAGGTGTCGATCGGGTTCTGCAGGTGTCCGTAGTCGAGCACGACCCCTTTGGGTTTGCCGGTGGTGCCTGAGGTGTAGAAGATCGCAGCGGCATCCCGGTCGGAAACGGTGTCGACGGCCGGCAGCACAGCCCCGGTGCGCAGAAACCCTTCCCATCTCATCAGGCCGTCGGTATCCGGGGCTGCCCCGGCTGCCTGGCCGCAGGCGACTACCGAGCGCAGGCGGGGACAACGCTCCTTGACGGCCCGCAGCTCGACTCCTTTGCGCTCCTGGGCAATGAGCAGCGTCGCCTCGCTGTGATTCAGGAAGTGGACGATCTCCTCCTCGGTGAGCATGTAATCCAGCGGCACGCATACCCCCCGCAAAAGAAAGATCCCCAAAAAGCTAAAGATATATTCGGGGATATTGGGCAGAAAGACGGCGACCTTAGCACCCCGGGACACCCCCTGACGGGAGAGTGCCGCGGCAATATCCTTTGCCGTGCGCGCCAGTTCGGCGAACGAAACCGATGCGTCACGGAAAACAAAAGCGCGCTTGGCGGCGTAGCGCTGCGCCTGTCTGTCCAGCAAAGGCAGGAAATCCATAGCCCCTCCTTCTCCTTGAACGCTCATTCTGTGCCCCTGCGCTTATCGTGCGCGGCGCGGGGAAACGGGTTCAGCCGCCGTACCAGTAATTGACCAGCGGTTTATTCCCCGCCGCCGGCTCTTCCACGACCACGGTTTTCAAGCGTGTGTATTCCAGCAACCCTTCGCGCCCCAGCTCCTTGCCGAACCCGCTCCTTTTGAACCCGCCGTAGGGAAGCAGGGTATGGAACATCCCGTAGGTGTTGATCCAGACGATGCCTGCCTGAAGGCGGCCGGCAAGCTCGCGGGCGCCGGCGGCATCGCGCGACCAAACACTCCCCGCCAGGGCAAAGACGCTGTCATTGGCCAGTACCAACCCTTCTTCGGCATCGGTGAAAGTCTGCACGCAGGCGACCGGCCCGAAGACCTCTTCCCGCAAGATCCCCATCCCCGGGGTCAGGCCGCTTAAGACCGTCGGCTCGAAAAAGAAGCCGTCCTTCAGGCGCGGGTCATCCGGCACCCTGCCGCCGCAGAGGATACGCGCACCTTCGCTGCGCGCGTGACCGACAAAGGAGCACACCGTATCGCGGTGGGCGCGGCTGATAAGCGGCCCCATCTGCGTCTGGTAATCGAGACCGCTGCCCAAATGCAGGCGTTTTGCCTTGGCCACGAAATGCTCCAGGAACTCATCGGCGATCTCTTGTGCCAGCAGTATGCGCGACATTGCCGTGCACATCTGCCCGGCGTTGAGGAATATCCCGCACAGCAGGGCGTTGACCGCCAGATCCACGTCCGCGTCTGCACAGACCAATGCCGCGGATTTACCACCCAGCTCCATGATCAGGCTTTTAACGTTGCCGCCCCGGTAGCCCATGATCTTTTTGCCGACCGCGCCGCTGCCGGTAAAAGAGACCATATCCACCCGCTCGTCGGCGCAGAGCCGCTCGCCCAGACGCTCCCCCGGCCCGACCAGGACATTGAAAGAGCCAGCCGCCGCTCCCGCCTCCTGGACGATCCGCGCCAGCTCCAGCACGCTCAGGGGGGTGAGGCTCGACGGCTTGACGATCACGGCATTGCCTGCCGCAAGCGCCGCGGCGATCTTCCAGGAAGCGATCAGCAACGGATAATTCCAGGGCACGATAATCACCACCACCCCCCGCGGCTCGCGCAGGAGCACACCCCGCGTCGTATCGTCGGCCCGGCGCTCTTCGGGAGCCAGCAGCTGGGGCAGATGATCGGCGTAATACTGGAAGGTTTGTGCCGCCGCCGGGATATCCATGAACGTCGTTTCCTTGATCGGCTTGCCGGTATTGGTGCTCTCCAGGGTCGCCAGCTCCGCGGCATGGGTGCGGATGCCCTCGGCAATCGCCTCCAGGAGGCGGCGGCGCGCCGGGATGTCTTGCGGCAGCGCCTGTGCCGCAGCGAAGGCCGCGGAGAGCGCCGCCTCGACGTGCTCGACGGATGCCACCGAGACGCTGGCGCACTCTTCTGCGGTCGAAGGGTTGATGACGCAGAGGCTTTCCGGGGTATGGAGGAACTCGTTCTTGATGAAGAGCGGATATGCCGACGCCATAGACGGCTCCTGTTTCGCTTCTAGGGATAGAGGATAACCTTGATGCACTCGCGCGCCTCGGCCACGAGGCGAAATCCCTGCGCCGCATCCGCGAGCCTGAGGCGGTGGGTGATCAGCTTCTCGACGGGAAAAGCCCGGGAGCGGATCAGTTCCAGCGCTGCGGCCGAATCGGCGGGGCTGCTGCCGTAGGAATGCACCAGCCGAACGCTCTGACGCCAGAAATCGTTGACCGGTATCGGCAGCCGGATCCCCGGGGGGGACGGCGCAAAAAAGAGGATCGTCCCGGCGCGGTCGACGCATTCAAGCGCCTGTTGGAATGCCGGGAGCGCTCCCGTGCAGACAATGACCACGTCGGCGAGGCGGCCGCCGTTGGTGCGGCGCAGCAATTCGGGAAGGCTGCTGCGCGCATCCACGGCATGATCGGCGCCCAGCGCGCGGCCTGCAGAGAGGCGGTACTCGTTGACGTCGGTGACGACGACCGGCGCGGCCCGGGACTGCCGCGCAAGGAGCAGATGCAACAATCCCGAGAGCCCTGCGCCGAGGATCAAAACGCTCCTGTCCGCAGTCACCCCTGCCAGGCGCTGGCCGCGCAGAACGCAGCCGAGCGGCTCGATAAACGTGCCGGCATCGAAGGAAACGTCCTCGGGGAGCTTCAGGACCCCGCCTTCGACGTTCAAGGCCGGAATGCGGATATATTCCGCAAATCCCCCGGGATCGAAATTCGTCGTCTGCAGAGTCTCGCAGACCGTATGGTCGCCGTGGAGGCAGTAATGGCAACGGTTGCAGGGGACGTGGTGGGCGGCAAACAGGCGGGTGCCGACGGGATAGCGCTCGTCTGCCGATTCGGCGACCTCGCCGCACATCTCGTGCCCCAAAATCAGCGGGGCGCGCTTGATCCGGTACCATTCCATCACGTCGCTGCCGCAGATGCCGCTGGCGCGCATGCGCACCAAGAGCTCGCCCGAACGAATGGCCGGACGCTCCCGCTCCTCGATACGCACATCCCGGTTGTTGTAGTACACTGCCGCGCGCATGGAAAGATCCTTATGCCTTGCCGGAACTGCCCTTCAGCGAATCGTATACCTGCTGCGCCTTTTCGACCGACGCGTTCTCGTGGATGATCGCGCAGAGTGCCGCGGCCATGGGGACCGGATACCTGCTCTGCCAGACGTTCCTGCCCAGGTTCACCCCTACCGCCCCCCGGTCCATCCCGTCGCGCACGAACGAGAACACCTCGCGCTCGGTCTCGCATTTGGGGCCGCCGGCGATGACGACCGGGACCGGACAGCCGTTAACCACCTTCTCGAAGTTCTCGCACCAATAGGTCTTGACGATGCGCGAACCAAGCTCGGCGCAGATCCTGCAGGCAAGGCCCAGGTAGCGGGCATCACGCTTCTCTAACTCCTTGCCGACCGCAGTCACGGCCATCACCGGAATGCCTGCCGGTTCGCAGGCATTCACCAGGGAGCTGAGGTTCATCAGCGTCTGGTGCTCGTACGCGCTGCCGACAAAAACCGACACGCCGACCCCGGAAACGTTCAGGCGCACCATCTCATCGAGGGAAGTGGTCAGGCCTTCGCGGGCAAGATCTTCTCCCACCATGCTCGTGCCGCCGGAAACGCGCAGGATGATCGGGGTCGAAATCCCCGGATCGATACAGGCACGCAGCACCCCGCGCGTCACAAAGAGCCCGTCGCAGTAGCGCAAAAGCGGCCGCACCGTCTCCCCGGGCTTCTCCAGTCCCGTCGTCGGCCCCTGGAAATAGCCGTGGTCGATCGGCATGAAAAAACATTTCCCGTCGGGGAACAAGCGTTTCAGGCGGTTCTGCATACCCCACTCCATGGCATCCTCCTCTTAGCGGATCGGCACTTGCTTGAAGATCTGAAAGAGCCGCGAGAGCGGCACGTACCAGCGGGAGAGCTTGCCCAGATCCCCCTTGAGCTTCATCTTCCCCTGCGTGACGGCGACGAACGGGTCGAGCTTCCCCAGAAAGACCAGCTCCCAGACCGCCTCAGGGGCGGTGGCGACGAACGGCGCTTCCGCGTCGGCGTCGAGGCGCACGATGCGGCCTTCCTCAAAAGTGAATTTATGCACCAACGGGGAGTTTTCCATCCGGATCGCGTACTGCATGCTCAGCCCCAGCTCGCGGCCTTTCGTGCGGATAAGCTCGTCGGCATTGACCCGCTCGACGATCGCCTGGATATGCTCGCGCGAGAACATGGCGTAGGCCTGCGCCGAGGCCAATTCTTCCTTGAGCGAGCAATCCAGCTCATCGAGTATCTCTTTTTTGTAAAGCCGGGCGACGGAAGCGGTCTTGACCGCGTCCTCCAGCATCTCGATGAGATTGAGCGCCTCGCGGAAAGTTTTTCCGACGGAGACCACCCCGTGGTTTTTGAGGACCACGATATTGCTGGACCCAAGCGCCTCCACCACCTCCTCGGGTTTCGTCACCGCAGGCGTCTCCTGCGCCACGACCGGGACGCTGCTGATGTAGAGCTTGGTCTCGAAGGTCAACGCCTTGATATCCGCGTAAACGCAAAAATACCCGTTGGTCAACGCCGGATGGCAGTGGATGACGACCTGGTGGGGGAAATGACGGTAGATGAGGCTATGCAGGGGAAGCTCCGTGGTCGGTTTTTTAGCCGGGACGCGGCCAGGATCGGCCAGGTCCACGCAGACGATATCCTCGGGGGCAAGCTCCCCCAGCGCGGTTGCGGTCGCGGTGATCAATATCCGCTCGTCGCTCAAGCGGCAGCTGATGTTGCCCGAGGTGCCGGCGACCATGCGCAGCGCGTGCACCTTTTTGCCCACCGCGCTGATCTCTTTCTTCAACTCCTGCTCTCTTCCGAATATCATCGTGCGATCTCCAGGTGGATATGCCGGGTGACCAGCTCCCGCGGCGTGACGTCGAATGCCGGATAATAGCCGCCCACACCCGCCGGGGCGATGCGCGTTGCCCCCAGGTACAGCAACTCCTTGTCCGGCCGCACCTCGATGGGGATCTCGGCGCCGCTGGGGGTCGCCGCGGGCGGCGGGCAGAGCACGTAAAAGGGCAGGCCGAAGTGCCGCGCCAGGAGCGCGATCTGATAGGTGCCGATCTTGTTGGCAAAATCCCCGTTTTGGGCGAGATGGTCGGCACCGACGATAACGCAGGTGACTTTGCGTTCCTTCATCACCTGCGCCACCATATTGTCGCAGATAAGCGTGACGTCGGCGCCGCAGCGTCTCAGTTCCCAGGCGGTCAGACGCGCCCCCTGCAGGTACGGCCGGGTCTCGGTCGCGAAAAACCCGATCCGCTTGCCCTGCCCTTGCGCGAACGAAGCGATAAGCGGCATCAGGCCGCTGACGTTGCAGTGGGTCAGGACCGTCTCCTCCTGCCTCAGGAGAGAGGCGGCGCTCTGCGCTTGGCGGATGCGCGCATGCTTGAGCCCCGAGAGGAACCCCTCGAGCGCCCGCTCCAGCGGTATTGCCTGCGCCTGCCAGCCCAGGACCATGTCGGTCAGGGTCTTGAAGGAAAGGGTCGGACGCGTGGCGTTGATCGCCGCGGCCAAACGCTGCGCCTCTTTCGCCGGCAGAACGCCTTTATGCCGGCGCAGTGCCTGCAAAAAGATGTTCATCACCAGAAGCACCTGGCCGACGGCGCGCGTCTTCATCTGGCGTATCGCCCGGCAGGCCTGGCGGTCGTCTTTGGCCTTTATATAGGTAAGCGCCTGCGGCAGGGCAGTTTCGTCGAGGATCGAGATCGTCGCGCCCTTCAGCTCGACCGGCCAGAAGAGCGGGGAGAATTCCTGGTGCTCAGGTTTAGGCATCGGCATCATTTCCCGGCGAGTTTCTTGACCGTCGCCAGGGCGACGTTGATCAGGTTCGTTTCCGCCATATAGTAGAGCGGGTTCATAAATCCCATTTCTCCGGTTATCACGTTGTCGCTCACCGCCAGGATCGCCCCGGCGCGCACGCCCGAGAGCTGCGCGATCGTCAGGAGGGTCGAGGAGACCATGTCAACCGACATCGCCCCCTCTTTGCGTTTCGACTCAACCAGATCCCTGGTCTCGCGCAGGAGCGCGTCGGTCGTCCAGCAGCACCCGCGATGGACGCCCAGGCCCATCTCTTGGGCGACGGCAAAGAGGGTATCGGCGATTTTTTTGTCCGCGGCGGTCTTGAACGAGCCGTCGACGTAGTAGGGAGTGACGCCGTCGCCGCGCAGGACCTGGTCGACCACGATGAGGTCCCCCACCTTGATCTTTTCATCGAGCGCGCCGCAGCTGCCGACGCGGATGATCGTCTTGATCCCGGCGTTGCACATAAGCTCGCTGGTGATCGAGGTGTCGGTCGAAAAGCGCCCGCCGTTCATCCCGGTGACGCGCAGGCCCTGGTAGGTGCCGGTGTACATCATGTACTCCATGAAGGAAAAGTTGCGCACCGGGCTCTCCAGGCGCTTGATCAGCACGTCGAGGCGATCCTTGGGGCCGGGCACGATCGCGTATTCGCCGATATCCTGCGGCCGCAGTTGCACCATCGCCACCAAATCCTTGCCCGACAAATGGATCTCTTTCTGCATCTGCATGTCTGTTTCTCCTTTTTTCATTTGCCCCTGCCGCATAATAACGCCGCCAGGTTGCCTCCCAGGATGCCCCGCTTCTGGTCTTCCCCGACCGGCAGATCCCGGATCGCCCGCACCGACACCGCCGGCTCTTTCTTGGCTGGCCAGTCGCTTCCCCAAAGTATATGCTCGGCCCCGAAGAGCGCAAGCGCCGCTTCCAGGTTCGCCTTCTGCGTATCGCCGCTGGTATCGACGTAGAGGCGCTTCAGGTATGCGGACGGATCGGAGCGCAGGTCCTTGACGAAATTGATCCCGCGCAGCATCCGGTACGTCGCGTCGTAGCGGTACGCCAGAAACGGCGTCACCCCGCCGAAATAGGCAAAGACAAACGGTATCTCCTTGAACTCCTCGAGTACCCCGGCCATCAGCAACCGGCCGATCGAGATCGTCGTGTCAAAGACGTATTCGATGACCGGGGTCAGCAGCGGATCGCGTACCCGCTCGGAGCCGATCGGATCGACGATCTGAGAATGGACGAAAACCGGCAACGAGCGGCGCCGGACCTGCTCCCACAGCGGCAGGAACCGCGCGTCATCCAGGTAGACCCCCTCGTAACTCGAAGCGATCGAGACCGCTTTAAATCCCAACTCATCGGTCGCGCGCGCCAGCTCAGTCAGCATCTCGGCCGAAGTGCCGCAGGGCAGGACCGCCGCGCCGAAGAATTGCTGCGGATACCGCCTGATCACCGCGGCGATCGCGTCGTTGAAAAGCCGGGCGACTTCCTGCTGGCTGCCGAGCTTACGATGCGCGTCGGAGGTCGGATAGCTCAGCACCGCCGCGTCGATGCCCTCGCGGCGCATCATCCCCACGTGCGCTTCGATATCCCCCCAGCCTTTATGGTAAAAGTGGGCGTTCTCGATGATTTCCTGCGGCAGCCAGTGGGTATGCGCGTCGATGATCTTCATGGCAGCGACTCCAGGAACCGTTTGACTCTCGCGGCGAGGAGTTCCCGCGACTCAAAAAAAGCGGTGTTGTGCCCGCCGCGCACTTGCAGAAACTCTTTCGGGTCAGCGGCGGCGGCGAAGAGCTCCTCTCCCTGCCGGTAGGGAATGATCTCGTCGTTTTTGCTGTGGATGATCAGCTTCGGCACGCGGATCGAAGCGACCTTGGTCTTGGAATCGAACCTGCTGGCGAATAACCCCGGCGGCACCCAAGGCAAAATGAGCCGCGCCATCTCCGCGGCCGAGCTCATCGAGCTCTCGACGATCAATCCGTTCAACGGCTCATGCGCCGCCAAATCGACGATCACCGCCCCGCCCAGCGACTCTCCGTACCCGACGATCTTCTGCGCCGGGATACCGCGCTGCAGGAGCTGGGCGTAGACGCAGCGCACATCCCGGTAGAGGCCCTGCTCGTAAGGCCTGCCGGCGCTCTTGCCGTAGCCGCGATAGTCAAAGATACAGACGTTGCACCCCAGCGAATGGAAAAACAGTATCTTTTCAAGCCGGTGGCCGATATTGCCGGCATTGCCGTGACAGAAGAGGATCGTCTTTGCCGCCGGGGCCGTGCCGGGGACGAACCAGCCGTTGAGGAGCCGGTTATCCGTTGTCTGAAACGTCACCTCTTCGAACGCCAGGCCGACGTCCCGCGGCGTAAATTCGATCGCGCGGCTCGGATAAAAGATGGTGCGGTTCTCGATGAGCCGCAGCCACACCACCCCCAACACCGCGGCGATCGTCCCCGTAACCAACCAGGAAAAGAACTTCATGCGGACCGCCTTATACCTTCTGCTCGCGCTCGGCCAGGATCCTGCCGGCCATCTCCTGCTCATACGCGGCCTTGATGCGCGCCAGCGCTGCGGGGCCGAATTTCGCGCGGGTTACCGCCTCGACCGCGTCAAGCTTGACGACGAGGAATTCGTACTCGCCGCGCAGCGCCCCGGCCTCGTCCCATTTCAAAGCCCGGGCAGCGACCTCTTTATCGTTGAGGTAACGCTCGAAATCGGCGATCTGCTGCGTGAGGCGGCTGGCGCCGGCTGATTTGCGCAGCTGCCCCAGGAGCGCGCGGTCGACCTCCAGCTGGGTAAACTTGCGCTCGATGCGGTCCAGCGCCTCGCGCGTGGTCTTGTAAAGCCACAGGCAGTAGCGCTTCTGCAGGCTCTTGCGGTCAGCCGCGGTCATGACGAAAGCTCCACCGCATCGAAACAGAGCGTCCCTTTGCCGGCAGGCAGCGGCTCGAACTGAAAACTTTTGAGCGGAAAATCCATGTTCGCGTTCTTGTCGGCGGCATCCGGCTGCCAGTCGCCGCGGGCGAAGAACTCTTTCAGCGGGCAGACCACCTGTTTCCATCCCGCGGTGTCATCGGTCACCAGGAAACGCCACATCTCGTTGCCGCTGTCCTTGACGTCAAAGGCGATCTGCTGCTTGGAGCCGGTCCCGTAGAGCCAGAACGAGAGCCTGGAATAGGCAGCCCACTGGATATCTTCGGGCTTCAGCAGCCACGCAGAGTTTTTCGCGTCCAAGCCGAACCCTCGGGCGATGTACATATAGCCGCCGGAGACCGCATCGAACGTTGCCTTCAGCGACTGGGTGCCCGCCTTGACGTTTGCCGTATCCGCAACGACCTCAAGGGAAGAACCGTTGCCCGCTCCGAAATCAACCGTCCCCTGCGCGCCTCCGGAAAGCGGCCCTTCGAAATCATCCAAGAGCACCGTCTTCTCCTGCGCGGAACAACCGCTTACCAAAAACAAACACATCCCCAGCATCAACAGTGTCTTCATGTCCCTCTCCTACGTGTGTCTGGTGTCTTGTGTCATGTGTCCGGTCGCTTATTTATCCGGATGAGCCTGCTTATACGGGATGATCGGCGCCGTCCAGGGCGTCTGCTGATTGATCACCGCGATCTCCAGCGGGCAGACGTTCGCCGGCACGGTCAAGGCGAAGCGCAGCGCGTTCTCGATCGCCTCGGTCGTCATTAACCTGCCGGTTTCGGCGGTGATGTTCTTGAGCTTGCCGGTCAGGTCCGTATCGGTTACCCCCGGCAGGAGCGACGTTACCTTAATACCATGATCGCGCATCTCCCAGAAGAGCCCTTTGCAGAACGCGCGCAGCCCGACCTTGAGGGAGCTGTAGACAATGAAACTTTTGGGCACCGGATCGACAAGCGTAGAGCCGGAGACCATATTGATGATCGCCCCTGCCTTGCGCGCCACCATATCCGGGATGACCAGACGGATGAGGCGCACGTACCCCAGATAATTCGTCAGGGCCAGTTTCTCGAAATCCTCGATCGGCTGCTCGTGGAACGGATACTGGCTGGAGACCCCGGCGTTATTGATCAGGATATCCACCGGCCCCAGCTTTGCCTTGGTCTCCTCAACCACCCGCCTCAGATCGTCCAGCCGCGTCACGTCGCAGACAACCGGCAGGACCTTGACCTTGAATTTTTCGGCCAATTCCTGCGCAGCCTCTTTGAGCGGCGCTTCCTGCCGCGCGGCAATCGCTACCTGCGCCCCCATGCCCGCAACCGTCGCTGCCAGGGCTTTGCCGATGCCGCGGCTTGCGCCGGTGACCAAAGCGACCTTGCCTTTCAATTCGTTCATGACCGCTCCCTCCTTGCCGAACCGCCGCTGCCGTCCATCAGCAGCGATCGGGAAAACCATAACAGGATCACAAATCCCGCCGCGAACAAAATGAACCCGGCGCGGAAATCATACTGCATCACCACTCCGGCCGCCGCCGCGCCCAACCCGCCGGAGAGGAAACGCACCCCGCTGTTGAGGCTTGCGGCCTCGTTGATGAATTCAACCGGCAGGTCGGTTAACAGCGTCGAGACACCGGCGTGGTTAACCGTCCAACCCAGGCCCCAGACCACCATCAGCACCGCGAGTCCCGCCAGGGGCAGGCGAAAAATTAGCAGGAGCACGCTCACGATCATCAGCAACAATCCTGCCCGGGTTGTCTTCAGGCGTCCCCAGGAATCCGCGGCCCAGCCCCCGAGTGTTTCGCCGAAGATGCCGGCCAGGCTCGTGAGGGTCAAAAGCAGACTCACCGCCAGTTGCCCCAGGCCGAAAACCCGGGAAAAATAAACGCCCAGCCACGGCTGCACCCCGTGGTATATCAGGCTGACCAGAAAGATAAAAAGAAAGATCGAGGCAACCCGCCGGTTTCCCAGCGCCCGGACGTAGTTGCAGGCGAAACCCGTCGCATCTGCCTGGTAACTGGGCAGAAAGATAAAGAGCGCAACCCACAGCAGAGCGCCGAATACGGCCGGCACCAGAAAGATCAGCCGCCAGTGCACTATCCCGCTCAGGAGAAGCCCTGCCAGTGACGAAAAGAACGAAGCCGCGAAGAATACCCCGACTGCCTTACCGCGGCGCGATTCGGCGGTATGGCGGGTGATCAGGATCAGCGCCAGCGGCGTCACCGACGCCCCGAACACCCCCAGGAAAAAGCGCGCCGCAAAGAGCGCCTCAAGCGAGCGGGAAAACGCAGCCGCCAGGTTGGCCAGGGAGAACCCCAGCACGCACACCAGCTCCACGCGCTTGGCGTCGAAGGCGCGCACGAGCGGCCCGTAGAGAAACGCCGCCAGCCCGTAGGGCAGCATATAGATCCAGACGATCCGGCCGACCACGAAGGGCGAACGGCCCAGCTCCTGCGCGATAGACGGCACCAGGGCCGAGCAGGCGGCGACATTGAACGACAGGAGCGCCGCCTCAAGGCACAAAAGAAAGAACGTAACGCCGCTCACCGCTGCGGGGACACCCTCGCACGGGAGGCTTCCCGCTCGATCACCTCTTTGAAAATCTTGAGGTTCTCTTTCGAATGCGTGTTGATGAATCCCTCAACCTGGGTGTCGTTGAACGTGGCCTTGGGATCCATCTGGAAATGCTGGATCCAGACGAGCTCCACGCCTTCCGGGCGCTGGGTATACAGCCAGACAATCTTCATGAAGACAAACGGGAACCGCGGGTCGTGGCGCTCGGCGTAGGCGAAGAACTGTTCTTTAAAGAGCAGGCGCCAGGAAACCCAGGACTTGCCTTCGTCATCGGTCAGGCGAAAGACGATCTTGTTGCCGTTCTTCTCCAGGACCTGCGCCTTCTGATACTCGCCGCCGAAAAGCTCGGTCCAGCGCGGGATATCGTTGGAGAGATCGAAAACCGTCGCGTACGGGGCGTTGATGACAATGGAATTGCAGGTATGGCCCATCATTCCTCCTCGTTGTGCTGCTGCGGTGCGCCGAAGAGACTCAGGAGTATCGCGCAGTCGGTGTCGGCGTGCAGGGCATGCGGCGTGCTTTTGGGCAGGAAGATGACGACCCCCGGCTTCATCCGCACCCGGCGGCTGCCGATCGAAAAAGTCCCGGTCCCCTTGAGCACGCTCACCGAAGCCTCGCGCAGGGTGGTATGCTCCGAGATCTGTGTGCCTTTGGAGAGGCACATCAGGGTAACGTTGGAGAGCGCGGTCTTGACGATGACCCGGCTGAAGATCCCCGCGCGCGGGAACGTCATCACCTTTACGAGATCCTCGACGACAATCCGTTCCATGGCTTACCCCTCCAGAAAGGCGACCGCCCTCGCCCAGGCGGCGCCGGTGCGCCTGATCCTGACCGGGAAGCAGGCCAGGCGGAAACCCGCCGCCGGCACCGACTCCAGGTTGGCCAGCCGCTCGATGTGGATGAATTCGCGTTTCCTGCCGTAAAAATGGGCAGGGTAAAAAGTTCGGGGGTCCTTGCTCTTCAGGAACTCGGAAAGCATGAACCGGTACGGCCGGTCGATCCCCATCGTGTCGGTGCCGAAGATCTTGACCCCCCGGTCGAGCAGGAAATCGATCGCCCCGGTATCGACGCCTGGATAGTCGCTGAAGTAACGCGGGGTTCCGTAGAGCTTGTCCGCGCCGGTCCACAGCAGCACGATATCGCCGGCAGAGAGCGTATACGAAAGCGCCGCAAGGGCCGCCTCCAGATCCGCCGCGCCGATCGTCTCGGCCGGTTTTTTGTGCCGCAGGTCCAGCTTCACCGCCGGGGCGAAACACCACTCCAGCGGGATCTCTTCGGCGGTCTTTGAAGCGCGGCCCTCGGTCCGCGAGCCGTAATGAAAGGAATAATCCAGGTGTGTTCCGACATGGACCGGGGCATGCACGATCTCCAGGGAGAGGAACTCCCCGTCCGGCAGGTCCTGCGGCCGAACGATGCGCCGCCCCAGGAGATACCGCAGCTTCCCGGCCAGGGTCTTGCCCATGATCACGCGGTTGAACTTCTCCACCCCCGCGGCATGGGAGACCCGCTCGATGTCGACGCGGTGCACCTCAAACGCCTTCTCATCGATCGGAAGGCTCAGGTCGACGAATCGCATCAGCGTGCGGCGGAGAGCTTCGCCTGAATGACCGCTTCGATGTCGTTGAGGGTGGAATTCTTGGTGATCTCCTTCGGGCTGAGCTTGGCGTTGAACTCTTTTTCCAGCGCGATCACCATCTCCACCATCTCGGTCGAATCAACCCCGATGCCGCTGACCAGCGGCACATCATCCTGAAGCTCCTCGGGTCGGATGCGCAGCAGCTTGACGATCACACCCCGGACCTTGTTCTTGGTATCCATCACTTTTATGCCTCTCCCTTCTGCCCCCATGGCCTCAGATGTGTACCTCACCCTTGGTCGCCCCCGCCTCCCACTTGCCGACGCCGGCCATGACGTCCTGGAAGCAAAGCTTGGCGAGGATATCGAAATTGCTCTCCATGATCCGGTTGATGCGCCCGGGCTTGGAGTAAAATTCGCGCATGCACCAGGCGCCGAGCCGGCCCAGGTCCTCGATACCCAAGTGGTCCGTCGGGATGACCGGGTGCAGGAAATCCCAGGTGCTGAAATCGACCTTTTTCGGATCGATCCAGTTCTTCTTGAGCGAGATCCGCCACATCGGCGAATTGGGCGCCGGGGTGACGTAGCCGATCCAGAGCACGTCCGGATCGACCTCGTCGGCGAACTCGTAGCGCTGCTTGATGATCGCCTCGGTGTCGTAGTCGAACCCGATCATGATATCGGCGACGATCGCGATGTCGTTCTTGCGCAGGATCTCGATCGTTTTCTTGATCTGGTCGATCGTCGTGCCCTTGGCGATGCGCTTGAGCTCCTCCTGGGTCGTGACCTCGATGCCGAATACCCCCATGAACAGGCCCGTCTCCTTCATCAGGGGCAGGATCGACTCGCAGTTGACCCAGTCGACCGCGCGGCCCAGCGACACCCACTTGACCGGGATATTCTTCTTCTTTTTGAGCTCGCAAAACCGCTTGACGCGGGCCGGGTCGACGTTGAAATTATCGTCCTGGATGACCACGACCTTCACCCCGTACTTCTGGTGCAGCAGCTCCAGCTCCTCGATCACCCGCTCCGGGGATTTGGCACGCCACTTCAGGAAATCCGACGGCGAACGGGGATCGAACTGGTCCCACTCATAGCAGAAGGTGCAGGCGGACGGGCAGCCGCGCGAGGTGATCATGTCCACGAACGGTTTCCAATGGGTATGGCCCACGTATTTGTCCATGGGGAACAGATCGTACGCCGGCAGCGGCAGCTTATCCAGATCGGTCATCAGCGGCTTGTGGGGCCCCATGACGATCTTGCCGCCGATGCGCGAGGTGACGCCGCCGACCGCGGCAAGGTCCTTGCGTTGTTCGATCGCCTCGATCAGCTCGGCGAACGACTCTTCTTCCCCCATCACGACGAAATCGACCGCCGGATTCTCCTCCATGGTCGGAACCGGCATCGCCGAATACCATAATCCCCCCAGGATAATCTTGACCGCAGGCAAGGCCTCTTTGATCCGCTGTGCCGCCTCACGGAAATGGCGCAGAACCCCGTAGCCGGCAAACCCGTGGATCTGCTCTCCCAGCACGACGATATCGGGACGGCGCGCCTTCACCTGCTCGACCAGATCCCCCATCGGGATCTCCAACGCCCTGCCGTCGATGACCGCGACGTCCTTATAGCCGCGTTCGCGAATATAGCTGGCCCAGTGCGCATAGAGCTGGTTCGGCGATTTGTGTATCCCGTGCGTTGCCCAGGCTCCGACCTTCGGCATGACAAACAGTATCTTCATTTCCGCTCCTTTTGCTCGTTGGCCCACTCAACCAGAAATCCCAAGAGATAGATGATCGTGAAGAGAAAAATGCCTTTGGCCAGGAAATACCACGCCAGCCCGTCGTTGTCGAATGACCCGCGGAAAAAACCGTTCCCCAGGAGAAACGTATAGACACAGATCCCAAACCCCAGCAGCGCCGCCGTGTTGGCAACCTTTCGCATATCAGCCTATCCTTTCTCGATTACCAGTGCCGAATTGATCCCGCCGCGTCCTCGAGAGAGCACCAGCGCTTTGTCGATCGAGGCGCTCTGCGCCTCCCCCCGGACATAGGCCAGGCCCGACGGATCGGGAGCCTCAAGATTGATGGTCGGCGGAATAAGGCCGTGCTCCATCGCCAGGATCGTGATGATCGTATCGACCGCCCCCGAAGCCCCCAGCAGGTTGCCGAACATCGATTTCGGGCAGCTCACCGGCAGCGTGCGCGCGCGCGCGCCGAAGACGCGCTTGATAGCCTCCGCCTCGGTGCGGTCCCACGCCTGGACCGCAAGCCCGTCCAGGCTGATATAATCGATCTCCTGCGGGCCGCATCCAGCGTCGGCGAGCGCCCCTTCGATCGCCCGCACCAGCTGGCGCGTATCCGCAGCCGGCTGTATCCGGTCGCTGCCGTCGCAGGTCGAGCCGTACCCGGTCAGGTACGCCGCCACTTTTGCCCCGCGGCGTGCCGCGCGTTCGGCAGGCTCCAAAACCATGATCCCGGCGCCTTCGGCAATGACAAAACCGTTGCGCTTGGCGTCGAAGGGCCGATAGGCCTCCTGCGGGTGCGCATTATCCGTGGAGAGCCCGCCGTAGGTGTTGCAGCACAGGAGCGCATACGGGGTCACCGGCGCCTCCATCCCGCCGCCGAGGATCAACTCCAGTTTTCCCTTGGAGAGGGTTTTGCGGGCATAGCCCAACGCCTGCAGGGAACTGGCGCGGTCGGCAACGACGGTCTTGGAAAATCCCTTTATCCCGTAATAGATCGAAACCTGCCCCTGCGGCGCCGCCGGGAACCAGGCGGAGGCCATATAAGGAGAAACCCCTTCCCTGCCCTCGATATAGAGATCGCGCAGCTCGGTCTCGGCGTAGAGCCACCCGCCGATGGCATTCCCCAGGAATATGCCGACGAGATTGGGATCCTCCTGTTTGATGTCGATGCCGGCGTCCTGCAAGGCCATTTCGGCGGCGATGAGGGCCATGTGCGAGAACGCGTCGATCTTTTTCAACAGCCGCTCAGAGACGTGCGAATATTTTTCCAAATCGTCGATCTGACCGGCAATATGCGCCGGGTAGCGCTGCGCGTCAAAACGGGTTATCTCCTTGACAAAGGAACGGCCGCTCTTGATATTGGCCCAGAACTGGCGGCGCCCGATCCCCGACGGGGCAACGATACCGATTCCGGTGACCGCGACATTTTTAGCCATTGTATCTCCTCAGGATGAGCGTCGAGTGTATGCCGGAAAAGCCGCTGCTGGTCTTCATGATCACCCCGACCTTCTGCGCGCGCGCGACGTTCGGCACGTAATCCAGGTCGCATTTGGGATCCCTTTCCTCCTGGTTGATCGTCGGCGGCAGAAGGTTCTTCTCGAAGATCTGCGCACAGACGGTCAGCTCGACGGCGTTCGCTGCGGCAAGCGGATGGCCGATCATCGACTTCAGGGAGCTTGCCGGGACCTTGTAGGCATGATCGCCGAAGATCATCTTGTACGCGGAGGTCTCGAAGATGTCATTCATGCGCGTCGATGAACCGTGGGCGTTGATGTAATCGATCTCCTGCGGCTTCATCCCCGCGTCCTTGAGTGCCAGGCTCATGCACTTGGCCATCGCCGATCCGTCGGCGGGAAGGTCGGTCATGTGAAAGGCATTGCAACTGGTGCCGAACCCGAGGACCTCGGCATAGATGCGGGCATTGCGTCTCTGCGCGCAGGAGAGCTCCTCCAGGATCAGGATCCCCGCGCCTTCGGAGAGGACAAAGCCGTCGCGCTTGTTGTCGAACGGCCGCGAGGCGCGCGCGGGCTCGTCGTTGCGCGCCGAGAGGACGTTGACAACGTCAAAGGCGCCGAAGGTGATCGGGGTGATCGGGGCTTCGGCGGCGCCGGCGATCATCAGGTCGTGCTCTCCGTCCTGGATTGTCTCCAGGGCAAACCCCAGCGAATCGGTCCCGGCAGTGCAGCCGGTTGAGATCGTGTTGCATCCGCCCTTGAGGCCATAGCGCGCGGAGAGCTCGATAGACGGGGTATTGAACATCGCCGCATCGTAGAGGTCCGGCCGCACCTTGCGCGGGTCGATGGGCTGGCGGCCGTCGTCGGTGACGAGGGCAAATTCCTCCTCCATATACTTGGTCCCGCAGATGGCGTTGGCCAGGCAGACCCCCGCGCGCTCAAGATCGATCCGGCCGAAATCGAGTTGCGCGTCTTTGACCGCCATCTCGGCCGCGGCAACGGCGAACTGCACGTAACGATCCATGCGCACCGCCTCATCGTGCGTCAATCCCAGGAGGAAGGGGTCGAAATCACGCGCCTCGGCGGCGATCTTGGTATTAAAGACCGAAACGTCGAACCCCTCCACCCTGCGCACCCCGGAGACGCCGTTGACCATCGCCGTCCAGCATTTCTCCTTGCCGATACCGTTGGGCGAGACGACCCCGATACCGGTTATCACCACTCTTCTTTTCTTCATACGCCTCTTCTTCTGGTTAGGCCGGGGCTCCCCCGGCAACTGCGTTATGGTTGGGCAGAACCCGGCTGCGGGGGTTCCCCGGGAAGACGCGAAACCTTAAAGACGATGCTGCCTCCATCTGGACAGGTTACCGTGTCAATACCGTCGGGATCGTTCATAAAGAAGAATTTCGCCCCGAAATTGAGGGCAAAGAGCGCCGGAAAGGCGCAGTGGAACGCCGCGCCGCAAAAACCGGGAATGCACTTAAGACCCGTCGTCTCCCAGCGATCACCGAGCTTGTAGCCGAGATGGCACTTACCGTCTGACTTGACGACCTCCAGCAGCATCTTCTGGGGCCGGGGGCCTTTCCAGGAAGGATCTTTGGGGATGACCTCGACGGCACCGTTCTGGTCGAGGATCTCGGCCTTGAACTCCAGTTTTCCCCCGTCAGGACAGGTGACCAGGAGCGAACGCTGGTTATCGCGAAAGGGGAACCGCGCGCCGAAGCTCAAGGCGTAGATAACCGGAAAGAGCGCATGCGCCAGGCCGAGGCAGAAGAATTTCGGCGGATGCGTAAAGTCCTCAAGAAAAATCTCATCGCCCGCCTTGTAGCCGTGATAACAATGGCCGAAGACGTTCATGACGGTCAGTTTGAGTTGGGGAAACGGGGAATCGATCTCTTTCATGAAGCAGGCACCAACCCTTCAGTCGCGTTCAGGAGCTGCTCTTTGGAAAAATAGAGGCCGTTGCGTTCCACCGCATGCACCATTTCGACGAGCTTCTCGTTCAGCGGCGCGGCGACCCCGCTGCGCTGCGCGAGGCTAACCAGCTCGCCGTTGAGGTAATCGATCTCCGAGAGGCGCTTGCGCCGGATGCTCTGCAGGATCGAGCCGTAGAGCGGCTCGCGCGAAAGATTGGTCATGATCCCGCAGAAGATCCCGGCGGCGGCCGACGTCGGCAGGGCGGCCAGGCGCGTGACATTCTCGACGGGAAAACCGGGCAGCGATTCCAGCTGTATCCCGGCCGCCGTCGCCGCGGCAAGCCCCTCTTTCCATATGCCGACGCTCAACGCGCAGATACGCTGGTCGGCGAACGCCTCCTGCATGCTTACCCCCAGGATCGCCGGGATGCAGTTGTTGGCATTCACGAAGACCTTCAGATATTTCATCCCGCGCAGGTTAGCGGCGGGGAGTACCGAAAACGCCTTTGAGAAGGACGATTGCAGCTGCGCGATGCCGACCCCTCCGGGCCGTTCTCGAAAAATGCCCAGCACCCAGGCACCCTCGAAATTGTGCACCACCTCAGCCGGCGGCAGGTACGTTGCGCCGAAGAGTACGATACTGGAAACGATCGATGCCTGCGGCAGGTGGCTGGCAACGATGCCCTCGGCCTGCAGGCCATTCTGCGTCGTAACGATCGTCGCCGACCTTAAAACCTCACCATGCTGGCGCAGGGCCGCGGGCAGGTCCTGGGTCTTGGTTGCCAGCACCGCCACGTCAGGAGGCTGAGCCAGAGACTCGACGGCCTCCAGGTTCACCCGCACCGTCCCGCGCACGCCGCTGATACATAAACCGGTCTCGCGGATAGCTGCAACCGCTTCCGGGCGCCCCAGGAGCACCACATCCTCGGCAGCCTGCCGCAGGTACCCGGCCACGAGATTCCCGATCGCGCCTGAGCCGACAACGGCTATTTTCATCGCTTGGGGGCAGCGGAACCGTTTACCCGGGGGAATCCGTACTTCTTATAATCAAACCCGGTCTGGTCAAAAAGCCGGATCATCATGCTGTAGAAAGGGCTGGGGACGTCGCAGAAAAAAGCGGCCAGGACATCTTCCTCCTGAATACAGACAGCCTTTCTCCCTGAGGCGATCTCCGTGGCTTTCTGCACCACTGCTTCCTGTGTCAGGCGGCGGTGAAAAACAGGGATCTTTGAGATCAAAAGATCGAATTTCTCCTGGGTCTTCTTTTCCCACTCCATAAGCGCATCCCCTCAATAGTATGCTTTTGAATAGTCAAATTTTACTAATGGCGAATTAGAAAGTATTATCGCAGCATCATCAGATGCTGTCAAGTTTTTTTACGCTTAAAACCGGCTGGGGTCAAAACAGATACGGAATCCTCGACAGGAGCGCTCAAGGGCGGACGCGCGGGTCCTGGGGACCGAAATAATCCTCTATCGAATCAAGGAATTCCTTGTCCTGCGGCCAGGCCTTGCCCGGGGAGATATCATCGAGGTCAATTGTTTCTAGGAGCTCTTCGGTTGCGCTGCTCTCTACGTCCAGGCAGCGCTCCAGGATATCGCCTTCGGCGAGAAACCGGGAGATCTGGGTAAAGACCGAAGCGCCCTGATCCATGTACCCGCGCGGAGAACGCTCGAGGTGAGGCTTCACGAGGAACAGATTCTCCTTCGCCCGGGTCGTGGCGACATACATCAGGCGCCTCTCTTCTTCCAGCGCCTGCGGATCTTCGAGGGAGAGATAGGACGGCAGGTGCCCTTCGGCGGCGTAAATGATGAAGACCGTATGCCACTCCAGCCCTTTGGCCGAGTGGATCGTCGAAAGGGTCAGGCATTCGTCGTCGCGGGACTGCCGGCCGGCCTCGATGATGCTGCGCTCCGGCGGCTCCAGGGCCAAATCGGCGAGGAATTCTTCGAGGCTGCGGTAGCGCTCGGCAATGCGCTGCAGGGATTCAAGGTCGCTGGTGCGCTTGTTGAAATCGTCGTACTTCTCCCGCAGCAGCGGCACATAATAGTCGATCAGGGGCTCCAGGAGATGCTCGACCGGCAACTCTTTGCCGCTGAGCTGTTTCAGGAGGTCCAGCAGCGCCTGGACCGCCTCGGTCTTGGGCCCCAGGTCAAGGGAGCAATCCAGGCCCTTGCCCTCGGTGACGATCTGCAGCAGCAACCGCTCGGCGGTCTTGGGGCCGATCCCGGGCATGAGCAGGAGCGCCCGGTGCCAGGAGACGGCGTCGCGCAGGTTATAGAGTATGCGCAGGTATGCCACCATATCCTTGATATGCGCCGCCTCGACGAATCTCTGGCCGCCGTATTTGACGAACGGGATCGAGCGGTTAGCCAGCTCGATCTCCAGGTCGTTGGAGTGCCACCCCGAGCGGAACAAGACCGCGCATTCCTTCAGCTCTATCCCCTCTTCGCGCAGCTGCAGGATCTTCTCGGCGACAAACCGCGATTGCGCATGCTCATCGGCGGCATCGACGAAAACCGGCCGCAGGCCGCCGCTCTTTTCGGTAAAGAGCCGCTTCTCGTACTTCTCTCCGGCAAAGCGGATGATCTCATTCGTCAGGCTCAGGATCGGCTGGCTGGAGCGGTAGTTCTGCTCCAGGGTGATCACCTGCGTCCCGGGGAAAAGCTGGGGAAAATCCATGATATTGCGCACGTTGGCGCCGCGGAAAGAATAAATACTCTGCGAATCGTCTCCCACGACCATCACGTTCTTGTGCGCCGAGGCCAAGAGGCACACCAGATGCGCCTGCAGACGGTTGGTGTCCTGGTATTCGTCGACCATGATATAGCGGTAGCGCCGGGAAAGGGCAAGACGCAGTTTCTCGTTGTCGCGCAGGAGATCGCGCAGGCGCACCAGAAGATCGTCATAATCCAGAAGCTCTTTGGAGCGTTTGTATTCGCCGTAGGCCTTTTGGAGCCGCTCCAGGGCCTCTTCCCATTCGATGAAATGCGGGTACTCCGCTTCCAGTACCGCGCGCAACGAACAGGATTTGTTCACGGACTTGGAGAAGATGTCGCGGATAGTCGACTTGCGGGGAAAGCGCTTGGGCAGTTTATGCAGCCCCAGCTGCGTGCGGCTCAGATTAAGGGCGTCTTGCGAATCGGATTCATCGAGTATCGAAAAGTGCGGCGAGAGCCCGGCGAGGGAAGCGTACTGGCGCAGCGTCGCATTGGCGAAAGAGTGAAAGGTCCCGCCGGCGACCCGGTTGCAGCGCTCATCCAGGAGCTGGGTTGCCCGGCGCAGCATCTCGGAGGCCGCCTTGCGGGTAAAGGTCAACAGCAGGACCTCGCCAGGCTGGACGCCCTGCTGGACCAGGTACGCTACGCGGTAGACCAGCACCCGCGTCTTGCCGCTGCCGGCGCCGGCAATGACCAGAAAAGGGCCTTCGGTTGAGCGCACGGCCCGCAGCTGTTCGGGGTTCAGCGCTCGCTCGTAATCAACGGGGGTGACAGCCATATCGGTACTCGTCGGAGACGATGGAGAACGTACGCTGATGGAACACAGGCGGGGGGAACGGCTCCCGGCGGGAGGCCGTTTCGCGAACAGCGCACTGCCTTCTCGGTTATTCTTTCACGTAAGCCCGCAGGATCCGCTGCTCGGCGCGCGGCCGGTCGCCCGGACCGGTCGGGGTATTCTCGATCTTCTGGACGACGTCATAGCCGGTCTGGACCTCGCCGAAGATGGTGTGCTTCATGTTGAGCCAGGGGCAGGGTGCGGTCGTGATGAAAAACTGGCTGCCGTTGGTATTGGGCCCGGCGTTTGCCATGGCAAGCAGTCCCTGGCGGGAAAAGGTGATGCCGGGAACGACCTCGTCTGCAAAAGGCCGGTTCCAGATAGAAGCGCCCCCGGTCCCGGTGCCGGTCGGATCGCCGCCCTGGATCATGAATCCGGGGATGACGCGATGGAAGATGATGCCGTTGTAATAGCCTTTCTGCGCCAGGCGCGTGAAGTTCTCGCATGCCTTGGGCGCAAATTGGGGAAAGAGCTTGATCACGATCGTGCCCTGGGTGGTCTCCAGGACCACGTCCTGCGCAAAACTGACCGTGGTTGAACCCAGCACACACAGCGCCAGCGCCAGCGGAATCCCGGACAAAGCGGCATAACGGATCATCGTCGTCATCTCCTGTAGACAGCGCCTCTTAAAAGAGCGCCTTGCTGGAAATCCCCTTGAACGTCTCCGAAAGCACCACGATCAGCGCGTACGCGGCAACCGCCAGCAGGATGATGAGGATAACGGTTGCCATTTTGTTCTGCCGCCCGAACCGCTTGACCTTTTTGTACTTCTTAAAGACCTCGCCGTCCTTTTCCACCGACTCCAGATATTCATACTTATAGAACATCTTGTCGATCAGGCTCTGCTTTTTCATCTCCTGCCCCTCGCCTGCGCTTGGCCGGACCGCGCCGCGGCATTCCTCGTCACTCCGCCGGTTCCTGGTTCTGCTCGACGAACTTCTTGATATCCTCTATATGCTCGATGATCAGCCGCGCCTTGCCCAGACCGAACGAAAAAGGATACCGGTCCTCTTCGGTGCGCCTCAGGATCAGGATCGGCTTACCTTTATACTCTCCGTATTCAACCATGATACTGCCTCCTTTGCCTTGTTCCTTGGTCAGCGCCGCTCTGTTGGCTTATTATACCTTCCCCGCGCGCTCAGCGGAAGTCATTTTTATTCGATTGCGCATCGAAGAGTTCCTGCAATCCTTTCAGTCCCGGCTGCATACGCACCGCAGCCTCCTGCCCCGGCGGCCGGCAGGGCTCAAAAGACAGACCGCCTTCGCCGGAACGCGCCCCCATGATGCGGTTGCCGGTTGCGCCGCAGTGACTGGGAGACGCAGAGAGCGCGTAGGCATTGGCGCCGAAGGTAACCGAGAAAACGTATCCGGATATCTCTTTGTGGTGATAGGTGTTTTTCAGGTACGGCGGATAGGCGTATTTGAGCGCCAGCTCGTCCTTCGGGTACATGCCGTTATGGTCGCGTGCGTAGCGCTCGAGGGCGTCCTGGACGCTCGTCAGGACCGCTTCGGCGTGGCGCTCGTTGCGGGCGATGCGGGCGCTCAGATAACGCGGGAGAAAGAACTGGCCGGCGGTCAAAAAAACCAAAAGCGTCAGGAACGGGGAGAAAAAAACGAATACCGCGCGCAGCGGCGAGCATCCGTGTACGAATCGGTACCCGTTGACGTAGATAAAGGCGGTCCAGGAGACCTGGATCAACAAACCCAGCGCACCGGCGAGCTGATGGATCCGGAACCCGGCAAAGGAAAAGATCCCCAGGAAGGCGGCCGAGCCGGCGTACGCGATCACCGCAAAGGTCCCCCGGTATCCCCCCTGCCCGCCGAAAAGCGCCACGAACAGGTGCAGGAATCCGGCGGTCACAAAGATGCCCCCGATGAGGGCAAAGGGCAGGACCGCCAGCGCCACGGCCAGCGACTCCCGCGTCACCGTGGCCGTCCGGGAAAACGCCAGCCCCAACCCCAAGTCAAGGCAAAGCCAGATGGTCTGCACGACGAAAAAAAAGAGCAGCCCTTCGCCGAAGCTGCGGCGAAGGGGGAGCGTCCGGAAGAAACTGCCCGGGCGCAGGAGAACCGCCAGAACCGTTTCCCCCAACGCCCTCCAGAACCCAAGCTCTTCCCGCCGCTGCCAGGCAGGCAACGGCTCCGGCCCGTGCTGTTGCATGGTTCTTTTCCCGTCTCTCTTATTGCGTCTTTTCCGAAAATTCGGCGATCAGGTGTTCCAGGAAACTCTTTTCGGTTTCAACCATACGCAGATTGTGTTCCAGGATATAGGCGCCGGCAAAAGGCTCTTTTTTACGCGCTTCGGCGACCATCTGGCGCAGGCCGCTGGCGAGGCGCTCCAGGATCCCCATACGCGCCCGCAAGCGCCTGCGCGCGATATCGCGCCTGCTGTGATGCAGGAAATAGAGGCTGACGTCGAGGGTGAATTGCGGACGGCGAAAATCAAGGAAACTCTTGTTGAGCAGCTCCTGGAAACGCGCGTCTCCCTTGGGAGTCAGCTCATAGACGATGCGAGGCGGGCGCCTGCCCTGGCGGGTCGAGCGCTTGCGCACCAGGCCGTTACGCTCCAATATCTGCAGCGGGTAGTAGATCGAGGAGATGTCCAGACCCGCAAAGAGGGTCAGGATCTCCTTAATGCGTTTCTTGATCTCATAGCCGTGACGGGGGCTCTCTTTGAGCAACCCCAGCAGGACCAGCTCTTGCTCAATCACTTTTTTTCACCATGCCGATGCGGCGGTATTTCTCGTAGCGCTGCTTGACCAGTTGCGCCGGGCTCAGGGCGCTCAATTCTTTCAGGTGCCGCGCGATCGCTTCCCGGAGCGCCTGCGCCGCCGCTGCCGGGTCGCGGTGCGCGCCGCCCAACGGCTCGGGAACAATCTCGTCGATCAGCCCCCGCTCCAACAGGTCCGGCGCGGTCAGCTTCAACACGCTTGCCGCATCCGGCGCCCGGGCCCCGCTCTTCCAGAGAATCGCAGCGCAGCCTTCGGGTGAGATGACCGAATAATAGGCGTTCTGCAGGATGAGGACGCTGTCGGCAACGCCGATCCCCAGCGCCCCTCCCGAGCCTCCCTCGCCGATGATCGTGGCGACGATCGGCACGCGCAGCTGCGTCATCTCGCGCAGGTTCAGCGCGATCGCCAGCGCCTGCCCGCGCTCCTCGGCATCCACGCCCGGGTATGCCCCGGGGGTATCGATGAAAACGACGATCGGCAGCGCCGCGCGGTCTGCCAGCTCCATCAACCGCAGCGCCTTGCGGTACCCTTCGGGATGGGCGCAGCCGAAATTGCGCCGCAAATTCTCCTTGGTGTCCCTGCCCTTCTGATGCCCCAGAACCAGGACGGACTGGCCGTTGAACTTCGCGAACCCTCCGATAAGCGCCTTATCGTCGGCAAAGCTGCGGTCGCCGTGCAGCTCCAGGAAATCCGTCATCAGGGCCCCGAGGTAATCCAGGGTATACGGCCGCTGGGGGTGCCGGGCCAGCTGCACCCGCTGCCACGCGGAAAGGTTGCCGTAGACATCCTTGCGCAGCGTCTGCAGTTTCTCCTCGAGCTTGCGCACTTCCGCGGAGAGATCGATTTTCTTCTCGGCGATGAAGTGCTTGAGCTCCTCGATCTTCTTTTCCAGCTCGACGACCGGCTTTTCGAAATCCAGCCCGCTCATAGCTTCTTGCCTCGCCGCCTGCGCGGCGTTAATCGACGATCGTCACCGTCGTGCCGACGGGGACGATATCGTAGAGCTCCTCGACCTCGGGATTTGCCATGCGCACGCACCCCTCGGTGACCTGCCGGCCGAGCGACTGCGGCTCAACCGTTCCGTGAATGCCGTAGCCGGCCAGATCGAATCCAAGCCAGCGCGTCCCCAGGACATTCTCCGGGCTTTCGGCGGGAACGATCGCCCCGGCCTTGAACCACGTCGGGTGGGGCAGCTTATTGACGATCTTGAACGTCCCGACCGGCGTGCAGTTGTTGGCGCCGGTTGAGACAAGGTAGGTCTTGACGAGCTCTTCGTTGGACTGCAGGATCAGCGTGTTCTGCGACTTATCCACCCGTATCGAGAACGGCGCGGTCCATACCTTCAGTTTCCTGCCCGGCATGATCATATCGGAGGTCAAGCCGTTGCTGCGTTTGAGCAGCTCCACCGTCGTATTGAATTCCTTGGCGATACGGGTCAGGGTATCCCCCGCCTTGATCTCGTACACCGTGGATTTCGCGGTCGGGGCAGGAGAGAAGAGCAGCCGGATATTCAGTTCCTCGACTTTCTTTTGCCAGCTCATCGCCTCGGCGGAGCCGGGGAATTCGCTCAGCAGTTGCTGGTATGCCGCGCGGCCGGCCTCCATATCCCCCTGTGCCTCGGCGGCGCGGGCCTGAGTCAGAAGCGCTGCTTGCGACGCGGGGACGGCTGCTGCGGCCGGTTGTTTCTGCGCCGGGGCGCTGCGCTGCAGCCGCATCACCAGCACGGCCGCT
This sequence comes from uncultured Planctomycetales bacterium, assembly GCA_964579435.1. GTDB lineage: Bacteria > Omnitrophota > Gorgyraeia > Gygaellales > Profunditerraquicolaceae > CAZOGI01. Next base: position 46,074 of record CAZOGI010000004.1, read on the forward strand.
GCCGCACTGAGGGCGGCGACGACGACCAGGGTCAGGACCATACGTTTGTTCACGATACCCCTCCTTAACCGAACCGCCCTGCGCTTCCGCGCTGCTGCGGAAGCGACGGGGCGGCAGAGGCCAGTTGAGCAGAAAATCTAGGAATGTGCGACGATCGCGATCAGAGAACCCAGGAGAAAACCGACGATCACCTCTACCGGCGTATGCCCGATGAGTTCGCGCAGCCGGTTCTCGTTGACCTTGCCCTGCCAATAAATATCTTCAGTTATCTTATTAAGCACCTGCGCCTGCTTGCCCGTTGCGCGCCTGACCCCTTGGGCGTCGAACATCACGACCAGGGCGAACGAAGCGGAGAGCGCAAAATAAACGGTGTCAAATCCGTACGCAAGCCCGATCGCCGTGGCCAGGCACGAGGCGCCCGCGGCGTGGCTGGAGGGCATGCCCCCGGTGCCGACGAACCAGCGGAAATCGAAACGGCGTTGCCGCACGGCCCCGATGGAAACCTTCACCGTCTGGGCGATCGCCCAGGCAGCAAGCGTGGTCATAAAAATCTTGTTTCGGTATATCTCCAGGAAAAACGGGTGCATCTGCATTTAATCCGCAGGCAGGATATCGACGCTAATCTTGGGTTTGCCTTGATAGGTGCTCTTTCCGTCCCGAAGCAGATACCCCCGGTTGCCGTACACCGCATCCTGCGTCACCGTACTCTTCCGGCGCACCTGACGCAGGAACCCGGGCAACTGCCTGCGCACTTCGCGCAAAGCCCCCTTGATCCCTTCTGCCGATTTAAGCTGCGCTTTAAGCATCCGGTTTTCCTCTTCGAGAGCGGCAAGCTGCTGCTGCAGCTGCTTTTGCCTCTGATGCAACGTCTGGGTTTCGCTGCGCACCACCCCGCGTTCCTCGCTCGTGCGCTTGAGTATCTCCTCGGTCTGGGAAAGATCCCGGCGCAGCTGCGTGATCTTGCGCGAGCCGGCGCGCAGTATCTGGCGCATCTCTTCGCGGCGCGCACGAAGCTGTTCCTGGGTCTGCAAAACAGCCTCCCGCTCCTGAAGCAGGCCGAGCTTCTCGTACTGGAGGGTGGAGACGGTTTTACGCGCCCGGGAGACTTCCGAAAGCAGTTCCACCCGTTCTTTCAGCAATGTAACATACTGAAAAACCGAGAAGAACGTCACTCCCGCCAAAAAAGCGATCAATACTATGGTGAGCTTTTTCATAGTCTTTTCCTTCTTTGCGGTACGCGTATATTATAGGCCCTCTCTCCAAAAAAGCAACTTATTTTCGAGTGCCCCCGCCGCGCTTAAAAAACCCCGTTAGATTCGGGGCCTTGGCACGTCTTATACTCCAAGCGGATCCCGCGGGGGAAACGCACCCCCTACCCTTTAACAGGAGGCATGCCCATGCTTGCCCGTTTAACCGGCTTCACCGTCTGCGGGATAGACGCGTTTGCGGTCGCCATTGAGATCGACATCCGCAGCGGACTCCCCTTTGTCGCCATTATCGGCCTCCCGGATACGGCGGTCAAGGAAAGCCGCGACCGGGTAAAGGCGGCGATCAGGAACTCGGGTTTCGAATGGCCTGCCGAGCGCATCACCATCAGCCTCAGCCCCTCGGATATGCGCAAGGAAGGCGCGCGGCTGGATCTGGCCATCGCTTTGGGGATACTGGCGGCGACCGGACAACTGGGTCTGCAGCGGCTTCAGGAATACGGCGTGGTCGGCGAGCTGGCGCTGGACGGATCCGTGCGCCCGGTACCCGGCTTGCTCTCCATCAGCCTGGCACAGGCAACGCGCGGCAAGAGCGGCCTCATCGTGCCGCAGGCGAATGCCGCAGAGGCGGCGCTTAACCGTTCGGTCGCCGTATTCGGGGTGGCGCACCTGCGCGAAGCGGTCGAATTCCTGCATCATCCGGAGACGATCCCTCCCTGCCAGGTTGACGCGGACGCACTCCTGAAGCAGAATGCCCTCCACCGCGTCGATTTTTCAGAGGTCAAAGGACAGCTTCTGGCCAAACGCGCCATCGAGGTCGCGGTAGCCGGCTGCCACAACCTGCTGATGATCGGGCCCCCGGGCAGCGGCAAGACGATGCTTGCCTGCAGGATCCCGACGATCCAGCCGGATCCGGTGCTCGCCGAAGCCCTGGAGATCACCAAGGTCCATTCGGTCGCCGGGGCGCGGCCGATCCCCCAGGGGATCATGGCCACGCGCCCTTTCCGCGCGCCGCACCACACGGTCTCCGCTGCCGCCCTCGTCGGCGGAGGAAGCGTCCCCCGGCCGGGGGAGATCAGCCTCGCCCACCACGGGGTGCTCTTTCTCGACGAACTCCCCGAGTTCCGGCGCGACTGCCTCGAAGCGCTGCGCCAACCGCTGGAGGAAGGCGCGGTCTCGGTCGCGCGCATCAACCGCAGCGTGCGTTTCCCCGCCTCCTTTATGCTGGTGGCGGCGATGAACCCTTGCCCCTGCGGCTACGCCACCGACCCCCAACGGCCCTGCCGCTGCAGCAGCGAAACGATACGCCGCTACCTGGCGAAGGTCTCCGGCCCGCTCCTGGACCGCATTGATATCCATATCAACCTTCCCCCCGTGCTTTACCGGGAGCTCAGCGACCCCCGGGACGCCGAACCATCGGCGCTGATCAAAGAACGCGTCGCCCGGGCACGCCGGATTCAGGCAGCGCGCCTTCAGAACGAAGAGATATTCTCGAACGCGGCGCTGAATATCAAGCTGACGAAGAAATATTGTGTGCTGGAAGAGACGGCGCAGGGGTTGCTCAGGAAAGCGCTGACCGAACTGGGATTGTCGGCACGGGCCTACGGCAAAATCCTGAAGGTGAGCCGCACGATCGCGGATCTGGAGGCAGCAGAACGCATTGGGCCGCAGCATATCGCCGAGGCGATCAACTACCGCAGCCTCGACCGCTGCGTCTGAGCGCGCAGCGAGCGCGGTTGTGTTTCTCTTTGTCGCTAAAACCAAAAGCCCCCCCGAAGGAGGGCTCCTGGTAAACGAACGGTGTTATGAAAAAACCTTATTTCTCTTTATCCGTGACCAGATGCGTCTGCTGGCCCCGCTGCACGTATTCCGGCTGAATGATCGAACCGTACTCCTCGGGCAGAGGGAAGGCGAACGTCGCCACATCCCATAATCCCGACGCCGCACGGGCAAGGCCCCAGAAGAGCCCCTTGAAGGTCCCCGCAAGGCAGCCGACCACCGCATTCTTGCTCTCTTTCCACTCGGTATCAATATTCTGCGGTATTTCCAAAACCGAAGAAAAGACGTTCGCGACGCCGCGGGAGAGTTTATCTTTCGGTTCATTCGCAAAAGCCCCCACGCAGACGCCCGAAACCAACACACAGACCATAACGACTATTGCCGCAATCCTCATACACACCTCCTTTTGTATTACCATAGCAAGAAGAAGTCCTCTTGTCAAGAGATCGTGAATCCCGCACTCAAGACGCCCGCACGCGCCTCATCCGCCGGCCGGGCTTACCCCTTCAAGGCAGAACATCTTGAGCGATTGATACGTTTTTGCCGGATCCGGTTCCAGCACCGCAATATCCCCGAGGCGGCTCTGCCCGTACTCTTTTCTTTGGATATCCGCAAACCCCGCCGCCGCCAGACACTCCCGCAACGACCATTCATCGAACATAGTGCGGTGCTGCGAATGGGAAAAAAGGAAGGTCAAGAAACGGCGCAGCCCGCGCCCCTGCCAGATATCGAATGCCGCCAGGAACGAGATAAAGGCGCGGCCCGGCTCTGCGCCCGGACGGTCCCTCACCTCCTCCACATACGCGCGCGCGGCCGCATGCAGATCGGGAACGACCAGACGCACGATCCCCCCGGGGATCAGGACGCGACGGCATTCCTGCAGCAACCGGGTCACCACCGGAGGCTCCAGATGCTCCAGCATCGCCGAACTGAAAATTGCCTGCACCGTACGGTCGCGAAACGGCAAGCCTCGCCGCAGGTCCCGGATAACAATACCCTGCGGCCAAACAGAGCGCTTGACCCCGAACAATCGGCAGTACAGCGGATAGAGGAGCGGGACTCGAGAGATCCGCACGCTTAGCGAAGCATCGATATTGACCCAGCCGGGGATCGCCCGGACCCCGCTGCCCAGATTCAACTTGGTCGTCTCAGCCTGCATCATGGCCTATCCTTTCGCGAACCCCTCTTCACTGATGTGGCGCCGCGGCGACGCTCTCCGGCATCGTCAGCGTTGCCGACCAGACGACGAAACCGCTGCCCTCCAGGAGGGCGGATTTCCATTCTTGAGCCTGAACGAAAGCCCCGCGTAAGACCGGCCCCTTGCCGTCACGCTCGAAATGCGGCGGCAGAAGCAAATGCACGCGCAGCGGCTGACTGCTGTGAAAGCTCAGGCGCTGCAGGACCGCCAGATCGATGAAATCGGCGTACGATATGATGAGACGGCCGGGCAATTCCAGCGCCGCCGACGGGTCGCTCACCAACACCACGTCATGCTTCGCATCGATCATCCCCTCCAACGAACCCACGAGCGACGGCAGATCGCCGGAAGAGAGGGTAGGCAGATAGAGCCGGGTCGGACCGGCCCGGTACTGACGCGGCGCACGAGCAATCTTGACACACACCGAGACAGCGCCATACAGATACGGCAGCCCCAGATACGCAACGAGGGCCGCAATGACCGCGCCCCGCTTCGCTCCCCGGGAGCGCGAGAGATGCTCCAGCGATGCGCTTAACACGAACGGAGCCATACCTAAGCCTGCTGCCGCAAAATACCGCGCGTCATAAAAAGGCAAACTCGAAAACATCCAGACACAGGCCATGGCCGCCATCGAGACCAGGAGCACGCACCAGGCCAGAAGCACGGCGGCATCCCGGCGCTGGTACCCCCGCAGGACCGGCACGAAGATGAACGTACCCGCAAGGCCCAGGAACGCCAGGCATTCCCTGGTCTCAAAGATCCCGTGCTGCGGATGCAGAAGAAGATACCGCAGGAGCCCGTCGGCGTCGGCCAGCGCCAATGGCGGCAAGCCAAAGAGATAGGCAAAGTCAATAGGATCCCAGCTGATCCGGAAAGATTCGACGATCAGGTTGGCTTTTTGGGCCAGGGATACGTTGAGCCACACCAGCGCCGCTACCGGCACGCAAAAACCGATCGTTATCCAGACGAAGCCCGCCAACCCGCGGGTGCGCCGGCCGCACCCCGAAAAAAACTCCTGCCCGGCGCGCAGCCCCAGGAATGCCAATACCCCCAGGGACGCAAAGACCGCGGTATACTTACTCCAGTAAACGCTCCCTAAGGCCGCTCCGCAAAGAAACGAGACCCCGGCGCTCTTGCCCCGGGAAAACGGCTGCTGCCAGAGCCGCGCCAGTGCGAGGGCCCCCAGAAGCAGCCAGGGGGTCAGCGCAAACACGAAGACTTCGGAGGAAAACCGGGAGAACTGATCCGCAGTATAATGCATCCACGGCCACAGCGCC
>CAZOGI010000004.1:51542-97019 GCA_964579435.1 uncultured Planctomycetales bacterium
GGAAGCCCCCAGACGCATATCCACCGTGCCCAGCCGAGAGCGCCGACGACCAGACACAGACCGATGAGCGCCCGGATAGCCCCGGCCATGGAAAGACCGAGCCAGGCCATGAACGGATAAACCCCCAAGGCGGTCCCGGGCGGCCAGACATAATTCCATTGCACCCGATCGCGCGCAAGGTCGTTGAAATCGGGGAAGAGACTGTGATTCGGGGTCGGGACTTTCCCGGCGAGAAACTGCTTGAGCCCGAACAGTTGCCAGGCAGGATCGCCGTAGACGCCCTGAGGCAGGAATCCGGCTGCCAGGCAGAGGGCCAGGCACGAGCAGAGGATCAGCGCAGCCGATTCTCTCCACGGCGACTCGGCTTCCCGCTTGAGGAATCCGTCGGGATTCATTCTGTAGGCATCGCTCCTTCGAGAGTATGCAGGTTCTGCCGGGTAACGGCGTTGTGCGGATCCAGCGCCAAGGCAGCGCGCAGATGCGCCAGGGCTTCTTTTGTTTCCCCCCGCAACGCATACGCGCTGGCAAGATTATTATGGTAGGACGCCGCATGCACGCCGTCCGGGGCACGGCGCAGCGCCTCCCGAAAAGAAGCGATCGCCTCGTCTGTCCGGGAGAGCGCCAGATACGCGTTGCCGAGGTTATAGAGCGCATCGGCGAACCCCGGGTCCTGGCGCACGGCGGCGCAAAAGAACGGCACCGCCTCGGCGGCGCGTCCCTGCCGGCGCATGACCACGCCCAGCGCATTGAGGCTATCCGCATTCCCGGGCTCCAGCTCGATCGCCCGGGAGAGCGATGCCTGCGCCTCAGCATAGCGTTGCTGATCCAACAACCAAACCCCCTTATTATGGTGTGCGCGGCTGCTCTGCGGGGCAAAGCGCAGCGTATGCGCCCACAGGCGCTCGGGAGCGCCATAAAGACCGCTCTGCTGAAAGGTCAGAGCCGCACTGCCCGCGCAGAGGACCGCGAATGCCGCGCCGGCAATCGCACGATTCCCCCGGTCCCACAAACGCACCAGTCCCGAAACGACGATCAGGATCAACCCCACGCTCGGCACCGCCAGCCAATGCTCGGCCAGATAGGCATTGACCGGGAAGATATTGAGCACCGGCAGGAGCGCGGCGAGGAACCAGAAGATCCCGAAGGAAACGAACGCCAAAGACCGCCGCGTTTTAACGGCCGCCCAAAGCAGCGCGACAAGCAGCAACACCCCTCCCAGGACGCGCGCGCCAAAAACGGCAAAATGCGGATTGCCGTATTCCATATGCAGAGGCCAGGGCAAGAAAAAGATGCGCGCATACTGCGGCAGCGCGGCGAAAGCGCCGGGGAGCCGCTGCCACCAGGCGGAATCAACCCGCCCGGGAAAAAAGGTCGCTGAGGGCAACAGCAAACGCAAAACCGCGTACGCAACCGTCACCGCGCCCAGCGCCGGCAGCGCCCGCTTGAGACGGACGTTGCCCGACGCAAACGCCGCCAGGAGACCTGCCAGCACGGGCACGACCAAAGCGTACTCCTTGGAGAGAAGCGCTCCCGCATAACAGAAGAGCGCCGGCGCCAAAGCCCGGCGGCTACCGTCGCTCAAACGCAGAATAAAAAGGAGCGTCGCGAATATCCCCGCGGCCGCGAGTGAATCGGCGCGGCCGGAAATATAGGCGACGCTCTGCGTGTGCAAAGGATGCACCAGAAACAATAGCCCCGCCGCAGCCGCGGCCAAAGGGCGTTTCGTCCATTCCAGGAGAAAAAGGCCGCAGAGGAACGCCGCGAGGGCATGCCAGAGAACGCTGGAGACATGATACCCCGGCGGCCGCCCTCCCCAGAGGTGATGATCGATCAGATAGGTAAGCATCTGGACCGGCCGGTAGCTGGGGCCCCGGCGGCCGGATCCGGCGCCGATACTTTCGCTCATCAGAGAATCCAGATGGGCGACGCTGCCGAGGTGCGCATTCTTCTCGACGAGGAATTCGTCGTCACCGAGAAAGGGGCCGCGCAGCGCGGGCAGATAGACTATCAGAGCAACGAAAACGCATCCCGCCAAAGCTGCGCCGAACGGCAGCGTCCGTTTGTTCATCCGGCCGAGAGCCGCCTCGTCCACACGAGCCACTCCCGGGTACGCCGCTGTGCCTCTTCCAGGGAAACAGCCGATGACCAGTGCAGCAGGCGCCGCGCTTTTTCCGCACTAAATCGCGACTGCGCGGGAGGAAAGAGCTCCGCGAGCCACGGCGGAGGCGTCGATACCGGCGGCGCCCCGGCGCGTGAGAGACGCAGCGAAGACGTTTGCCGAAGCGAGGCCAGGCAGGCATGCACGCGCCCCCCCCGGCGCACCAGCGCGTTCTTGAGCGCTCCGATCACCGGCAGGCGATTAATAATCTCCAGCAACTCGTAGTCGCCGGCGAGGTGAAACAGGAGATCCCGGAACCGGGCCGGGGCAACCTGGCCAAGGGACGCGAGTTGCCGCTGCGTATAGGAAGGCAGCTGCGCCGCGCACTCTCCCAGCAGCGCGGAGAGAAACTGCCGCCAGGTGCAGGTGCCGTCGTTAATGATGAACCGCTCTCCGTGCGCCGCCGGGACAAGCGCCGCGGCAAGGATCGCATCAACGAGATTATCGACATAGACGTAGTTGGCCAACCCCCGCCCCTCCTCGATCCAGCAAAACTGCCCGGCACGGGCCAGCTGCGCGGGCAGCACCGTATAGGCCGGGGCGAACGGTCCGAAGACACAGGTAGGATTGAGCACGACGATGCGCGTCGCACGGCTGCGGGAAGCCGCCTGCAGGCACCAGCGCTCCATCTCGGCCTTGCTCTGTGCGTACTCTTTGCCGTAGGGCGCATAGGGGAAGGTTTCATCGACGGGCGTCGCGGAAACGGGAAATCCGAAGACATACATGGTGCTTAAGACCACGACGCATTCGGCGCCGAGCTCAACCGCGGCGTTCACCACATTTTTGGTGCCTTCGACCGTCACCCGCCGGGCGGAATCCGGATCCTTGCCGTAGGCAAGATGAAAAACATACCGCGCCCCCTTCAGGAGCGCGCGGGTATCTGAAAAAGAGAGCAGGTCGGTCTTGCGCAGGGAAACCGGGAAACGGCTTGCCTGGACGCAGGTCTGGTAGGAGCGCACCGGAACGCCGATGGAGGCGCACCCGCTGCGCGCCAGCCGCTCGACGAGAAAACCGCCGATAAAACCCGTTCCGCCGGTCACGACAACCGAAGCCCCGGAAAAGGCTGTCCGGGGAGAAACCGCGGTTGCCTGCAACTGCATCGCGCGGTTTTCGTTCCGGCGTCCGTACGCCCATTCGATGAGACGCATCGTCCCCGCAGCGCGTTCGGCGCTGACGCGAACCGCCGCGCCGTCACGCACCCGCTGGATGAACTCGGCCAGCTGCTCGACAAAACAGGCGGAAAAATTCGGCTCCCATGGGCCGCTGGCGAAGGAGACGCGCGGCTCCAGGCGCACCGGCGCCAGGCCCGCAAGATCGCCCCGCTCCCAGAAACAACCGTCCCATCGGTTCGTATCGAACCAGAGCGTACCGTCGGTACCGGTTACCCGCACGGTGTTGGAGAGCTGATCGGTACGCGAAAGCCTCATCGTTACCGCGACGTCCCCGCCGCGCAGCCGATAGACGCAGTTCGCCTCCACGCCTCCCCAGGCGTCGTCCTCATAATGGTCCGGCTGCAGCGTCCCACAGAGCTCCTGGAGCAGGTCCAGATAATGAACCCCCATATCGGCCAGTTCCCCGCCGTTCTCGGCGCGAAAAGGATTGCCGCTGACACTGGGCCAATGATAGGGCGTGCCTAATTCAACGGAAATTTCCCGGAGGGCGCCGATAAGACCGGTGGCGATAGCTTCCTGCATCGCCCTGAATTGCGGCATAAAGCGGCGCACCATGCCCACGCCCAGAAGAAGCCCCCGTTCCCGGGCACGCGCACCCAGCGCCAGGCACTGCGCCTCGGTCATCGCCAACGGCTTTTCGCAGAGGACCGCCAGCCCCTGATCCAGGCATGCGTTGACGGCTTCAAAATGGAGCGCATTGGGCAGCGCCACCAGCGCGGCGGCAAAAAGGCCTTTCTGCAATGGCCGGGAAAAATAGTCGGCATACCCGCAGGGAATAGTCTTAACCTTGGGAAAACGCAGGGAGAGCCGCTGCAGCGAGGAGACCGAAGGATCGATCACGGTCACCTCCTGCTCCAGCCCTAAGGCCTGGAACGCGGGGAGGTGGCATTCGGTCACTACCGCTCCGGCGCCGCAGATAAGAAACGGGATCTTGGCAGGGGGTTGCTCCATACTCCTCTACAATACGCCAAACCGCACGGAAAATCAAGGGGGTTGGGGCGGTTAGCGTGCCTTGACAGGCAAGAGCAACTATGCTACAAATAGGCCATGAGAAGGTTCTGTTCGGGACTGCGCCAAGGTGCGTTTCGCTGCCTAGCCTGGATCCTGGCGAAGAAAAAATACCGGCTGGTCTGGCAGGACACCATCATGGCCGACGGGGCGCCCTACCTCTCCGACCCGATAACCGACCACTATATCTTTTCGCCCTGGTACGCAGGCGCCTACAAACAACTCTACGACCGGCTCAAACCCTCCACCTTTGACCCGATCAGAGGCTATCACCTGCAGAAATTCAGCGCCGCCTGCGCTCAATCCCTGGACGGCCACATCGCCGAATGCGGCGTCTATCGCGGCAACACCGCGTACCTGATCGCCGATGCGGTCAAAGGCCTCATCGGAGAGCGCAAACTTTTGCTCTTCGATACCTTCAAGGGGATGCCGGAAAACATCGTGCCGGCGCGCGATTATTACCACAAGGGCGACTTCGGGGATACGCGCCTGGAAGAAGTACAGCTGCTGCTTCGGGATTTCCCCTTCGTCGAATTCCACCCCGGGCTCATCCCCGAGACATTCAAGACCCTTCCCGAGCGGCGTTACTGCTTCGTGCATATCGACGTCGATATCTACGAGGCGACGCGTGATGCCTGCGCCTACTTCTATGAACGGCTTCTGCCCGGGGGGATCATTCTTTTCGACGAATACGGATTCCATGCCTTCAAGGATGCCGAGAAGAAAGCTGCCGACGAATTCTTTGCCGACAAACCCGAACCGATCATCCCCCTGCTGGAAGGCACCGCCATCGTCATCAAAAGCCATACCCCGCACTGAGCCCCGGCGCGCAGAACCGCAGCGCCCATGAGGGCGCACACGTGCCCGTAAAGACCCGTTAAAAAGAATTGAGGGATTACTTGCCGATCACTTCGATCTGCACCGTTTCGCTCGCCTGATTGCCGGCGCTATCGTACACGGTGAGGGTGACGCTGAACAGACGAGAACCGTAGGTCGTGCTCCAGAAGGTATTGGTGACCGTCCTGCCTTTGGCGGTATCGCCGTCTCCGAAATCCCACTCGTAGGCGCTGATCCGAGCAACGCTGGAACGCGATCCCGCCGCCGAAAAAACGACCTTGAGCGGCGAACTGCCCTTGAGCGGCTTGGCGCGGATCGCGGCGCGTACCTGACCGGCCTTCGGCGCCGCGGCAGCGCGGGCAATGCCTTTTGAGGCGCGCGCTTCTTTCCTGGCCGCGGCAGCATCCCCGGCGCGCAAACGCTTCTCTTCCCGCTCCTGCTTTGCCGCTTCTCTGCGCGCCTGTTTCTCTGCCTCTCGCGCCTGGCGCAGCGCCTGCTGCTCGGCGCGTTTCTTCTGTTTCGCCTGCGCTTTCAGCGAGCCCGGGGCGGAAGGAGCGGACGGCGCTTTTACCTCTGCGGGAGGAACCTCCCGCGCGGGGGAAGCGGCCGCTTCCTGCACCGGCTCTTCCCAATCCTGCGCCTGCGAAACCGGACGTTGCGTTTCGCTCTTCACGAAATCCTGCTGCTCCTGCAATATATCCTGTCGGATATACCCGTCCAGTTGCTCGCGTAACTTTGCCACCCGCGCCTCTTCGCGCGCGTCATCTTGCTGATGCCGCGCATCGATACGCTGCCGGTAGGCAGGGCTCTTGCGGTAACGGTAGTCGGAAACGGCGATAAAAGGCAGTTTAAAGACTCCGACGGCAGCCTTGCCGAATCCGGTAATGTTGTCGACGAAGATCTCCTTGAAACGGCTCTCGATATACCCCATCTGCGTATAATAGTTCTCGACGGTTTTACGCCGGCGCTGGAAACGCTCCTGGGCCAGTTGCGGGTCAGCCGCCACGGAATCGCCTGCGCCGAGGGTATACTCGGGGATCAGGAAATTATCCCGGGTAACGACGTAGCCGGCCTCATACGGCTCGGTCCCCTTCTGCACCCGGTACGTCGAACAGCCTCCCGCAACGATCAAAATCCCCGCCCACAGAGCGATCCGATGCCGTCTCATAGTCTCGATCCTTACAATTTCATGAGCGCCAGGGTCTCGGCCCTGGTCTTCTCATTCTGCTGGAAGATCCCGCGCACCACCGAAGTAACCGTCAGGGTCCCCGGCTTCTTGACCCCGCGCATGGACATGCATAAGTGCTCCGCCTCGATCACCACCATGCACCCTTTGGGCTTGAGCATGCGCATGATGACGTCGGCGATCTGGGAGGTTAGGCGCTCCTGCACCTGCGGACGGCGGGCCAGGCATTCGACCACGCGCGCAAGCTTGCTGAGGCCGGTCATGCGGCCTTCGCGGGGGATATACGCAACAAATGCCTTGCCGATGAAAGGGATAAGGTGATGCTCGCAGACCGAATAGAGCGGCACGTTTTTCAGGAGCACGATCTCATCGTGCTTATGGTCGAGCACGATCTCCAGCTCCTTCTCGGGCTGCATCTGCATGCCGGAAAAGATCTCGGCGTACATCTCGGCAACCCGGCGCGGCGTCTGGCGCAGGTCGCTGCGCCGCGGATCCTCGCCGATCGCCTCCAAGATCATGGTGACCGCCCGCTCGATCTTCTTCGAATCAATGCCGCCGCGCTTCATCACGTTCCTCTCTCCTGCCTCGCGCCTCTATTTCCCGACGCAGAAATGCGCGAAAATATGCGAAAGCACCTCGGGGCTAAACGTCCTGCCGCTGAGCTCATCGAGACAACGCAGCGCTTCCCTCAGATGCTGGGAGACGAACTCGGCGGGCAATCCATTATCCACTGATTTGGCGGCTTGCGCAATGAATTTTTGCGCGCTGCCCAGCAGCCGGGCGTGCCGCAGCGAAGTGACCAGGACCTGGCCGGCCGAAGGCGGATGGTCTCCTGCGGCAAAGGCGGCGATCGCCTCCTCCAGCTCCTTCAGACCGGTCTCTTTCTTTGCCGAAAGGCAGACCGTCGCCGGAAAACGGCGGCGCAGAGGCGCCGCATCCAGCCGCTGCGGCCGGTCCGCCTTGTTGATGACCGCGATCGTTGCGCCCGCAGGCACCTGCCGCATCAGCCGCTTGTCCTGAGCCCGAAGCGTAACGCTGCCGTCAAAGACCAGCAGCACCAGATCCGCCTCCCTGATACGGCGGCGCGAATGCCCGATTGCCTTGCGATCGATGAGCGAACGGGCGGCCGCGATACCCGCGGTGTCGACGAGGCGCACGGGGATCCCGCGGATCTGCACCCGCTCTTCGATGGCGTCGCGGGTCGTGCCTGCGATCGGGGTGACGATAGCCCGCTCATGCCGCAGCAGGGCGTTGAGCAGGGACGATTTGCCGACATTGGGCCGGCCGCAGATAACGACACAGAGACCTTCGCGCAGGAAGCGCCCGAAACGCGCGCCTTCCCGCAGGCGAGCCAGATCTGCCGCTGCCTGGCCGAGCAACGCCGCCGCCTGATCCACCGAGACGCCGGTATCTTCATCAGGGAACTCAAAAGAGGCATCGAAAACCCCCAGGGCCTCAATCAGCTTTGCGCGCACCTGCACGATCTCTTGAGAGAGACGCCCCTGCAGTTGCTGCAACCCGGCGCGCAGGGAACGCTCGGTCTGGGCACGCACGATATCCTGCACCGCCTCTGCCTGGGCAAGGTCGATGCGGCCGTTCAAAAAAGCCCGTTTCGTGAACTCTCCCGGTTCCGCCAGGCGGCAGCCGGCCTCCAGAACCCGCTCCAGGACGCGCCGCAGGGCGAGCGTTCCTCCGTGGCAGCTGACCTCAACCACATCCTCGCAGGTATAGCTGCGCGGGGCGCGCATGACCGAAAGAAGCACCTCGTCGATCGTCTCGCCGGCGGCGTCGGTCACGGTGCCGTAGCGGACGGTAAAACCCGGCCAGCTCGACGGTTTCGACGCTCGGCGCCCGACGAAGATCCGGTCGGCGACGGACAATGCCGCCGCGCCGCTGATGCGCACGATCCCGATGCCAGACTCCCCCGGCGCCGTCGCCAGCGCGGCAATGGTCTCCTCTGCCTTCGGCCTCACCCGCGCGCCTCCCTTGCGAAATATTCCCGCGCCTCGGCAACCACAAAGAGCGAGCCGGTCACCACGATCGGCACGCGGCCTGCGGATACGGAAAGCGCAACTTGAATCCCCTCGCGCACTGACCCGCTCTCAAACAGCGCGCCGGTGAAATGCGCGCGCCGGGCCGAAAAGGCAAGACTGCCGGGCGCAAGCGCCCGGGGATTGCGCGAACGAGTCAGGATAAGCGCCGCGGCCAGTGGCCGCAGGGCGCGCAGGATGCCGACGCTGTCCTTGTCGCCGGAAACGCCAACCACCAGGATCAGGCGACGGCTCCCGAACTGCGCGCGCAGGGCCTTGCGCAGCGCCGCGGCGGAGGCCGGATTCATCGCCCCGTCGGCAATGACGGGGGGACGAATACGCAGCCGTTCAAAGCGGCCCGGCCAGCGAACAGCGCGCAAACCGCGCTCGACGGCAGACGGCGACAGCGCAAGGCCGCAGAAACGGCGCAACACCTGCACCACCTTGACCGCCGTGGCGGCATTCTCCTGCTGAAAAAGGCCGCCGAGCCCCATGCCCCCGATCCTGCGGATAACGCGCCTGTTCACCTCAAAAAGCCGGGCGCCGACCTGCCGGCAGCGCCGGCGGATCACCCGGCGTGCCGCAGGACCTTGCGGCGCGCTCACCACATACACCGGACTGTCTTTGAGCGCCGCCGTCCAATGCGGCTTAATAATCCCGGCTTTCTCGCCGGCAATAGCGGTGATAGTCTTGCCCAGATACTGGGTATGCTCCAGGCTGATCGGCGTCAAAACGCTCACGCGCGAGTCCGCGGCATTCGTCGCATCAAGTCTGCCGCCCATACCCGTCTCCAGCACCGCCCAATCAACCGCGCGCGCCCTGAAATACAAAAATGCCACCGCCGTATAGACCTCAAAGAACGTCGGCTTTCCCAATCCCCGCTCTTGCGCGAATGAGCGCGCATGCGGCCGCACCCGTTCCAGCAACCGGCAGAACGAGCGCCGGGAAATCATCCCTTCGAACGGACCGGCAGGCGGCTGTGGTCTGCCCGGCTCCAGGATGCGTATACGCTCCCGGGGATCATGCAGGTGCGGCGAGGTATACAACCCGACGCGCAGGCCTGCCTGACGCAGGATTTCGCTCAGCAGAGCGCAGGTCGAACCTTTCCCCTTGGTGCCGGCGACATGCAGGAGCCGCATGCCGGCCTGGGGGTCGCCGAGACAATGCATGAGCCGGTGGAACCGTCTGTTTTTCAGGGAGTGTGTATACGACCAGGAAGGGAGACGCTCGAAATTAACCAGCGTCTCCAGGAACCGCAGGGCCTCTGGATACGTCATCTTCTTGATGCGCAGAATACAATACGCCGGCGTCAAACGCAGGGATCCTAGTGGCGGAAATGCCGGATCCCGGTAAAGAGCATGGGGATCTTGCAGGCGTCGGCGGTCTTGATGATCTTTTCGTCGGCGATCGAACCCCCGGGCTGAATGATCGCCTTGATCTTGAACCGGGCGGCCAGGCGGACCGCATCCTCTTTGGGGAAAAAGGCGTCGGAGGCCAGAACCGCGCCGCGGGCGAGCGTTCCCGCTTTTTTCGTCGAGATGAAGACCGAATCGACGCGCGACATCTGCCCGGCGCCGATACCGACGGTGCGGGTGCCGCGGGCGAGGATAATCGCGTTGGACTTGACGTGCTTGGCGACCTTCCAGGCGAACAGGAGGCTCTCCCGCTGCGCCTTCGTCGGTTTCTTTTTGGTCACCACCCGCAGTGCCGCTTCCTCGAGGGTCAGGGTATCCTCATCCTGCAGAAGCAGCCCCCCGCAGACGCGCTTGAAATCCAGGTCTTGGCGCGGGCGCTGCAGGATCGCGGGAAATTCCAGGAGCCTCAGGTTCTTCTTGTCCTGCAGGAGGACCAGGGCCTCCTTACTGAAGGCGGGAGCGACGATGCATTCAAGGAACCCGCTCTGAGCGATCAGGCGGGCCAATGCCCGCTCCACCGGCCGGTTGATCCCGACGATCCCCCCGAAGGCAGAGAGTGCGTCGCACTTCCATGCCTGGCGGTAGGCGGTCTGGAGCGAAGCATTCTCGGCGACACCGCAGGGGTTATTGTGCTTGATGAAGACAACGGCGGGGGAGGAAAACTCCTGGATGATCCCGACGGCTGCCTGCAGATCAAGGATATTGTTGTAGGAAAGCTCTTTTCCCCAGAGCTGCTTCATATCGGCAAGGCTTACCGGCGCATCCGCCGCCCGGTAGAATGCCGCCTTCTGATGGGGATTCTCCCCGTAGCGCAGCGCCTGCACGCGCTCGAACCGCAGCGAGAGCGTCTGCGGGAACCGCTCCGCCGCGCCCTCTGCCTCCAACTGCCGGGAAAGATACTCCTGAATCGCCTGGTCGTAGCGGCTGGTGAGGCGAAAGACCTCCAACTGCAGCGCGCGCCGGAGCGCGGGGTTAAGCGAACCGTTATTCTGGCGCAATTCGCTGATGATCTGCGGATAGCGCGCCGGGTTGCAGACGACCGCTACGCTCTCGGCGTTCTTCGCCGCCGAGCGCAGCATGCTCGGGCCGCCGATATCGATGTTCTCGATCGCCTCTTCCAGGACGACCCCCGGCTTCGCGACCGTCTTCTCGAAAGGGTACAGGTTCACCACCACCATATCGATGAGACCGATGCCCTGCTGGCTGAGACTCTGCATGTGCTCTTCTTTGCGGCGCACGGCCAGGAGCCCGCCGTGGATTTTGGGGTGCAGGGTCTTGACCCTGCCGTCGAGCATTTCGGGAAAACCGGTATAATCGCTGACTTCCCTCGCCGGGATGCCGTTCTCCCGCAAAAGCTTGGCCGTACCGCCGGTAGAGAGGATCTCGACGCCATAATCCTGCAACACCGTGGCCAGTTCGACGAGACCGGTCTTATCCGAAACGCTGATGAGCGCCCGCCTGATCTTGAGCATACTTCCTCCCGTTGCCCTTGGCCCTACTTATTGAACCGGAACATCACGACGTCCGCATCCTGCATCAGGTACTCTTTCGGCTCCAGCCGCATCTTTCCGGCTTGTTTGGCGGCCGTCTCCCCGCCGCAGGCGTCGTAATCGGCGTAACCGGTGATCTCGGCACGGATAAACCCTTTCTGGATATCCGTATGGATCGCCCCCGCCGCTTCCCAGGCGCAGGTCCCCTTGCGGATAAGCCATGCCCGCGCCTCTTTCTCCCCGGCCGTCAAAAAACAGATATACCCGCTCTCCTTGAGTATCCGCGCCAGCAGGGCGTTGCGGTCGGCGTACTCATCGGCGCCGGCCACCACCACGGGTTTGTGCGTCACCACCGAATACCCCGAGAGCAACCCCCGTTCGGCCTCGGAAAAGGAAAGCGTCGAGAGGAACGCCTCTTTCTCCAGCGCCTCTTTCATCCGCTGCAGCAGCGCACGCTCGGCCTCCTCGCTTGCCCGGCCCAGGCGCGTCTCCACGAACTCCAGGTCCTGCAGCACCAAATCGGTGCGGGCCTCGGGCAGGATGACGATGGCGTCGGCGTCCCGCAGCGCATCTGCCCCCACCACCTCAACCTGCACCGGCGTCTTCTTCTTGGCCTTCACCAGCTTCTCGGCGCGGTCGAGCCGTTCGTCCTTGACGCTGTATTTACCGGGGGCAAGATCCGGAACCCCCCACGCGCAGATCTTCATCGGCTTTCGTCCTTTCTATACTTCCTCATCATGCTTTTTGGTCGCCTGGTAGGCGGCGATAATAACCTGGGCGTTCTTATGCGGCATCTCCTCATAATGGGAGAAACGCATCGAGTAGGAACCGCGTCCGCCGGTCAGCGAGCGCAGATCATTGGCGTAGGTGAACATCTCCGCCAGCGGCACCTGGGCCTTGAGGATCTGTTTTTTGCCTTTGAGCTCCATCCCCATGATCCTTCCCCGGCGGGAGTTGACATCCCCGGAGATGGCCCCCAGGAACTCCTCGGAGAGGTTGACCTCCACGTCCATGACCGGCTCCAGGAGCACCGGCCCGGCTGCCTGCACGGCCTTGCGCAGGGCCATCGCCCCGGCGATCTGAAAGGCCATGTCCGAGGAATCGACATCGTGATAGGAGCCGTCGACGAGCCTGACGCGCACGTCAACGATCGGATAGCCGGCCACCGCCCCTTCGGCCATCGCCTGCACGACCCCTTTTTCAACCGAAGGGATAAAGTTGCGCGGGATGGCACCGCCGAAGATCTTGTCCACGAACTCAAAGCCGGCGCCGCGTTCCAAAGGCTCGATCTCGATCCAGCAATCCCCGTACTGGCCGCGGCCGCCGGATTGGCGCTTGAACTTGCCCTGCACCTTGGCGCTCCGGGAGATCGTCTCTTTATAGGAAACCTTGGGCGTGCCGAGGGTGACCTCGACGTGGAAACGGCTGCGCAGGCGCCCGACCATGACGTTGAGATGCTGATCTCCCATGCCGGAAATGATCAATTCCTTGGTCTGAGGATCGTGGGAGACCTTAAACGTCGGGTCCTCCGCCGCCAGCTTATGCAGCGCCAGGGAGATCTTTTCCTCGTCCTCGCGCGACTTGGGCTTGACCGAGGCGGAGATCGCCGGCTCGGGAAAGACCAGGGACGGAAAGACCAGGCGCACCTTATCGTCTCCGACCGAATCCGAAGCAACGGTCTCCTTGAGCTTGGCGATCGCCACGATATCGCCGCTGCCGACTGCCTCTACCGGCCGTTGCTCTTTGCCCTGCAGGAAGATCAACTGTCCGACGCGCTCTTTCGTCCCCTTGCCGACATTGTAAAATCCGGTGTTGGAAGCGAGGCTGCCCGAATAGATCCTCACCAGCGTCAACTGGCCGACATAGGGATCGGAGATATTTTTGAAGACAAAACCGCTCAGGCCGGCGTTGGCATCCGGGGAGAAAAGGGCCCCTTCAGAGGCGTTCGCCGGGTCGACGGTCTTAAGCGCCGTACGCTCAAGAGGACCGGGGAGGAATTTCAGGATTGCATCCAAAAGTTCCGGGATCCCCTTATCGGTGAGCGCGGCGCCCGAAAAGACCGGAAAGACCTTGCGGTCGTGCACCGCCTCGTGCAGCGCCCGGGAGACCTCCTCGACCGAAAGCGCGCCGGTTTCCAGGTATTTTTCCAGGAGCTTATCGTCGCTTTCGGCAACCGCCTCCATCAGGTCCGGGGCGTCGAGGGCGCCGATCTGGATAACCGATTTGGAGAAACGCTCCTTCAGTTCGGCGACCACCTGCGTGACATCGGTATCGGCCTTATCGGTCTTGTTGATAAAAAAGAGGCAGGGAAGCCCTGCCTCTTCGACCAGCGTCCAGGCGCGCTCGGTGCCGACCTCAACCCCGGCTGAGGCCTCCACCACCAGGATCGCGCTGTCGACCGCCCGTAAACCGGCGATCACTTCGCCGAGGAAATCGGCGTACCCGGGGGCATCCACGAGCTGGATACGGCTTCCCTTGTAGTCGCAGAAGAGGAAACTGGCATTGATCGAGCTTTTTTTCTCGATCTCGTCCGCGCTGTAATCGCTGACGGTGTTGCCGTCGGCGGTTGAGCCTTTGCGGGAGGTTGCCTTGCAGGCAAAGAGGATGCTTTCGGCCAGGGTGGTCTTACCGGACTGGGCGTGTCCGAGAAGGATGACGCTGCGCTTGTTCTGAACGTCCATAGCTGCCTCACTCCTTTGTTATGCGGATACTGCGTTTAAAGGATGTGTGTCGAGGACATCAGGCGGGCCGTGCAAAACCCGGTCTTCTCTTTATCGCTCTTCACTCCTGCGGCGCACCTTCTGCCGAGAGTGTTCTCATTATATATGAGGCATCCGGGAGGGTCAAGCACAAAAGCTCGTTTCGGCAGGGACTAAACTCTTTGGCAAAGGGGATGTTGGGGAAACCGGCTAGAAACTGCAGCGCAGGCTCGTATCGATGAGCCAGTATTCGCAGGTCACGCGGGTGTTGATCGCACCGCCATCGGTCGCCGAAAGGAGCTCGTTGTTGTAGTAGGTGCGCTGGACGGTATTGCCTTTGGCGCTGACGGTCAGGTAATTCGCCCCCAGGGTCCAGGCCCAGTTCGGCAGGAAACGCCAGCCGGCCTTGACGCTCGAAAGGAAAACGCTGCCGTCGGCGGATGTCTTGGAGACCATGTCATAATTGCCGCCCAGCGCTTCATCGGCGGTCGGGTAGCGGTGGGTATCCTCATCCCGGATGCGCGCCCAGTCGGAATACCCCAGCCCCAGGTTGAGGAAAAAGGTGTCTGAAATATGCACATCGGTATTGATCCCCAGGTACGGCAGGGTCTGGCGCGACTCGTAGTCGCCCCAACGCAGGTTGCGGTTGTCGTGGTAGGAGAAGTCCGGGTAATACGAATAGAAACCGTCCTGCTGGAGATTGGACGCATGGAACTCGAAGGTCTGGTAGCGCAAACCCAGGAGAGGCCCGATGCCGATTGATTTGACCGGCCAGAAATTATAGACGTAGGAGACATCCCAGAGGTGTGCCCGGTCAAGCGTGCAGTCGCTGGTCGAGAAGATATCGTAGGAGTCGTGGTTCTCCCCGCCGCCCAGGTAGCCGACGTCGTTCTCGATCCAGTCGGAATCCTTCATTTTCCCCGAAGCGTCGTCGAGGTTGGTGAACCAGCTGAAGCGCAGCCGCGCCCGGTCGCGCGCCACCGGGTCTGAGGCGTTGAGCCGGTAACTCAGGGACGCCTCGACGCCGATGAGATAATTATGGATCGGCCAGGAGAGCTGGCTCTCGCCGTGGCCGCCGCTCTCCCAGGGATTGTCGAAGCTGATATGGTAGATGGTGTCGCCGGTAGCGAAGCCGGTCTGCATGCCGACGCTGGTGTAGAGATTCTCCCACCACTCAAGCTCGTGGCAGATCGCCGCCTCACGCGCTGCGGCGGGCGGCTCGGGGGTCTCCTCCACACCGAGGGCGCGCAGGCACTCCTCGATATAGACGCCGCGCTCCTCATCGGTCAGCGCACGGTAATCACGGACGGCTTCCTGGGCACACAGAAGACGGGGCAGGCACGCCACAAGAGACAGCGCCGCAGCGGCGCAGACGAGGGCGTTGCGCAGAGGCTTATTCCAGATAGGTGTAGATCTTGCCGCGGTAATTGCGCAAGACATACTTTCCCTTTGCCTGCGACAGGACATAGCTGGGGCTGACCGGGATCTTACCGCCGCCGCCGGGCCCGTCGATGACGTAGGTGGGCACGGCGTAGCCGGAGGTATGCCCGCGCAGTTTCTCCATGATATTGATGCCGGCTGCCACGGGGGTCCGGAAGTGCTGGGTCCCCTTCACCGGATCGCACTGGTAGATGTAGTACGGCCGCACGCGCACCTGCAGGAGGTCGTGCATCAGCTTCTTCATCACGTACGGGCGGTCGTTGACGCCTTTCAACAAGACCGTCTGGCTGCCCAACGGAATGCCGGCCTCGGAGAGCATGTCGCAGGCGATGCGGCAGCGCTTGGTGATCTCTTTGGGATGGTTGAAATGGATGCTCATCCACAGCGGCGCGTGTTTCTTGAGGACCTTGATCAGGTTCTCGGTGATGCGCTGCGGCAAGGTCACCGGCACGCGCGTGCCCAGGCGCACGAATTCCAGGTGCGAGACCGAGCGCACCTTCGTCAGGAGCGCATCCAGCACCGCATCGTCCAGGATCAGGGGATCGCCGCCTGAGATCAGCACGTCGCGGATCTTCTTGTTGGACTTGAGATATTCGATCGCGGCATCGAAACGGCCGGCGGAGGTATCTTCTTTTTCGTGCTCTCCGACGAGGCGGCGGCGGGTGCAGTGGCGGCAATAGAGCGCGCAGTGCTCGGTCGCCAGCAGGAGCACCCGGTCGGGATAGCGATGCACCAAATGCGGCGCCGGGGAGTCGCGGTCTTCGGCGCAGGGATCCGTCATCTCATGCGGGGAGATCGCCGATTCCGCCGCCACCGGAACCGCCTGCCGGCGCAGCGGACACTGGGGGTCCTCCGGGTCCATGAGCGAGGCCCAGTACGGCGTGATCGCCATGGCCAGGCGCCCGCGGGCCTTGCGGATACCCTCCTCCTCTTCGGGGGTCAGCTTCACGACCTGCGCCAGCTCATCCTTGGAGCGGATGCGATGGCTCAGCTGCCAATGCCAGTCTTCCCAATCGAGCGGGTTGACCTCCCGGTACAGGCTGATCTGCTGATAATCGCGGGCACGCCGGCTGGTGCGCGGCGGGGCCGTCACCTCCGCAACGACTCGCTGCTGGTCGAGCGCTGAAGGGTTATTCTCCACGGGTCATCTTCCTCCGTTCTGTTGCACTCTCGACGATAGAATCGATGATATCCTCGTAGCGCATTCCGGCGGCGTAGGCCATCGCCGGAAAATTCGAATCCCGGGGATTCAATCCCGGCAAAGGGTTGATCTCCAGGACATACGGGACCTTATCCGCGCTCAGGCGGAAATCCGTGCGCGAGAGGTCGTAACAACCGATCGCCCGGTGCGTGCGCACGGCGGTCTCTTTGACCAGGCGTTCGATCAGCGGATCCAGGCGCGCCGGGCAATGGAACGTCGGGATAGTCCCCATCTCGGTGTTTCCCTGGAACTCTTTCATCTGCCAGCTGTAGAAGAATTCCCCGCTGCGGCTGCAGGAGGAAAAATCGATCTCCAGGATCGGCAAAACCGTCACCGTGCCGTTCTCCAGGATCCCGACGGTCAGCTCGGTGCCCTCGATGAACTCTTCGGCGAGCGCCTCCTGGCGGTAGGTACGGATGAGCTCTCGGGCCTTCTCCCGCAGGGCATCGGGCGTATCCACGACGCAGCTGCGGTGTATCCCTTTGGCGGAGCCTTCGCGGTTGGGCTTGACGATGACCGGAAAACGCAGGGACGGATTGATCGGTTCGGTCCCTTTGGTGAAGAGTTGGAAATTCGGGGTGGGAATGCCTTCGGCGCGCAGGATCTTTTTGGTGAATGCCTTGTTCAGCGCCAGGGCGAGGGAAAAGGTGCCGGAGCCGGTGTAGGGGATCTTCAGGTAATCCAACAGCGCCGGGATCTCCGACTCGCGGAACTTGCCGGAACGCCCTTCGGCGATATTGAAGACCATATCCACGCGCTTTTTGCGAAAGACCGAGAGCAGATCGGAGGAGTTGACGTTGACGGGCAGTACCTCGTGGCCGCGGCGGCGCAGCGCCTCGGTAATGGCGTTGATCGTCTCCTGGGAGTCGAACTCCGAGAAATAATCCGGAGGCTTGGAATCGTCCTTCTCTTTCAGATTGAACGTGATCGCGATATCCATCGCTCTAATTGAGCTGATAGCGCTTCCAGGCGCTTTCGATGATGCGCCCCAGGATCGCCTCGTAGGTCAAACCGACCTCGCGCGCGACGAGCGGGAAGACATCCGCCGTGGAGAGCGAGGGGAGCGGATTGATCTCCAGCACATAGGGATTGCCGTCGTTATCGACACGGAAATCGACCCTCCCGAAATCCCTGCATTCGACCGCTTCGTACGTCTGCAGCGCCAGCTGCATCAGGCGCTCGCGCAGCGTCGCCGGGATGCGCGCGGGACAGATGTACTCCAGCTTATCCGAGGCGACGCGGGAGAAGGTGTAGAACTTGTCGTTGAGCTTGAGCTTCCCGTCGATTTTGATCTGCACCACCGGCAGCGCCTCGGGCGGGTCATTGCCGACGACCGCGACGGTAAACTCCTGACCGGCGATGAATTCCTCCACCAGCGCCGGCTGCTTGTAGGTCTGGATGATATACTCCGCCTGGCGGCGCAACTCCTCCATCGTCTGCACGCGCGAGGATTCGCTCATCCCTTTGGAGGAGCCTTCGCAGCGCGGCTTGACGATCAGGGGGAAGCGCATGTGGTCGGTCCCGGCGAGGGCATCGAGGTTCTTGACCTCGAAAAACTTAGGGGTGGGGATATTCTCGGCGATGAAAACGCGCTTGGCCATGATCTTGTCCAGCGTCAGGCTTAAGGTCAGGGCATCGGCGCCGACGCAGGGGATCCCCTTCATCTCCAGCAGCATCGGCACCTGTGATTCGCGGTTGCGGCCGGTCTGGCCTTCGGATATATTGAAGACCATATCGACCCCCAGATCGTCCATCGTTTCGATGAGGCTGGAGACGTTGCCGATGCGCTTGACCTGGTAACCCTGCGAACCGATCGCCTTGGCAATGACGTCGATGGTGGAAGGGTGGTCGAATTCGGCGTTGGCGTCCGGCGGATCGCCCGCCTGGAAGGTGTAATCGGTCTTTAAATCGAACGTTAAGCCTATGATTTTCTTTTTCATCGGGTGATTTTTCAAAAATTCCGCCCCGCGGGGGTCACGGGCACAAAAAAAAGGCCTCAGCGTTCTGCTCTCGGGCCTTCTTCAATGCCGGTCTGTTCAACTGTGTAGCGCAACCCCCCTTCCGTGTTACTTATTGTTCATAATCTTGATTATTTTTTATCATATCAATTACCTATTGTCAAGGTTTTTTTGATTCACAACGCGCTTCACCGCCGGGAGATACGATAAAAGACCGCCCCTCAGGTGCCGCGCGCGTTCGCGGCGCTCCCCGAGAGGAAATGGGTCAGGTTCAGCAGTTCGGTCGAAAAATCGACGGTGCGCAGCTTCACCCGCGCCGGGACCGTCAGCTTCACCGGGGCGAAATTAAGGATCGCCCGCACTCCCGCCCTGACAAAAAGCGCGGTGACGCGCGGCGCGGCCTCCTGAGGCACGGCGATGAGCGCGATATCGATGCGACGCTCGCGCACCAGGCGCCGGATATCGCGCAAGGCAGAGACCCGGATACCCTGTACGGTCGAGCCGACCTTCCGGGGGTCGCTGTCGAAGGCCGCCACGATGTTCAGATGCAGCGAGCGGAACCCCGCGTAGGCGCATAACGCAGTCCCCAAATTCCCGACGCCGCACAGGCACAGATTCCACTGCCGCCCCAGGCCCAGTATCGAGCAGATATGGGCGCGCAGTTCCTCGGCCTTATAGCCGACGCCGCGGGCGCCGAATTTTCCGAAATAGGAAAGGTCTTTGCGGATCTGGTGCGGGTTCATGTCCAGCGCCTGCGCCAGCTCCGCGGAATTGATCGTCGCCTTGGCCCCTTTTTCCCTCACGAACTCATCGAGAAAACGCGCATAGAGCGTCAGTCGGCTGATCGAGATATCCGGCGGCCGCTTCATGGACGAACCTCCCGCGGCGCGCGGCATCCCCGCAGCAAGAGCAGGGCGCTGCGCGGCCGGCGCATCAGCAGGTATCCCCATTGCAGCAGTTCGTAGCAGAATATCCACGGCAGGTGCAGCACGAAACCCCACGCCGATTCGTTGCGCGCGATCGTGCGGTAACGGTTCCTGACCAGCAGAGCCAGGTGCTCGTCGCTCAGAAACCGCCGGGCAAACGGCTTGTCCAGTCCTTCACGTTGGCGGCAGCTGGCCCCCCGCACGTGATACGCCAGCGCCCCGGGGACATACCAGCCGCGCCAACCGCTGCGGCGGGCCCTCCAGGCCAGATCAAGGTCTTCGTAAAAAAGCCCGAACCGGGAGTCGAAATACTCATCGCCCCTGCGCACCCCCTCCAACATCCCGCGGCGGTAGAGCGCCACGGCGCCGTTGACGCCGAAGACCGGGCCCGGTTGCGCGAACCGGCCGCAGTCAGCGCGCCCGTAGCCGCGCTCGCGCGCGCTGCGCCAGGGGCTCAGGAACAGCCCGGTGCTGTCGACGGTCTTGCCGTCGCTGCGCAGGACCTTGCCGCTGATCATGCCGATATCCGGCGTCAAGCCCGGTGCGCCGAGGGCGCGCTCCAGAAAATCCGGCGCCAGCTTTACGTCGTCATTGAGGCACAGGACCCACTCCCCGGAACTGGCGGCAATGCCGATATTCAGGCCCTGCGCGTAGAGGGCGTTGGAGGACTGCGGCAGGAAGCGCACGCCGGGGAAATCCTTCTGCAGGCGGGCGGTCACGCCGGAGCCCGCCGAGTTATCGACGAGGATTATCTCCCGCGGGGCAACGCTCTGCGCGCACGCCGCCTCAAGCGCGCGCTCCAGAAAATCATGGGCGCCGCAGGTGACGAAGACGATGCTGGCTAATCCGTTTGACTGCGTTTGCATTCCGGGATAGAATTATAGCACAATGAACAACGTTCTCCTACTGCTCATCGCGCTGCGGCCGTTCGTCGCTTCCCTTGCCTACCCGTGCGCCGACGCGGTGCTCAACAGCTGCTTCCTCGCCGCCCTCCTGGTGCGCTTTCTCCTGCACCCCGAAGCGCGCAGGCTTCCCCCGGCCTCGGTCAGTATCCCGCTCTGGGCGTTCCTGGCATCCGTCGCGGCGGCTGCGCTTTGGGCGCAGGACCGGTCCCTCGGCGCCCTGCTCCTGCCGCACTACGGGACCGCCGCGGGGCTCTTCCTCTACGCCTCAACACTCGACGCGCGCCAGAGGCAGTCTTTGCTGCGCGTCATCGTCGGGACCGGGGTCCTGATCAGCCTGCTGGCGCTCTATCAGTATTTCTTCTCCTTCAGGCACACCGAGGCATATTTGACGCAACAGGGCATGTCGGCGGATTTTGCCCGCGACTACCTTGCCCGCCGCCGGGTCTTCTTTCCGTTTGTCACCCCTAATGTCCTGGCCGGCTATCTGGGCATGATCGCATTCCTGGCGGCGGGAATGCGCCGGCGCTGGCTGCTTTTGCCTCCGGTCATCGCGGCGCTTATCTTAACCCAATCCATCGGGGCTTTTATCAGTTGCGCGATCATAGCCGTCGTGTTTGCGCTAAGGGCACGCACGCACCGCCGCAACGCAGTGATTCTGATCACCGTTACCCTCTTAGCGGTTTTTCTCGCGGTATGGCGCCGCACGCAAACCCCCGCGCACCAACAACCGGCATTCTCAACAGTGATGCGGCTGGACTACTGGCAGGAAACCTGGGCGGTCATAGCACAGCACCCTTGGCGGGGCACGGGACTGGGGAATTTCAACTTAACGCACTCCCGGTACGCGCACAACGTATTCCTGCAGCTGTGGGCGGAAGGCGGAATTATAACCCTTCTTGCGTTTGTCTGTTTGGTCACGGCGGTCTTCACACGGACATACCGTCAACGGTACAATACCGCCCAACCCCAACTCCTGCCTTGGCTCTGCGCGGCCGCCGGGGTCTTTCTCCTGCACAACATGCTCGACTTCAGCTTCTTCCTGCCGGAAGTAAGCGCGCTCTGGTGGAGCATCTGTGCCCCCGTCAACACGGACACCCCCGATCGACGACGGAACGTGTAAAAACAAGCCCTCCCCCAACAAACCGCACACCAATCAAGAGGGGACCTCTCGAAGCCGTAGCCCGACACAATAACCGATACACGTCAACAATTGGGCAAGAAGAAAGAGCAGTCCGACGCCGACCCGCACCGCCAGCGGCTCTTCGCTCGTAACAAGCAAACGGAAAAAGGCCCGGTAGGATAAAGACATGTGCTGCTCAGAACGAAAACGGTGCGTTCGCATTGTCCGGGCCGCCTGCCCGTAGGCGATATGCCGCCGGACAAACTGACCGAAGGTTTCCAAAGACGAATGTACCACGTTAATTTCTTTGCACAATACCAGATGGCCCCCCGCTGCACGCAAACGCGCATTCAGATCCCGATCCTCACCGCAGGCCTTGGGGAAAGATTCGCTAAACAGTCCGATACGCAACAACTCCTCCCTACGGTAGCTTGCATTACACGTGCTCAAGAATACACTCTGCTCCGGCAGAAAAGATGCCTCTTGCAGATACCAATTAAATAGGAATCCATCGGTCTTCGCAAATAGGGTCTTGGCAGGACCAGAGGCTACTCCTCCACCGATACCGGCAGCGGAGGGAAAACGCACCCAGGCTTTTCTCAACCCATCGAACCAGCCCGGGAGAGGCAGACTATCGTCATCTAGAAAAACAACGATCTCCCCCTTCGCTTCCCGGATACATGCATTCCGCGCGCATGCCGGCCCGCGGTGCGGCAGCCGAAGCAGCCGAAGCAGCCCGGGAAATCGCAATTGGACCTCCGGCAGGAACCCATAGGAAACGCGGCCGCCATCGTCACCGACTATGACTTCGCAATCACCGCTTGCCGCAAGCTGAGGCAGAAGGGCAGAAAGACAAGCCTGCAGTACCTTGGGGCGATTGTAAGTGACGATAATAACGGAGAAACGGGGCTCAGGCATTCAGAATCCGCTTCAGGGCTCGCAAAAAAACATGTACATTCCCTATCCGTTTTAAGGTGCGATAGGGGTGCTGAAAAAACATTCGGCGATATGCGCGCGCCGAAAGCAAACGACTCAATCGTTCGACCGTCGCGGGAGAAAACGATTCGGTACGGATAAGACAGCGGCCATCCGGCGCCGTCGATTCCGAAAGGGCCCGCGGGGTCAACGGCTCCGTTAAGTAGCCCTGCCGGAGACAAAGGTCGAAGAGTTCCGTTCCGTAGAGCGGAGTTGCAATGAAATTGATAATCTCAACCCCGAACTCGCGCGCCAGAGAAAGAGCCGCAAGGGCAGTTTTTTCCATGGAGACTTCTGTTTCACCGGGTATCCCCATTATGAAAAATGCTCGCAGGAGAATCCCTGCGCGATGACAGCGCCCAGCAAACTCCCTCACCTCTGCTAAATCAAGTTGTTTATGAATAATCTCGTTGCGCACTCGATCATCTCCTGACTCAACCGCCACTGTCAAGGAACGACATCCCGCTTTCTTCATTTGCTTGAGCATGGCTTCGGAAATACGCAAATCGGCGCGGACACCATTAGGCGTATCCCACGTCAACCGATAGGCGGCGAGCGCCTCGAGTATAGCCATAAAACGAGCAGGATCGTAGAACAAGTTATCATCTTCGAAATGGATATGACGGACGTGGTAATGCGCAACCAACAATCCGATGTGGCGATGGATGTAGCCGGGGGAATGCCCGCGCCACCGCCTCCCCATCGTCTGCGATACCGCGCAGAAAATACAGCCATAAGGACACCCACGGCTCGTTATCAGCGGGACTGCCCGGCGCACATCACGATCCCGGGTCGCAATTCCCCGACGATACAATGTCAGATATTTTTCCATGGGAAGAAGATCGTACGCAGGCAGCGGCAGGGAATCAAGATCGTCCGGCCCTCTCCCCTGCAGGCGGGCCGGCAACACCCCGCCACGCTGTAACAAAGAAAGGAGTTCTGCGAGCGCACCTTCTCCTTCCCCGGCGACAAGGGTATCAATGACTCCGGTAGCCAACAGTTCTTTTTGTCGGCACGCTGCATTGGCTCCTCCCATAACCACCGGAAGATCGCGACGCACTTCTTTCACCAGGCGCGCGGCCTCGACTGCCATCTCCTCCTGACTTGAAAATTGACTGGCGATACCCACCAGATCAGGCGCAAAGCGCGTAATATGCCCACGCAGGGTCGCGGCGGGGATTCCCCGTACCACACCATCGCCGCGCTTCTCGGTCCGGGCCGATTCCTCCATCGGGATATCGACAATCTGTACAGTACATCCCTGCTGACGCAGAGCCGCTGCGACATACAACAGCCCTACGGGAAGGCCAAGTGACCCATGAAGGGACCCGCGGAATGTCTTAGGATAGAAGATTTGCCCAGGATTGATAAGCAAGACCCTGCCGCCTCGAGTGTAAATCATGGCCTCATTGTAGCATATTTCCCGTCAAACATATGTCCCATTTTCCTTGCGTCTTACACGATTGCGGTATAATAGTGGCTATATGCCCCCCCTCGTTCCCTTGCGAAGAGACCGCAATAAAGACGCGCAATCGTGCGTGCAAGCCCCGCATCTGGTTGAGTACGATCTGGATCCGCTGCGCGCACTGCTCCTGGCGGAATTAGTCGCATTAGTCCAGAATCAACTCGGAAGCCTGAGGCAGAGAAAGGTGCTTTTTCTAGGGGGGGGACTCGGAAGAGAAATCCACCAATTACACGCGAAAGGTTGGCATGGGGCAATCAATGCCGATATCAACCTGACTCGCCTGCAGGAAGCAAAAAAGTTTGCGCGTGCGAGAGGATTATCGTGCCTCTGGGTCGTCGCTGACGGCATGGCCTTACCGTTCCGCGATAAAGCATTTGATGCCGTCATTGCCTATGAATCCATGCACCATATGGACGATGTGCTGCGTTGCCTCAGCGAATGCCTGCGCGTTGCCCACCGCGTCTGCATTGTTGACCGACGGCAGTGCTGGGTAACGCAGTTGGGACGGATGAGCGGCCTGATCCGGCCGGAATACGACGGCGTCTTTGCCCAGCCGCTTCAGATAGGAAAGATACGGCGATGGCTGGCAACGCTCAACGCCACCCGGATAATTTCAATACAACATCATTTCTGGTACCTGCTCGTCATCAACCGCTCTCTACACACATTCCTGAGCGGTACGCGCATACGCATCAAACTGCATCGCGCCTTCGTACGCGCTATTCAAACGGCATGCGGACGCTGGGGAAACGGGGTCGTCATGACCATCACCGACAAAAATGGGAAAACACCTGAAACCGTCTCTGCTGCGCTATAGTCTATCGGTCGCACGGAAGGATTTGTTGATCGCAGCAGGGAGACGGATCGGCCGCTGCCTCAATACGCCGTATTTAATCTATTATTCCATTACCAACCGTTGCAATGCCGCCTGCATAACCTGCCTGCGATGGCAATCCGAAACGGGCGCCGAAGAATTAACCCCCCCCGAGAACATTTCACTCATGAACCAAATCCGCCGCTGGGCCGGCCCTTGCCGTATTTCATTCACCGGCGGAGAGCCGCTCGTTAGAGAAGACATTGAAGACGTGCTGCGTCACTGTGCCGCCATTGGCCTGGGGACGACGCTCAATACGAATGGCATCCTTCTCGATGAAAAGGGACGCGGAAGAATCGCCGAAACCGGAGTCGATTCAATCATTTTCTCACTCAACAGTATCTCGGCGCAACTTCATGACCGCTATAAAGGAGTACCCGGGCTCCATCAACGCATCACCGAAACTATTCAGTACCTTTGTCATCTCCCAAGCCGACCGCGCCTCGGGATCATCCTCCTCGTTACCAAAGACACCTACCGCTCACTTGCGGAAACGGTTCGGTGGGCACAAACCCTCGGTATTGATACTATCGATGTACAGCCGATTCTTGACATCCATCCCAAGGAACCTACGCCCCGCTCCCCCTTGTGCGGGAATGAGTTTCTGCACGACCTCTACCGTATCGACGATTTGGCAGAGCTGGACAAACAAATCAACTTACTCGTGAATCTCAAACAAAACGGCGTTCCCCTGATTACTCCGCGCCGCGATTTGGAAGCAATCAAACTCTTCTTTCGCTCCCCTGCCCTCCTGATCCCCCGCCGCGGCTGTTCAATCGGATTTCGCAACCTTTATATAGCCCACGACGGCTCGGTACAACTCTGCCCCTGGTTTCCGCCGATCGGAAACATCCGTTTGGCCTCACTGAACATTATCTGGTCATCACCAGCCGCCCAAAACCAAAGAAAAGAACTTTTGTCCTGCCGACAACCCTGTCTGGCTGGATGCATGCGGCCGTACAGCCTCGCGGAAAAGGTACAACACTTTTTCTTGATTAACCGATGAATACAAAACTGCTCCACGCCGTTTTGCCCGGACTCCGTCATGAGCTGCTGCGTACCATCGGCTTGCGCTTCCAGCGCTGCCTGTCCCAACCCATCGTAATCGCGCTGGCAATAACCGAACGATGCAATGCGCGGTGCGAGACGTGCGATCTCTGGCGTCCACAAACGGTCACAGAACTTTCAACGCAGCAATGGATCGGATTCCTTTCCCGCTTGGCCCGATGGAATAAGCGTTGCGCCATTAATTTTACCGGAGGAGAACCGCTCGTACGGACTGATTTCATTCCGATTCTTAAAACGGCCAACCGTCTCGGCTTTTATACCACCCTCATCACCAACGGCATGGCCCTCGAAGAAGCAGGCTGTAACGCGCTCATAGAAGCCGGGCTCGACTATTGCAATTTTTCCATTAATAGCATCGATCCCGCAACACATGACCGCCTCAAAGGTATTCCCGGCTTGCATGAACGAATACTCACCGCGACGCGTTTTATCAAAACCGCCCACCCTCATATGCGCATCTGCTTTTCTCCGGTCATCACACGAGACAACTATCGATCCCTCAGCGCCTTTGTCCCCTGGGCCATCCGGTCCGGAGCGGATATAATCGATTTCATCCCCGTCCTGGCGAGCTTCGGCCACAACGTCCGCGTGGACGGACCGGTTAATGCAACAACCAATAACCCCCTCTTACAGATCGATGACCTGCGAAGGTTCGATCAAGAGATCGACGAATTGATACGCTTGCGCACCTCTGGCTTGCCAATTGTCACGCCCGTCTCCTATTTACGAATGATGAAACGCTATTATCGCGATCCCGATACAGTTTTGGCAAAAAAATGCTGCACCCTCGGATTCCGGAATATGCATATCCTCCCCAACGGAGACGTTAAGCTTTGCTACTTCTTCCCCCGGATCGGATCAATCGTCACCGAAGACGCGCAAGACATCTGGTTCGGAAAGACGGCCCAGGAACAAAGACAAGCGCTCCTCACCTGCAAACGTCCCTGTATATGTTCGGCTTTTCGAGAATATTCGGCGAGCGAAAAGTGGATGATCGTAAAAAGCAGACTGTTTCGGGGCCGACTACTGTAGCCCCCAGCGCACCCAGAAACGCATCACTCCAGCAGCCAACCGCAGGTACGCCTTAACCGCTTGCCAATTCCTTATCTGCGCCAAAACACCGACTCCATAGCGCCAACGCAAATAAAAACTGCGATGAAAGATCCGCTGCCAACGCAACAACTGGGCGAAGCTCACGCCTGGAAGTGCCAAATCGCTTGTTGAAAGATTCGGATGGCGCAGCACCGGATCCCCTGACCGTGGATCGCGCAACATATCCCAGCGGCGCGGTACCACCATGCCCTTTTGCACCAACGCCTCATATGCTTGAGTCCCGGGATAGGGATAGAGTATGCGCGCGATAACATAGGTCGCGCCTAACGCCTTTGCAAAACGAATCGTACGCTGAATCGATTGCGGCGTTTCTTTAGGAGCCCCGAGCATAAACATCGCCACCGAGCTTATCCCAAAACGGCGCATGAGATGAAACGCTTCCTTGATCTGCGAAACCGTCACCCCCTTCTCCCACCCCTCGAGGATGTCCGGATTTCCCGATTCGCAACCGATCTCCAAAACCCGACATCCGGCGGCATGCATCAGGGAAAGATTTTTCTCGTTTATTGAATCGGCGCGAGCCTTAGCACCCCACAAAAACGGCCTGCCTCGAATCATCCGACAGAACGTTTCCAGGCGCTCTTGATCCATAGTGAATACCGGCGCATCATCGGCGATACTGACAAAGCGTACGCGGTAACGTGCAAGCAGTTGGTCGATTTCCTCCACAATGTTGGGGATACTGCGCAAACGTATCCGCCTTCCCGCAACCGTATGAGAAGCACAAAAGGTGCATTGAAAAGGGCATCCCCTGCTGGTTACGACTGCAGCAACCGGAGCTCCGTGGAATTCGTAGAAGGGACGCAGATAACAGTTTGTACGGTAAAACGACCTGTCGGGAAAAGGCAACGCATCGAGATCCTCTATCAGCGGCCGGGGTGGATTGGCCACAATCCGGGAACCTTGGCGGTAGACTAAACCCTTGATACTCTGCCAGGGGCGCCCCTGAGCCAGCTCTACCATGGTATACTCACCCTCCCCGACCACAACCATATCAACCCAAGGGAGCTCGCGCAGCGTCTCTTCCGGGATCGCAGAAACATAGGGCCCCCCGAATACCACGCAGACGTGCGGAAAGACTTCTTTGATTTTCTGCGCCAACTCAATAGCAATGCCAAAGGCAGGTGCGGTGCTGGTAATCCCGATCATATCGGGGCAAAAAGCGGCTATCTCGGATTTTATGTGCTCAAACGACAACTGTTTTCCCCAGGCATCTACGACCCGTACTGGCACCTGCTCCCGCTCAAGCATTGCCGCGATATAGGCAACGCCCAGAAACGGCAAGGTGGGAGGTATTTTGCGAACAACCGCACGATACCGGACGCTCCGATACGGAGTCGTAAGTAACAATACGCGTCTCGCCATAAATTCTCCTATCGATTCACAAACATTTTATTTTGGGTAAGGTAGGCACCGATCTCTTCCGCGGCCAGCCGATGTTCCCGTGCCGACCAATGGCCCCCGGTTTTCAAACCAATTCCCTTCTTCTTTGCAGCGAGAAAAGCCGGTTTAACCGATACAAAGTCGAGCCGACGGCCTACGCAATACTCGCGCATGAACCGATGGTCGACGGGATCATTCATCTCCGCACCAATCGGTAAATATACCAAGATTGGTTTTGCCCCCCGGGCGCTGCTGACCCGCAGCATCTCATCGAGAAGCGCCGTGCTGAGGGCCTCGGCTTTTCGCGTAGTAATGCCTGTTTTCTGACGCAACACATCACAAAGAACCGAGAGAAGATCCCGGCTCCGCAAGGAAAATAATTCGGCGCGCCTTAACTGTTCCGGAGAGGGAACGAGAGCCTCGCCCAACTGCAACGTCGCGTTCCTCAGAAGAAATCGGGGTTTCGCGTAGTCACGGAACGATAGAAGATTCCTCCCGATATCACAAGAAACAAAACCAATCAAAACGATATGCGGCCGGTACTGCTCCAGAATTTCCTGAAGATAAAGCAACATTTGATCATGGCCATATCCCGGCACCCCGCAATTAAGAACCTCGACCTGCGGAAGCGATTGTTCCAACAAAAAGCTGTAGGTTTCGTTATCATCCACCCCCTCCCCGAAAGTAAAAGAATCTCCCATCACGGCGATACGCACGCCGCGCTCGAGCGGCCCGGGAAAATAATCGCGCGCACCGCGCAGACCCGCGCCATTGGTAGTCACTGCATACTGGCGAACCGCGCGCGGAATGGACAAATTCGGTTTCAATGCCCACCCCCGAAGCGGGTGGTATTGAAGCAAACCGATCCGATCAGGAACGCGCCGCCGAGATGCTTGCACCCTCGCAGAAGCGTTCCAGAGAATACGAGAGCTCGTGTCGCCGCGGGCTGCCTCCCGCGCTAAAAGCTCACGCGCAAAGTCCGTAGAAAGAAACAGGCGCGAGAAAATTTCAACCGACAGAAGAACAAAAAGAACCCACCGTACAAAACGAACAATCGCCATGAATCTCTCCTAAGGCCGGACAAAAACAGACAATTCTTTCCGAGCCCACTCTCGACTGTACTGCACGCCGTTGAGCACCACCCGATTCACCCCTGCAGCCTTAGTAACGATTATCCCGCAGGGTGAAAAAGGCTCCTGCGGGGAGCGGACGGGCGGATTGGCAACCATTACATGGCGCAAACGAAACTCCGGAACCTGCTGCGTCCGCAAAAAGACCACGAACGGATATTCCCAATCACCCTTGCCTCGTTTCAAACCGATAGAGGTACAGCCACGGGAGAGGACAAAATCGATGCTTGCCCGATATTCGTCGTACCGTTCCGGACGATTGGCGAAATATTGCTCCAACCGCGGGACATTGAAAATCGAACGTTTACCGATCAGCGGCCGGGATTGATTGAATAAAAGAGCGGGAAGTGCCGTTATACTGAATAAAATCCCCAGCAGGTACAGGCGAACCCGTTCTTGAACACCAACCGCCCCATAGAGAAAAATAGCGCTTAGGGTGACCGATAGACAGACGGCAATATTCACCGCATGCGTCTTTGCAAAAACTGCGGGGAGGATACCGTAGCCCAACAATAATCTCAAAATTGCCACAATGGTAACGGCGGTACAGAAAAAAGACAGGAATCGGCGGCACGACCGACGTTGAGATACATCCGCCGATTCCCGATGAAACGGAAGGCCGAACAGCGCGGTCCCCAAGACAAAAAGGGGAACATGATACCGGATATTCCAGGGGCTCCAGCGCGTACAAAGACACAACAATACCATTCCCCCGCCCAAGGAAAGCGCATACAAGACCGGACGTGACCACGATTGCCGGCCGCGGCCAATAGTCAACAACCAGACCGGAAGAAACAAAAACAGTACCGCGTGGAGAGGATTCCCTGCCCGATCCTCATGCAAGGAAAAACCAATCGAAAATTGCGTATTGGAGAGCGTGCTGCGCTGATCATCAACCTCCACGCCCAGATATCGATGTAACGCCCGTGTGCCTTGCATTAAAGTGGCATTGACCGCCGGAGAGGGCACACCAAAATGTACGGCTGTATTCCGTATCAGGTTAGAGGCCAGAAGATCGGCGCCATAAAACCCGGCGGCAATATCCGGACGAGAATACACCGAGCCCACCAAAGCATGGGTGCGTAGATAGTACCCGCTATTAAGCAGCACCGCTACCGCACAGACCAACAACAACAAAAAACCAGGCGGTAATCCCCATTTTGGTCTTATCCAGCCGCGGACAACACCCTGCCGGGATGAAGGCAAGTTAGATGGAACCGTCAAGGTCACTTCTCTCGCCGGACGAGAAACTCCTTCGACAACATACATGCCTAAATAAGGAAGCGCGTACAGGTAAGCCGTGCCTTTCGTTAACAACGCCAAACCCAGCGCCGCACCGGTAAAGAGAACTGTGGCGAAATTTACCGATGGCCGGGAACGCAGGCACAGTAAACCCCACACGAAACACACCATCCAATATGCCACGAGGAGATCGTTCTGCGTACTGGATGCCTGCAGAATTGCCTGGGGCAGCATCACACATGCGAGAGCGGCAAAAGCCTGACCTGCCCAGGAAACGCCCAGCTGTTGTGCAATTAACGATATCCCCAGGGCACAACCGCCATAAGCCATCCACTGAATGAGATTGACAAAACGATCCGTACCGGTCAATACCTGAACCTGGAGCAACAAATACTCCGCACCGGGAGGAAAGAGCAATTGCCTTATGTCGGACGTCGGGAAAGGGGAGAGGGATCGATTTTGTTCCCATTGGAAAACGCGGCTCAAATGGTACGCCAAAGAATCGCTGGTATTGGGAGGGGCTACTAGGGCAATAATCCCCGTAGCCAGAAAAAATGCTCCCATCAGTATCCCGGGAAACAACAGGGCGGTATTCTTGGCCGCCGCTGCCGCCGACCCCCTCACTGTGCCGGAAAGGCATCGATGACACATCAACAAACCTATCCCGACGACACCCCACACCACCGCAAAAGAGGGCAACGAAAGGCAGGACAAAAGATTTGCACATTCCGTCACCATCACTATGGCAGATCCGGCGATAACCGAGGCGTATAAAAACGCGCCTCTCCAACCGCCCCCCAAAGGACGCAACAGGGGTGAACGCGCACAAAGACCAATCAACAGCAAAAAGTCGAAAAGGAGGAGTAATCCGGCCATGGCCTGGGAAACATTAGGTATGGTTCATCCCGCTGCAGCGAGCACGTCGCTTCCGCAGATAGAAACACCACAAACCCACAAGGTTACCTAATCCGTCAACGAGGCGAAATTTCGAACGTCCGGTACGATAACGGTACGTAATCGACTTCTCTGAGCAACGAAGTGAAGAGGCCTGATAGGCGTTAATCTTCACTTCCTGAGAAAATGACATGCCGTCACTGACACGGCCGATGACTGGCAGGGTCGATCGACGCAACACCATCATACCCGACTGCGAATCTCGCAGATTCAAATCGAACAACAGACACACCAGCAATGAGATAAGACGGTTCCCGATCCGATTCAAGAGAGGCTGCACACGACCGTCTTTGAGGGGATACCGGGTT
Source organism: uncultured Planctomycetales bacterium (assembly GCA_964579435.1). GTDB lineage: Bacteria > Omnitrophota > Gorgyraeia > Gygaellales > Profunditerraquicolaceae > CAZOGI01. Next base: position 83,600 of record CAZOGI010000004.1, read on the forward strand.
CCGACCACAAAATCATACTGTCCGCTGGCCATATGAAACAGAAGCGTTTCGATATCCGCGGGAGGATAACTATTATCCCCGTCAAGCGTCACCAGAATGTCCCCTCGGGCATACGCAAACCCGGCTTGAAAAGCCCTCCCGTAGCCGCGACGTTTCTCGGAAACCACAATTGCCCCCCCCCGCTGCGCCACGTAAGCCGTTTGATCAGTCGAGCCGTTATCCACAACAATGGTCTCATCGACAAACGCGGGCATCTGCGACAGCACCTTGGTGATTCCCGCCTCTTCGTTGAAGCAGGGGATCACGACCGAAATACGCTGCCCTCGATACATGACGGCAAATACACCCCCCTCCCAGATCAATAATACAGCTTCTGACAACACCGGCCGCATTCACGCGGCAATCCGGCAAACCGCAGGTTTTCACGGAAACGCCGGAGACGCTCACCCGCCCAAACATCTTTCAGAGAACTCTCCTGCAGGTTCCCAACGATCGCTTTGCAGGCAAAGAGACCGGCTCCTGCGCCCACCTGCAAATCGGGGTAAACGCTCAAACCGGCCCAAGGGACATAGCACTCGTTACGGAAAGCATCGGGTGAACAGTAATACCGTTCGATGTCCTCGGGGCGGATGTCGGGAAGAAACCAAAGCTTGAACGGGAAACGCATCTGCTTCAAATTAGCCACCATAGACATTAACGCTTTTGTCTTTGTGGGGATGAGCGTTTGCCGCTCCTGTTCAGAAACCATGCGATGTTGGCATACCACCGCGGCGACTCCCAGCTGTGTGCCTGTCTTGCGAAGAATCTCCAAGAGGCGCTCAAACGCACGGTGATTTTCAGGAGTAACCGTCCAATTCAAATTCACGGTTTTTTCCCCCTTGTTCAAACGAAGAAAATAGAACAACCCGTCGAGGAACACATCATTCGTTGCTTCGTCAGGGAAAAAGGCGTTATTAACAGAGATGTTCAGCTGGGAAAGGGGGCTTTTCAGCAACTCTTCGCTACGGGATTTCAAATCCAGTCCATTCGTCGTTAGTGTCGGTTTCAGACGGTACCGCCCGCAGCATTCCAGCAAATCGGAAAAACGGGGGTGCGCGAATGGTTCTCCTCCATAGAGATGAATGTGCGGATGCGGCCAAAAACGCACTGATTGCTCAAGAAGCAACTGAAAATCCGACACCGCGATGTCACGCGAGAAGGAACGGAAAAAAACATCTTTTTTTTGATAACACCACGGACAATGCTGATTACAGCGCAGGGTAATATGCACCAAGAGAAAAAGAGGGCCGGGCAGATAGCGGCCGAAAAAACGCAGAAACATCCCCAGCCTGCTCTTCCTGACAATACGCCTCTTTATATTCGTTCCCCACATATGCATCGTCACGCCCCAACCAAAAACCCTTGCCCAACGGCACCAAAATTATATGCAATAACGGCGCGGCAAAGGATAGTTCCCCCATGTCTTCAAGCAGGCATATTTAAGTTGGGCAAGATATCGATACCAATAAATCTCTGACGGCCTTAACCACTGCGACTGGCGTTTCATCAGCCGGTAATACAGGCAAGTCGAACAGAGGCTCTCCGGCGCTTCTTCTTGCTCACCTAAGAGCATACGGCGGGTCCGCTGGATCAGCGGCGAACTCAATACTGCCTCCAGGGAATTTTCGGCTACGCTTCCGAAATCACCCCAATAATTCAGGCAACAGCCGAACACCCGACCATCCCAATTAATCTGCGGGGAATTCCATAGCAAAGAACACACACGCTTGGCCCAGAAAGGCGATCCTACCCTTTGATAATACGCTTTTCGGGAAGCAATCTTCCCCCACACGTATCGAGAAACCGACGCGCTATCCACAAGGGGCTCATACGTATGCGAGACGTTCAACCGTAAAAGAAAAGACATCCCCAGTTGAACAGCGAGGCTACGCGCCTTTTCAATTTCATGTTCATTGTATCCGAAAACGATATACTGCCACTGCATACGGGGAAAGGGAGAGCGGTATTTTTGTTTATACCACTGAATGGTCCGGCAGTGTTCGATCACCGTCTCGAAATTCCCTCCCACGTGATAGCGCGCATAGGTTACGTTGCTCGCGCCGTTGATCGAACAACTGATGCTTCCAAAACGATAGCGCACTAAATCCTCGGCGAGCGCATCGGGAAGATAGTTCGCATTAACGCCGTTCTCCGCAGTCAACAGCACGTTGTAGGTGCGAGCCAACTTTACAATGTCCGAAAGATCCGGATTAAGAAACATTTCCCCCCCAGTTGGACAACTCGACATGGCGCACCCACGGATTGTTTCGCACAATCTTCTCAAAGAGTAACGGGGATAATACTCCGTTTCCTATCACTTCGCTCATTGATACATGCGGGTGCTGCGCCCATGGATTCAACCAATCCTCCGGAGCACAAAAGCGCCTCCCGGCATCCAAGGAGACATCTTCTCTCGGGATGCGACTGCGCGGACAGCAGACACATTGCAACTGGCAACGCGCTGATACTTCGAGGCGAAGCGACGATGGACGGCTGAACGATGCTAACCGCATTGTTGTCTGTTAGTAATAGCGAACGTGCGCGAACGAAGCGGCTGATCCACCTCCCATAACGGCTCTCCGGGGCACGGGTTTAACTCTTGGACCCCGAACCGCCGCGCGTATTCCTTCCAGATCCCCGGACAAATGGGATTATACCGACAGAGCCTGCAGCAAGAAGGTTTCGCGCAATGTCGCGCCGCTTCAAAATGAACAATCCCCTCGCGCAATCCGACTCTCCATCCTACCGATACCAGTCGGCGAATATCCATAAACAAAACCGCCCCGGCAATCGCAGCCGCACAAGCGACTATCACATTTTGTCGCACGCACACGCGCGCAAAATAATCCCATTCAAAGGGATCATAGAGGTTCTGGAATAAATTAGTGATGGAGGAAACGTGGCTGCGCAGACAGCAAAAGGGAAGCACCTTAACAGAAATATTCTGGAAAAGGGACCCCGCATCCTCCAACATCGCCTTGATAGCGGTTGCAGCCGTTGCATACCGGACCCAAAGACTGTTGTGCGTCGTATCCGCATCATCCAAAGGAGAAAAAATGATTGGGTTGAACTGACATACTCCCTGAGAAGCAACCAACCGCGCTATCTCTGTCAATGCCGAAACATTCAATGCGGTAACGACCGTATTCACGCGACAGAGTGCGCCAGCGGCGCGAACCGCAGCAATCGCTCGCAGCGTCTCTTGAAAACTCCCCTGCCTCCCGGCCAATCGGTCATGAAGATCAGCCGTATGCCCGTGCAGCGAAACAATTATCTCGTCCACACCGGCCCGAACAATACGCTGCGCGTACAACGCTTCACACAGACGACTCCCATTGGTAATGATCGAGATGTGCGGGAAACGTGCAACTTGTTTCGCATATGCAATAAGAGCAAACAAATCCTCTCGAAGCGTCACTTCTCCCCCGGTCATCTCAAGCGTTTCGATACCCAGCCGCTTTAAGAATAACATTTTACGATATAGGGTCTCCGCTGAAGGCGGAGAGGCCGTGTGCTTGCGTTTTTTGAAATAACAGAAGAGGCAATTATTGTTACACGGATATCCGAGATTGAGATCAACCCGCCTGGTGAGCGGCAATCGCTCGTTCATCTTACCGCTCCGGTTCCTATGATCTTGGCGCGCATTCGCTTGACCCCGCTTGCGCAGACTCCCCAGATGATGCCCGCAACTTTACAAAGCTCATCCAAAAAAGTGAATGGGACAGCAGACACCCCCCATACACACCCCTTTTCCCTGATCAAGAATAAAAAAAATCGCAGATGCAAACTCAGCCAGACACCTACACACAAAAACGCTCCCGGAGCATAAACTGCACTCCACCAGAGCCCCAAACACACCCCCGCGACCACCGTGGCAACAAACAAGCTCGTCAATTGCCAAACAGAGGCATGGCTGAAAACTGTCCGTTTTCTATGCACGTGCCTCCATCCTCCATAAAAGAATAACAGCTCAACCCAATAGCGCGGCACTAAAAAATCGTTCCTGAACAAGGTAGCAAGGGAATAGTATTTGTTGTGCACGAATTCGGCTTCGGGCAGATATGCTATATGCTTGCCGGCTCTCACCAAGCCTTGGCCGAATGCGGTATCTTCTCCTATCTCTAAAGGCGGATCGTACAGAGAAGAAACCGTGGCGCGGCAGGCAAAACAGGAACCGTAAATGAAAGCGATGTCCCGGGGGATCCGACTGAATACATAATACATATATAACGACTTGTAGGCACTGGCAAAGTTATCAAAGGTATTATCTCGAACAATTTTGCAGGTAACAGCGTCATACGCGGGATGGAGAGCAAAAAAGTCCTTTATGACCGCCAGGGTATTCGTCCTAAGGCAAACGTCCGAATCAATATTGACCACTATTTCGCCGACAGCAACAGCAAAGCCCGCCTTACGCGCACTATTACGCCCCTTATGCTGCTTCAGCACGATTACCCGATCGGCATAAGTCTCAGCGATAGGCAGGGAGCGGTCGCCGCTTTGGTCATCGACCACAATAAGCTCAAATGCCACTCCTTCGCTGTTACGGATAGACGCTAAACATTGCGGGAGTGTCCGTTCGCTATTGTACGACGTAACGATAACCGACAGTGACGGGCGCACACCGATTGCCCGTATGCTGTAAACTTCTCTACCGCCGCCTTCATTAGTCACGCGCTTACGCCTCCCCATGACAGATCCCGCGTTCTCGCCTTGGCGTTGAGCACCGACGAAACACCGTTAAGGCCTTCTATCCTTTATCGCTTCAAGATCAAAATGCAGAACATACCATTGACCGTCCCGAGATGAAAAAACCGTCTCGGTTTGGCTTGGATTCTTTAAGACAAAGGACTGGCGCTTGCTCAGCATCTTCACTATCTCGCGATCAAATGGTTCAAAATAAAACCGCTTCCCCCGAACGACCTTGTCGGAAAAAGAGCCACGATCAACTATCAAGTAGTCGATGTTGTATTTTTTAACAAAATCGCGAACGGGCTCCGGCGTTTCGGCATAATAGGCCGCATAAAAAGCACGGGCGCGAGCTGCGATTTCTTTTGCATAACCTTCAAACAAGGGATAAGCCAATTCATATGAAAGGAATATCCTTTTGTGTGCGAACGAAGAGATATTATCGGCATGTCGAGGAGGCGCAGCTACCAGCACTGACGGCGGCAGGTGCGACACAAAATGCACGATTTCCCGCTCCCCCGGACTCATCCAGACGCCAACCCCCAGCCCCGGCTTGATCCTGCGAGATCCGGTCAAAAAAATCACAATAACGGCACATCCCATCACGACGCACTTCCACCATCGGCTGGGAACAAGCCAGAAAAGAAACATGACTGCCCTCGCTACAATAAAGAGAGCACATAAAGCGGCGGTATATTGAATATATCTGGCCTGAACCAAACAGAGTGGCGCAGGCAAAAGGGGGGCAAGAAGCGCGCAAGCTAACCCACTTGCAGCGAGAAACCCGGTCGCAACCGTATGTCGCCACAGAAACTCGTATCGCTTACGCATAACATCCGAGAGCACAGCGATGCCCCACACGACCACGAGGAGGGGAGAAACATATCCGATCCTGGCCATACTTTGGAAGAGGTAACGCGGAAGCACAAAATCTTGCCGTGGGGCACGGCCCCCTGCGGCGAAAGCGGGATTCAATTCTATTTCCTGAAGCGACAGTGCTGGTCCCCAATAAGCAGGACGAGCATATTTGGCATATGCCGTCACCAGGAAAATTACCGCCACCAACAGAAAAAAAGCCCAGGGCAGCCTTTTGTTCATGCCCGCTATCCCTGTTTTTTCCCCGCGGCAAATCACCACAAAAAAGATATGCGCCATGATAACCGGAAACACGAGCGGATAGAGCAACAAACTGACGGCCGCCACAAACAGGGCCCCATCGAGACGCAACCGAAGCAGGAATCCGAGAGAACACAAGAGCAGAGGATAGGCAAAGGCGCGCGGCAAACCTCCCGCCATGGTCCCCATAAAGAGAGGCGAGGCGAGAAAAAAAAGATACAGGAGCATCCCGTGACTCACCCCCTGCATTGCGGAACCGATAACGAAGAGCATAATTGCGCTGCCGCAAAAGAGCACCAAGGAAAGAATCTTTCCCGCTGCAATGGGATCCCCGAACCACGTCAAAATCCAAAATAGGGCCTGAAATCCGCAGGGCGACAGAGACCGGGCAAACGGGACGAAGATATCGCCATCAAAAAGACCGGGGTTGTGGAACAAAACCATCCAATAGAGATGCTGCCGGGCATCATCCGCGATAACAAACGGATCGCGCAACGCCGGCCATTGGCTGTACAGCGCAACCGCGAGGGCGGCGCACGCCAAACAACCGTATAATACCGATCGCCTCAAACGATCAGTCATCGCAATGCCGCGGTCCGCAGGAAGCCGAACATGACCCCTCCGATCATGACGCACTGATCGAGAAACGTTACCAATACCGCCTGGGCGGCAAACCAAAAGCCCTTTTTTTTGAAAAGATAGAAAAGGAACCTCCCGTTCAAGATAGACCAAAAAACCAAGAGCGGCCCGATAAGAATAATTTCCCGTAGCAACAGGGCCAGCAGGATGATGACCGGAGCCGAGAGGACGCTGACCAATTGTGCCAGCGAGGCATGACAAAACCCCAGGTGGTAGCGGCCCAGCTGCCGCCAGCCGCGGAAGGTGATAAACAGACGCGCCCAGACCGAAGGTATCTTGAAATCATTGCGCAGGAGCGAAGCAACGGTATAGCGTTTCAGATGCACGACTTCCAGAGAAGGCAGGAACGCGATTTTCCTGCCGCCGGAAACCAGCTGCTGGCCCATGTACGTATCGTCGGTAAAGGCGACCCCGAAGCGCCAGTCGAAGCGCAGGGTCGCAACCGCCTCCCGGCGCAGCGCAAAGATCGACCCGTAGAGGAACGTCACTTCGGCGGGAAGCCGGCTGAAGCGGTAATGCATGTACAGATTCTTATACTGGCTGGCAAAATTCTTGTTGGGATGTTCCTCCGCCAACATGCCGCACACCGCACAGACGTCCGTATGCCGAGCCAGATAATCGCTTATCAGGCCGAGCGTTTCCGGCCGCACGAGGACATCCTGATCGATATTGACGATGATCGCGCCCCGGGCCAGGGAAAACCCACGCTGGTGGCTCTCTCCAAGCCCCAGGCGCTCTTTTTGCCGGATTACGGCATCAGCCAACGGTTCGGCGAGCCGCGCGGTCGCATCGGTACTGCCGTCATCGATCACGACCAACTCATACTCCCGGAACGCCGATTGTCTTATCGAGCGCAGACACTGCTCGATAGTCCGCGCACCGTTGTAGGCGGGAACCAGCACCGAAAGCACCGGGGCACCGGAGCGCGCAGATTCGCTCATGCGGCATTTCCCTGGCGCGTCATGGCGGTTTTTGCGAACATGCCCGTATTATAAGATAAAAAACCGACGGCCAGTAAAAAAATAAGGCGCAGAGAGCGTGCCACCCCATACCGATGGGCCCGCCGGCACTGCGCAAAGATCGCCCAGCGCTGCCCCAGAGAAAGAGGCAGGAAATCGCTCCGGCGCTGTAACGCCCTGACCGCGCTGCCGTACGCCGCAAGCTTGTTCAGCCAGGCGCTGAAGCGGTCAATCTCCGCGTGCCGGACCTTCATCCGATCCCAAAAAACAATCTTGCCCGGCGGAATCGCCCGGGCGCAACGCTGAATGAACTCGATATCGCCGATCCCCTCCCACTGCGAAGATTCGCTGAAAGCGCCGACCCTCTTAAAGAACGCGGCCCTCACCGCCATATTTCCTGCGGCCGCGACATACTGTTGCCGCGCCCCGGCGCGGAGCACGTAGGAGTATTTCATATTTTCATAATCGGCAAGAAGATTGACCGCGGCATCGGCATTTTCAACGAACGAGAAAGCGCCCAGGGCCACGTCGCTGGCCATACGGTCCATTCCCGCCCCGATCTCACTGATCCAGTCTTTGGCGACGATACAGTCGGCATCGGTAAAGGCGACGATCTCCCCCGTCGCTTCCCTCGCCCCCCGGTTGCGGGCGCGATACGCGCCGGCCCTCTCTTCGCGCAGCAATTTGATGCGGGGATACTCCTGAACGATGCCGGCCGAAGCGTCGGTTGAACCGTTGTCAACAAAGACGATCTCGTATTCGTTCCCGCACGGTTCCTGCGCCAGAAGCGCTTCGATACACCTGCGAATGAACCGTTCTTTGTTGCAAAATGGGACGACGACGGATATTTTCAACGGAGTGCCTTATCCCTCACTGCCCGTATCGCTTCAAGGAGCGCTCCCGGATCAGGCGGCTGCGGCGCAGGCAAGACCTGCGGCCCTCCCGCAGCCCGGGAAAGCGTCTCCGGAAGCTGTGTAAACGCATCAAAGAGCCATACGCCGTTTTGGCCGGTATAACCCCTCGCTGCAATCGGGTTGGCAATGACCGAAACCCCTGCGGTCAACAGGGAAGAGATGCGCATCAAGGCGCCGCTCTCCTCCTCCTGATAGCAGATGCAGCCGCGCGTCTCTGCAAGGAGCGCATCCAGCTCTGCCGCCGCTAACGTGCCCCGGCACAGCGTATGCCGGCCATCACAAAACCGGGCCAAACGTTCGCTCTCATAACCGGCGACCACGAGACGTCCGAAACGCTCAGAGAGCGCCATCGTCCTCCAGGCCTCGATTAAGCGCCCCATGCCTGTGTAAGTAGGCGGATGGAAGGCGCTTCCCAGCGCCAGATAATCCCTTTTTGCAGTCTCTGCGCGGCGCTGGCGAACTTGTCGGAGCCGGGAGAGAAGCTGGCGGGGCGGAAACGGCGCGAAGCAATACGCGCAGCCGCCGTGAGAAACGATTTCCCGCGCATCGCTCTCCGAGACGGTTATCACCAGAGCGCACGCGGCCAGGATCTTCATCTCTTGCGCGCAGAGCCGATCGCGCCATTCTCCCAAAACATGCCCGCCGATGCGCGCTTCCAGATTCTGGCAGACCCCGACTGCCGGGATGCCCAGTGCGTCCAGGCGCCGCAGGAGCGGCGCGCTGAAAAGCGGATTCTCGACGATTGCAAGCCCTATGCCTTTCCCGTCTGCCAGCGCTTTGGCCCACTGACGCGCGATAAACCAGGAAGGCACGACGGTCTTGCAGGCAAACCCCCGCTCCCACCCCTGCCAGCCGCGCGCGCGATCGAAATGTACCAGGCAGCGCATGAACGCCTCATCCAAACGCAGCCGACCAAAAAAACGATAGACCCGCGAACCCTGCACCCCCGCGGTTATGGCCGAAGAAAAACGCGCCTCATACCCCAGCGGCTCCAAGGCCTCGAGCATTTGCTGTGTTCGCTGATGCCCGCCGTCGTCCGGCGCATTTTTTTTCCAATACGAAAAGAATACCGGGGAAGAAGAGTGCGCAGCCATAACGGTTTATCCAACCGCCTTCCGGGAATACGCTGCGTTCACAAGCAGCTGTTCCCAAAGAGGCAACAATTTCTCAAGACAATACCGTTCCTGGACCGTGCGCAGGGCATGGGAAACCAGTTGCCGGGATAACTGCGGATCTCGCGCCAACCGACGGACTGCCGCGGCAAGAGCCCGGCTGTCTCCGGCAGGGACCAAGAGACCGTTCACGCCGTCCTCGACAATCTCCGGATTCCCTCCCTCCCGCGAAGCGATAACCGCAACACCCCGGGCCATAGCCTCGACCAGAGACATTGAAAACGGCTCCGGCCATCGAACGGGAAGAATAAAGATACCGTATTGTTGGTACCGCGAGAGGACAACCTCGCGCGAAAGCTGGCCCAAAAAACGCACCTGCGAGACAATCCCCCGGTTCTGGATGAAGCGCATCAGCTGCGCGACATACCCCGCTGCCCCGGCGCCGATAATATCCAGAGAAGCATCGACGGGGGGGGGTTCATTTTTCAGGAATGCCAACGCTTCACAGGCGGTCTCCAGCCCTTTGTCGGGATGGATCCTGCCGACATACAGAAGACGCACAATTTCCGCCGGTGCGTTCCCGCGCGCGCCTTGGGGGGCCTCATCGGAAAGAATGCGTTCCCGCGCTATCCCCCGCGGCAATACCGATACCGTATCGGACGGGCAACCGGCGCGCACGTACTCATCTTTCAGATACGCGCTATTGGCGACGAGCCGCTGCAGCGGCAGGCGCCGTGCGTTCCCGATTCCCCAATAGAAACGCGACAATCCTTTCGAAAGGAGACAATCGCGCAGCCAGTAATCGCCCAGCGAAAAAACAACCGGAATGCGCAGGCGCTGCACCGCCGGTAACCACAATACCCCGATATCCTGCAGCTGCCAGCAAAAAATGACATCCGGTTTTATCTTTTCGACGATACCCAGGACCGGCCGGACATTGGCGCGAAAATGTGCTGCGGCGCGCATGCGGGACCACCAATAAAGAAGGCTGCCGCGAGAAACCCCGTGAGAGACATACGGCAAAAGGCGCAGCACCCCCGCATCAGAAGCTGCCGCGTCGCCATAACGGGTCGTCAGCACCGTCGTCTCCCACCCGCGCTGTTTCAGATACGCGACCGTCTCGGCGCAGCGCAACTCATAGCCGCCCTCAAAATACGGCGGGTATCGGTCGCTGACCACAAGTAGTTTCATCGTCCGCCCGGACAGACTGTCCTGCTCAAAGCCGCCAATCCCCCAGTTTATCCCGCAGGATCTTGCGCCCCTGCCGCTCGATAAGCTCCAGCTCCGCCGGGAAGAAACCTTCCGGCTCGACGAGCGCGCCGGGTGCGAGCGTCTTCACCTCAAGATCCCTGCGACCCGCCGCTTTAGCGATATTCTTCAGATAATACGCGCTGATGCTGTTTTCGGTAAAGGCCTGCGCCTGAGGCGGCAAAGTCAGCAAGCGCGCATACAGCGCCTTTTGGGTCCGATAGGACTTTCGCGCGAAACCGTTAACCGTGCGGATGGTCCGCAGATGCGCCTGTGCCTGCGGCAGGCTCGCCAGAAAACCTATGATGATCAGCCCACGCACGAGCAGGCGCGCCCATGCCCTTCCCCAACCCCAGAGCGCAGACAGGCTCAGCCCCGCCAGGATACTGACGCTGACCGCCGCCCCGGCAAGATGCTTTGTCGTCGGGCCTTTCAGCAAACAATGGCTGCCCAGATAAAGAGCACACCATACCAAAGGAAGAATGAATGCCCGGCGAAAAGCCAGGATGAGCCCGCCGAGGACCACCGGCAGGAGAAACGGATACCCTTCTCTCAGGGAAGTCCGGGCATACCACTGCATCGCGGGAAAGACATGGGAGAACGAAAGCCGGTACACCGCATATTGATTGGGCGCCAGTTCGGCGATCGGGCGATACGCAAGCCAAGAACAAACCGAGGATCCGGCCACGCCGATCCCCAGGAACGCCAAAACCCGCATCGCTTTGGTGCGCATCGACGGCACGGGCAGGAGAAAAAGGCGCAGGGCAAAAAGGATCGGCAGGAGCCAGGGAGTCGGCGTCTTGGCGGTCAGCGCAACGCAGGAGGCCAGGAGACCGGGTATAAGAAAACGGCTTTTGCCGGTGTCCAGCCAGCGAAACAGCAACCAGAGGGAAAATGCCAGGGATGATCCCGCTAAGAGCGTGGCGCTTCCCAGCCAGTGCAGCGGCTTATAGACGCACGGGACGCTCAAGAAGAGCGCGACTGCGCTCAGGCCGGCAAAAACCGAGCCCGAGAGCGAAACGCTCAAACCATAAATCGCCCACACCAGCAGCAGGAACGCCAGCGCCTGCAGCAGATTATACCCCAGCGGATCGACGCCGGAGACAAGATACCCGCCGGCAAAAAACAGGCGGTCGGGCAGGCGATACCAGAACAGATGCGCAATGTAATGGTTTTTCTCGATCGCAAACGGCACCGGCGAAAACAATTGCGCCGGATGCCGCAGGTAATGTTGCGCCAGATACACGTATTCGGTGTTGTCGGCGAAAAAGTGTACCGGCAACGCCGCCTGAATGATAAGAAGCGTTGCCAGGACCACCACCGCTGCCGCCGCGCGCTCCGCCATCCTCATCGATTCCTTCCGGACGGACCCGCTTCCCGCGCGCGCCGGATGAGCCAGAGGTTCCGAGCGTAGACGAGGATGCCGGCGGCCTGCCCGATAACGAATACCGCGTCCCGGCGGTAGAGCGAATACATAAGCAGCCCGCATCCTCCGGCAAGGCTCAAAAACCAGAAGGACAACGGCACGACGCTTTGACGCCTGCGCTCCGAGACGATCCACTGCACGAGAAAGCGTGCGGCAAAGAGCGCCTGGGCAACAAAGCCGACTGCCAACCATATCGTTTCGCGGGGCGGCCACATGCTTGAGTTCACGGGAACACCACCTCCTTGACCGGGACGGTTCTTTCTTTCCTGCAGAGCGTCTTTACATCGGAGAACGCAAAGAGGAAACAGTGCCCCAGGCCGATGAACAGACGGTTGCGGACATTGTATTTTGAAACGCCGAAAGCCCGCGGCGCATGCGCCACGCGCTCTTCGGCGATGGAAAACCCGCGTTTCTGGGCGATAAGGGTGAAGAACCGGTGCATGCCGGGTGACAGGGCGATCCCCTCAGCCACCGCCCGCTTGAAAACGCGCAAGGTACAGCCGACGTCGTGGACCCGATCGCGCAGAAGCGCTCTCCTGAACAGGCGCGCCACCCCCGAGGAGAGACGGCGCAGAGAAGGATCGTGTCGTTTCTGCCGCCAACCGCAGACCAGATCGTACCCCGCGTTGAGCCGGGCGAGAAGCCGGGGGATATCGCGGGGATCGTTCTGCAGATCGCCGTCCAGGGTAATCAGAATATCTCCGCGCGCCTGCTCGAACCCTGCCTGAAGCGCAGCCGACTGGCCTTCATGGCGCGCGAGCCTTACCAGCACCATTAAACCGGCATATCCGGACAAGGAACATACCGCTTCGGCGGTTTTGTCCGTCGAGCAATCGTCTACAAAGATGATCTCAAACGGCTTTCCCAAAGCCCGCATAACCGCAAGCAGCTGTTCGCCCAGCGGCAGGATCGAAGCCTCTTCGTTGAAAACCGGGATGATCACCGAAAACTCGATCGCGGCATTTTCCCGATCAAGCCCTTGTCCGCTCAACGGCCTTCTCCTCTGCCGGAAGGGACCAGCCACAGATACTTTTCGTGGCCGATCCGTACCTGACGGTAGCCCTGGCGCCTGGCGCGCTCGATGAAAAACGAATCCCACTTCGGTTCGTAGCCGGTCAGGTACGCGGCCGGGGGCTCCCTCTCCAACAAGGCATCCAGATCCTCCTCGGAAACAATACGCAACAGCTGCCGTTGCGCCGGGGGCACATATTTGGCGTTCCGCCAGAAAAATGGCCCCATTGCCAATTCCGGATAGATCTGGCCGTCTCCTTCCAGCAC
>CAZOGI010000004.1:97029-136661 GCA_964579435.1 uncultured Planctomycetales bacterium
AAGGAGACAGGGTCAATATCTTGCCCCGCGGAACCAGAGCGCGGATCTTCAATCCTAGAGCGTGACTCTTGTACCCGTGCCACGAAGAGGGCGCTTTGAATGCCAAAAGATCCGGCTCGCGGAAAAACGCCAAGACAAAGACGATGGCCGTCACCAATACGAAAAACGGCGTTTCCTCCAGCGGCGCAACAAAGCGCCGAGAGAGCCAAGAAAGCGCATAGAGTATGCCCAGACACCAAAAGACCGGTGCCGGAAAGAAATATTGGGGATTTGCCGAAGGCGCAATAAGCCCGCCCAGCAGCGCGCACACGACCAATCCCCAGCACAGGATAAGTTCGATCCTCCCCGACTCCTGTCTTTCTCCGGAGGAGGCGCCAAACAGGCAACGCAGGGACAGACCGGCAAAAAGCAAAAACTGCGAAAGCGTTGTGGAATTGAAAAATATCTGCTGCAGGAACAGGTTCCATCGGGGCGTGTTATGCAACATACGCACGTAGATCTGCGGATCGCGGCTGTATCCCTGGCTCAGGCCAAAGAGCGTCTGGGCAGGTGCCTTGAAAAACAACACGGCAAGCGGCAGCAATGCGCAGGCAAACCCGGAAAGAAACCATCCCAGAAGCTTGACCGCATGCCTCCCTCCTCTCGAACGCTCGCAAACACAGGCAATCACAAATGCCGCCGCGCAAAAAACGAACATGCCGCGCGTTCCTGCAGCGAGCCCGACCAGCAGTCCGGGGATCAGCAAAACAGCGGGTTTGCGTGCGCTTCGTACGGCCCAGGAGAAAACCCATACGGCGCCGAACACCAGCAGGGTCGGAAACTGATGGTTCCAGGCATTCCCCGGAGACGCCAGAAAAAATGGGCTGGAAAAAACAAAAAGGATGCCGCTGCTCGCCAAGAGAAGCCGGCGTCGGACCGAAGCGGCGGGAAAGAGGCGGAACGCAATTATACCCAAGAAACCCCACAGGACAAACACGCACCCAAGGGAAAAGAGCCGTGCGGAAAAAAGAAGGTGCGGGGTACAGGCAAACAGCCCCGCATATACATACGCCAGATACGGCCCGTGCGAAACCGCGAAATCCCGGTAGGGAAGTAATCCGCGAGCGATAAGCTTGCCCGCCGAAATAAACTGCAGCTCATCGTGCACCCCGCGCTCCATCGCCCGGTTGAGAACAACGGCGCAACAAAAGAGCACGAGCGCGAGAGCGATAAACCAGGCGATTGCGTTTTTCATGAAGCCTTCTCCTGAATGCGCCGGTTAAGGAATAAAACCGCCCTGCTTTTCCGCTTCCGATGCCGGCGCCAGGGCGATAATACGGATCGTCGGGTTGCTGAAGGCGAAACTCTTGAACGCCGGCCGGATCTCGATGAACGGCCGTTGGAAAAGCTTTCGGTAAAACTGGGCGCCGTTCTTGACATAACTGCTGGGTCGAGCGTTTTTCTCTGCGAAAAAGAAACGCTCATACATAAAGCTGCTGGCCGCGGCATACCGGAAGCCTTCGCGGCGGCGATCATCGAGATTAACCGCGACCAACGCTTTCATGCTCCGGTGCGCAGCGGTGTAGGTTTCACAGAACACCCTGTCTTTCTGCTGCGCCAACCAGTCGGAGAAAACGGCGCGCGTATCGCGCGCCAGATAGTAATCGAGCAGAACGCTCTCCCGCAGAGACACGGCCAGCGCCACCAACATCCCCGCCCAGAATACCTGGCGCAGGCCGGGGAGACGATCACCCCATTCACGGACGCCTTTGACTGCGAAATACAACAACGCCGGGACAATAGTAATCATGTAACGCATGTAATCCGGAAACGGCTTCAGCGGCGTCAGTTCGCAGGCCGCATAGAAAACAACGGCATAGACAAGCATGAATCGTTCCCCATCCTTCAGGCGGCGCCACTGCGTCATTGCCCAAACAACTCCGGAGAGCGCAAAAACCGCCATAAACGGGGTTAGACCGGGGACGATACTCTTGCGCAGATGAAACCAGGGAAAGACGCTGAACGGGATTTTGATATCGTGCCCTCTCTGCAGATGCGTCCATTCGTAATCGATCCCGGCCCGGAATACTTCCCACTGGGAGAAAATCCGCCAATTCACGGCGCAAAAAACGAGCGCGGCGATGACGGCAAGAACCGGGAGACGAAAATACACGCTCCGGCGCTGCCGGAGGCAGGACCGCATGAAAAGCGGCGCCAGGGCGAAAAGACCCAAAAGCAGCAGGGCTCGATATTGCGTCGCGCACGCAAGACCGGTCAGCGCAGCGCACGCAGCCAAACGCAACCAGGACTGCCGCCGTAGGAATGCCATAAAGAGCATCGAAGCCGCCAGCATCAGAAGAGCGCCCAACAGGTCCTCTTTCATATAATGCGCATGGACGACCAAAAGGGGTGAACCGGCCGCTGCGGCGGCGGCAAGCCCGCCTACGGCCGGGGAATGGACGCGCACGGCGAACCAGAAGAGCAGCCCAACCAGACAGGCGCCTGCCAGAGCGCTGATACTTCTTCCGATGCGCAGGATCTCTTCGTTGGTCTTTGCACCCATCGATTGAGCTGCAACCCGCGTCAGCTCCAACAAAAGCAGCGGCTGGCGGAAATCCTGTTTTGCACCCCTGACAAAACTCGCCTTGAGCTCCTCATCAGCATGATAATAGGGCGGGAAGTCATTGTTCCATATGTTCAGGAACAAAGCTATGGCCATGAGACATCCGGAAACAAGCCAAAATGGGGATTTAGTCATGCTGCTCACTGGGGGTGACGGTTTGGGGGCGGATCCACAGGGCCCGCTTGTGCCCGAAGGGAACCTTCTGATACCGGTTGCGTCGCGCGTATTCGATAAGCTTCTCCTCGTGGTTATCAAGACCGGTGAGAATTCCTGCGGGAGGCTGCCTGGCACATAAACGCTCGAACGTATCCGGTCCGATGATCATTAAACGCGCTCGCCTCTTCTCGTCTAAAAAACGCGCCGTCCTCCAGGGAAATGGGCCGAGGGCCAACTCCGGATAAATGGCGAGCCCACCTTCCAATGGATACAGCGGCCCCAGCGTCAAAACCGGCCCTAAGGGAACGTGTTTACGCAGCGACTGGCCTTCTTTATGGAGCACCATCGGTCGCCAGGTAGAAGGAAGTAACGCTTGTCGCAGCTTGTGAGGGAAGGATCCTGCCTTAAAAGCACCATAGAGCCCAACGAAAATCACTCCCACCGCTATGATGATTACCGCGGGTGTTTTCATGGGCTGTATCTGGCTCAATAACGGAACGCAGGTTGCGATGCCGACCGCCAGAAACACGATGAATGCGGAGAAGTATTGGAGGCGCGAAGGACACGGCAAGAACGCGCCCCCCAGCCCGGCGATAGCAAGCGCCGAGGCCAACAGCGGCGGCTTGATCCTGTCATGACCAATTGCTCGATAGAGCACCAGGGTTGCAGCAAGCACAACACACCCGACGAAGCATAGAGCGAGGGTCGAAGGCGAGGAGAGGATCTTCTCGACAAAATATTCGTGCCTGTTGCGCCACAAGCATCCGCCCAATCCTTCACCGTACCAGCTGTTGAGCTTCTGATAGTGCACATTCCCGAAGAAAAACTGTTCGGGAGCCATCCAGAATAACACTCCGCACGGGATAAGGGCAAGCGTTGCGCCTAATCCAAAAAAGGCCGCTCTTTGCATCCGCAAGCCCCGGCTTCCTCCGGTTGCAAACAGGATCGTCATTACAAAAGCCGCCAAGGCGCCGATAAAGGTGAGACGTGTTCCGACCGATATCCCCACCAGCGCACCGGTCAACGTCATCCTCCGCAACGATAGCTTCTCCCAAGGAACACCCACCATGAGCAAAAAGGCGGCAAGACAAAAGAAATTTGCCTGATTGTGGTTCCATGCGTAGCCTGAGGTATAGACAAACAGCCTGTTGGCTAACAACAGGTAGGCGATTGCGCCGCTCAGCGCCAGACGCGCTCCCCTATTAAATACGTGCATCAAGCGGAAGGAGTACCCAAAAAGCGCGGCAATGATTGCTGCGCCGAAAAGAATGGAGACCAATCTGCCCATGAGCAGCATATACGGAGAAAATCGCAGCAAGGGCGCAATGAAAATGAACGAATACGGCATATGGAAATACGGAAAATCCCGGTACGGCAGGAGCCCCTGATCGACAAAAAGCTTGGCACTCGCTATGAACTGGTGTTCGTCGTGGTTTAACGGTCTGCCCATACCGTCACTGAACAGAAGGATCGCTGCCCAGAGGAAGACGAACACACAGGTACCGCGGGAAATCGATGTGCGCCAAAAATGCATGCCGTTACCTTCCCGCATCAAGAAGATGCTCGCGGATCGAATGCGAATGCCCTTTCAGGCTCAGCGGACACGCCGCGAAGCAGGTAAGGGATTCGCCGCCGTTGATCTTCTGCCTGGCTTGGCTGAAATAGGCGCCGAACCAGATATCCCGTAACGATTTGCTCTTTACCGTTTCCTGACTGCTATAGGGGGCTGCGCAACAATAAGACGTCAGGCCGAAATTAGTGATATATATCCGGTACCAGGGTTCGTAGCAGCAACGGTGCAATCCGCGTTTCATGTTTTCCTGCTGGGGGGCATCAATGAATTTTTCGCAAATCGCATCAATTTCCGAGACCGGGCAACCCGCAAGGCGCGGGGCATTAATCAGACTGGCGAAATTACTGACGATCCCGTAGCGCTCTCCCAACCGCAGCGCTTCATCGAGCTGCCCTTTAAGCACTTCAGTATCTGCCGCATTGAGGGCAAGCGATCGACCACGAGACGAAAAAACCTGAAGCGGCTCGAAAATAAGCTGGCCGGCCCGATACCGGGCTGCGAGGGAAAACATATCCGCAATGCTGCGCTTGTTGCGTTGCGAAAGCACACATTGGATAAGGAGCTCCGGGGCCTCTTTACCGGCGGCTTCTTTATCATCCCGCAGCCTTTCCAGGAAACGGATCACCTTCGCAAAGGTGCCTGCGGGAGGACGCAGATCATCGTTCAACTCAGCCGAAGGACCATCAAGGCTGACGATGATCTTTTCCCATCCGACATCAACCAGTTGCCGCGCGTCTTTTTCATCCAAGAGCGTCGCATTGGTCGTCACGACCCCGCGCATACCGCGCGCCTTAATCCGGGATACCAATCGCATCGCCGCATCTTTGCGAAAGAACGGCTCCCCTGCTCCGCAGAGTTCTATTTCCTTGACGCCCAAGTCCGCGGCCTCATCGATCAAAGACAATAGTTTCTCCTCGCTGAGCTCATCGGGGTTGAAAGGCACGATCCCGTCGGAATGCTTGCCCCAGCGCCAGCACGACAGGCACGTCAGATTACAGCGGTCGGTGGTCATCAGGTGCACCTTGACCGGACCCGGAGTGCCTCCCTCCTCCCAGGAGCGTATATTCTTTGCGATTTCTTTGCTCAAGCGGCACTCTCCGCGTTGCACACCCGCTCGTAATAGGAGATCATTTCGCTGGCATGTGCCGTGCTATCCGGGATACCCTTGCCCGGCGTTTGCACCGATCGCGCAGCCCCCAGCGCCTCCTCTAACCTGCGCAGTAACGCCTGGCTATCGCCGGCAGGAAACAGAGAGCCGTTTATGCCCGACTCAACGAACTCCGGGATCCCGCCAATTGCCGAGGCGATAACCGGCACGCCCGCCGCATGGGCCTCCTGAATGACCAGCGGCGCGTTTTCCTGCCAAAGAGACGGAACAACAAGGATATCGATTCCGGCGAATACCGCGCCCACTTTTTCGGGCTCAAACTCTCCCATGAAGCGAATACGCCTATCCTTTTTGGCGAGCGCTTTGAGTTCCCGCAGATACCCTTCGTATCCGACATAGGCGCGCATCTTCCCGTAAATAAGCAGCTCTGCGTTCTCTGCTTTCAAGCTGCGGAACGCCGCAATCAGAAGGTGCACTCCTTTCATCGGCAGCAGCACACCGATAAAAGCAAACCGTACCGTCTCGCTCTTTTGCCTTTGAATTTGACGCAAGAGCGCCTGATCAACCGGTTGACGGTAGCGACGAATTTTTTCTGCCGGCACGCCGAAGGCAATGAATTTTTGACGCACGAATTCAGACGGGCTCAAAAAAAGATCGACCGACTTCAAAACACCCTGGATATGCGCCTGCCTCTCCTTTACCTTCTGCATGAGCATCCGGGTATCAAATCCGCTTTTGCTTGCAAGCCCCAGGTAGCCCTTTTTCAGAGCCTGTAGAAGAAAAACGGGCACTGCCGCCCGCAAGAGTTGATACCAGCGCATCGCCCCTTTCCTGATGCACAACTGCGATTCCAGGCAAGAAATGCAACGGGCAGGATCGGGCATCGAGCAGGAGACCCCGTCGCGCCGGTAGAGCTGCCCCTGTCCGCACATCAGCCAGTAATCGTGCAACGTCAAGACCACCGGGATCCCGCGCCGCTTGGCCTCGTCGATTATGCCGACGGAGAGAAAGAGCAGGTGCTGGATGTGCACGACATCCGGCCTGACCCGCTCAAGCAGTTCTGCGAAGATACGATCGATCCTTGGGTGGCGATAGGTTTCCTCGAAACAGGTAAGCTGCCGCAGCGTATGGTTGAGCGCATACGTGCGCATGCCGTCCATTTCACCCTTCTGCAACGCATACTCCGCCTGCCTCGGGTCATTGACGCGAAAGAGCGCGTGAACCTCCTGCTGCGCACTCAACGCCCTGCCCAAACGCCAGGTATAAATCTCCGTCCCGGCGCGGGTGAAAGGGAGGAAACTGTGAGAGATTAAAAAGAGTCGCATATGAGACAGAAAAAGGTTACTCGGCGAAAACCTTTTTGATTATCACCCGCGCGACATTTTCCGCCAACAACCGGTTACCCCGAGTCGTGCAATGACCGAAATCTCCGGCAAAGATATCGAAAACACAGCAGCGGCAGCCGTGACGACGCAGGAAGAGACCATTATTCCTCAAAAGAGGAAACGAGCCGGATTCTCTCCGATGCCAGCCGCGTTAACTTGCGGAAGCGATCCACAACCGTCTGACCATCACAGAACGGCTGTTCTCGCTCAAGGAACAGTTCTGCGCCTGGTTCGACCCCCAGCAAGGATATGTTTACACTGGAAATATAGGGCGCGTTTCGCTCAAGAAAAGCGCTTGTCTCAAGAAATTCACTTTCTCCCTCTCCCGGCAAACCGACGATCAAATTAACCCCCAACGGAATGCCGGCGCTAAACGTTTCGCGGATGACCGTATCCATCAGGGAGACCGAGCAATTTTTACGGATACGGTCGAGTACACGCTGAGAACCGCTTTCCACCCCATACGTCAGGAAGCGACACCCTGCCTCTCGCATGGTGCGTAAAAAAGGTTCGCGCATACCAGGATGAATTCGAGCCATACCAACCCACGTAATTCCCAGCCTCCCCTCAAGAAGTGCAGCGCAGAACGTCTGCAGGAATGCCATGTTTCCGTTAATGAGAGAATCATTCAGAAAAAAATGCCTGGGCAGATATTGCTGAATACGTTGCTGTATTTCCGCGACAACATTCTGAACGCTCCGACAACGATATTGTACCCAATAAGGACTTTCAAAACAGAACGCACATCTATTGACGCACCCCCTACTGAACAGCAGTGGCAGTTCGGTGTTGATCGTGTACTGCGAGAGGGGGAAGTCATCGAAGGCAGGAAACGGTATGGTATCAAGACAAGGGATCAAAGAAGGGCGGACTTCTCCTTCGAAACCGTCACCTTTATTTATCAACACCCCGGGGCCCGGCTCCAAAGGAAGGCCTGCTTCAATCCGGCGCATCAAGCCGGCAAGAGGAGTCTCCCCTTCCCCGACAATGAGTGCATCTGCATCGCGGAAAAGGTGCAGCTCGTTATTACTGAAACGGCGATACACCTCCGGCCCCCCCAGGATAATGTGCACCCCGGGCATCTCGCTCCTCATTTCCTTGGTCAACGCCAAAGAAGCAAAAAGATTCGTTGAACATATCGATAAACCGACCGCCCGGGGGGACTGTCTTCCGATGAGCTCCATCCACTGACGAAGCATGTTGCCATCCACGATGCGCCGGCCTTGATAACGGTCCTTATCCGTCCATTCTGCGCTGTGCGGAGCGTGCCAAAGCTTTTTCGTCTGGGCATCCGATTGGTCATAACAAGCAATGTTTAAATCGATCGCGCGTGACGCATATCCGCGATCTCGCAAAAAAGCGTTTAAATATGCCAGCGATAAAGACGGACGTTCGGGATTCACCTGGGGACACAACACCAAAACAAAGGACGTCATCGATCTCTCATTAACGAATCCGCTGTTTTTAAGTCGTTCACGATTTTAAGAACTTTCTTCGCCAGAAACCGATTCGCCGCAGGATTATAGTGCTTATCGATGCGAAAGGTGAGGCTGTATATTTTTTGCTCGGCGTTCATTTCGTCGCTCAAATCATAAAAAGAAATTCTCGGATCAATATTGTTAATATAATCGAGCCGCCCGTAATGCGTGCAATTAACGACGACCAGCTTGATCCCAGACTGCGCGCAGACATCGACAAACTTTTTGAGCAAGAGAGTCGTTCTTTTTTCATCGGAGGTAAACGCATCAGCCGACCCAGCATCCGCCTTTATGCGGTCCTGTTTATTTGATAATACCTGTGGAGGTTGAAGAGAAAAGGGCTGTGCCGGACTCGCTTGTATCCGATCCGGCGAGGGGGAAGGAGAAAACCCCGCAGCAGAAACGCCCTGCTGAGCGGAAGGCACCGTGTTCTGCAGCGAACCGCTACTCAATTCCTGCAGATTTCTCTTGACCTCTTGCACCTCCCGATCCCTCATTACCTTAATCTGCTCCAAGTCGTGCTCTTCCATCTTTCT
Source organism: uncultured Planctomycetales bacterium (assembly GCA_964579435.1). Classification (GTDB taxonomy): domain Bacteria; phylum Omnitrophota; class Gorgyraeia; order Gygaellales; family Profunditerraquicolaceae; genus CAZOGI01. The sequence goes on from CAZOGI010000004.1 coordinate 105,868, forward strand.
GCGCAGCAACCGCAAGGCGAGGCGATACCGGAGAATACCGATGAAATATGAATGACTCCACCAACGCTGCGCATCAGGCGAAAAGAAAGGATCAGTACGACTCATATAAACGGTGTTTTCGCCTCCGGCGAAGAAATCCTGGAGGGCGACCACGGAGAGATCAATCGCATTATCCCGGATAAGAGGAACCCGGTAGCGTGACAAAAGAGCCCGGTGAACAAAGAGTATCACCGCATTCGGATGATAACGACTTCCTTGGTAGATGAACTCAACCAACATATGATCGAGACTATTCCCGGGGATGCCGAAATTAATGATTTCGACGTCCGAAGAAAGTGATTCCGCGATATCAGTGAACCGCTCTCCGTAAGCGACGCCTTCACCGAAGGTAAAGCTGTCTCCGAAGGCCAAAATGCGATATACCCCTGCGGGCTTATCGTAATCATATTCCTTATCCCGCAAACCGTGAGAGTTGGTGCTATACGGAATTTGATAATCACAGGTCACGGCCAAAACGTCCACATTCGGCCGCAAACAAATCCCATAACGCATCGGAGTAAACAGTTCGCTCGGGAGGCGATCGGAGTTTTTCAGTTCTTTTACGAAAAGCCGCATATCCACCCCTTTGACAAGGCCGATGATGCGTGTGGTGATTTCACACAGGGCAAAGGCGATAAGTATTCCGAAACAGATCAATAAAAAAGTAGTGGCAATCTTCCTCATGATTTTCTTTTGCGCCTCTTCAGGAGTTCAATAACAGAAACATACGCGTCGATCGTGTTCGCCGCCATACGTTCTTGACTAAACTGCTCCTGGACTCTTAAGCGCCCCCGGCGTCCCATCTCAGTCCTTTGCGCCGGATCCGCCAGGAGAACGCACAAGGCATCAGCGAGTCTGGAAACATCTGCCGGCGGCACCAGCAAGCCGGTCACGCCATCTTCGACGACTTCAGGCACGCCACCCACGCCGCAGCCGATAACCGGTTTTGCATAAGACATGGCTTCGATATAAATAAACCCGAATGATTCGTAGAGCGAGGGAGCAACAAAGACGGTACAAGCGCGATACAGGCGGTCGAGCTCCTCGGGGCCGACATAGCCCAGAAACCTCACCCTTCGGGACGCTTCTGGCGTCAGCATGCGTATCAGTATGTTTTTGTACGAGTGCGTTTGATCCCCGTCGAAAGAGACCGCTTCTTTGCTGATATAACTGTCTCTCCCCACGATGATACATTCGGCATCCGGAAAGGCCTGCAAGACCCGGGGGATTGCCTGAATGAGCACCTGAATTCCCTTGCGTTTCTCCAGCCTCCCGACAAATAGTATAGTCGGATGAGCGGTATCATTCCCGCCGTTCAAGACCGGCAAAGGGATGCCCAAAGGAACGATCTTGATCCGATCTGCCGCAATACCGACCTCATGAGCGACTCGCTCTGCGTGTGCCTTTGTCGAACAGGTCACCAGATCGCTGCGCGCGATCGCGGCGTTCTCGAACCAACAACTGAGCCGGCGATCCAGGGTTTTCTCCCACTCGAGAAAATCAAGCACCTCTGAAAAATGCGTGTGCAACCGGGTTACCAGCGGAACCTTCTTATGCAGGCTGTAAACAAACCCCTCCCCCGAAAGATTCGGAGCCTCGACGATATCAACCTTCTCGTCCCGGATAAGCATACGCAGCTTCTCGTATACGCTCTGGCTGTATTCCCAGCGCAGCCCGAGTTCACGCAGCATCCCCTTAAAGGGAAACAAGGGTCGGTGCGCGACCCGATGGACCGAAACGGCCTCATCCATATACTGACGGTCGACATCGAGACTTTGACAAACAACGCTTACCCGTTGCCCCATCCGGGCAAGGGCATGCGCCAGGATATGCGTATACCTACCGATCCCCCCCCATCCGGTCTCCGGAGGGTATTCCCGGGAGACAAGACAGACATGAAGCGCTGCTTCCGACGCGCGGCTCTTTTGTTCCAAAACAGGCGGCTGATTCAGTGTAGAGTCCGGCTGCACAACGCCTGTTTCCCATAATTGCCGAAGATGCTCGCGGATATCAATGGTATGCGTAATAAGGTTCGTATGACATTGGTGACAGGAAGGAAGCAATTGGTGGGCAAGCAGCTGGCGACGGCATTGCGAGAACGTTTCCCCGAGCCAAATATCCTTCAGGGTCTTTCTGAGGATATTCTCCGAGGGGAACGAAGGAACCAGACAGCAGAACGAGGAATCGCCGGTGCTATTGATTTGAAGCCTGATCCAGGGTTCATAGCAGATCGAATTCAACAATGCCGGCCATGACGCCGCCTGGCCGCCTTCGACATGCGAAAGGATGAACTCGCCGAGACTTCCGCTGTGCTCAACCAAAGTCGGCATCGCCTCATAGCTCAAGATGTTCGTGCTCATCGGATATCCTTGCAGGAAAGCACGGACTTCTCCAAGCTGTTCCTGAATAATCCGCTGATTATCGCCGCCGGTAAGCAGCATCGGCCTGCATCTTTCGGAAAACATCTTCACCAATTCAAATCCCAGATGCATGACCCCAAATCGCTTCGCGATATGGAACATCGGCACAACATGCCGCACGTTCAGGGGCGAAAGAACGCACTGCAAACTCAGGAGGGGAAAGCGCGTCTTATGTTTCTCCTTGCATTCGCGGAAAAGACGCAGCGTTTCCATAATACGCTCGAACGTCCCCCGCGGAGGACGCAACGCATCGTTGATTTCCGCGGTCGGGCCATCCAAGCTGATACTTACCTCGTCCCAACCGATAGCCACGAGGCGCTCAATCAACGCGGGAGTGAAAAGCGTGCCGTTGGTCTGCAACCAACCCTTCATGCCGCGCGCCTTGATCATTTCCATCAATTGGAATGCGATATCCCTTCGGAATAACGGTTCTCCAGAACCGCTCAGGGAAACCTCCCTCACCCCCATCTGAGCCGCTTCTTCCACAAGACTCAAGAGGCGCTCATCGGGAATCTGGTCTTCAAGTTGCGGCAGCACGTCCTTGTCTTCGTTTCCCTGCCAACGCCAACAGGATTGACAGCTCAAATTGCACTTGTGCGTCGGAAGCAACTCGAGCCGGTAAGGACCGGCCCAGCCGCCGCTCACCCAGGGAAGAAGATGTTGTGCTATCTCTTTTGACATACCCGACCGGTCGCCCGGTTAATCTTGAGCCAACAACTGTTTTGCCTCGTTTATACTGATTGACCCTTCGTATTCCGGACAGGCCGCACACGTGGGATAATCGGACAGATCCCCCTGGACATGAGCCTGGCGCAGACGACGAAGCTTTTCTCCGAACCAGATCTCATCAAGCGAACACTCGGTGAGATTGCCCATATTCAGAGACAGATCAATGTCCCGGCAGCACGGAGTCACGATTCCGGAGGCCTGCACATTTGGAGACCTCCATAATGCCGCGCATACACGGCGCTGCTCTGGCGGCGGCTTATTGCTCTTTTTAGAGACCTCAGCCCGGATACGCCTCCCTGGCTTTTTTTTGACAAGTTCCAAATCTGCCGCCACCGCAGCGTGCAGGTTGACTGCCTTCTGCATATCCGGACAGATCAATTGTCTAAAATAGATGGCATCCCGATCCGTCTCCAACGGCCAGGTCGGCGTTACCTCATAGCGGACGCCCAGCTTATTCAAATACCTTTTCCAATACAAAAGAAACCCCTTAGCCTCGTCCCTGTTTTCTTCCATAACCAGAAAGACAAAAATCGTATTAGGCACGACCAGTCCAGCCTTCACGCGCTTTTCCATAAAAAGGTGTATGTTCCGGACAACGCGCTCCAGCTCTGCGGGTTCTGTCCGACGGATTTTTGCATAGGTTTGAGGAACAACCGCATCAAGGGAAAAATAAAGCCTGAAATAAAAACCTTCTCGGGCATGTTTTTGGACAAAACGCCCGTAATCGAGAAAAATATTCGTTATTTCTTCGTCCAAAAAACAGGCGTTCGTATTCAGCACCACCCCGCGGCAAATTCGATGGGCCTTGTTGGCAAGGAATAAATAACTGATCAATTCCTTGAATTGCGGATGCATCAGACTCTCCCCGGCCCACAGGGGATCGAGCGAAACGACTTTCAATCGGCTCGTTTTCAGCTCATTGATCACCTTCATGAATAAACCGGGTTCAATAAAACGCGGAGCAAGATTCCCGTGAATACGCTCGCCGAAACCGTGTTTGCACATAATACAGCGGTGATTACACTTATCGGTCATTTCGATAAGCACGTGGACATCACGCACCTGGTCGGTTTTTCCCCGCCGGTCAAGCTTGATTGCTGAAACCGTCCCCACCTTCTTAGCCTCCGCTGTAACAATTGCTGTTGCATTGCCCACAACGGCGCGCATACTCTTGCTTAAAACCACCGTTCTTCCCCCTGAGGAGCTGGGCGAAGGGCTTCTCTAATACGTTCCCGATATAAAACTCCTTAAAGTTGCCGCACGCGTATGTCCGGCCATCCGGCTCCATGAGCAACGCCTCGCCGGCGCGAAAAGCACACCGTTCCCGACGGACCCCGTCAGCAAGCCACTGAAGCAGCGCACGCGCATACCGAGGATTGATAAGACCGTCATCTTTCAGGCGCCGGACCGAAACAGCGGTCTGTTCTTTCTGTTCCGCATTCATCTGAAAATCAGATGCCATCGGGAGACTCTCGACCCCGATCTCGGACAGCGCAGCGAGCGTAAAATTAATACCGATCTTCTTGGCCACCGCGTAATCACGCAGATTCAGCAGGTCGGCATAATTCTGACTGCCGATGGTTGCGTTCAACCCGAAGCTCAAGGCCGGATAGAGATCCGTTAATTCCCTGAGGCCGTCAACCGTCCGATCCACCAGCGCAAACGATCCCGGGATCTGACGTACGCGCTCATGAACCTCTCCGACACCATCGAGAGAAACGGTCACCGAGAGCCGCAGCGGCCGCGGGAGCAAAAAAGCCAACAATTGCTCAACCTGATCCACGACCCTTTCGGCGTTCAGCCCGTTCGTGGGCATGTCGATACGCTGCAGACCAGTACAGGTATCAGCCAAAACCCGCACGGCCTCCACCAGATCCTGCCGTACCGTCGGCTCGCCACCGGTGAAGTTGATCACCCGAACTGATGAACGCAGGATCACATCGGAAAAAATCCGCTGCATCTGTTGCGGCGACATGTCTGCGTACTCTTTCTGTTTGCGCCAGATTGAGCACATACCGCAGCGGCTGTTGCAGCGGTAGCTGGAGAAAAGAACGATAATCGTGGGAGCTCTCATGTCTTCTTCTTCACAAGCGACGCGTATACCTCAAGGGCTTGTCGAGCTATTTTCTCCGGGGCAAAATGTTCCTGCAGATGTACGCGGGCTGCGGCACCGAGACGTTTTTGCAGGAGGACATCCCCCAGAAGACGCGTAAGCGCGCCCGCAAGTTCTTGGGGGCTACCGGGAGACACCAACAAACCGGTCTCATTATCCCTGATCATCGTCTTAAGCCCCCCGATCGCGGAAGCCACAACCGGTTTGGCGCATGCCATTGCTTCAAGGCATACATAGGGATAATTCTCCCAGAGAGACGGGATCACACAAACGCTGCTTCGCTGATAGTAAGACACCAGTTGTTCCCGCGAAACCTGATCGATGAATACTACCCGATCCGGATCGGTTAGTTCTTGCTGCTTACGCATTAAATACGCCTTCATGCCGCACTCTCCTCCGATACAAACCAACCGGGCCAGGGGGAAACGCTGCTGCACCCTGGCGAAAGCGCGGATAAGCACATGAACGCCCTTACGGAATTCAAGCCGGCCGACATAGAGAATCTCGGGATCCTGCGGCGGCCTGTCCACGCAGGGAGTGGGCCGAAAAAGCTCCAGATCAATCGGATTGGGAATGAGCGGCACTTCCCCTAGGGGTAATTTAAAATGCTTTCGCGTAACCTCTACCACATCCTGGCTGATCCCCACCCGAACCCGTGCGCAACGGATCCAGAATTCCTCGAGCCGCTTGATGAACCGGTAATCAGCGGTTACGGGCGTGTGATCGAGCTGGAACGCCACGGTTTCGGGAGTATGTAGCTTGATTACCAACGGTGGCCTACGGCGGAATACATAGAACCAAAAAGCCTCGGCACGGGCTTCGCTGCTTTCGACGATGTCGATGGGTATGCGCCGGCGCAGCTCTTCTAATTTTTGCGAGACTGCCAAACTGTATTCGAGCCGCTCCAGGAATCCCGGCAGGAGGTTGCGAAAATATGTCCCCGTCCTTATGCGCGCCGCAATAATGCGGTGTACCTGCACGCCGCCATCGATATAGTCAAGAGCCATTTCCTCGCCTACCGTTATCACGTGTACCGCATGTCCGAGACGCGCAAGGAGCCTTGAGATCTCCTGAACGTAGACGCCTACACCGCCGATGAGATGGGGGGGATAGTCTTTCGAGAGAAAAACTATAGTCATCGACGGAATATTTTCTTTATTTGCAGCGGGAGCACAACCAGGAACACGAAAAAGGCCAACAACCCCCAAAACGATGCCGCTTCCAGGATCAGCCGTATGCTCTTGCCGGGACCGGCGCCCATCTGAATCAACGGACCGAGTCTCTTGGTCGAAACAAAATAGACGTTCACGTGGCGCCCACCGATACCCCATGCCAGCGCCTTTGCCTTGCGGTAACCTTGGTATACCGGCCGACCGATCAAAACGAGGGTCTGGTCGAAATACCGGGCGTTGAGGAGAAAGAGCTCCCCGGCAAGCTTCAGCGCATTGAGCGGCCGCACGTCGGGAGAGAAAAACCTTTTCTCATGAGCCGCGGCTACTTTGTGCAGATAATCGTAATCCAATCTCCAAACATTCGCAAACAGGGTAATACGCGCCTGCGGCATCAAGGAGCGCAGGTCTGCCAGAGCTGCAACCGTAGCCTCTGAAGTGACATGGTATGGTTTGATCACCAGTACTCTTTTGTAGAGGGCAACATCTCTGCTCCCGCCGAAACGTTTCAACGCATTCGCGACATGCCACAGCGGCAGAACGAGATATCGGTATGTACGGGAGGCAAAAACCGCCTTGAGTTTTGCGGCAACATCTTCGGTAAGCTGTCGTTGCGATGCAACCTCGGCCTCCTTACGAACCAACACGTCATTAAGACGGACTGCTTCTTCGCGGGCCTGCGCTAGATTAGCCTCTAGTACACTCTTTTCTGAAATCACCCCTTCCATCTCCTGCAACAGGCTGTCCCGGTGTTTCACCGTCCCCTCGAAGCCCACCGCCTGCCGCGCATACTCTACCTGCAATGTCTGCAACTGCTCCTTCACCTGCCTCAGCTCAGCCTCCGCCCCCTCAAGCTCACGGATCCGAACCCCCAGCTGTCCGCGCTCTCCCTCCAGTTGATTCACCGCGCCCTGCAACTGCACCAACTTCCCCTGCACCCCTTCCATCTCCTGCAACAGGCTATCCCGGTGCTTCACCGTCCCCTCGAAGCCCACCGCCTGCCGCGCATACTCTACCTGCAACACATTCAGATGCCCGACACTCTCTTCCAACTTCTTTTCTAAAACACCCTTCTCCTCAATTAGTACCTGCTCCTGTTGCCTGAAGAATTCCGTCTCCTTCTGCAGTTGCTGCAATCGCAAGAACTTCCGCTCAATTTCCTCCCCGAGCTTCAGCACAGTGGCTTCAAGACGCCCCTTCTCCTCTGCCTGCTCCTCGGTTACCCGACGCAACATTTCTTCGCGTTGGACCTTTTCCTCCTGCCAACGCTGCTGCTCCTGCGCGGAGGATTGCACCGCTTGCTCTTTTTCGGCGCGCAATCGCTGGCGTTCTTCCTCAAATGCCTTGCCCAGCCGCTCCTTCTCCTCCTCCAGCGCCTTTGTCAGCCGCTCCCGCTCCTCCTCCAGCGCCTTTGCCAGCCGGTCCTTTTCGACACGCAGCTGCTCCCGCTCCTCCTGAGCTTCGTGGATAAGCCGGTTCAGCTCGATCACCGCCCGATCCTTCGAATAGTTATAGACATGCTCGAGGCTCGTAAAGAAAGTCCGCAGCTGCGCCTCATCGAAGAGAAGCCGCTTGTGCTTGACCAGCTTCAGGAACATGTCCGGCAGGATCCGGAAGAGCTCATCCTGGGTGAGCGTATGCCGCCAATTCTCCAGCGCCTTGCTGAGTTCCCGCGGGAAATGCTTGGCGATGAGGATGAGGCGGTTGCGCTCGATATAGTAGCGCACCAGCTTCTCGTCGGCAGTGCCGTGATAGCGGTGATAAACGATACTGGTGGGGACGTAGCGTATCTTCCAGTTCTTCGCGCGCAGGCGCAAAAAGAGATCCACATCCTCAAGGTACATCACGAAATCCTCGTCGAATTTGCCGACGTCCTCTAGGCACTCGCGGCGAAAGAGGATCGCCGAACCGGAGAGGCTGCTCACCTCCTCGGGGAGGTCATACTGGCCTACGTCCGGCTCGCGAAAACCCCTATCCCCCCAGTAATAGCCGGGGAACTGGTAATGCCCGGTGCTCTGGATCGAGCCGTCAGGCAGGAGCACTTTGCCGCCGCAGCAGCCGACGCGCGCGTCGGCTTCCATGACCGAAACCAGCTCCTGAAGCCAGTTCTTGTCGACCACCGTATCGTTGTTCAAGAAACCGATGTACTTGCCCCGGGAACGCTCGATCCCTAAATTATTGGCGCGGCAGAAATTATTCTCGTCGTTCTTCAGGACGCTTAAGCGCGGGAAGGCGCGGCGGATGTCGCGCAGCGAATGGTCCGTCGAGCGGTTATCGACGATCTTGATCTCGAGGCGCCCCCGCGGGTACTGGAGCTTCTCCAGCGACGAGAGACAGTTGTTCAGGAGCTGTTTCCCGCGGTGATGGGGGATCACGATGCTCACCAACGGTGCCTGGTTCGTCTTAAGCGCATCCATCGAGGCCTCCTTCGATAGTCCAAGAGTGTTTCAGATAGACGGTCCCGTGATCGAAACGGTCAAAGCGCACCTTAAGCAGGAGCGCTTCTGTTTGCAACGAAACAAAGGCCTTCCGGCGCGCGTCCCAGATCCCGGCCGCGATCCGGTAGCGGCCCGGCAGGAGCGCCAGCGAGCTAAAATGGAAGAGGGCGCGCTGCGCGCGCGGCTTACGCAAAAATTCCTGACAGAGGATCCCGTCGTCCCGGTATATCCCCATATACGCCCACCCTCCCGCAGAAACCCCGGGACAGTCGAGCTGAAACCCGACTTCCTCATTCGTCATACAAACGTCCAGCGGTTTGCCTTTCGCCGAAACGACGCTCAAGCGCACCGGACCTGCCGCAGGAACCTGCTCCGGTGCCGGCTGCGCGGGAAGATACGGCGTGCGCGCAAAAAGAGAGGCAAAAACATGCTGCCGGTGCGTCAATGCCAAGAGCGCCTGGCGCGGATTCGGGGCGCCTTCCACCGTCAGACGGTAATATCCGTCGTGATAATCGTAAGCGATCGTTTCGTCCTTATCCCAGACCGCGACCGAAATGCGATACTTCCCCGGCGCAAGCAACAGGCGCGGGAGACGCAGAGAAAAACTGCCTTTCCCCGGCTTCAGGAGGGGCAACTCCTGCCCGTCCCAGGCGGTATTCGTCCCGTAGCAGTAAACGCCGTCCTCGCGGAAAAAAGCCACGCCGAAATGGGCCTCCCGGACCGGGCTGCGCACGGTGTAAACGGCGCGCACCGCCAGAGAAGCTCGGCTCTTTACCCGCGCGCACTCCCGCCCCCAGCGGTCTAGCAATGCCACCTTTTCGATCACTACCTCTTTTGAACCGAGCTTCTCTCCCCACGTCGAGGTATCCTGCGCCCACTTCTTGGTCTCTTCGATCAGCTGCGGCGCAACAACCGAAGCGCCGACATAAAAACGCTCTTGCGCCATAAGCTGGCGGTAGCGCTCGACCGCTTCGCGGGCCGCTCCATCAAACAGGACCCGCCCGTGGTCCAGAAGCAGCACCCGGTCGCAGAGCCGCTCGATCAGCTCCATGCCCTGGGTCGTGATGATCAGCGTCTTGCCGCGGCGTTTGAAATCGGCGAGCCGCTCGAAACACTTGTTCTGGAAAAGGGCATCCCCGACGGCCAGGACCTCGTCGATCAGAAGGGTATCGAACTCCAGGTGCGCCACGATGCTGAACGCCAGGCGCAGGCGCATGCCCTGGGAATAGCTGCCCAGCGGCTTATCGAGGAACCCCTCCAGCTCGGAAAAAGCGGCTATCGCATCGAGCTTCTCTTCAAGAAAACGCCGGTCCGCACCCAGCAGCGCGCCGTTTAAGAAAACGTTCTCCCTGCCGGAGAGCTCATCCTGGAAACCGATGCCCAGGCTAAAGAGCCCGACCACCGTGCCGCGCGCCTCAACCGCTCCCTGGCTGGGGGAAAGCACCCCGGCGATAAGCTGCAACAACGTCGTCTTTCCCGCGCCGTTGCGACCGATCAGCCCGAGCGTTTCTCCGGCGGCAACGCGCGCCGTTATCCCGCGCAGCGCCCAGAGGCCGCTGGCGCACCCGTCAGGATCGGCGCGGTCGAACGAATAATATTTCCCGGCGTCGCGCAGCGAAACCGCGGCTGGCTTATCCGGGCAGAGCGGCCCTTCAGTAGGAGAGGTAGTCATTGATCCTCGTTTTGAACCGCCGATACAGCAACGCGCTTACCCACAAGGCGCACCCGCAGGCCAACGGCGCGGGCAGGATGAGCATCCACGCCCCCAGTTCGCGCAACGCATCGGGCAAAGCCCCGGCGATGAGGGTGCCGCGGAAAAGGCTCACCAGCCCGACAAACGGATTGCACCCATACAACACCCAAAGAAAAGACGGAAAGGATTCCCGCACGAGCGAGAGAGAATAAAAAACCGGCGTACTGTAAAAGAGGACCTGCAGCAGGATCTCCGCCAGATACTTGATATCGCGCACGCGCACATAGAGAAGAGAAAGCACCACCCCCACCGCAACCGTCAGCCCAAGCAGCAGCAGAATAACCAGCGGCAGCGCCCAAAGGGCCAGCGGCAGCTCGCCCATCATGATCCAAGAGAGAATGAGCACCCCTCCCAGCCCGGGAAGAAAATGTGCGCCGTTGGCCAGGCAGACCGCCAGGGGCAGGAAATAGTGCGGCAGCCGCGCCTCGCGCAGGAGGTTACGGTTGTCGACGAGGCTGGTCGCGGCGCCCAGGACCGAAGCCTGGAAATATCCCCAGACAAAGACCGCGCTGGAGAGGTAAAGCACGAACGGCATGCCGACGATCCGGAATTTCAGAAAGAGCGCAAAGACCACGTAGAGAATGACCGTCTGGGCCAGAGGGGCAACCAACGCCCAGGCCCAGCCCAGCCACGGCCGGCTGTAGCGGCCCTGCAGCTCTTTGCGCACCAGCGCCGCAAGCAGGGAACGCTGCGCATACATTTCGGCAATGATCTCACGTACCATATCCGGCCCTCACAACAGCTGCGCGACCCGCGCGCCGTCCAACAACGCATCTTCCATCGAAAAATATTTCCACGAGCCGTAGCGGCCGCAGGGAATGACGTTATGCAGATGCAGGAACGCCGTAATCGCATCCCGGGCGGCCTGATACTGCCGGTCGTAAATCGGGTATCCGTAGCCGATACGGTTGTGGTTTTCGGCCAGCACCCGCTCGTTGCCGCTGAGAAGCCCCGTGCGCACCAGATCCCTCTTCAAGCGGCGGATGAGGTTGCGCGTCTCAAGATGCGCCTGGGGCGCGTGCGCGTACTCGACATAGAGAGAAACACATCCCGGCGGCGCCAGCGCCCCGGAGAACGTGTGGTAAAAACCAACCCGGAAGAACGACAGTTTTTCCTCCGGGAAATAAATCCAGTGCCGTTTCGGCAAAGCCTTCGCCTCCAGGCCCAGGTTGAGGTTAAAGATACTGTTCCAGCGCAGTTTCCCGAATGCCTCCTGGACGGAACGCGGGAGGCGGCGGATGAGCCGCGGCAGCTCCGGCAGGGGGATCGTCGAGACCAGATAATCGTATCGCTCCTTCTTGCCGTTGGAGAGAGAGACCTGGCGTCGCAGCAGGTCTATCCCCGTAATGCCGCAGTCCAGATGGATCTCGGGGACCTCGGCGGCAATCGCCTTCGGCAAGCTCATCGCTGCCCCGGCTCGCGGGTACCAGAAAGTCGCGTTATACCCGAAACGCCGGCGGCTCGGTTTGAGCGTTCCCTCGATGACCTGGGTGAGGGTCGGCACCGGAATAAACCCGTCGAGCCATTCGCACGTCAACTCCCGCGGCGGCACCGTCCAGAACTTGGCGTTGTACGGGACCATGAAATGCCGCGCGATGCCGCTGCCGAAGGTGCGCTCGATCCAGCGCAGGAAATTGGCCCGCTCCCCGTTCGATCCGTTTTTGCGGGCGCGGATCAGGCCAAGCAAACATTCCTGCGCGACCCGCTCCGGCAGGCCGTAGAGGTTCGCCTGAAACGGATATTGCACCATCGCTCCCCGCAAGAAAACCCAGGCGCTGCGCGCATGGCATTTCAGGTTTTGCCCCAGGAAACGGCGCACCAGCCGCAGGCTCTCCTGATGCCGGAAATGCAGGAGGTGGGCGTCGCAGTCGAAGGTGAAACCGTTGACGGTCTGTGAACGACAGAGGCCTCCGACCGAACCCTCCTGCTCGAAGATGCGGCTGGAAAGGCCCCGCTGCTTAAGGTGCCATGCAGCGCTTAAGCCCGCCAATCCCGCTCCGGCAATAACGATTTTTTTATTCATGCAGTGCGATCCTGCTCATACGCAAAAGCCACAGAACGCTCGCCAAACTCACCAGTCCCACGACCGCCAATGCCGGACCGCCGGAAAGCTGCGTCACCAAAATCCCGGCCGCGGCAAAGCCTACCCCCCAAACCGCCATGAGGGTGCAGGTCTTGCGCTTTGAAAAATCAGCCTTCAGCAACAAGAGCGCCAGGTGATCATTGCTCTTGTTAAACGGCAAGATCTTCTTACGCAGCCGCACCAGGATCAGAAACCCCGTATCCAAAAGCGGCACGCCGAAGATGAGCACCGGACTCAAGAGCGCCAGCGGCCGCTCCAAGGTCGCGTAGCGCACGCTCAAACTGATCGCGGCGAGGAAAAACCCCAGAAAATGGCTTCCGGCGTTGCCCAGATACACCCGTGCCGGCGGCCAATTAAAGAGCAAAAAACCCAGGAGCGCCCCTTCCAGGACCGCCAGCAGCATCACCAGCCCCAAATCCCCTTTCAGCGCGCTGACCGCCGCCAGGGCCCCGACGAGAGAAACGGCAACGCTGCCGGCAATACCGTCGGCGACATCGAGGTGATTAAAGGCATTGGTCATGCCCACGACCCACAGGACGGTCAAAATCGTATTGGCCGTCTCGCCGATCCCGACGATATGCGTGCGCACCCCCAGGGCGATGAGGACGGCGCTGGCAAAAAGCTGACCGGCGAGCTTCTTGACGACCGAGAGCTCGCGCAGGTCATCGACGATCCCGACGGCAAGCAAAATCAGCGACGGCACCAGGACCGGATAGGCCAGGAGGAAAATACGCGCATCCTGCACGGCGCCCAGGAGCGCGGCGACGGTCAGGACCGTCGCCAGGACCAGCCCGCCGACGAGCGGGACCCCTTTCGGCGCCAAAACCCCCCGGCGCAGGCATCCGCGCGCCGCGGCAAAAAGCAGCGCCGCGGTCGCCACCAGCAGCGTCAGCGCCCAGAGCACCAACGTTACCCAAAGCATCAAAGCCTCCTCACACCGACAGCGGAATACCGCGCCACTGCGCCTGCACCCGTTTGAGCAAGCGTCTCACGGCGCCCCGGTTACCGGCCAGAGCCCGCGCCGCGTCCCGGTAAAATCCTGCCGCCTCAAGAGCGTTACGCTGCGATATCGCATGCGAGCTGTATTTCGCCTCCGCGTACAGCCAGGTCAGGCTCACGAACGCGCCGCTGCCGGTCCGGTAACACTGCTCAAGCAGCTGTGCCTTTTCGACCGGAGCATCGGCAGCGGTGCCCCGGAAAGAAAAAAGCGTTGTCGCGCGCATCAGATAATCGTAGAGCCCGATGATATACAGACGCGGCTGCGCCAGAAGCGCGCGTAACCGCCGCCGCAGCAGCACAGAGACGAACAACAACCGGAGCAGACAAACCGCCAGGATCACCAAGGCCAAAAGAATGATCATCCAAAAGACCCGCCGGCGGCGGGAAACGGCGGCGAAGGAAGACAAAATACTCTGGGGGGTACCGCGATGCGCGGTGCCGGAAACAACCGCCTGGCCGGCAGGGACACTCTGCCCGGCCGGGGCGGAATGCGCGGCCGCCGAGGGAAAAGAACGTTTCCCCGCTGTTGCCGTCGCGCGGACCGGTGCCCGCGACGATACCGGCACCGGGCGCTTCGTCCGCAGCTGTCCCTGGGGGAAGAGAAGCTCCTGCTTGAAAAGGAGCAGGGCGGCGAACTCGCGTTTGAGCTGGGCACGACCGGAAAAAAGAGCGGTCATCTCATGGAAAGAGCGCACCACCTCCTGCCATTGCTGCGGCGTCTCTGCCTGCGCAACCGAAAGCATCAACCGCTTCAGCTGCTGCCGGGCGATACCTTTTTCTTTCTCCACCAACCGTGCCGTTTGGCCATACGCCGAGGCATAACCGTAAAAAATCTGCCACTGCGAGATCGTCGCGGCATAGGAATGCAGTTGTACGGTTTCCCGCGCGGAAAAAGAGGCGTTCCCCTGATGCACCTTCTGGAGCGCACGCCGGATCGACTCCGGCGTCGGCGCCCAACGCAGGCGCCGGACGTTCTGCCACTCCTCCCACTTGCGCGCAAACGGCGCCGCGGAAGAAAAGATCGTTCGGGCGCTCTCCTGGGTCGCGTCAATGAGGATCTTGCGCGATTTCCTGCGCAGAAAATGGTTTATGCGCAAGACCAGCGCCTCCGGCTCATTCGTTGCAGAACGCTCTATCCCCGGACCCGGGATCGGCAACGGCGCCACCAGTCCCAGAAGCGCCCGCTTGGTCTCGACCGTATCCGGCGTATCCTTGATCAGCGCGGCGACGTGGCCCAGATAATCCATCTGGCGGGCAGGATTCTCCCGGGAAAGCGCCACCCGCGTCAGGGCGCTCTGGAGCTTGTCCCGCAAAGAGTAGTACTCCTCTTCGGTAAAAGGGCTGCGGATGACCTTGCCGGCAACAAGCGGATCGATCGTCTGTTTTGCGGAATGCAGAGTCAGCGGGAGAGTGAGCGCAGCCGCAATCCCGAGGAAGAAAACCGCCGGCACCCAACTGCGCCGGCGCACGTCTCCCTCATAACGGCCCACGCGCTCATCCCCCCAGAACTCCTGCCGGGTGGCCAACAACAGCAGAATGCAAAAAGCGCAAAAAAGAATTACCGCGCGCGCCGTTATCTCCTGCTGCATCGACAGCGCGCAGAGGAACGCCGCAAAGCTCAAGAGCCGCACGAAAAAACGGATTCGCGCGTTATCCGCGCTCAACGAAAGCGCTCCGGCAAGCAGGAGCGTCGCCTTTGTCCACAGCGGGAGCGTGTCGCCAACCCGCAGGATCTCCGGGACCAAACGCAGCAGGAGCCACACGCAAGTCAGCGTTGCGGCAATGCCGGAAACGCCCAGGCGCGCGGAGAGAGCGTTGCCCGCCCACATATACGGCGTCGCGAATCCCCCGGCAAGCGCCGCCGCAAAACCGGCGCGCACGGGAAACGCAATCCCCGGAAGCAGCAAAACGCCGCACAGCAGCGTCCCCCACAAAAAAAAGAGCGTTACCGGCGTGGTTGGCTTGTCCGCTGATCGGTTCATAAGCTGCTGAAAACCTCCGCCAGATCCTCTCCGCGCGAAAAGAGATACGTACGCGCATTCAGCTGGTGCGCGAGCTTGCGCTTGGCGTCCGCAACAACCGCCTGGTCGGAGAGCGCGTATTTGAAGCTGGAGGCCGAAAGCAGGAGCGGGACGACACAGATATTCTGTTGGTACAGAGGCAACACCTGCATCAACTCTCCCCAGTCCTCATCAAGAAGTATGACAATGAGGTTGGAACCTTCGCTCAGCTCGGTGATATAGCCGTTGAGCAGCTCCCCGACCCCCGTTCCCGGGGAAGGCTGGGCAAGGGCGAAAAAAGCGAACATCCGCTCGGCCTGTTCGGCCCCCTTACCGAAGGGGATGCGCAACGCCTGCCCCGAAAACGAAATGACCTCAACCGACACGTTGCGTTTCAGGAGGTAGTCGGCGACGGAAGCGGCGATCTTGACCATATATTCGGCAACCGCCTCCTTGCCCTCTCCGTAATTTTTTTCCGGCTCCAGGGCAAAGAGGATCGTCGCCTTGACAAAACTGTTGCGCTGGAACTGTTTGACGATCAGGCGGCTCTTGCGCGCCGTCGAAAACCAGTGGATCTTCTGCACGAACTCCCCGTCCTGATACTCCCTGATCCCGAAGAATTCATCGTCATCCCCGCTGACGTGAGTCGTATCGATGCCGAACCAGGGAAGCGCGCCTTTCTTGAGCTCCGGGAAAGAACGGACCGAAAAGAGCCGGGGATACACGTAGAGCTCGGAAAAAAGCTCGATACGCTTTTGCAGTTGGAAAAACCCGAAGGGATCGCAAAACAGGACCCTCACCTCTTCGAAACGGTAATACCCGCGCTGCGGACAACGGCAGCGTATCGCCAGACGCGCTTCCTGCCGCCCTCCGAGATACTCGACTCCTGCCCGCTGGAGGCGCTGGGAAGGGAGCGCGCACGGCAGTTCTTCCTCGATGAAAACGTTCAGCAGCGGCAGACGCCGGCGGTTTTTCAGGATCAACACCTCGAGCAACTCCTCGTCCTCCTCGAGCTGATGAGGGATAAACCGCCGCACCTCGACACCCCCCCGGGCATAACTGAGGATGACGAAGACAAGCCCCAGCCCGCCGCTGACGAGCGAGGCGAAAAAGAGCGCATAGAGAAACGGATTGTGCGTCTTGGCCGCCATGAACCACAAAAAGGCGGCGGAGACGACGTATACCGCCAGACGCCTGAGGAACGCTGCGTTCATGCCGATACCTTAAGGGATCGGGGTGGTTTTAAGGATCTGCTCAACGAGACCTTCGGCATTTTTCCCTGCGACGAACGCCTTCGGATGCAGGGTGATGCGGTGCGCCAGGATACCGGGCAGGACCATGGCCACGTCATCCGGGATGACATAATCCCGTCCTTCCAGAAGCGCCCATGCCGAAACCGCCCGCATCAGCGCGATCGAGGCGCGCGGGCTGGCGCCGCGTTTGATCTCCTCGTGCGTTCGGGTTCTTCCGATGATCTGCACGATATAGCGCACAATATGATCCGAGAGCTCCACCGCCTTGACGCGCTCCTGCAGGGCGATGACCTCTTCGAGGCTGCAGACCGCCGCGAGCGATTCGACCGGATGCGCTTTTTTTTGGTCCTGCAGCATCCGCGCCTCTTCCTGCAGCGACGGATACCCCAGGTTGAGCTTCATAAAGAACCGGTCGATCTGGGCCTCGGGCAACGGATACGTCCCCTGGTATTCGACGGGGTTCTGGGTCGCGATGACCATGAAGGGAAGCGGCAACGGATGAGTCGTACCGTCGAGCGTCACCCTATACTCCTGCATGCACTCCAGGAGCGCCGATTGCGTCCGCGGAGTCGTGCGGTTGACCTCGTCGGCAAGGACGATATTGGCGAAGACCGGGCCTTTACGCAGGGAGAACTCCTGGGTCTTAGGGCTAAAAACAAACCCGCCGGTCACATCCGAAGGCAGCAGATCCGGCGTGAACTGGATGCGGCGGAAAACCCCCTGTATCGATTTTGCCAAGGCAAGCGCGAGCATCGTCTTGCCGACCCCCGGGACATCCTCCAGCAACACGTGGCCGTTGGTGAGGAGACCGACGAGGAGAAACTTGACGGCCTTGCGTTTGCCGATGATCACCTTCTCCACATTATCGACGATCCGCTGGGCGGTATCGGTGCTCATAGAACACGGCTCCTTTCTGGTGCGTCTGTCGATACCAGCTCCCGGTAGAGCGCCAGTGTTGTAGCAACCATCGTCTCAAGACGGTACCCCGCGGCGACCGCGGCGCGCGCGCGGACGCCGATATCCCGGCGCGTCTCTTCGCTGCGCAAAAGGACCAGCACCTTTTGCGCCATCTGGCCGGGGGCGCGGGCAACGGTCAAAAATCCGGTTTTGCCTTCCTCGACCAACTCACCGATCCCGCCGGTATCGGTCGCCACAACCGGCTTGCCGCTGGCCATGGCTTCGAGGACGGCGATCGGAAAGCCCTCCCACAGGGAGGTCAGCACCACGACGTCCAGCGCCGAGAGGAGCCGCGGGATATCCCGGCGCCAACCGGTCAGCACCACCGCACCTTGGAGCTTTTCGTTGCGGATCAGACGCACGAGCGCGTTGCGCAGCCTCCCGTCCCCGACGAGGACAAAAGAGACGTCCCGGCGTGCGGCGCGGACAACCCGGGCCATGCGCACGAAATCAAGGGGGCTCTTCTGCGGCTTCAGGCAGGAAACCATTCCCACCACCAAGCTCTGCGGCGGGATGCCCAACTCTTCCCGCACCTGCCTGCCGGCATCCAGTTCGAACGCCGCGCTCTCGATGCCGTAGCGGATCAGGCGGTATTGCGCCGGGACACCGATACGCGCACGCAATCCTTTCTGCCGGTCATGCTCGGAGACAACGATCAAAACGCGGCAGAGGCGCGCGGCGAGGCGTTCCAGGGAAATATACAGGCCGCGCAGGAGGAACGGCTGGTATTCGTTGAAACTCCAACCGTGCACCGTATGCACCACGGTGCTCACCCCCGCCAGGCGCGCCGCCCAGCGGCCGATGATGCCGGCCTTTGAGCTGTGCGTGTGCACCAGGGCAAAACGGTGTTTGCGGATGAAAACGGCAAGCTCGACGAGCGCGCACAGGTCGGCGAACGGGTTCAGATGCCGCACCAGAAAAAAAGAGCGCCGCAGATGCGCGCCCATAAGCTCATTCGCTTCGGGAAACAATTCTCCGCGAAGGCCGGTAAACAGGTACGGGGAGAACTCGCCGCGCCCGAGGCCCTGGATCAGGGTTAAAAGATGTTTCTGTGCCCCGCCAAGCTCTAATTGGGTAAGGACGTAGAGGATTTTCGCCTGAGACATTGCATTCTATTATAGCCATTGGAGGCCAAAAATGCAATTGTTCAGTGGACTATTCCTTTACCTTATTTAAGGCGAAAAAACTCTTTACCCGCTCCCCCGGCGTACGTTAAGGACGCAGCAAAAAGAGAGCGGGCGCGGGCCGGAAACGGCAGAGGCGCAAGGGGAACGGCCGCGAAAACTATTGTTGTTTCATCTGCGGCATGCTATTGTATCCTCACAACCGGCGGAACCGCCGCGCATCCTTCGGCCACTGCGTCGCCTTGTATGACAAACGAAGAACGTCTGGTTTTCTCCTCTTTACGCCACTACCTGCGTGAGGATTATGCCCGGGAAATCGGGGAGCTGCTGCGCCGGGGCATATCCTGGGATGCCTTTTTTACGCTCGTCGCCGCATCCGATGTCGGCCCGCCCATTCTTGAAACGCTCCTGCGGCTGGATCCGGACATCCCCCTTGCGCGGGCCTCCTGCCAGAGCCATCTGGAGAGGATCAAACACCGGTACAGGCGCCGCACCATCCTGCTCTGGCAGACACTGGAGACCCTCCTTGCGGAGGCAGGCAAAAGCACCATCCCGGTTACGGTACTCAAGGGCATGGTCTGGGATGAAATCCTCTATCACAAGATCGGCATCCGCAACACCTCCGACATCGACCTCTTGATCGACAAGAACGACAGCATCACCTTCGGCGGACTGATGACTGATGCGGGCTTCAAGCTCTGGCTGCCGGCGCCCGGGATGCATCGCTACGAACAGGACTGCGCGCAGCAACTCTGTTTTTACACCCACTCTCCCGACGGGGAACTGATTGCCGTCAACGCCCATACCGACATCCTTTACGAGCCGCTGGCGGTACGCGGCCTGGCCCAAGCCTTCCGAGACAACGCCGTCACCCGCACGCTCTCCGGCCTGAGCCTGCGGACGCTGCAGACAGAAGACACCCTGACCTGTTGCCTCGTCGAATTCTACAAAGACCTCATCGACGAACGGCGTTTTCTGGTGAAACGCCTGCTGGACATCGCTGCCTTGCTGAAAGAATACGGGGATACTCTTTCCTGGGATTCCTGGATCAGCCGGCCGTACAATCAACAGATCACGACGCTCGCCTTCACGGCGTTCCTCCTGTGCACCCGGTTTTTCGGGCCCCAGCCGATCCCGGCACAGACCTGGGACCAACTGCGGCCAAGCCCGCTCAGAAAACTGTTCATCCGTCATTTTGTCCGCACCTTCTCGGCGCAGACCGCCATCACCAATTCACAACAGCAACTTGTCCTGACTCTTTTTACCGAGCTCATCCTGCACAACCGGCGCTGGAGAGGCTTTTTTTTCCGCTACTGCCAGCTGCGCTATCCCAACCTGATTACGGACACCGGAGGCGCCCGCATCCGCTCTATCGTCGCTGAGCTCCTGCGCCTTGCCGGGTTGCTGCTGCGCAAAGCCGCACAGAATCTCTGCCTATGGGCACCGCCCCGAAAATAAGCGTCATCCTCGGCACGTACAGAGGAGCGCATTTCCTGGAGCGCTCGGTCAGAAGCGTGCTGCGCCAGAGCGTCAAGGATTTTGAGCTCATCATTATCAACGACGCTTCACCCGACGATACCCGCGGGGTGGTCAAATCCATCCGGGACGAGCGCATTGTCTATTTGGAGAATGCCTCTAACGCGGGAGTCTGCAAAGTCCGCAATCTCGGCCTGCGCCATGCGCGGGGAGAATTTATCGCGTATTGCGATCACGACGATCTGTATTATCCGCGGCACCTGGAAGAGCTCGCCCGTGCGCTTGAGCGGCATCCCGACGCAGGGCTCGTCTTTGCCCGCTATCTCCTGCGTTGCCGCCTCGGTCCGGTGGCAATCCAGCCGGACATCCCCTTCTCGCTGCAAAACCTCTCGACAGGCGACATTATCGGCCCCCCCTTAAACGTCATGCACCGGAAAAGCTGCATCAAAAAAGTGGGCGGATGGGACGAATCGCGCAGCATCAACGCCTATAGCTGCGAAGACCTCGACCTCTGGCAACGCATCGCCGAGCACTATCCGATTTACCCCATCTCCCCGGTCTTGGGGGAGTTTGCGTTACACGGGACAAACAGGAGTTTCCGGGTCTCCTTCGATAAAGGCTTTGCCTACCTCTTCCGCAAACGCTGGCATGCCCAAAAGAGCCGCGAGAACAGAGCTCGATTTGCCGCTGCGTATGGAATCCCCATTGCCGCAAAGTTATACGAGATCCGGCAACATGCGCAACTCTCCCTTTTGAGCGAAGAGTTTAGCCGGGCCCATACGGGATACCAAGGCTTGGCCTGCAAAGGAATAGACCTCCTGGCAAAAGCGGATTTCCGCGCTGCCGCCGCTCTTCTTGAAGAAAGCCTCGGCCGCGCGCCCCACCCTCTTAACCAGCTGCACACAGAAGACCGCCAAAACATCCTATGTATAAAGCTGCACCTGGCCAAAGCCTCTCTTGCCCGCCAAAGAATCGGAGACGCTTTTTCTCTCTGCAAGCAGATACTCAAAGAATGTCCCGCTCATAGAGAAACCCTTGACCTGCTGGCATTCCAAGCCATGGCAACCCGCAGATACGCACAGGCGTTGCGCTATCTTAACCGGATGCCGCGCTACCACACCTACTTTCTGCGCGGCCTGATCGCCTTCCTGACAGACGACCTGCGCACCAGCGAGCGGGAATTCAAATGGTTCATCGCCACCGCGACACCGATCCCGCTCAAAGGATTTTTCAACTTAGGCATGGTCTACCTCAAGGCGCGCAAACGCGCTGCGGCGGTCCGCTGCTTCCAGCAGGCGCTGCGGATCGCGCCGCGGCACCCACAAGCCAGGCGGCTTCTCCGGCGGCTCTCATCGGCGCGCGATAATTGGCCCGGCCAACCCAGGGTCAGCGTTATCTTTACCCCCGGCGAAAACCCCCAAAACTTCCCGGCGGCGGTGCAGGCAGTCTTGAAACAATCCCTGCAGAACCTGGAGTTGATCATCGTCGATACGGGCGCGGGCGCGCCGTTGCGCAAACCTGCCATGCGTTTTAATGATTCGCGCATCCTCTACCTCGCCTGCCCCGGCGCTTCATTGGCGCAGGCGCGCAACAGAGGGATGGAGCATGCCCTGGGCGCCTTTATTGCCTACTGCAGCAGCGACGTCCACTATTCTTCTTCGCACCTGGAGACGCTCGCCGGCGCGCTTGCGCTCAGGCCTGATTGCTCCCTGGTCTACAGTGACTATCTCTTCATCGATGCCCGGGTGGGGTACTCCCGGGCGCGCGGCATGCCGTTTGACCGGCATCGGCTCGAAGGCTACAATTTCATCCCCGCCTGCACTGTCATGCATCGACTCATCTGTGGCGAGAACAAACGTCTCTTCGACCCCCGGCTGGAGCCGCAGAGCGACTGGGCGGCCTGGCTGACCATTGCCGATGCCGCACAGATCGCCTTTGTCCCGCAACGAAGCTGCCGCTATTACTTCCCGGGGCTTACGCCGGAAACGCGCAAAGCGTTGCAGCGCTCAACCGCGCGCCTGATCTTGCAGAGGATACAGGCCGCCCGAAAACAGAACCGCCTCCCGGAGTACGCGCGTGCATGCGCCCTGGCGGCGGTCGAGATACTTATTAAAGCGCAACAGTATCCTCTCGCGCGGCGCATTGCCGAAAGCCTGGGAAAAGACGCTCCCTCCTATCAGGCGTACGCCTGCCGGGGGATCTGTCTCCTGGCGCAGGGCAACTATGCGCGGGCGCGGGACCTGTTCGGAAAGGCCCTCAAGGGGCTCCCGCGCGCAACCGATCCCTGGACAAAAGATGTTTCCGCCAACATCCATCTGTTGTATGCGCAAGCCTGCATGCAACAGGACACAGACGCCCTGGCGTTGCGACATTGCCGCAAGGCGCTGCGCTTGAGCCCAGGGAATACGAAGGCAAAGCTTCAGTTGGCGCGTCTGTTTTGCCAGAAGGGAGATCTTTCGGCGGCAGCGGGAATCTTAAAAGAGAAGGTGTATGATGCGGCTTTTTTCAATCTGCGTGGATGCTATTATTCGCTGACGGGCGATCGTTCAGGCGCCCTGCGGGAATTCGAAAGGGCCCTTATCCTGCAGCCGCACACCGCGCTCTACCGGCGCAACCGGGAAGCATGCAGGAACGCTCTTTCTGCGACGGCGCCAAAGATAAAAGCCGCGCCGCGGGAACCGCGTCGCCGAGACCATCAATACCGCAAATAACAGAGTTTCCGGTCCAGGGTCCCCGCATGGCAACGCAGGCAATAGGGATACCCTTCGTAGGTATGCTTCTGACGGGCCATAACGCTTAACCGCCGCCGGTAGCGGATGAAATGCGGGCTGAACCAGAGCGAACAAAAACCGGCCTGCCGCGTCACCGTGCCCATGCGCTCCGGGAAATAGTACGGATAGATATCTGCGTTAGCCTGCATATCGCAGCGGTAGATCAACGGCTCTTGGACCTGAAAGGTCAAAGAGGTGTTGGTGCGCACCCGCTGTATCATCTGATTGATATTGGTATTGACCCGCAGCTGCCTGGCCTGGAGCGCCGCTTCCAGCAACAACTCCAGCAAGGTCCGTCGCTCTTCTTCCCCGAGGATTATCTCCTGCAGATACGGCTCCCGGCCTTTACAGTAAAAAAAGGTCTGCAGCTCCACCCGGTCGGCGCAGAGGCGCGCCCCCAGCCGGACCATCTCCACCACCTCGCGATAATTGCATTTGGTGATCACGTTCGACAAGCAAACCTGCGGCAGATGCGTCCGTGTTTCCTCCTTTAATTGACCGAACAGCCGGGCATGTTCCACGATGCGCTCGAAAGACCCGCCGGCCGCGGCACCGTGCACGTGCGCGTGCACCGGGGCAGAGGCGGCATTCAGGCTGATATGGATCATATCCAGTTTCAAAGCGATGAGCCGCCGGACCTTCTCCCGGTCCAACAGGCTGCCGTTGGTGGCGATCCAGCAGGACAATCCTTTTGCTTTGACGTATTCGATAAGAGAAAATATCTGCGGATGGAGGAACGATTCTCCCCCGTCGCAGAGCATGACGCACTCCACCCCCAGAGCCGCCAGGTCGTCAACCGTGCGCTTGAATATTTCCGGGTCGATCTCGCTGTCCAGATACTCCCGTTTTTCTTTGTAATACCGATAGTGCGCAGGGAATTCAAGGGGGGAATGTTCGATGCAAAAGAGGCAGTTGAAGTTGCACCGGTAGGTCGGGCCGATCGCTACCGAGCGCGGGGCAGGAAGGAAGGCGAATCCGTACCGGAAACGGTCAAGCAAGGCCTTGCCCACTTCCCCGAGAAAGGCGGGTTGCATGATCCGGCCGGAGAGGGCCAAGCGTTTCAGATGACCGGCGATGCGGCGAATGATGTTCTCCTCCCGCGGGATTTGACAGAGCCTCTGGCGACGGCGACGCTCGGGTGCGCTGCGGCACACTGCGCCTTTATTGAAGCGATCAGGCAGAGGCGCGGCGAAAATGCCGCAAGCGCGCCTCTTTCCAGATACGAAACCCCCGGGCAGCGGCCGCAGAAGACGTCGTGCCTGCAGCCGCGACAACCCGTTAAGAGACGCCGGCTCTCGGCGCGGTAACGCATTGCCGCGCTCGACTGCCAGAGGCGCGAAAAATCCTGCCCCGGCACGCTGCCCATTTTTTCCGGAACGACGACACAAGGGAAAACGTCGCCGTAGGCGGAGAGAGCGCAACTGGTGTGCCCGGCGCTGCAAGCCATGCCCGGGAACAATCGCACACGTTTGGCCCGGTCGATCTTCTCCAGGGAGGCAATCTGCGGATCCGAAAAGAACGCGCGCAATTCCTCCGAACCAAGGCGCATCTGAAGCGGCGCAGGCGAACCGTCAAGCCGTGGAACAATCAACGGGTCTATCTGAAGCGGGATATCCATCCCGCGCGCCAGGGTCAACATCCTGCGATACCCGCCGAAATTATCTTTTAAGAGCGGCATCTTAATGCGCAAACGCACGCCCTTTTTTTTGAGAGCCCAAAGCGCAGACAGCGTTTTTGCGAACGCCCCCCTTTTTTGCGCTATGGCATCGTGCGTGGCGGCGTCAGGCCCCAACAGGGTGATCTCAACGCGCACCGGCCGCAACCCTGCCAATACCCTGGCTGCCGCAGCGTCGATCAGGGTGCCGTTGGAAAAAACCTTGATCGCAAAATGCTTTCTTCGGGCATAGGCGGCGATCTCGAAAAAATCATGCCGCGCCAAAACCTCTCCTCCCGAAAAATTCAACAGCAGAACCCCTGCCTTTTGGAGCTGATCGATAACCTGCTTCACGGCGGCGCTCGAAAGCTCGGGACGGTCCTCGCGGACGATATAGCAATGTTTGCAGGAGAGATTGCACTTTCTGGTTAGCTCGAAAAAAACATACAAAGGCGCTGCGCGCCGCAGGGGATAGCCGCGTCGACTGCCACTGCCTCCGGGAGCATCAGGGACCCTCCCGACTGACGGCCTCACCATGCGTTTATCCCTGCCCTTCCTGTTTTCTGCCCAGGGCCGGCGCGCCGGTCAGCTCGTCATAGACCTTTTCGATGGCACGGATATAACGCGGCCACGAAAAAGCGCGCGCGCGCAGAAAGCCGTTCCTCACCAGTTGGTTTCGCCGCCGCGGATCATCAAGCACGCTGCGGATACACCCCGCGAGGGCAGCGTGATCGCGCGGCTCAAAAGTCATCCCTGCGGGCCCGACCAGCTCCGGCAGAGAGCTGGCGCGCGAGGCAATGACCGGCGTGCCGCAGGCCATGGCCTCCACCACCGGATAACCGAACCCTTCGTAGAGCGAAGGCAGAACAAACAGCGCGGCGGCGTTATACAACTGCCTCAGTATCCCGTCGGATACCGGACCGGTAAATATAATCCCGGCGGCCCGGGGCAGGCGCGGCCGATAGAACGCAGTGCTTCCGGCGACGACCAACGAGTGCCGAAGCTTGTAACGCGAACGCAGAAACGCATAGGCGCGCATCAGCGTTTCGACGTTCTTGCGCGGCGTCAACACGCCCACCGTCAAAATAAACTCTCCTTCGATCCCCAGCGAACGCCGCAGCCGTGCCCGCACCGCCTTCAGCTCGGGAAGCGGCCGGAAGTAGTCGCTGAGCGCACAGTAGGTAACCGTCACCTTCGGGGGAGGGATGCCGAAACGGCTGCAGATGTCGCGCTTGGTTGATCCGGAGATGGCCAAGATCCGGTCCGCCTTGCGCAAAGAACGCTCCATCCAGTGGCGGTAATAGGCGTTGAATTCCGAAGTAAAACAATCCCGGTCAACGCCCAGCCAGGGGATGATATCGTGCACCGTGACGACAAAACGGCACCCCGGCGTTGCCGAGCAGGGAATCGGAAGCGCGAAAGAATGAAAGAGTCCGATCTTGCGTTGAGCCAAAAGCTCCGGGAGCAGGAATTGATCCCGGAGGATCAAGTGGTTGATGGAACGGCGCTGGCTGGCTTCGGGGAGGCGGGCCTTCAACGCAGCGGCTTTCTGTAACGCGCTCACCATCGCGGGAGAGTCGCTGAAGAAGAAGAAGCGGTACCGGGGATCGAACCGCCAGAGGTTTTGTTTGAACAGCGTCACGCTGCGCTCGGTCCCTGACATGACCGGCGAGCCGAATATCCGCGTATCAAGACCGACCCGTATCATCGTTGACATGAGCGATTTGGCGGCTGAGAGAACAGACCACAGGAGCCGTTGTCAATCATTATATCCGCTTGCCGGGCTGTGCGCACCAGTTAATTTCCGCGCCATGCCGCTTGACGGCACCTGCGGCGCGGCACTATAATGGGACGGTCCGGCTTGGCCGAAGAGATGCGCACCCGCCCCACACTCAAACAGCGTGCATACGAAACGCATTAACATCCTCTTCTGCATTACCCACGTCCCCTATATAGGGGGAGCGGAGTTGGCTGCGTTCGAGATTATCCGGCACCTGGACAAAAAACGATTCGGCGCCCGGGTCGTCATGCCGCAGGAGAGCCGCTTCACCGCTTTTCTGCGCGCTCACGGAATCGACGCGCGGATCATCCCTCACGCCGGCGAGTGGGAGCCCTTCAAAAAGGCCCTGCAGTTTTTTTTGCGCGCCAACGATATCCGGGTCGTCCACCTCATCAATACGCGCGCGTTTGAATTCAACAGCGCCCTGGCAGCGAAACTCCTGGGAATCCCGGTCATCTGGCACATGCATTTTCGCTTCGACGCGGCGTTCCCTTCGGTCAACATCGCGCGCCGCCGGCAGTTCTTCGGGCTGATGCAGTCTCTCTCCTGGCGGATCGTCGCCTGCAGCGCGTACGCACGTGCTCAGTTCAGCGCAGTCGGCCTGCGCAAGAATATCCTCCTCATCCCCAACGCGCTCGCCCGGGAGCGTTTCCGCCGCTTTTCCTCCCGCCAACGCGCCCTCCTGCGAAAAGACCTTGCGATCGAACCGGACGCTTTTTTGGTCGCGATGGTCAGCCGGGTCACTCCCCAGAAACGGCCGCTCGATTTTCTGCGCACCGCCGCGCTGGTGCGCCGCCGCTATCCGTCGGCGCGCTTCCTGTTGGTCGGCAGCGATACCACTAAAGCGTACTGGAGAAAGATCCGCGCCGCGGCGGCGGGTAAAGTCGTTCTGGCCGGGTTTCGCGAGGATATCCCCCGGATTATGCATGCGCTGGACGCATTGCTCTTTCCGGCAGTCAACGATACCGCAGGCCTCGTCGTCCTCGAGGCGATGGCCGCCGGGAAACCGGTCGTTGCCGCGGATTCGGGGGGGATCCGCGAGATCGTGCGCCCGGGAAAAACCGGGATCCTTGTGCCGCCGGGAAATCCGGCCCGGTATGCCCAGGCACTCATCCGATTGATTGAACATCCGCGGCTGGCGCAGCGGATGGGAAAACGGGGCACCTCGCGGGTGAAACGCTCTTTCTCAATGCTCCGAACGGTAAAGAAATGGGAGGAACTGTACCGCAGGGCTACAACGGGGTATCGGAGATAACCAGGATCTTCTTATGCACCATATCCTCAAGAAAAAGCCTCAAGTCCTTTTCCACTTCCGCCGCCTCGGCTGAGAATTCCTCCGCCACGCACCGGCAGATCTCCGCCATAGTCCGCTTGCCGTTGGCCAGCTCAAAGACCCGCGCCGCGACCTCGTTGAGATTATGCACCCGCCCGTCGGAGGGAGTCAGGATGACCGCCTCCCCTTCGATGACCCGGAACGCGACTTCGGCGTTTTTGCCGAAATAAAGATCCTTCATGAGATCTCCTTCCAGAACGAATCGTCTTTTTTGAAATGCAACAGCTTGACCGGCACGGTCCGCGCAAAATCGTCGGCGATCCGTAGGAGCTCCTGGTTGATCGCGGCGGTACGCGAAAGCGCTAAAACGTTCTGCAGCAGCCGCAGGTTCGCTTCGCTGCGGGGGACGGAACGCAGATAGACCGTATTATCCTGCTTGATCAGATAGAGGCCTTTGAGCGCGACCGCCCGGCCGGTATCCGGCTTTGACGCGCCCTTGATCTGTACGTGCCCCCAGAAAGGGGAGGCAAAACAATAGTACCGCCCGTCGATCTTGCGCACGATCGAGAAATCGTCGCTCAAAACCCGATATTTCTGCGACAGACGGGCGACGGTGGACTTGCCCGCCTGCGGAGGCCCGGCGAACAGGAACGCGGCGCCGTTCTTCGCGACGCTTGCCGCGTGGATAAGAAAACCGT
The DNA here is from genome assembly GCA_964579435.1 of uncultured Planctomycetales bacterium. Taxonomy (GTDB): domain Bacteria; phylum Omnitrophota; class Gorgyraeia; order Gygaellales; family Profunditerraquicolaceae; genus CAZOGI01. Next base: position 134,597 of record CAZOGI010000004.1, read on the forward strand.
TTTGTGTCGGGAAATAGGCTGCGACCACGGCGCGCAGAAAAAGGTAGAGCGGCTCAAGCGCCGCACCCTGGACCACCTCGGCGCGCAAGCTTTTCAGGTCAAAGGAGCCGGTATACACGCTGCCCCGGATCAGGAGGCGCTGCGCGCTGACCGCGACGTTGGTGCGATGGGGATTGCCGCAGTGATAGGGATCGACCTCCCCGATCTGCGGGTCGAGCGTGACGACGATCTCGATCTGCGGCTGCCGGGCGGCGACGACAAATCCCTGCAGCGCCTCGCGCGCCAGGCGCAGGAACGGCTGATCGGCACAGCGGAGCCGCAACGGGATCCCGCCGAGACTGATATCCAACGGTTTATTTGTGCTCATGGTATGCGCTCGGGGAAAAACCTGCCTCTCTTGACGTAAAGACAAACCAGCGCCCGGCGTTGCCACTGCGCAATTAAGGCGCAGACATCCCGCAGGGCACGGGGGATCGATACCCGGTACCGGCGGGACAGGGAACAGGCGATCCCGCGGATATCCGTAACCCCGTCACAGAGCTCCCAGACGTGCAGCGCCGGCGCATTCAACCGGTAATACCGGTGACGAAGGGGATCGCAAACGACTCCTCCGGCCTGGTGGCGGATCCAGCGCACACGCTGCGTCTTGGCGGGAAAAAGCGTCTCTCTCATGCCGGCATCTATATCATAAGCATCGCATCGCCAAAATCAAGAAATTTGTAGCGACGGCGCACGGCATCCCGGTAGGCGCGAACGACCGGCCGGGTGCCGGCAAAAGCGGCCGTCAAGAGCAAATGGCTGGACGAGGGCAGATGTAAGTTCGTCAACAGCCCGTCCGCGACCCGGGAGGCGTACGGCGGTTTGATCGTCAGTCCGGTCCACCCGCTCTGCGCCCGAACCATCCCCCTGCCGCAGGATGCGCTCTCCAGGGCACGCAACACGCTCGTCCCGACGGCAATAACCCGTCCGCCGTGCGCGCGCGCCTGCGAGATCTTTTTCTGCAGCGCCGCGGAAACCCGGAAAAATTCTTTTTCGACGCGGAAACGTTCGTAGCTAGCGACACGCAGGGGTAAAATGCTGCCCCCGATATGCAGCGTCACCGACCCCAGCGCGATCCCCCGGCACAGGCAGCCGCGCAGGAAGGGGCGGCGAAAGTGCAAGCCCGCCGTCGGGCATTGCGTCGACCCGGGAAAACGGGCGAAAGCAGTCTGATACTCCCGCACCGAAAGCAGCCGGCTGAGGTAGAACGGAGCGTTCACCTGGGCGTGCGCGTCCAGATACGATTTAACCCGCTCTTCGTTTCCGGAAAAGCGGACCAGGAAGATCTCGGCTCGCAGTTGTTCGGTTACCCTCGCCTCCAAGGAGGTCTGGGCAAAAAAGATGCGCTCCCCTGCCAACGGCCGCTGCGACGGCCTGATCAGCGCTTGCCAACGCGAGGCGCCGATGCGTGTTATCAGAGTCACTTCGACCTGCCCGCCGCTTTCGCGCAGACCCCAGACACGGGCGGGGATCACCGCCGAATCGTTGAAGACAAGAAGATCGTGGGGACGCAGAAACGAAGGGAGATCCGAAAAACGGCAGTGCCGAATGACCTGATCGGCGCGGGAGAGAACGAGCAAACGTTTGCGGTGCGGGTGATACTGGGGATGCTGGGCGATAAGGCGAGGCGGCAAATCAAAATACAGCTGCCGCGGCCTCATGATTGGAGAACGGACACGCCCATCGTGAGGGATGTTATTTGAAAGCGGAATTCGTGCCGCAATCGGTGAAGCTGCAGCCCAAAATCAAGGAGCCGAAGCTTTCTTCGGATGTGCAGACCGGCTTCTTGTATGGCTTTTTCTTCTTCTTTGTTTTTGCTTTGGCGTCTTTCGGCATAGAGATCCTCTCTGAGCCTCAGGCAGCGCTGGCGCCCAGCAAGGGCGTTTTTTGCATTCCGTTATGCAAAAGGGCTTTAGGGCGTTTAACTTTTCCCTTGTCGGGAGAGGTTATTGGCCCTACGCTCGCTACGGCCCTTGTCGGGCCGTTTACGCTCGCTTTAGGGCGTTTAACTTTTCCCTTGTCGGGA
>CAZOGI010000005.1:0-47411 GCA_964579435.1 uncultured Planctomycetales bacterium
CTGACGGTTTGTTTCGGCGAGCGTCTCCAGGGGCTCAAAGGGCGAGCGCTTTCTGCCGAGCAGCTACGCCGCGACTTGAATGAAAAGAGCGGCCAGGTTTTTGAGCATCTGGCGCAGATACGGCAGCTGTGCATGCGGGTCGCTCTTCTGGGAGATTGCGCCGAGCAGTACCTGGCGCTCACCCGCGTCCAGACGCCCGATTGCGGGATGTGCTATTACGCAGCGGCGGCCTTCCGCCAGGCCTGCGCCTTTTGCGCGATCCCGGCAGTTCTGTGCGATCTCTTCTGCCAGGGCAGCCGCGCGCATACCTGCGCCCTGGTTGATACCGGTTCCGATAAACTCGCCGTTGACGCCGCATTCGGCCAATTTGATTCCTCCTTTACGCGTACTATCCTTGTTGAAGCGCAGAAGGTGTATCGTCGCCGCGCACAGGAGGCTTTTAAACAGCAGCTGTTTGAAACCGACGCGCAGATACGCACCGGCTTTTTCGGTCAGCGCCGCGAAGGATTCTTTGCGGAGCGCGTCGCGGCGTTGGAGGAGCTTGTGGCGCAGCAGAATCCGGGCCAGGCGTCCTTGCTGTTCTTGCCTCTCTTGGTGCTGGCGACCCTGCCGCTCCTGATGCTGGCGGGGATGCCCGTTCTGTTCGGTTCGGTCGCAGGGCCCCATGAAACGACGCGTCTTTGCCGCCGGCTCAATGAGTGGTTTGCGCTCAACCGGGACCGTCTTCCGCGATTCTTTGCGTGGAGCACCCGGCGTTGGATGAGCCGGGTGCCGGTTTTTCGTACGGTCAGCACCATCCGGGAGCCCGGGGTTTTCGCTGAATGGAGCAGGCAGGACCGGGAGCGCTGTTTCCGCGTCAAACCGGCAGCGCGGTGCGATGAAGAGCGGTTCCTTGCCGTTTTGATCGAGTTATATGAAGGAGATCGCATCCTTCTGGAGAAGGAACCGAGGCTTTTTGCGAAATGGGATACGCAGCGGCTGATCAACGCGATCGAAGCAGCCGCATTCGGCGGTTATCTTTTAGGCCGGAATGATCCGCGCGCCCTCTGGTTCAAGATTCGGACCGGTTTCGGCGAATTGCGTGCCGAGACCAGGGAGTATTTGGCGACGATTGCGGTTGCCGTTGATGAAACGGAAGCCCAGGAGTATGCCCAGGCGCACCGGGAACAGGAGGCGCGCAACGGAGGTTCTTCGCACAATCCTGCTTTCGAAGAGATTTCTCTTTCTCTGCGAGAGAGTCAAACGGCTATCGGCAGCGGATATCAGATTGAATTGCAGCTGCGCCAGGCAGATCAGTTCTCGCCGAAACTATGGTTTATCAGTATGACACAGAACGGCGAGCCGGCGGTGCCGGCTCAGATCGTCAAGGCGTTCGCTCAGATTTATCACGGTGAAACGTTTCTGGGCAGCGTGGTTTCGGTCTCCGCTACCGCCGTGGTCCTGCGTATGCGCAAATACGAATCTCTTCCCGCGGGAGGCCCGACTCCGGTTCGGGTGAGGGGAAAGTCCGCCGGGGCGCTGTTCGCAGGAGTGGAAGCTGCCGCCATCGTTTCGCTGGCGACTATACTTTTGTGCCTGGGCACGGTAACGCGCCAGGCACGGGGGAGCGCGCCCGCCTGGTGGCAGAATCCCGCAAAAACATATCTGGCGATCAGTTTGCCGATTTTTTCCCTGCGCCGGCAGGAAAATGATCCGGGGATCGGCACCTTTACGGATTTCGCGCGCTATTATGAGGAAAGCCTCGGCCCGCGGGGGATCAGCGTGGTGCTCCTGCTGCCGCATTTTGCAACGATCGCCGCGAGTCCGTATGAACCGGCGAGCTGCTTTGCCCTCAACGAGCTGTTCATCGACTGGTCTGCAACGGAATGGATCGATGTTTCCGAGCGGGCGCAGCTTGCGGCAGAAACGCTCTCCCAGCGCCAGGCGGTCGATTACGCGGCACTGGAGAGGCGTTCGGCGTGGGCGCGTTCGAAGGCGTTTGAGCGTTTCAGGGAAAGCCGCAGGCAGCGCGCCTCGTTCGAAGCGTTCGTGCGCGATCACCGGGATTGGCTCGACGCCTATGCCGCCTTCATGGCCGTGCGCGAGATCGTCGGAGAGGACGACGCGGTTTCCGATTGGAGCCCGCAGCAGTACGCCGCGGCGCAGCAGGACGCGCGCTACGAAGAGCTGTGTGCGCTGCGGCGGTTCAGCCAATGGGTGGCGTATCGGCAATGCGCAGAGGCGCTCAAGCGGATCCACCAGGCGGGTGGCCGGGTCCTGTTCGACATGCCGATGTTTCGCTGCAAAGAGAGCGTTGATGTCTGGCAGCATCCGGAATATTTCCGCGACCTGAAGACGCGTAACCCCGGTATCGTCAGGGAGGGGCTTGATGAAGACTGGGGGCATCTGGCGCTCTGGAATTGGACGCGGCTTAAGGAGGACCGTTACCGGTCCTTTACCGGTCCGATCAGGCATTGGCTGTCTCTGGGGTTTGACGGAGCGCGCCTGGATGCGCTGCATTTCGCCTACAATTTCGGCAACGGGCAGAAGGCCAGCGGCGATGAGCCCGGAGAGGAGTTTGTCGGGGCCATCGCCGAAGTCTTCCGTGAATTCGCGGCGTTGCCTCTTGCCGAGGCATTCGAAGGAAAAGACGCCGACGCCCTCAAGCACGGCATGGCGGCTATCAAGCGCAACTGGATGCACTTGAGCAGCCACGACGACCCGCGCTATTACGATTCCCGGGCGCATTTCATCGAGACCGTGAACTGGTTTGTTCGCTACGAGGGCGGCTACGGCTCATCCTGCGCGCGGTTCATCAGTTTCACCTTCGGCGACGACTGGGGAGAGCCGTTCAGGATCAAGACGCTTGCCGGGCCGCATGCGGTCCGCTGGGAGTACCGCATGCCCCTGCCCGGTGATGCCGATTACAGCCGTCGCGTCCGCTTCAGTACCGACGACTATTTCCGCCGTCTCAAGGCGGTCCTCGACGGGTGCGCATGGGAAAACGATGTGCGCGGGGCTTTTGACACGGCCGCGGATTCCTTTATCAAGCATCAGGGAGACGAGGTGCAGATCTGGGCGGCGAGTTGGGATTGGTTCCTGGAACAGTGGGGCCGGGATACCTTTATCGCGCTGCCCGGTCTGCTCCTGGCCCGCGGCCGTTTCGCCGAAGCGCAGGCGGTTTTCCGCTCCTTTAGCCGGTATCTGCGCCAAGGCCTGATCCCGAACCGGATCTTCCCCGACGGGAAAAGCGAATACAATACCGCCGACGCCTCGCTCTGGTTCATCGTTGCGTTGCGATCCTATGCTGCATTTTCGGGCGACTGGGAATTTGTGCGCGAACAGTTCCCGGTGGTGCTGCGCATCCTGGAGGCATATGAGCGGGGGACCGGGTATGAGCGTCACGGCCGTTTCAACCGTATCTTTATGGACGCCGACGCCCTCATCGTCAGTCCTGCTCAGGCCAGTTGGATGGATGCCGATCCGGGAGGCTACGACCATCCGGTTACCCCCCGTAACGGCAAGGCGGTGGAGATCAACGCCCTCTGGTATGCGTCGATTGTCTTCGCTTCTTCCTGCGCCGGACGCTTCGGGATCGATGCGGCTGCGCGGCATTACCGGGATCTCTCCGGGCGCATGCGGGATTCGTTCAACCGTCTCTTCTGGAACGACGCGGAAAAGGCCCTGTTGGATGTCATTGAGGGCGATCCGCATTGCGGGGCGATCAGGCCGAACATGCTCTTTGCGGTCAGTCTCTGCGACGATCTGCTCTCCGGAGAGCGTATGCGCCAGGTCTTCGACTGCGCGACCCGTGATCTGCTGACGCCTTTTGGCCTGCGCACGCTCTCTGCGCGCGATTCGCATTACCAGGGTCGCTACGATACCTTGCAAGAGCCGCAGGTCAAAGACCGCGCGTATCATCAGGGCACGGTCTGGCCATGGCTGATCGGGGCATATATCGATTCTCTGGTGCGCGTCCGGCGCGCCGAGGGCCTCGGTCCTCAGGATATCCGCCGTCAGATACGGGATATTTGTACCCCCCTGGTCGAGTTCCTCCTGACCAGTCCCGCCGGTTCGATCAACGAGGTCTTCGACGGCGATTCCCCGCATCTGCCCGGCGGCACGCGCTCTCAGGCCTGGAGCGTTGCCGAAGTGCTGCGCGTCCTGATCGAATATGGCGTTTTTCCCGGCATGCCTGCCGGTACCGGCGCTGCCTGCGGCCATCCGCTCTTAGCCGATCGGCCGCTCAATTATCTCTCGCAAGACGATCGTCGGCGTATCGCGGTAGCCGCGTTGCTCGTGGAGGCGCGCGAAAGCATGTCGCGGGCGCAGGGCACGGCATTCACGTCGCTCGGGGCGGGAGGTATTCCCGAAAGCGAACGGCTTCTTGCCCGCACGCAAGAAGAGTTGCGTCAGGCCGAAGCGGGAGAGGTGGATGCGCGTGCGTTGCTCGGACAAGTTCCGGGGGGAGATGCTGTTTCCGCGGTGACGGCAGCCTTGATACAGAGATACCCTTTGTTCGCGGTGAAGGATTCAATACCGCTGCGCAACCGGATCCGTTGCGAGGTGGCAGCGCGCCGTTCCCAAGTCGACGGCTTCAAGGTTTCAAAGCTCGGGTTTGCCCTGCGCGCCCTCGATGCCTGCATCGAGGCTCCCCAGAGCCAGGCAGCAAGGGATCAGATCATCTTGCGGTTCCTTGAAGCGCTCTGTGACCCGGCTGAGCGTAACAGTTCGGATTTTTACCGGGTGCTGGTGACGATGTTCGACCGGCTCAGTATGTACGCGCAGTCTCCGTTCCCGCAGCAGGCGGCATGGGCGCGGGAGATTATGAGCGGTTTTCTCTCCCAGTTCTTTGCCTACGGACGTTCCGGGGAGCCGGATGTGCTGAGCGAATTGGCTTTGTTCAATCTTTCCCTGGTCGGCGGAACGCTCAATCAGCGTTTCTGCCGGCAGCATAACCCGCTGCTGGTATACCTCTATAACGGCGCCGAATACCTGTATACGCAGGCAATCCAGGCTGCTGACTGGCTTCTTGCGCAGAACTATCCCGTTGATAAACAGCGTATCAAAGGGTTTTTTGTCAACCGCCGTCTTGTCGGGGACCGGCATCTGCTGCACTATTTGAAGCAGGAGGGTATCCTGGATGCGCAGGCACTGATCGTTGTCGATACCGGTTTCAAGGGATCGCTGGCAGAGCGGATTGCTCCATTGTTGCCCGCAGGCACGCAAATCTTCTCGCGCCTTTTGTGCGCCAACGAGTACGGGACGTCATTCGGCGAAGGGTGGGATGGGCTCGTTCCGGGAGCACCCGGAAGACGAGAGCTCATTGCTGCCTGTGCGCTCTTTTTGGATCAGGGGCTGCCTAAGAAATTCCGCAGTCCGGTCCGTTTTGCAGAAAAAGATGCAGGCAGGATCGAGCCGGAGCTGGTGCCTGCTGAACTGCCGGTTGCAGCCGCTCTGATCGAAAAAGAGCTGGTCGCGCACACGGCGTTGCTTTTCAGCAAGGCAGCGGCGATCGGTTCCAGCGGAGAAAAAACCGCGGCATTGCCAACGATGTCTTCCTGGCTGCCGCAGGCTCCGGATGAAAAATTGGCCGGGCTTTGTGCCGGAGTGCGCAAGGCAGGACTTGCCGGAGGTTGTTTCTTTGGGATGGAACTTCTCGGCTTTGCCTGCGTCGCGTTCTTCTTGGGGACGGTTCTCAACAACGCGCCCTCGGCTCAGGAACCGTCACCGCTTTTGAAGCTGTTGGCGGCATTCCTTCCCGCCGAGATGCTTGCGCGTTTTGACGAGTCTCTTCTGCGGGAGGTTGCGCAGATCATAACGCGCCGGGAGTTCGCCGGCAAACACGAATCGCATAGCTCCAAGGAGCGCGCTCTCGACGGGATACTGGCGCAGGTGGGCGTTCCCGAGAAGGGCCGCAGCCGGATTGTCAATAAGCTGCGCAACGAACTGGAAAAGGCGCTTTGCGCCCCGGCAGCTGCGGCGCAGAAGCCGGCGGTAGAGGTCCGTTTCTTCCCGGCCTTCCTGATGCTGCATGAGGCGTTCACGCTCCGGAAGGCAGAACAGCTTTCCGAGCGAGCGAGCGTCTTCAACTCGAAAACCGAAGAGGTGACGATCGGTGCGCTCTATGACGGGGAAACGCCGTGTTCTTTTTTCAGCGAACGGCAGAACGCCGAAGCGATCGAGATGTTCCTGACCAGGCGGGATAACGTAGGATTGCGGGCCGTCGCCGCTGCAGCCGCCAGACGTCCGGTGTCCCTCGAGGAGATCGTTTCGCCCGTTCTTATCGCCCCGGTCAATTACGGAGACTTTGAGCGTATTTATAAGGTGTTTATCCGGCTCAAGGGAAACCTTGATCCGCTCCTGGCCTGCCTGCATGCCCCCCGCGATTCGGTCGCCAGTATGGTGCTGCAGTCCGATGCGCGCAACCAGGTGCGGCTGCTCAATATCTGCGACCGCTACCTGCCGCTGCACTACGGGCTCGCCGAATGCGCCGCGCGCGACGGCACCAAGATGTGGATATACGCCAATGAATGGAAAGACGGGTTTTTCGAGGCGCACATCGATACGAAAAAAAACGGGCCGCGTTTCATCATCTGGCAGATGAAGCATGTGAATATCACCGATGAGGCGCTCATGCGCCGGATGATGGTTCGCCTGTACCGGATCCTCACCGTGTATAACGAGATCGACCTGGCGTCGGTTTTCATCAATGCCGGCGATTTCGTCGTGCGCCTGGGGCAGGAGGGCGCGTTCCAGATGAGCATGATTACCGCGCGCCACCTTGAGGACGGCAAGCCGCGGCTCTGGCTGGCGGTGAGCCCCGAAGGAGAGCTTGTCCCGGCGGTGCGCCGGCTCTTTGACTGGTTCTGTGATCTCCTGGAGCTGCGCGCCCAGGATTGGGAGCGCCTTGGGCACGGCAAGCTGCAGCAGTTACGCCGGCAGAACGGATTCCGCCTGCCCGCAAACGAGGGGTATTGGCTGCGCCTGGCTGATTTCCAGACCCTGCTTGAAGGCTTCCATGAGGGATATGTCGAGCGTTTTACTTTGGAGTTGGAGCGCCTGAAGCGGATACCGGCGACTGATGAGAACAGCAGGACGATTCTTTCTTCAGCGGCGGCTATAGACCGGGCGCGCCTTGATCTGGCTTTTGCGCAGACGCTGCTTCTTATGCGGGGCTACCTTGAAACCAACATCGATTCTCTTGTTTCTGAATCGACGCGCGAGTATGTGCGCGAACACAAGGATGAGATCGCCGCGGCGCTGGAAGCGTATCTGGAGACGATGGGAACTTCCCGGGAAGAGTTAGCTGCGGGGCTCTGTTTCATCCCTCCTGCCAACGGCGGGGGAGCGGATAGCCGGGCTCCGCCGCAAGGACCAAAGAGCGAAACGCCTTCTGCTTCGGGATTCTTCCTGCTTTTGCCAGCCGCAACCGGATTTCTCTTCTTCCTGGTTTCTTTCGGTCTCCTCCTGGGGATGGTGGCTTCGGTCAGCGCCGTTGCCGGTCAAAAAGATGACAGCGCCAACCTGATTAAAAACGATTCGCCGCTGGGCATTCTGGCCCGCGGGTTGGAACTTGATCTTGCGGTGCCCGCAGCAAAGCGCAGGCCGGGGATCTGGGAGCATGAGCTGGTCTTGAGCGTCCCGGAGCGCGCGCTCGTCAATGCGCGTATCATCCCGGCGTACCGGGCTGATAGAACGCCTGCCTCGGTGCGTGTCGTGCTGTATGACGATACGCCGATGATGATCGTCACCGAAGGGATAACCTGGGATCAGGTGCCGGAGGCGGCGCGGGAACGTGTCATCGGCGGCCAGGCCGAAGCGATCGCCGCTTCTTTGCGGGAACGCGGCCTTGAGAAACGCGAAGCAGAGGCGCGCGCCCGGGCGTTTGTGCGGCAGAAAACCCAGGAGTTGCGGGGACAACCGCTCCTGTTCGGCAACCTCCTGTCTGCCTATCCGGTGCATACCGCGCGTGAAGAGATGCGTTTGGGGGCCTTAATGCAGTGGGTAAACTCCCGGCCGCAACTTATGATCAGCGGGCACGACCTTTTTAGCGAAGAGCAGTACCTGCCCGGGGTTTACGCCCTCTACTGCGAGGGAATGTGCATGCCCAATACGTTAAGCAGCCTGGTCCTGCTTAAAGGTATCCGTGTCAGGCCGGGCGAGAAGATCCTGATCATCGGCACCGGCGCCGGGGTGGATGCTTTGTGCGTGGCGGCGCGCGCCCGCGGGGACGTGCGCATTGTCGCCACCGAGATCGATCCGGTCTCCTTCGCTTTTGCCTCGTATAATATCCGCCGCTCGGCCTTCAGCCGCTGCATCAGCTTGGTCAAAGCCGACCTCTTCGCCCTTCCCGAAGCCGTGGCTCGTGAAAAATTCAACCGTATCTATATGAACCTTCCGGCTCCGTCGGCAAAGCGCCGCGCTACGGATGTCTTCGAAGATATCGAAATGGGCATAGCCCGCCGGCTTCTCGGTGAGGCGGCGGCTCACCTTGCCGAGGGGGGGACTCTTGAGGTGGCGGCAAGCGAATGCGCCGCATTCCTGCATTTGGCCTACGTCAACGGCTGGGAGCCGGCATTGATCGAATGCACCGATATGCAGCATGCGGCATATCCCGATATTATCTTTGATTACGGCAGGTTTAGCCTTGCCCGGTCGAGTCTGCCGGCGGCGCGCCAAGAGGATTTGGCCCGTGACTGGGAAAAGCTGGCGCAGATCGAGCGCGGGGTGGTTTGTTTTGATTACGACGCGACCGCATTCCCGCAACTGAGCGAAGAGCAAAGAACCGCGGCGCTTGCGGTAACGCGTAAGTATGCCCAGACGCTGGAAGATTTCAGCGAGCAGCTCATCCATAAAATTGCCTATACCCTCTTTCGGCTTAACGACAAGCCGTTCCCCCGCGTGGTCGTCAACGATGTCCGCCTCAACGGACGCTACGCCGCCTCTCTTGATGCGCGCTTAAAGAACCTTGGCCAATCGGCAGCCTCCCTGTTTTTGCATCCGTTGGTTATGGTTGTACTCGGCGCGGTCTGGGGCATCGGTTTTCTGGCAACGGTGTGCAGGCCGGGGCAGAACGTCTCTGCGGCCGCAGTGTTCCTGAAAAGATGGGAGGCCTTTGCCGCGGATCCCGCGGCGCGCCTGGCGCTCATCAGGGAATTCGCCCGGGACAGGGTTAACGCCATCGTCAATGACGATATTTATTTCCTCGAGGCAGCTCCCGGGGCGGAAGCGGCACTGCTTCGCCAGTACGCTTTGTCCGCGGCAACCCTTCGGGAAAAAACATTGATCGTCAAATTATTGCGCAAAGACGCCGATTTCTTGCGTTTGGTCGTTGAGAATCAAAACGAGGACACGTTCCTGAAGATCGTTGCTTTCGCGCACCTCATTTCCTTGCAGCAAAACGTCGCTCCTTCGCCAGGACTCCAGGAGCAGATGGAAACACTTCTGAGTGAAAGTTTCGCGGCAAAGACCACGGTTTCCCGCAGGGCCTCGGCGCTGCGTATTCCCGAAGCGCTTTTTATCCAGGCGCTGGCCGTTGCGCTCATCTGGCACATGCATTCCCGTTATGCGTTGGAAAGCCTCAGTGCCTTTGCGCGCACCATGAGTATTGCCGCCACCTTCGGCGGATGGTTTACTCAGCCCGGATACGAAGGGGAGGTGACGAGCCTCTTCAACGGGCCCCGGGCGGTGTTTGCGCGCCTTGCGCTGCCGGTGCTGATGGTGGCTTTCGCGCACGAATACGGGCACCATATCGAGCGTGATCTGCCCGGGCTTTTAATCGGCAGTTTTCTCGACGAGCTCATCGCCCATGCGGTTTCCCTGCTTTTCGTCTACGGCCAGCATCAGAGCGTGAAAGCCTGGTGGAAGCGGCTGCGCGCCGGGGAGCTGACTTTGAGGTTGCGGCATTTCAATGCCGCAGAGCCGCATGCGGTGGCGCTGGCGGTGCTGGATCAGTTCGTGGCGGAAAAGGGAAATTTCTTGCGTTGGGATGATTTCGTTAAGGCACTGGTTGCCAAGGTTCACGGCAGGCTTTCCCTTACTAAGGATCTTCTCTTCAAGAGGGCTTTTTCCCGGCCGCTGGCCGCCGCGCGTTTTGCCTGGGAGATGCTGGCCGACTCGGCGTGCGCCATCGGCATGCCGGTGAGGCAGAAACGGTTTATCCATCCGCGACAGGCAGCTCGCGTCAGGAAGTTCTTCTCATTGTTGCCTCAGTCTTCCCTGCGGCGCTGGGGGAGTGGTTTCGGCAGGGGCGATGAGGTAGCCGCCTTTGCGCATGCCGTCAACCCGGCGCTGCAGGATGCCCTGATGCGCGTTGACCGCTTCTATCCTTTGAGTTGCGGGCTGGCGGCCCGCATCTCGCAGGTGCTCTTCTTTCGCGCATTCAAGGATGAGATAGAAATCGACTTTTTCCGCGCGCGGCATGCCCGTTTCCTTCAGAGCGCTTTCCACTACTTCGTGGTGGTCCGCGAGCGCTCGGGGCGTTTTGCCTTTTATGTCAGTTTTACCGACGGACAGGCGATCCTGCAGGAACAGGGCAAGTGGGTCAGCGGCGACGGGAGCGTCGAAGATAAAGAGTACCGTGCATGGTACCGGCAACAGAAGCTCGACTCTGCGCGCGTCATCGCGCTTGATCCCTCGGATGTCCGCAGGTCTCTTGGTTCTCTCGGGTTTACCGATCTTTGTCTGCCCGAGATCGAAATCGGAGATGATCCGCTTTCGATCGATGAGGTTGCGCAGCTGAGGCAGGTGGCAGAGGCGCTGCAGCTGATTGAGCAATCGTCCCCGTGTGCCGGCACCCGGCTGCAGCGATGGGGACGGGGGCTTAAGGAAAGCGTCGGTGCCCGCGGGCCGCCGTCGAAGCTGCGCCTTGTTGGGCTTTTTCTTATTTCCCTCGCGTTGCTCTTTTTCGGCCAGCACCTGATCTCGCTGGTGCCGATCGCAAATAATTTTGCCTACAATCTCGCCACCCTGGTCGTTCTCACCCCGATCCTCGAGGAGGTCGTCTTTCGCGGCCTCCTGCAGCGGCGCGTTCTGCAACCGGCCCTCGGCGTTTCTCTTGCGGTACTGGTGAGCGCAGCACTGTTCTGCGCCGCGCATTTCATCTACCGGCCGTTTCTCCTCTCAACAGTTTTTACCTATGGATTGATCGGTATCCTTCTGGGGGTTTCTTATGCGCTTAAGGGTAATCTTGCCTATCCGATTGCGTTCCACATCGGGACCAATGCTATTGCCTTCCTTGCTCAGTACGCCAGCGCACCGGCATGGGCGACCACCCTGGTATCCGCAGCCTATTTTTTCACCCTTTTCTGGGTGCTTGCCGCAGCCTGCCGGGATGCGCTTTTGCGAGGGGCCGATCGGCCGGGCACCCGATTCGATGCCGCACTCTTTGCGCTCGCCGGAAAGGTCAATGCGCGTTATACCGGCGGCCGATCCCGGCTTGCCGATTTCCTGAGCGGAAGGAATTCAGCCTTGTTACTGGCGTCAAGTTTGCTCTCCGGGTGCCTGGGGGTGATTTTCTTGGCCTCGGTAGAGCGACGGGCGGTCTTTATCACGGTCCGTGACAGCTGGGAGGAGTGCCAAAGCGAGGCCGGGAGGATGTTTTCTTTCATCGAACGCTCAACCGGCACAAAGCCGGTCGCGCTGCCCGAAGAGCAGCAGCCGACGGTCCTGCGCCAGCCGCGGGGGGCATTCAGCCATGCGCTGTCGTTTGAGTCGCTCATCTCTGCGGCAAGCGGCACCAATATCACGGCTTATCTTGAGGGGCTGGTCGCTCAAGGGCTCGTCCGCGGCAATCATTCGCTCACCGAGTTCGACTGGGCGCTGGATGAGGTTTCTGAAGAGGTTTTGCGCGCCCGGGGGATCGTCGATCAACGGGAAATCGATACGCTCGTGCGCGCCTGGCATACGAGCGCCTGTGCGCGTTCGATCTCTTCGATTCTGCAGCCGCTTGCCGGGGCGGGTGAGCTCTGCGTTGTGTTGACCGGCGGGCTCTATTGGGATTGTCTTCTGAGGGCGTTCGGTGCGGTCATCGATTTTGCCAAGGGGAATCACCTCTTTGTGCGGATCATTCTCAATGAGGCCGCAATCAAGCCGGTCGACGATAGGGAGATACACGATCAAAAAGAAATACCGCGGATTTATCCGCTTCTGCGCGGTTATTATATTGAGGCGTTGAACCGCTCAGGCATCCCTTACCGCTATACCATCGACGGGCAGGAGCCCCAGACGGTTGCGGCCCGTCAATCGCAGGATGCCCTGGTGAAGGTCGAAGTTTATACCTCGACCGGCCTCTTCGAAAAACTCTGGGATACACGGGTCGTTCCGGCGCTTGCCGGCGGTATGATCCCGGGGGTATGCGTCGGTGCCGCTGCGCTCCTTCTCGGACTGTCCGGCTGGTTCCTGTTTGCCTTTCTGTATGGCAAGAGGGAGCGGGAGATCCGGAAAGGCGGACGGGGCTTGTTGCGCACTTTCCTTGCCGTGTGCTCTTTCTGCGGTTTCATCGCTACCGCGGCGTCGCCTGGTCTTGCAGCACCCGCTGTTTCATCTCCTCCAGCAGGTATCGCACGCAATCAATCGCGCTCGATCCCTTTGCTGCCTGTTCCTCTTGCCCTGGAGCGGCTCTCTCGGCAGGAGGCTGTGTTGCCGACGCGCACCGGGGAGCGTTTACGGGTTTTTACCGACTTGCTGGCGCCGCTCATGCAGGATGCGCTGGCGCGGCATCTGCCTGCATACCCTCGCGTTTGCGACGTCGCTTCTGAAGCGGCAAAGGTTATCTACGATCAGGAGTTTTCAGGCGAGGTGACCGCCGAGATCTGGGAGGGGTATTTTGTTTCGCTGCAGGGTTCGACCTATCATGTCTGGTTGATACTGCATGAAACAGACGGCGGACAGGAATATTACCTTAGCTTCACAGACGGACAGTTCGGGCTGCTTGACGGTAAGGGAGAAATGAACCTGCGGGGTGTCTATGAGGACGGGAAGTTCAACCGCCAAGGGTATAGTGCGCAGGGGTTGGATTTCGTTTCTCTGCAGCCGCTTCTTTTGCCGAACCGTATCGAGGAGATGGTAGAGAAATGGGGGATGTTCGCGGTCCAGCCGAAGGCACCGGATAAAGAGGAGGAGCGAAACCGCGTAATCGGAGATCTTCGAAGAAAGCTCCTTCTGTCTCGCAGGGCTGTCCTGCCTTCGGAAGGCGTCGTAAACGATGTCCTGCCTCTGCTCCTGGCGGCGGCTGCGTATGCGGCTTGGCGGGCGCGTCAGCGAAGCAGGTTCGCGAGGCAGGATTATGTAAAGGGTCAGGCTGATCCGGGAGCCGCTGCGGTTGAGCTCTGGGCGGGGATGCCTCTGGCGCCGTGTGCCGTTACCGCTGCGGCGTTACTGTTGGTGGTGTGGCTGGTGCTTATCGCTCTGCGGCATGCCCGTGAATACGACCGCTATCTCG
The DNA here is from genome assembly GCA_964579435.1 of uncultured Planctomycetales bacterium. Lineage (GTDB taxonomy): Bacteria > Omnitrophota > Gorgyraeia > Gygaellales > Profunditerraquicolaceae > CAZOGI01. The sequence goes on from CAZOGI010000005.1 coordinate 13,424, forward strand.
CTGAGCACATGCCGCCGCTCTCCGAAGCCATTGCCTTCCATCGCCTGCGCATGTTGCCCGTTTCCGATGAGGCGCGCCGGTTGCAGGAATTCACCGACCGGATCAACCCGTTCCTCCAGACGGCCTTGCGGGATGAGAATCCTTTTTATCCGTTTACCTGCCATTTGGCTTCGGCGGCCGCCGCGGTGATCTACCAGCGGCATTTCGGCCCGGCGCTGCGCGTAGAAGTCAAACAGGGCACCTTTGTCACCGCGTCAGGCACCTGCGGCCATTACTGGCTGCAATGTACCGATGCCCAGGGGCAGCCGTACTATCTGAGCTTTACTGACGGCCAGTTTGCGGATTATCCCGGCACAGGCAAATACCTTAATGAGCGCTCCTTCGACGGCCAGCCGCTTGCGGTTAATCCCGCGTATCGCGCTTGGTACCTGCGGGAAGGGCTGGATTTCGCCAGCCTGAAACTCCTGCCTCGGGAGAATCCCTCGCTCTTCATTTTGGAGCGCATGAGCATGATGGAAGTCGGCCCCGACCTTTTTGCGGTCGACCAGGGCGAGCGTGACCGGGTTGTCTTTGCGGTCTTTCGTTCTCTGGAGAAAGAACATTCGCACAGAGAGGCGGTCAACGAACAGCCGGCATTCGCCTGCGCCGGTCTGGTCTTGCCCCCCGCGTTCTTTGCGTTCGCCTCTGTGCTGGCAATACCGTTTTTCTTCCCGGCAACGGTTACAAACGTTTCCGCGTTCACCCGCCTGATGCAGGAAGCTGGGGAAGTTGAAAAGGCGATACAAAAGCATGAGCCTTGGGATGAGGCGCGTGCCGCATCGCTGATGGAGCAGTTGGCCGGTCACCTCATGGCCGGGGAAGGATGCGCCGAGATCCGCCACACGTCTCTTTTCTACCAAAGACTCGCGCGCGATCAACAGCTGCAGGCTCAGTTTGAGGCGGATAAAGCCGGGATCGCCGCATCCCTCCTTGGCTCGCCGCTCATCGAAGCGGTCATTCCCGCAGGCCAACTTGCCTGCGGGTATTACAATCCGCTGGGACGCAGATTCCTTGCCTTCATGCAGTTTGCCCGCGGAGAGCTTGATGCCCAGGCTTTTTTGCGAAGAGATATCCCGGATATCGACTTCCTGGCGGTCGTGGAGAATGCGACCGTGCCGTTCTGGAAGGGCCAGAAAGGCGCCCGTCGCCAACTGTGCGCCGCAGTGCGCGATGCGCTGGAGCGCGATTGGGTCTGGCGCAGGCAGCGGGAGCGGCTCCTGCGCCATCCGCGGGTCTCGGGGATACGTCTTGTTTCCTGCGGCACGGAGGAGGGGATTTCTTTTCGCCGGGCATTCGCGCAGCAGGAACGGATACCGGTTTGTCTGGTTCATCCGATCCCTGAAGCGGCATGGAAACAGTTCGATCTTTTGGTGTACGAAAACGATACCGAATACTTCCCCTGTATTCGCGACCTTCTCTTGGGGGCGTCGTTTCCGCCTTACTCGGCTGCAACGGTAGACGCGCGTATTCCGGCGACTTTTTGTCTGAATTACCTTCTCTATCAAATCCTCGTTCATGGCCCGCAGAGCGTGGGAACCACGCTGCCTCTCGTTTTTGATGCCGTTGCCGCCAGCATTCCCGATCGGCCGCGGCATGACGCTGCTCCCGGGCTCGTTTCTTTTGCGAGCCGCCACTGGGAGCGTGTCTTCGCGCATGCCCGCGTGTGCCGGTATATCGAACCTGCGGGGGAGGGAAAGTTTTGCCTGACCCAGGCCGGGCACGACGCAGTCAGCGGTTTGATCTTCAGGCGCGCCCAGGAGAAACATTTTCTTTGCCCCGTGCCCTCTTCGGCGCACAATGTCCTCGGAGGGTTTTCTTCTTTTGTCGCCTGCGGCATGGCCGGCTTCATGCTGGGCATGGTCTGGAAAGGGCCGCGGTTTATCGAGGTTAGCAGGGAGCCGGTTGCGGCAAAACTCTCTCCCGGCGTTTCTTTGATCGCGGTCCATACGGGGACAGACGGCGATTGGGAGCACGGCGATACGGATCTGGCGGCCTTGAAGCCCCTGCAGCGGATGCTGATGCGCCGGCGCTTTGGCTTTGTTTACGAGCATGTTGCCGCTCTGTATCCATCCTACCTTGAGCCGTTGCATGAGGGATTCCTGGTCAATGACGATGCCTGTCCGCGCAGCTACAGTATCCCGGGGCTGGAAGGGGACCACTTTGTCCTGGTGGGCGGCGGATACAATGCCTGCCATCTGCGAGCGTTCGAGACGCTGCTCAAACAGATACTCCTGGGATTCGCGCAGAATGGGGTGCGGCCGGTAACCATTGAGCTGCCACGCTACGCCATTTACGAGAATTACGAGGATGTAAGGAGAGAGGAGGCGGGAGAGAGGTATCTTTTTTCCCGAATCATCGATGTTACGGAGACGTTCGGTCTCTACCGCGCGTTGCTGGCAAGAACAGGCGTGCCGTATCGCATCGTGCGCCATGGTCAGGAAGAAACGCCGGGGGTGACTGTGCCGCTGGTCAGCTTGCGCATTGCCGATGACGAAGGCAGTGCATTCGAAGCCGGGGATTTTTCTGCGGTGATTGCAGCCGTGGCGTCCGTGTGCCCGGCGCTGGCGGCATCGGCGTTGGTGTCCTTCGGGTTCCTTGCCAGCGTCGGTCGCGGCAGCATGCTTCCGGAAAAACACGATGCTCAGCAGCTCATGCCGCGCAGCGCCGGGTTGCAGCTTTGGAAGCCTGCATCGGCGACGGTGCGCCATGATCCCTGGAACCTCACCGACCGCTACTATGTCAAGGTCGAGTTTGTGGCTGACCTGGGAGCCGCCGGCGTGCGGCATTTATTGGTCACGGTATTCGGCAAGAAGAGCGGGGTCCTCCATCAGGGGAGGTATGAGATTTCGGAATCACTCCTTCTCGATGCGGCCGGATTGAAAGCGCTTGCCCATTCCGTACGCGACCACTTGTCATTGCAGATCCATACGAGCAAAGAGCGAGCCATCATCTGCGAGATCGACGATGCGCTCGATTCCTGCCAACAGAGCCTCCTGCGGTTCAAGGCGCTGCAGAAGTGGCTTCCGGGGGCGGCACGCTCTCTTTTGGGCATAAACGTCCTCTTGCAGATCGATTACCGTGTTCCTGAACAGCGGGTTAAATGGCGCGGCCGCAATACGCTGTTATGCCGGATCAATCCGTACCGGATGCTCCCACCCAATCTCTTTCTCGCCATCGAGAGGCGCCTGGAAAGGCAGGCCTGGGCGATCTTGCTTCGGCAGTGGCAGAAGGATTACGAAGAGGTCAACGAGAAACTTTGGGTGCGCGACGAGAGTGTTCCCGGGATAACCGTCGATGTCGGCCTGCTTTCGCCGGTGCGCGCCAAGATAACCGCGTACCTGCATGGTCCCGGCGTTCCCGAGGTCGATGGATTCCGGGAGTTGGTGGTGATGGGGCAAAAGGCGGTCCGCTCCGGCACGAGCGCTGCGCAGGTCCTGCGTCAGGTGGTCGGCCGGTTGCACCAAAGGTTCCATGCCCAACGTATCGACGGCGCAGAAGCGATGCAGCGTTTCCTGAATGAGCCGCTCGAGGATCACGGCGCCGAAGGCGCAACCGAAAAAGAAGTGCAGCAGGAGATCCGCCGGCTCAAACGCCTGCGCCGCGATTGGGCCTGGGAGGAGATCGAAACGGATGACCTGCGGTTGCGTGGGGGGAGGCAATCATACCGGGAGCTCACCGGTCGCGATCCTGGCGCCACGGGAATGACGGTTTCCTTTATCCGTGCACCTCCTGAATCGCGCTACCGCGCCTGCTGGCTCTTCGGCACTTCCCCCCGGGAAATCCGCGTTTTCCTGCGCCACGATTTTCTCGCAGAAGACGTCGCGCATGAATTACTCGCCGCTTTAGACCATACCCCGCATACCGTTAATCTTTTCCTGGCCGACCCTGTTAAACCCTTGGGAATCCGGCAAAACCTCTATCTCCTCTATTGGAAAGATCCCGCCGGACGGGAACCGGTCGATTTCAGCAACGAAGCCCATCGTGCCGCTGAGATGGTATTGAGCCACCGGATAGAAGAACGTTGGCAAGTCATCAGTTGCAAACGTGATCTCTCGGCACTGGGATTGGCGGTAGAGTTCTGGTATGCAGGGGAAAAAATCGGTTTGGCAAGCAGCGTCACGCTCGATCACGCAGCGGCTGCGCTCTATGTCTGCGGTTTTCGCTCTCTGCGGCCGGGGCAGCGCCTGGCGGAAGAGTTCATGGCGCGTATCTATACCCGCCTCTATCAGCTCAGCCGCTTGCTTTCCACAAGGACTCCCTACGCCTTCGCCTACTATGTTGCTTCCGAAGAGGCGGAACAGCTCTACGTTGCGGATCGTGACGGGCTTATTGTGCCGGTCCGGTATCAGTATGCCGCTCTCAGACGGATCGGCCTGGTTCCGTTCGATCAGGCATATAACGCCACGCGTAGTCATACAGGACAGGATACGCTCCTGCGCTTAACAACGCAGGCATATTTTCATTGCAGCGGGGCGTTTGCCGCGCCGCTGCAGGATATGGTACGCGACCTCCAGCGGGAGTGGATCCAGCTTTTTTATCTGCGCCGCGCAGAGGCGTTGCAGCAAGAGATGGCACCTTTCTGCGAAGACTGGCTCCTGCAGCGTCTTTCCCGGGAGGAAGAGGCTCTGCACGGCGTTATCCGGGAGTTGAGCGGCCAGGAGATCATGCCGGAAAAGAAAACACTCTGCGAGCGGCTCCTGCAGGAGCCGTCTCTGTCGGATATCGTCCAGGATCAGCCGGCGCGCACCCATATACAAAGTGAGGCGCAGAAGATTTCTCTTCTTCACGAACACCTTAGCCGCCGCAGCCATGACCGGGACATTGCGTCATTTGACCTGTGCGCGGTCTGCCAATCGGCGGCCGAATGGAAAAGAGTTAAAGAGGCTCTGCAGTCAGGGCAGCCGGTTGCCTTTTCCCTCCGGGCATTCGAAGGTTTTGAGCTGGATGGGATTGAGTTCGCTTTTGATCTCTTGGCGCTCAATCTGCAGTTTCTCTTCGAGCGGGAGTTCCCCAAGGAGAACAGCGGGTTCTGGTTCCGGGAACTCTTTAAGAACTCCTTTGTTCACGGCAACAAGCAAAGGTATCCTCTTAATCTGTATCTGTATGTCGACGCCGAGCACCGGATTTTCGAAGTCTACGATACGCACGCCCCGGAGATCGTCTCTGCCGCGGCACTTCGCAAGGCTCAAGAGGGAGGTTTGTATGGCAGGCATGCGGCGGAGAAACTGCTTGGTTACACCGCTCCCTGGTACTACGAACGCAGTCCGGTTTATGGACCGGGCTATGCGGATATCATCGGTACGGTCTGCCGGCTTATGTATCTGGAGCCGGTCAGATATGAGCAGCTGGTTGAATGCCGCATCGAACAGGCGCGGGAGCGGCTGCGCGCTTACGGGCAGGATCAGATCTTCGAGTGCGCAGCCTTGAGCGCCGCGGAAAGAACGGCACTTCTGGATGATGCCGCGTCTGTCTCCTGGGACGAGGTGGAACGGCTTTACAAACAATTGGTCCAGAGAAAGCAGCGGCCTCTTGCCGAACTGGCGGCGTTGGCTCATCGCAGGGGATTTCGATTCTGCGCGCCGCTTTCTGCCTGCCGGAAAGAGACCGCTGAGTCCGGGCAGGAAAAGGAATATGTCCGCGCCGGCGAAGAGATCCTGCGGTGGGGCGCGGCAGAGGGCAAGACCCGATACGCCGGGATCGTCGTCTGCGGCGGGACCGGTTCGGGCCTGGGGTATGAGCATGCAAAGGGGATGTTTCCCGCTACGCCCTTGAGTGAGAAGTCTCTGTACCGCTGTCTGATCCAGAAAACTCTGGCAGCGGCACGTGCTTTTGGCCACCGCAGGCCGTATCCTCTGATTTTCATGGTCAGCGAGCAGACCGGCGGTGAAACCGAAGAGTACCTTTCCCGCCTGCCGGAATGGCCGCTGATCCGCGACCGCGTCCTGTTCGTCTACCAAAAAACCTTGCCCGGGCTTTTGCGGTATCCCGGAGCCGATACCGACGGCCGCGCTTTCTGCGGGAAAAATCTCCGCCTGAACCTGGGGGGCGCCGGCCACGGCGACGCGTTCGACTATGTCCTCAATCCGGACATGCATGTTAAAGGTCGCCTCGTCCCGCCCTCGGGTCATACGCTCCTTGAAGTTGAGGTGGTTGATTGGCTTGAATCCTTCGGGGTCGAGTATGTGCATTACATGAACGTCGACAATATCCTGACGCCCTTCGCGGATCCGTTCCTGGTAGGCGTGCATGGTGCGAGTCGCACCGCCGAAACAATCGAGACCCTCGAGCGCCGGGAACACCGCGCGCATATCACCACCGCCGTGGTGAACAAGCTCCATTGGGATGAGGCGCGCAAGACCTTCCGCGACCGGCTGGGCAATATTCTCATCGTGGACGCCCGGAAGGAGTCGATCGATTACGGGGATGCGGACGATGCGATCAATGCCTGTCCCTACGGCGATCCGAGCATCCGTATGGTCACCGTGCGCAGTCTCGCCGGTGCCGTCCCGATCGATTTTTCGGTCGCCGAAAAGACCGAGACCGATCACGCGGGAGCGACCGTGCCGATCTACAAGTTCGAGCGCTCCAGCAGCAACAAAAAGCGTTACGGCGCCGAGGTGCTCTACGATATCCGCGACATCTTTGCCTCGATCAAGAAAAAAGACGGGGTTGCACCCGACGAGACGCCGGCAAGCGCCAAGGCGCTTTTGGTTCGGCACTGGAAGCAGCTGGTGAACCGGGCGTTTCCGCACAAAGCGCTTCCGCACTCTTTGGTAATCGAGTTGCCTTGGGATGCGGATTATCTTTCGGGTGAGCAGCTGGCAGAACGGCTGCAGGGTTTGCGTTTCCCCGAGTTGATCTGTGAAAATGCCCGACTTTTGGTGGAGGATGATTTTGCCGCGGTGCGATCTATAGCCGTTCCTGCGACGCCGGAATCGTGCACGCCGGCGGCGCAATTTCTTCTGTGCGCGCCGGCAGCTCTGGCTGTTATTCTGGCCGCGGCATGGTTGATCGGAGCAGCCGGTCCGGGCTTTGCCTGTGCCGGGACGGTTGTGCCTGCCTCTGCTGCAGCCGCGCAAGAAGGAGCGCCGTGCCTGACCGTTCGCCAGAAGGAATTTTTGCGCTGTATCGCCGCCGCAGTCGACAAGACCAAGGGGTGTGCCCAGTTGCTTCAAACTCTGCTTGATGAGGGATGCACGGCGATTGCGTTTCGTGGAGCATTGCTTGAATTCGTCAGGTCGCTTCGCGTCTCTCCCTGGAAGGGCTGCCCGGCAGGGCTGCGGGCGCGCCTTGCGGTAAGCGAGTTCGCGCAAGACCTGCTTCTCGATAACACCGGCGCGGGTCTTGGGGAAGGCGAAAAAAAGGCGCTCGGTTACCTGCAGCAGTACCGGCGGATGCTCGTTGCGTTTAAGGACAGGGCCGATGCCGAAGCTTTTGCGCAATCCGCAGGGCGACGTTTCCTTAAATGCATCGAGATGGGCGGATGCGGGCAGTTCGAAAAGAACCTCCTGCGCTCGTGCGTCGAACTTGATGCTGCGGTGCTTCTCTGGGATCCGCCTCAGGTACGCCAGAGTTCTGAGACGGGCAAAAAAGCGCCGCGGGATGATTTCGGTTTCACCGAGCTTGATTACAGCGCCGGCCTGCGCGCTCTCTTTTCAAAAGACCAGCCGGGGGTGCAGGAGCTGTTCTGGCTTCTGCGTTTCACCTGGGGATTCCTCGAAGCGGCACGGTCCCACACCTTCGGACACTTGAAACGCGCGCTCCTGCGGTATATGCGCAACGGTTCCATTGACGCGGCGTTCCAGGAGCGGGTCTTGCAGGGAGCCGCAGCCTGCTTCTCGGTTCAGGATAAAGCCGACAAGCTGCATGCGCGCATGAAGAGTTTCGACGGATTCGCCGCGGTATTTTTACAGGGACCGGATGAGCGCAGGGAGCATGAGGCGTTGCGGAACGACTATCTCCTCAAACGCAAGATCGTTCTGGTCGAGATCCTGCAGAGCCTGATCCTGTGCGTCTTTACGGTGGAGAGCACGCAATCGCGGCGTCTGTTCGCGGCGTGCGGGGAAGTGCGCGAGCGTCTGATGCGGGCGCTGCACGGCGCTTCGCCGGAACGGGAATATGAAGAGCTGTTGGCCGCCGGGGCGATCCTGAGCGGGAAATACGGTCTCGTTTCGGTTGAGGCGCTGATCCTGCGTTCCGCCGTGACGTTTGAATTCGCGCCGGCAAAACTGGCGCATCAGTTTTCGGTCTGGCTGCTGCGCGCGAAGGTGCTTTTGAAACCGATGGCATTCTGTTTTATCGCAGGCGTATTAGCGGGGGCGTTTGCCTGGGGGGGCGGGGGGATGGCGCTGGCGACGGTGGAGGCAGGTGAAGAGGTTATGGAGTATGTGGTGACGACGCAGATCGCCGGCAGCAGCTATACCCAGGGGCAGGGATATTATATGGTCCGGCCGAAGAAGCCGCTTACCTTCGGCCAGGTCCTGGATTACCTGCACACCCATCCGAACGACCGTCTGATGTTCGTGTACCTGGGTATGCTGGACCCGAGCGAAGACCCGGTGATGATCGAAGAGGTTATCCGTCGTTTCCGGCAAGAGCCCGATCCGATCCTCATGGGGATACTGGTCAAGACATCGGTGCAGCGGTTTCCTCAGTGCGCTCAGGTATTGAGTGAGGTGGGCGATCGGATCGGCAATCAGCGGTTGCTTGCATTCTGGGCGGGACACCCGCACCTGGCGGTGCGCTCGCAGCTGCAGATGGCGCGGTATCAGGCCAACGAAGCGCTGGAGACGATCACCGCCGCTTCCAAGTCTTCGCACGCCAGCCTCTCGGCACTCCTGCAGCGCTTCCCGCTGCCGCTTTCGCGGGAAATGCTCGCGGAGCTGCAAGGACAGCTGCAACGGCAGTTTGTTCCGGTCAGTGCCCTTGCCGACGCGCCGCCTTCAAAAGAGGAGCAACAGGTTTGGTTCCTGGGAACGAGCTTGCGGGTTGCCAATCCCAATGAGGTTTTGGAGCGTATCAATAAGCCTATCCTGGCTATCGGCGCACAGGGGCATGCGATCGTTTTGCCCGACGGCTCGCCGTGCGTGCAGAGCAGCTGGGGGTTCTGCTCGCGGGTAACGAGCGGGCGCAATAACTACAGTCTCCAGAGCCAGGGAGGTTCCGGCGGCAAGGGTTTGACCAGGTCCGGCGCTATGGCTTCGGCACACATGGAGACGATTGAGCGCTACTGCGCCGAGGCAGGGTTGACGCCCGCATGGCCGGGGGGATACGCGGTCGATCTCTCGATGACGTATGGCCGCGCCAGCGAATTGAGTGCCCAGGGGAAAAAGCCGCTTGAGCTGTCTTCCTGCACGCTTCCTGCCGGATACGACGATGAGCCGCTCTACTGGGTGCGCGGCGAGCAGGTTACCGAAAGCGGCACGCAAGAGATCTGGGTGCCGGCTCAGATGGTTTTCCTGATGCCGAACTTCGACGAGATAGAGCTGGTCAAGGACAGCTCCAATGGATTAGCAGCCGGCAGCACGATGGCGGAGGCCAAGCTTCACGCCCTGCTTGAGATCATCGAGCGCGATGCCGATTACGGGATGTTTTACGACTGCGCCAAGGCCTTTCCGGTCTCGGCAACGACCCCGCGCTACCAGAAGCTTTTGGGGCTCTTTGCGGCGATGAAGGTGAACCTGTACCTGTGGGATATGACCACGGAGTTCGGGGTGCCGGCGTACCGCGCCTTCGTTACCGACGGCAAAACCGTCTTCAACGGCACCGGCGCACACCTCAACGGCACGATCGCCGCCCTGCGCGCGATCATGGAGCTGCTGCCGAAACTGCTTTTGTCCGGGGAGTTCAAGCGTTTCAGCGGGCATGCCGCCGAAGGCGTGAGCGCCGCACCGGTTCTTCTCGAAGACCTTCCCGATTTCTCGGTGGAAGGATCTCTGGCGCAGAACCTGGAACGGCTTGAGCGTGTCCTGACGGTAAACGGGTTCAACCCGGTATATGTGAATCTTACCCGCGCCGACTGGCAGATCCCGGTTGTCCGGGCGATTGTCCCGGGCCTGGAGATGGTCCTCGGCTACAGCCCCCGAAAGCTCAAGCATCTGGTGCAAACCGTGCCGACCGGCTGTTTCGCCGCTTCCGCTGGCATCCCGGTCCCTCAGCAGCCGAAGACCGAAGGCCTTTTTGGCAATCTGACCGAAGAGCAACTGCGCCGCCTCACCGACGCTTTGGCCGCAGGACACTATGCGCCGTCCCCGATAGCTGAATTTCAGGCAATGGTCCCCGCTTATGACGGCCATCGCGTCGAATTCTTCAGTCTGTCGCAGCGGCCGCGCGCTCCGCCCTCAGAGGCGATCTTTGGCCTGCCGGAGTTTTTTGTCTTCGCCGTCAGAGAGTCCGGGACACTGAAGATTTATTTTTCCTCCCCGGCGCTGCGGCTCTTCACCGCGATCTTCCCGCTTTTCTCCGATAAATGTCTTTGTGCCCTTAAAGCAACCATCCGTCACGAGTGTGTCCATCTCAACGCAGGGACACATCAGGAGGCTATAGCGGCGCAGCGGCGCAGCGCAGGGTATGAACGGATCCGTTTCGATCTTGAGCTCCTGCAGTTTCTGGTGCGCCTCGATTATTCGATCGGCTCGATCATCATGCTCCTGAAGGAATTCAGGGGGTTCTTCAGGCGCATCGATGCGGCGCATTGGCGGGAGGTCTTGCGTGAACCGCTGGCAAAACGGGACCTGCGGGGGCTCCTTGAACCGATGCGGGCATTGATGGAACGCATCATTCCCGAAATATATTATCCGGCCGGGGCCAGCGGCCTGATGCTGCCCAAATCGCTCGTCATTTTCCTGACCAACCTCGCCGGGGTTGATTCGGGGAAGATCTGGTCGCACTTGAGCGGCTCCCTCGGTTCGGGATCGACACTCGAGCCTGCGCAGGGAGAAACAGCTTTGCGGGTCTTGCGCGGCATGATCAGCTGCGGCCCCCTTTCGCAATGTGCCTATATCGCGCTGAGCATGCTCGGGTTTGACGGCATCGTACACGGCGCCGATTCCTGCGACGAGCATGTGTTCACGTTCGTTTCTTTTGGCAACACGGATGAGGCGCTCTTTTTCGATCTGGCGCTTGAGTTCGTGGGAGTCGTCGATTTGGCGCGCTGTTACACGAAACCGAACCAGGCCGGCTACCGGATGCTGCGCCGGCGTTACCGTCTCGATCCCCTGAGCCAGCGGATGGCCAAATGCTCTCTCCGGGATTGCGGCGCAGCGCAGGTTTTTGCAGCCAAGGCCGGTTCGCTTGCAAAACGCCTTTCGCTTTTTTACTCCGCATTCAAGACCACCAACGGCGCCGCGCTTACCCCCGGTATTTATATGGCGCTTGCCCACGCCTATCGGTCTTTCGGCGATCCGATGGAGGCACACAGCGCCTGTCAGGCTGCGCTGCGCCTTGATCCGCAACACTGCGGCGCTTTGAATAATCTGGCCGCCCTGCATTATCAGGCCGGGGAAATAAAAGAGGCGCTTTGGTTGCAGCGGCAGGCCGTGCGGATCAATCCCTATGACCCGATTGCCTGGAAGAATCTCGGGGCGGATTACCTGAAGGCGGGCAAGCGCCTGCGTGCCTTTAATTGTTTTGTGCGGGCGGTTTCTCTCGACGCCTTCATACTCGAAGGCGTTCCGTCAGTTTTGCGCGAAGCAGTCGGTCTCTGCGCCGATCTTGATGCCGTCCGGCAGGACCGTCACCGGTTCAGCGTGCCAGAAGCGGCGGTGCGGACGCGCGTTCCGTTTGTCCCGCAGTACTGGAGCGCGAACCTCGATTTCGATATGCGCGCCATAGCCTTTGCTGCCGCGGCGTTCCTCTGGACCGCAGCTGCGTTCTGCGGTTTCCCGCTTTTATGGGGTACGGCAGCCGGGGGAGACGCATCGTCGGACCGGGGCGCGTCGTTGCCGGAGCACGCCCTTGAATTCCTCGGCAAGACCGAAGATGAGCAATGGGAGCACCTCGCGCAAGAGCTGAAAATCAGCTTCACCCCCAGCCGTATCGATGCCCTGGCGCTGGCATTGTTGGCGATCGACCAGCGCTCGCCCAAGCAACCGGAATTTTTCCGCCTGGTGCTGGAGGGGCTGGGGGAGGACCGCGACGAGGAGTTCAGAACCGCTTGCTGGAGTGCGGTTACCTTGTGCGTGCGGCGGTTCCGGGGGCTGTACCCTCTTTTCTATGAGCGCCTGCAGGCGCTTGCCGCTGCCGCCTCTATACCTGCGGTTCAGCTGTCTCTTTGGCCCGAAGAAACGACGGGAAAGGACTGGATAGAGGCGCTCCGGAAGCGGCGGTTCGCCTCCGAGGGCAGTGTTATCATTGTCGCGGCTGCTCCCTGCGCGCCGGGAAGGGAGTCTGAGGTGCTCGAGCGTCTCAAGGAGGCCGGCCGGATGCTGCGGACCAGATTCACGGCGCTGGTCTATTCGCGGCATCCGTCGCTGAAAAGTATATCGGCGGCATACCTGCTTGAGCTCACTGAGTCCGGGATTCGCCTGAATCGTTACCTTAAGGGTCACTGGTTACGCACCGCTTTAAACCTTCTCATCAACCGGGCGATACGCTCTTATCCCCGTTCGCAGGATCGTGCGGTCAAAAAGCTGCGGAGTCTGCGGCTGTTAGGCGAAGGAGAGGCGGTTATCGTCCTGATCAAGGGCGCCTCTGTCGAGAGAGAACACAGCCTGATGCGGCGCATGCCTCCCTATGTGCGCGCCCGGCTCAGCATCCGTTCCCGCGGGATATATCCTTCCCCGTACGAGGTGGGATGTCGTACGTGGATCGGTAAGACGGTGATCCGTCTGATGGCGCTCCTCGGCCGGCATCTTGACCGCAAACGCGATGCGCCCGTACCATTTGCCAAGGGCCGGCGCCTGCCTTCATCGGCGCACAACGTCATCCCCGGTGAAGCCGCAGCGGTTCTTTCCGCCGCCGTTGCCGGGGTCTGGTCATTCAAGGTTTTCAGGGAATTCATCCTGACCATCAATCCGTTCGTGCAGGATGCGCTTGAGCGCAGACTTGCCTCGTATCCGCTCTGCTGTCAGCATGCCGCAGTGTTAATCGCGGAAAAAATCCTGCCCCGTTTCTTCCCGCAGCTCAATGTCCAGGTATGGCGCGGTTTTTATGTCAGGCCGAGAGGTTGGGCTCAGGCGATCGAGCATTTCTTTGTCCTGGTCGAAGCGCCCGGCGCCGCACAGCGGGTATACGTTGATTTCGTTTACGGCCAATTTGCCGCTCATCCGTTTGAATCCCGTATCGAGATCGACGAGATCACCGCGTTTGACCGCGTTACCGATGAATACCGCCGGTGGTACCGTTCGCGCGGCCTGGCGCGTCCGCGCCTTCTTCGGTTCGCGGCACCGGATACGGCATCGGCCCTTGAGCGCACCTGCCATCTGGTCAGGGTTGAACGCACCGATTCGTCCAAGGCGCTTGAGTCTACCCGTTTCGGCGAGCCGGTCCTTGCGCGCATGGCGCAGGAGATACTTGCGGGCTTGCGCGCACCCGTCGTTGCTCCTGCAGGGTGCCGTTTGGTATGCGCGGATCCTTTTGTCCTGACTCTTGTCGGTGCGTTCTTCATGCTTGGGTCGGTTCTTGACGCAGGCAAGGGCGCACGCGACTGCCCCGATGTTTCCGACGGAGAGATCGGGCCGGCATTGATCGCTAAGATGATCCGCTACAGCCGCATCTGCGATAGGGTGTTGGTGCGTACGCCGCTGGTGGCGGCATCGGGGCCCGAAGGCTTTACGGTATTGGTCAAAGACGAAGGCAGTCAGTACACCGGGTCCTTCAAGCCGCGCGCCTTGGCGCAATGGCTTGCCTGCATGCGCTGGACGGCGTTGCTTGGCGATCCTGCGCTGCGCAGGACCAGGTATCTGGTTTCGGCAACGACCGGGAATCAGGGGCAGGCGGTCGCCTGGGTCGTGCAGCGGCTGCGGGAATATTCGTTCCTGGGCTGGCGTCCGTTCAAGGGCCTGCAGGCGCGCATCTTTGCCGCCGGGGATACTCCTGCGATGAAGGTTGAACGCATGCGCTCCTTGGGTGCCGCGGTGACGGTGGTCGACGGAGCGTTTGAAACGGCAAGCAGCGAGGCGCTCGGGTTTGTGAGCCGAACGGCGGGAGCGCAGCTTGTCGATCACGGTGGCGAGGATGTGGTTGCCGGTTATGCCTCATTGGGGGTTGAGATTGCGCGGGATCTGTTGGAGCGTGCAGGTGAAGCGTTGCCCTGCAGCATTGAGAGCGGCCTTGAGTTGGCAATAAAAGACACCACGGGAGTGCTACGCCCCGCCGAACAAATACAGCTTGACCGTTTCAGGGAGCGGTGCGCATCCCTGGCGCGTGTCGCGGTAATAGTGCCGGTTGGCGCCGGAGGTTTGGCTGCGGGGGTGCTGGCTGCGCTGAAAGCCCTCAATCCCCAGGCCAAGGTTATTGCTGTTGAGAGTGACCGGACCGCGCACCTGTGCGTGTCACTTCAGGCAGGCGCAATCGTGGCGCTCGAGGAACCGCAGGGTATCGATGAGGACGGCATCAAGACCGGCAGCGTCGAGCCGTACGCGTTCAACCTCTTGCGGCAGTGGCTTGACGGGATGAGTCTGGTGCCGCACCGCGGCATCGAACGCGCGATAGCCGGGCTTTGGCGGGGTTGCGGGGTCAAGGCCGAAGGAGCCGCTGCCCTTTCCTTTGCGGTTCTTGCCAACGATCCGGCGCTCCTGGCGCACCTGCGCCGGTTAGGCGTCAACACGATTGTTCTGGTCAGCACCGGTTCTAATATAGGTAAGGAGCGGTTTGAACGCGCTTTAAGCAGCGCTTCCCTTGCAGGATGTTTCTCTTTTGCCCCGGCTTTCTGGGGTCTTTTGTCCATAGCATCTTTGTGTTTGGCGGCAATCCAGGGCAACTTCTTGGGGGGCATCTGGGGTTCGGCAGAACAGGGCAATAACGGCCTCACGACGCGGCTGGTTCCGGGGATCACGCCGGGATGGTTCAACCAATTAAGGCAATACTTCGAGGTCAGCTTTACCGTGCATGTCGAAGGGGCGTTCCCTGCCTCGGAAGGGTGGGAGCGCCTGCGCCGGCTGGGCATCGAGGGAGAGCCGGGAAAGATCGTCACCCGCCTCTACCGGGATTTATTCGAACACGCCGCTATCCATGACCGGCGTAACCGCCTTGTCTATGACGCCTGGCGCGCGCTCCAGGAGAATCATTCATTCGATCCCTGGGATGCAACGGCCGTGGTCTGGTTTGTCTATGGGGTGTTCCAGGCGGTGAGCGTCCACAACCTTTCCCTGCACCATCATAAGCCCGGGCCCGGGCAGGCACAGGGGTTGTTGTTCTTCCCCGGACCGTGGTGCGCTTCCCTCTTGGGGGCTTTTTTCCCGGTTGTATTCTTGGGGATGGTCAGAAAAAGCAGCCGTCTCCCTGCGGCTGCGCTGCAGCGCAACGGCGGTTACCATACTCTCTACCAGCGGGTCATCGAGCACCTGCGCGTTTTGAACCGCCACAAGGAGAGACACGGCATGAGCCAGTGGGCGCTGGGCGTCCTGAGCGCATGGGAGGCATCTTCCGAGCGGGATGTCCCGCTTTTCAACCACACCCGCGGCAAGGTCCGGATCAACCGGCCCAGCGCTATCATCGTCGGGCATCTTCAGGAGGATGATTTCGATCCCGCCGCGCCAGGTAACGTCTATCAGCCGGTCGTTCGTTTCTTCCTCTTTGACCGTGCAGCACTCCTGAACGGGATACGGCACCTGATGGTCGAGATGAGTAACGAGCGTCTGCCGCTTTCGTTATTGCAGCGTTGTGCGCAGCTCATCATCGATAGTGCCGCCCTGGCGCACGCACCATCCGAGCCGCAGGACGATGCGTTTTATCTTTTGCGCCGTACCCTTCAGGACTGGCAAGGGGATCTTCAACTCTGCGAGCGGACGCGCGCCATTGCCACGACCCTTTTGATTGCTATCGGTGCAAAGGTGCCGTATGACTGGAGGGGGGAACTTGCGCGGATTTCGCTCTCTGGCGCATCTTTTGCGCCGCCGGTTTCCGGCCCCACGGCGCCCATGGCCGGCTGGTTCGGGAACCTCGATGAGCAGGATTCCCGGCGCATCGCAGCTTTCCTGGATGAACATCCCGGGGAATGTGCGATGATGGGAACGATTGATGCGGGTTCGCTCCCGGAGATCCCGCTTCCAACCCATTTTTATTTTCTGACCGCTCAGGTGCCGCATGCCCCGCCGCGCTGGATCTGGTCCCGCATCCGGGAGAATACCCTCCAGATCTATTTTTCCTCTCATGAAGCGGTTGACGATTTCTTCCATCTCCTGCCGCTGCGCAGCCTGCCTCCAAACGTTTTCCGCTTCAGTCTTGCATTCCACGAATACCGCGAGATAACCCTGATCGCATCCGGCATGCCGCTTGCAAAAGCCCATGCCCGGGCTGCGTTCGAGACTTTCCGGCGGTTCGGCATCGCCCTGCTCTACGACCTGCCCCTCATTGCCGATCAGGCAATCCGGCTGTGCCAGGAGACGGATCTCATCCCCCGCCGTTTCCGTAGTCCATACGAACGTCTGGTGTGGGCCGAGTGCGGGGAAGGGGCGTTGCTGGAGGAAGAGATACGGGAATGCCGGATCATGCGCAGTCTTTGCGCCTATGCCGGCAGAATCATGGATGAGGAACGTTCCCTCAACCGGTACGTCGGGAAAAAAGAAGAACTTCTGGTCAACCACTTGCACAAAACAGCCGGTTTTATTGCTTTGGTGTCGGCGTTGCTCTACCGATTCTTGATCATAAAAGAGGTGGGCGAGAACAAGGGGTTCCGCCCAAGCGCCTCCGTGGCAGGCGATCTGCTTGCGGCAATCATGCAGCAGCTGCTCGACCGGGACAAAAAGACCGCAAAAGGGCTGGCTGCAATCCTGGCCAACGCCCTGCGCGGCGACCGCAGGCTCCTGCGCGGCATGCTCATGGCGGTGCCTGCTCTGGATTTTTCGGGCATGCGCTGCGGCAGGATCCAACTGATGACCAGTCCCCGCTGGAAAACCAACGGGCAGCCTCTCTTCGAGCAGCTGCGTACGCCTCTGAAACTGCAACGGCTGCTCTTTGCCCTCTCGCAGCTGCGCATGTCCTACTTTGACGGGATTTACCAGCAATCGGAGACGATCAATCCGGTCAATTGCGCCCTGGCCAGCAGCGACGCTTTTGATTACGACGGTTTTACGGTCGTGCCGGTGACTGATTCATTCCGCCGGCATGTCCTGGGGTTGCGCTGCGCCGACGGTAAAACCCGCCTCGTCGAGATGAAGATGCCCGGCCACGACGAGGACCGCGACCTGATCCACCCCTGGCATTATTCGATGGCCGCGGATTGCCAGGAGGATCCAGTGCTGCGAGAGCGCGTACCGAAGCCCGTGGCGCTCTTGACGACGACCGGCCGGTTCTTTATCTACGACCGCTGGATGGAGTTTACCCGGGATAACCCATTGCGCCTGGTTTTTTACGAATACATCGATGGCAAGCGTGTCGCCCGCCTGCAGCCGAATCAGCTCGCGGAGGAGCTTGGGCAACTGGCGTTACGGGATCCGGCGTTCAGGGGGGATGTGGCCTGGGCGATCGAGAATATCCTGGTTCAGGTGGCGGTTATCGCCAAGGCGTTCCTTGACCGCGGTTACGTCGGCGAAAGCAGCAACGGCAATGATTGGCACCTGGAGAATTTCAAGCTCTGCGACGGCCTCTTTGTGATGAATGTGGCCGATTTCGGGGCTTTTCGCCGCAGGAGCGGCATGAGCGAGGCGTACAAGAAAGAGCAGGTGCGCTGTCTTCTGATGCAGTCTTTTCTGTTTAACGATGAACTTTTCGAAGAGATGTACGCTTTTATCCTGCGCACCATCGAAGAAATTCGTGGCCAGGCGCGCGTTCCTCACGGACAGCGCGAGGAAAACGCGCCTCCAGCCGCGTGCGGTTTGTTCATGCCGCTCTCGTTTATGGCCGCGTTTGCCTTAGCGGCCGGGGGGCTTGTGCTGTCTTTGGTGTGCTCGCGTTGTGCAGGAGGCGTATCCCTCAAGATGAAACGTTTTCGTCCGGCGTTCCTGCCGATTGCAGCGTTAACCGGAGCGTTGACGTGCGTTGCGCTCCCGACCATCGCTGCAGCGGAAGCAAAGGCGGGAGAAGGTGAAAGCCGCGCCGCTGCGGTGACCGCGGATGCGGTGGCAACAATAGTGGAGCGGGCCCGTACGGAGACGGATGTGCTGGAGCGGATGCTTTTGCGTTTCGAGGCCCAAGAGCTCGGCGACGCTTTTTTGCCTGCGGCGATACGGATTATTGAGACCGATCCCCGGCTTCGTGGTTTCGGCTTTGAGGTCCTGGAGGGGATGAAGTCTGCGGGGTCGGCGGAAGAAATTATCCGGCGGGTTGTCGGGTGGCTGACCGATGAGCGCTGCAGGGAGTACGACCGAAAGGCGTTGTGCAGCGTGTTGCGGGCACAGGCGCGGATCCTGATGGGCGAGGATTTCGTGTCTTTCCGCAACCGCACATTCCCGCTTATCGAGCGGTGGGTCACCGGTGCGCCATCCGAGATCGACAGCTCGATCGGTTATCTGATCAACGATATGATCGAATGCTCCGTCGTTTCCGACCGGGCGTTCTGCAGAAACGAAGTGCTGCGGCTTCTGGCGTGCCTTCTGTCGAGTCCGCATGGTGCCGTCAGGCAGATCATCGTGGATGCCTTGGCAGGCACCTATGGGAGAGGGGAGTCTGCTGAAAAGCGGTTCGTGGATGTGCTGCGTGCCCGGAAAGAGGAGCTCATGCGGGGCACCTATGCTGCGGAGTCGATCAGGCAGATCTATTTTTCCTCTGCCTTGGACACGGTGCGCGGCCGGCCCGCCTACTGTTTTTCACTCGCCGTTTCAATCGAGCGGACCTTGCAGCGGTTTGGCGTTGCGGTCACGCAGGAAAACAGCGCAAAGATCGCGCCGTTTATGCTCCGTGTCATGGAGGAACGCGCCCGCCGTGTGCTGATCGACTCCCGGACGACCTTAATCATCGGGTTGGATGCCAACGATGATTTCCTGCCGGATGGGATCACGCATCTTGCCGCGCGCTTTGGCGTTGCGCAGACGCCGCAGCACATTCGGATTTATAAAGGCAGAGCTCAGAAGAAGGATTTGCTTCAGGCGATCGCGCAAAGCGGCACCAATACGCTCGTTTGGTTGAGCGGTCATGGTCATCCGGTCTGTTGGGAAATGGATTATCAGAAAGAATCACCCGATCAGGAGGCCGATCTCTTGACGTACCGTGAGCTGGCCATGGCTTTGCATGAACGCGCGTCTCTCCCGCAGCTGCCCGGTAGCGATCTGCCCATTGTCCTGGATGCCTGTTTCTCCGGTGAGTTGAAGATCAATACCGTTGATGCACTGGCGGCTTCGGCAGGAGTGACTCCGGGCGCCTATCCGCTTCTGATCGCTTCGGCGGACATAGGGGTTGAGAGTCTGGGAATAGTCAGTTACGCGATCACCGAGGATTCGCTTGCCCGCGCTGCGGGAAGGAACGATCGCTCGTTGCTTATTTCGGCTCTTGAAGAGACGACGCGGGAGAAGTCTGTTCTGACGCTGGGAGATGTGTGGGCGGCAGAAGAAGTATTGTTCACGGGTGAAAATCTCAATACCGTCCTTCCCTTGAGCGATAAGGAGTTGAGCGAGCTCAGGCGGATCTTGGAGATTCCCGCGCAAGAAAGATTACCGGTACGGGTGCTTGAGATTAAACGCAACACGATCAAATTCTCGCCCAAAGTCCCGCTTCTGAACCCGCAGGCTCCGGTTTTAGACGGTGCCGGGTTGGTCCCTTCACGAACTCTTGATCCTGTCTTGCTTTTGGGAAGGCGCGACGGTCTGGCGCCTTCCTCTTATGCTCAAACGGTTTGGCAGCTGCCGGTCCATTCGACTGCGGTGATGCTTGTGTTTGCCATCGCAGCAGGAGGTTTCGGACTGCTGGGGACGGTTCAGCAGAACACTGAAGCGGCGCAGCAAGCGGCGGCAGCAGCAGCAGAGGGAAAGGGGAGGTATTTTATCGACATCTGTCGCGCGCAGATGGTTTTGATGCGGGATCTCCTTGCGCAAAACGATTGGGGCGCTCTTGCGGTCGCAGCCGGAAGAATGGTTGCAGCGGCTCAGGTCGACGCGGATGCCGTTGGGCAAGTCAAGGGATTTGCGCGTTACTTGAGCATGAATGCGCAGAACGTGCTCTCCGCCGTGATGTTCAAAGGAAATCAGATGTCCGGTAAGATTGCCGGCTTCCTGGCTGCCTATGAAAGATGGCTGGATGATCTGCAACGGCTTATCGAGAGCGGTTCAGCGCTTTCTTTTATGAAAGCCAATACCGGGATCTGGAAATGCGACGTCGCGCGCGCCCTGCGCATTGAAGAGACTTCGGCTGCCGGGGCGATACAGGCGTTACGGTCAGAGCCCCGTCAGGTCAGTTTTGTCAGGCAGGCTACGGTTATCTTCGAAGGGAGCCCGTTTGACCGGGCGTATCGCGGCCCGGTTCTGGTCGCCCACGGCTCGACCCTTGCTCAAACGGTCTGCCTGAAGGCAAGCGGAGTAACGGTGCGTGAGATAGTGATGCGCCTGAAAGAACAGTACGGGATAGACCGGATATTCGCCTGCGTCTGCAATCCCGGGAGCGGCTCGATCGAAGCGATAGAGGGCCTGGCAGCTGTATACTTTTTGGGTATCGGCCTGGCCGCATTTTCCGGGATAACCGAAGTAAAGGTCGAGCAGGGATTGGCGAGCGAGACGTGGAAGGTCGGCGGGGAGACCATATCCGTCGCTCAGGAAGGCAGGACGCTCGTGGTCGATCCCCGGATAGAGCTTCGTGCGGTATGTTCCCGCCGCGCACCCGATTTTTGGCAGCAGCCTTTTGTCGAGGCGGGAGCACGGCGGGGCAACGCGGGGCGCTCCTTTGTCCGTTGCGCAGGCTGGCTCTTGAGTTTTGCGTGGCTTTTTGAGCTTTGGTGTAGCGTTGATCGCACGATAACGGAGGTTTTTTTCGAGCTCCTGCTGAACCGGCCTCCGGTTGCCGATGAATACGTTTCTCCGCGGGATAACCGTATCTGCCATGCTGTCTTTCGGGCAGCGGTCTTGGTTTTTTATATTGCCTTGACCGCGGCGGCGCTTTCTGCCTTCTGTCCCGGTATTCTTTGGTTCTTGAGTCAGTGCCTCGGCTGGTGGGGGATGATCGCCTTCGGCAGCGTGCGGCATCTCCTTCCGGGCGCGCTGCGCCTGCCTGCGGGGCTCACCGGTATTCCGGCACGGCTTGAGGATACGGGAGAATACGGGTATTGGGTGAGCGTTGAGACGCTGCCGCCTGATGCGGCGCGCAGACTCATGGCTCCGGGGACTCCCATCCGTTTCCCGGATTCGGTGCGTATGCGGCCAGACCGCTGCGGCCCGGGCGTCGGGATCGTCAGCACGATAAAAAATGAGATTGCTACCGTGTGGTTCTCTGACGGGAAAGGGCATTTCCGGTCGCTGCAGTTGAATTGGCGGACCGCCGCCTCCTCTGGCCGGGGATTGGATATCTTTGTCTCGTCGGAGGGGGCACTCCGAGAGACGGGTCAACGGGGTGATACGAACCGAAAATCATGTGTTCTGATCGCAGAGCCATCCCTGCTCGTCCTGATGACCGCGGCATTCTTTTTGGGGACGACCTATTACGGGATCCGTCCAACCGTCCATGCCTCCAGCGACCGCAAGATCGTTACCTTTGCGCCATTTCAGGAACAGTGCCGGCGATCGTATCAGGGGCTTCGTTTCTGTTGCAATGATTGTGCCCCCTGCATCGACGGGCACGTGCGTGTTCTGGAGATGGCCAAGGCTCATGCCGAGAGGCTGGCGGTCGGGATCGCTGGTCCGCATTCAGAGGCGATGCCGTGGGCAAGGATCGTGGCGCAGCTTGGATGCGTCGATACGGTCGTGGCCGGCGTCGATAGAAAACGGATGGATAAGGAGTTGCCGGCTGCGATGATCGATCCGCAGGCAAATGAGGCACTGGGGCGCGTTTCGCTCTCTTTGCGCCAGGCCCTCGTATCCGGGCGCACCGCCTGTGGATTAAGCGGTTCGCTTGGCCCGCGCGTGATCTTCTGGGATTCCCCAAGGGCGCGTTTTGTCGATCCTGCGTTTGCCGCACTGGTTCAGCCAATAAAACGTTCGCGGCCGATCGCTTATTTGGTAGGGGCTTTCGATCTGTTCCATGCCGAGCACCTCTCCTTGATAACAACCGCCCGGCAGGCGGTAGGGGAAAACGGCTTAGTGGTTGTCGGCGTATTTTCCGATGGGGCGGTTGCATCGCGCAAGGGCCGGGACCGGCCGGTCATGAGCCAGGAAGCGCGTTGCGCCTTCCTGGTGTCGCTTGCCGATGTCGATTACGCCGTTTGCCTGCACCAGGATACGGCAGACACCATCCTGATGTCCCTGCGGCCCGACTATTTTCTACTCGGCGAAGCGCATTTTCATGGGGGCAGGTGCCATGAAGCGCGTCTGGTCGAACGGTGGGGAGGGGATTCGTTATTCATCCGGAATTCAGGACGAGTCGCCACGTCGCAGCTGATCCGGCTTCTGCGCAGGCAGGCAACGGCCGGAAAGAGGCGCGTGCAGATGCTCGATTGGCTGCGCCGATTCCTGTGCCCGGTATGTTTGATTGCCGTATGGTCGGTGCTGGCGGTTGGTTCTTTGCCGGCCCTTCTCGGCACGGTTGGGGACAATGCGAGCCAGCGCACGGTAGTCACTTGTTTTGTCGATTGGCAGGACGATGTGGTTGCCGCGACCTGGAGGGATTCGCGGGTATTGAAGCGGGTCGGCATGATGGGCCGGCTCGGCCTTGAGTGGGCGCAGGACGTATCCGCAACGCAGTTGCCTCGCTGGCTCGATGAACTGCGGGAATATCTCCTGCACCGCCTGTGGATGTCCCTGCAAGCCGGGTATGCGGGGGATCCGTTCTATCCGCAGGACATGCTCTCGCTGAATCGCGCGTTGTTGCGTCAACCGTTCCTTTTTGTCGTCGATGAATTACTGAAAAACGCCTTCGACGCCTATGCCCGTAGCGGCAGCGCAGGGCTCATCGTCTTGACCGTCGCGCGCAGCAACGCCCGGATGAACCTTTCCGTTTCCGATAACGGCATCGGCATTACCCGTACGGTGTGCGGCGACGGGGTGCCTCTGGTCCTCCCGGTTCGGGCGGTGCCGCAGGCCGGCCGGCCTGACCGCTGCGAAAGCCGTTCGCGGGCAGGCCTGCTCTGGGCGCAGTATTTGGTCGGCCTCAGGGGGGGCGTGGTTTCCCTGCAGACGCCCGGCGAATCCGGGTACCGGACAACGGCGCGCATCGAGCTGCCCGGTAATGCTCTTAAGGTTGCAGCGTGCCGGGGAGCACAGGGGTGTGCATGGGCATTCGATCCGTCGTTGGGCGGGATCGCCACGCTATTAGGTTTTGCGGTTTCGCTGGTCGGCGCGGTAAAAAGATCGAATCCGCAAGGACGTTTGCCGGAATACTCTGGTGCGGATGCGGCATTGGTGCGGATGGAACAATTATTCGGCGGCACCTATCCGGGATTCAGTGTTATTCCCCAAAAGGATATCAGCGCCGGAGAGGATCGCATACCGGTTAATCTCGGCGGCAGCAACCATATCCCTGAGGGTATCGCCATCCGCCGCGTCGGTACGATCATCGTCTATAAAGATGCGGCGCTCCCCGGATTGAGCCGTGCCGCGCTTTCCCGCGCCTTTGCCGGGGTTGTCTTCATTCCGATGGAAGAGGCATTCGTATCCGGAACGCCCGGCGCAACCACCGCCCTTGCGATCGCCGGTATCGAACGGCTTAAAGAGGTCATTCGCGGCAAGGTGTTCATCGATTTCGGCGCCGGGAACGGTATCCTTGGGTTCAGCGCATCGGCATTCGCCCGGGAGGTTATCTTCGTTGAGGAGCAGGATACCTGGGACGGACAGATAAGCCGCACCGCGAAACGTCTGGGGGTGCACGCGTGCGTGTACCGGTCGTTCTCAAAAGTCCCGAGAGAAAAAGTCGCCGGTGCGGTCGTGGTCATCAACACCGGTTTTGATTTTGATATTCCGGCGGTCTCCTCGGTTATAAAGAAAGGACCGCCTGCGGCTTTGATCGGCGCAGGCGGTTTTGCGGGCGAACACAAGGAAGTCTTGTGGTGTCTTGAGGACGGCGCCTGGGATGCCGAGGCGCTCTTTACTCCGGGAGGCAGCCTCGAAGGCATGCCGCTTCGTTATGCCGCGGTCGTGGCAAGGCGGATACGATCAGAAGCTTCCGCGGCCCTGGTGTTCGATCCGTCGATACTCGCTCTCGCAACGGTCGTGGTCATGTTGGGTACCGTTACGTCGCGCCGCAGTTTCCTCAAGGGTATGTTCCTGGCTTCGATAGGTGCGGCACTTCCCGGCGGCGTCGGGGCAAAGCTTGCCGGGGAGATGGCGCAACAATTATCCCCGAAAGCCCTTACGGTAGGAGAGTATCTGAATACCATTAAAGGTATAGGCATAGTAAATGGCACGCGCGCGTTCCAGACCACGTGGGGAGGATCGGCGCATTGTTGCTACCGTATCC
Source organism: uncultured Planctomycetales bacterium (assembly GCA_964579435.1). Lineage (GTDB taxonomy): Bacteria > Omnitrophota > Gorgyraeia > Gygaellales > Profunditerraquicolaceae > CAZOGI01. The sequence goes on from CAZOGI010000005.1 coordinate 38,090, forward strand.
ATAGCTGGCTGGAGATGGAGAAGGTGTCTGTCGCGGGCCGTACGATCTTTTCGATGCGCGGGGTGAGCCTGGAATCGCTTTCTGCCGCAGAGCGCAGGACCCTGAATACGATCATCAGGGAGAGTGTTTTGGCCAATCAAAAGGCCGGGGATTTCATCGCCGGAATGGGCGAAGAAGAGACCCGCTCTCTTATACACGATATGCCGCTAGAACACCAACGTAAAGTCCTTGATGCGGCGGTAAAAGGTGATCCTGCATCGCTTGAAGAAGCGCGCTCAGAAGTTGTGCGAGGGAAAGGAACAAGACTTTTTGAGCTCCTGTATGAGAATCTCTTGAACCAGCAGGAGGAGCCGCAGGCTGATTATTATCGCGGTGAAGAATCCGCGCTCTTGAAGCGGTTGCGCGCGCTCGATGAGCACAGCAGCGCAGTGCAGGATCCTTTGGCGCGGTTTTTCTCCCGCCGAGCCGCAGAGGCGCGGGAGCGAACGCGTGCAAAGAACCTTGGGCTTTTGACGACCGTGCAGCCACAAGCGCCGCCGGAGATCATGCTTTCTGCCGCGTTGCCTCTTTTTGCCGCCTTTTGTATCCTGTCCGGATTTTTCTGCACCGTCGCTCCTCTTTCGCCTTCGGGCGCCCCGGAACCGTCACAGCCGTACGCCACCCTGACCGGTACTGTTTCCCATTTCCGGGACACGGTTGCCGCCAAGACCGGATGCGAACTGTCTTTCGGGCAGTTAACCGCGATACTCGAAGCGATGAGCAGCCGGGGCAGCGGCCCTGAGCGCCTCCGCCGGGTTGAGGCCTGCCTTGCCTGTATCGGCGAAGAGGTTGACCGGGCTGGCGGGATATCCGCGACGCTCACCCAGGTTGTGGCCGACTTCTTCGTCTACCGGCTCTGGCAACAACAGCAGCGTTTTCTGCAGCAGCTCTACGAGCTTTTCTGTGCGCGTTTCCCGCCGCCCGGTTCCCCGGATGGTGCTTTGGTCTTTTTGCGGCAGGTCTGCAATGGGTTGGTGCCGGAGGCCGCAACGATACTGCGGTCGTTGCGCGCCGTCACTATCGAGGCGATGCTCCTGCAGGGGAATCAGCCCATCTACCGGGAATTGCGCGTTGTGCCTTCGATCGACAGCAGTATGTGTTTCAAGATCAATGCCCGGCTGATTGCGGCGCTGCGTGCCTGCGGGTGGACGGCGTTGCCCGTCGCCGTTTTTTCGGGAGAGCCGCACGAAGGCGAAGCCCCGCTTCACGAATATACCGTTATCGAGACACAAAAGGGCAAAATTGCTGTCGATGCCGCTGCCGGTCAGTTCTTCGCATCCCGGCCCTGGACTATCTATGTTGAACATGCCGCGGATTACAACCGGTTGCTCTGGACGCAACTGCGCCGCTGGTATTCGCCAGGCAACATCATGGCGCTGCAGGGGCGCATCGCGCGGCTTGATGCGACTTTTTCCGCGCTCCGGCGCAGACTCTTTGATGTCCGCGTCCGGCAACTCACGGCCGCGCTGCGCGCTGAAGTCCGGGGTCCGGGACCGAAAGAGGCATCGTGCCTGTTTTTCCCCGTTTTTTCCGCCGCCGCTGCCCTGTTGGGCATGCCGACAGGGCTCTTTGGCAGCGTCGATGAGGCGCCAGGGGCGTTCTCCTGGTTGCAGCAACCGGGTCGTTCTTTCAGGTTCCGGCATCTTCGCCGAACATTGGGTGAGGCAACCGCGCGATTTATAGACGAGAATTCCTCGCCGCGCGCAAGTCTCACTATCACGCACGCCGGCTGGCCGCACGATGAACCGGTTATAAAAGAGATATGTTTGGAAGGTTATGTCGGCCAGATCCGGCAGCTCTATGATAGTTCCCTTATCGATCATCGCCTGCCGCTTTATGCCGAAAGTCAGGAGTCGCCTTTTCCCGGCGGGTATTATTCGCTTGCCGGTCAAGTCCCGCAGCGGGCATTCGAAGAGATATCGGCTGCCGGCAGTTCCATTCTTATCCCCACCGGGGGGACCGCAGGTCTATGCCATTTTCAAACCGTGCAGGATCTGATCGATGATCTGAACCGGATCGGCAAGCGCGCCCTTTTTCTCCTGCCCGTTACCGCGATTGCCGGGGCATCGTTTCCCCGGATACGCAAAGGGTACCTGCGCGCACTCGCCAAGCAGGCGGCGTTTGACTGGTTCGACTGCTCCAGCGGACTGACCTACTCCGTTCGTTGCCACGGGCCAAAGCATGTTCTGGTCTGGACGCGCGATGTTCTCGATACCCTGCGCTTGTTGGCGTTCCTCAAGGGTGTTCCTGCACAGGGGAAATTTCCTTCCTGCATGGCGGTCTTCGGCGGCATGATGCCTGTTGTGTGCTGTCTGGTGATCGCAGCCCTGCTTTCCTTGATCGGTATGTGCTCTTTCGGTACGCCTGCTGCGGGCGCAGGTTTGTTCGGTGTCGTCGGCGCCGAAGCCGACTCCTTTGAGATCAGTCGCCAGGCGCCGGGGATGCTTGAAGTCTTTGACGAGACGGGACGGCTCCAGTCGATCGTCGACAACAAAGGTAACGAATGGGAGCGGTATTCATATATTGCCGATACGGATGCGGTGCAGGGAGTGCGGCTGCGCAATCTCAAGACCGGCATGCCGGATATCCTGGTGGTTTTCCCCCCGATCACAGTCGGCCTGCGCCGGTATCGCATCGATATCGGAGAAAACCACGACAGCTATTTTGACCACCGTCTTCTTGCGCATTCGCTCTTCCGCATCTTTATCGGTGCCCGTAACGGAGGCGTCGGTTTGACGATCCTGAATTGGTTGGCGCGGCTGGCCCTCTCCTCAAAAGAGCCGATCTGCATCTGCCAGATCATGAGTCCGGCGGTCTCCCATCTTGCCCGCCGGCTTCTGGGGCAGGCGCATATCGAGCATCCGGTCGATCCGATGAATACCGCATACATGGTATACCATGCCGATTTTAATTTCCTGATGCCCGCGCTCGAGAACGAGATCGGAACGGTGAATGTCTTTAACGGCTCCGTTGAAGAACGATACGGCCGCCCTTACCACAGTCTCCCCAATACCCTCAAGCCGGTCGTCCGTGACGGACGACTGGTTATTCTGGATGCACGCACCGCCTTGCCGTCGGATGTCATCGTCCTTTACCAGTACGGGAAAGAGGATATTTCCGGCGAGCCCGTGCCGATCGTCCCGCTTTTGCGCAACTCAACCATCGAGCACTGGCAGGCAGGGAGGCGGATCGCCGTCTTTGAGCGGCCGGTGTCCGGACGTTGTGTTGCGCCGGGACTCTTCGCGCCGGCATTGAGTGTATATTTGACGGTTGCCCTTACCGTTTTCATAGGAGTAACGTTCCTGCGCGTGGTCAGCGATCCGTGGCGACAGTTCGGGGATAAAGGGATCGGTCGGCAACTCTTTGAGAATACCGGCTATACCGTCGGCTTGGGCGTGTTGGCGTTTTTCTGGAGCGTCTGTGTCGATAAAGGAATACCTGCTTCGGGACTGACCGTTTTTATCCGCGAGCAGATACTTGTTTTACTGCTGGCGCCCTTCTTCTATTTTCTTCTTTCCTGGCTGCAGTTCAAGCGCGAGACTCAAGCAGAACGGGATTTCGCTCTTTTTCACGTAAGCGACATTGAGCGCATACGCGAGATCGCCGGACATGTTTCAAGCGGGTACTATCCGAATGCGGCTCTTGTTGTTTCTTCGCCGGTTCTGGCGATCGCCGCAAGCATCTGCGCGAACCGTTTCCCGAACGTACGCGCGGCGCTGTGTTCTACTGCCGATGCCCGCGAGTTCAGCCGTAAGCACAACGATGCAAATCTCCTGATTATTCCGGGGGAGCTTGACCGTTCGCTCGCCGCTGCGGTCTTCGAAGCCTGGAGGAGGACTCCTTTTGAAGGAGGCAGGCATGCGCGTCGCGTGGATAAGATTTCCGCACTTGACCGGGAGTTTGTTGAGGCCCGCAGCGTCCGTCTCCAGGATGGGCCGTATCGGGTGGCAGCTGCGTCGGTAGCGGTCGGCTCTGATCATGGCGGGTTGGATTTGAAAAAAAAGGTTCTCTCCGAGCTGAAGCTGGCGGGTGTCTCTGCTATCGATACGGGTACATTCGACAAAGAGTCGTGCGATTATCCCGACTACGCGCGCGCCGTCTGCGAGGAAATACACCAAGGACGTTGTTCGCACGGGATCGTGGTCTGCACCACCGGTATCGGCATCTCGATCGCCGCAAATAAATGCGCGGGGGTCAGCGCGGCGCTCTGTCAGACACCGCAGCAGGTAGAGCAGGTGAGCAGCGTCCACAGGATTAATGTTTTGGCGATGGGCCAAAAATACACTGACCCTGCCGAAGTACTATCGATGCTGAAAGTATTTCTGTCCCCGACAAAGGTCTTCGCACCCGAGCCTTCCGGGGAACATCAAAAAGTCGCTGCTCAGGGGCATGTTCCTCAACCGGCGCAGATTCAGTCTGCGCCGCCGCGCGCTCCGCCTGCCGCTAGCGGTATTTTCACCGATCTGGGCGTCTCCTTTGGAGGATATCCTTTTCTTGAGAGCGTTATCGCTTGGGCGATCTTTGGTATCGGGATACTCTTGAGCGTCAACCTCATGCGTCATATCGCTTGCGGACTGAAAGATTCCCGCGCGTCGCTTACCGACGGGAATGCTTCAAGGGCGGCGATCATTGAAAGCACCGCCGGGACGAAACCGCTGCGTTTCTATCGCGATTACCTGTGCCTGCCCAAAACCGATTCTCCTGTAGACGTCGAACAGATAGTCAGGCAGATCAATCAGTCTTCCGAGGCGTGCGATATCGCCGAATTGCGCCTTTGCGCGCGTGCCGGCTCTTTTAATGGTCACTCAAAGGTCATACAGGTCTCCGTGCGCCGTCAGACAGCCGAAGACCTGCGCAGCGCCATCCAAGAAGCAATGCGTAGCCGTTCGTCTTCACTGCTGTTCTACCTTTTGATCCGGGGCAAACAGGAGCAGCCGTTTTTGTCGCGCAGCTTCATCATGGACCAGATATTGAAGCGTGACCCTGCGCGTATCATTTTCAACGCAGGGGATATCCACGCCGAGACTATGGGGCGTATCCTGCCGCCCTATGAGCGCACGCAGCTTGAGACGCGGCAGCGCGCCCTGCTGGGGCAGCGCGGTTTCTCCTTCCGCGATACACAGACCTATGCCGTATATGACAAAGAATCGTTCGGTTTTGTGCGCAGACGCAGTATGTACTTTTCGGCAATGCGTTTCGACCGCACTTTCGGGGTAGGAGAGATCGCCTGGTGGATCGAGCACTATTTCAGCGAGCTCATTACCGGATTGGTGTATCTGTTGATCGTTAATTACGCCCTCAAAGAGAACCTGTTGAATATATACGAATTCCTTACCTATATTCTGCCTCTGATAATCATCAATATAAAAGTCGTTCCCAAGATAGCCAATTACGTTGTGCACATTGTCAAAATACGCATGGACCTGCGTACGGCAATAGGAGAGCCTGACTGGCGCGGTTTGACCCAGAATCACGAGGCGGTGCGGATCCTGCTGAGCTTTTTCAAGAAGGCGGCCTGGGCGCGGGTGGTGTTACGTATTTTGTTCTTTATGCTCATTCCCGGCAGTATGCTTGCCGGCGCCTTTGGCGTTGAGCTCTTATTCCGTTTCTCCGGTTTTACGTACCTTGCGATATTCTTAGGCTGGTGGTTCCTGGATAGCGTCTTTGAGGAGTCGCTTGAACAGTACTGGGATGAGACCGCAACCGGCGCGCTCCTGACGAGCGAACGGGCGACCAAAGCCGGGTTTGCCCGGGCCTATGATTACATAATCGCATTCGGCCGGGAGTTTGAAAGCCGTATCAGTGTAGCGGCTATCGCTATCGGCTTCGGCATATTGGCGTTGGGTTGGTATAGCGCGGTAGTGCCGCTCGTGATTCTGGCTTCATTGTTCTCAGTGGTATCGGGATTCCTGCTGCCGCTTTTCGGCAAGGATTACGATCATTATCTTGAGTTTAACGTCGGTTCTCTGCGTAAGGCGGAGCGGGGACTTTCTCTTGATGGTGCCAAGTCCCGGATGCTGATTACCCCGGTGGGAATTGCGCATATGAATATCCGGCCGGTTTTTCGTTCAGATACCCGTTCTCTGCTCCCGTGGGTTGATTCTCTTCTGAAAGTGGAGTTGCTGTATTCAAAAGAGCCGCGGATACGCGCCAAAAGGCACTCCGGATCCTATCGTTTTATCGAAATAGAATCGCCGGAATGTCCGACGGTGAGCCTGAAACGTCCGAACCACAGCATTACCGATCAGGAGTGGCGTCTTGAAAAAACTGACGGTCTCTGGAGAGTGGTTATTTGTCCGGCGCAGCATGAGCATACATCGTTCTTGCGGGGAGGTTCCTCGAGACCGTCAGATCGGCCGGAGGCTCCCGGGGAGATTGATCCTGCGCAAACGCCTTCGGGCCCGGCAGCTCTTGCCTGCGGGGTCGGGGTGCATGAGGGGAGCCGGATGAGCCGGAGGGCGCAGCGGCGCACGCGCAGCGTGCTTGCCGCGGGTCAGCTCGTGCGCTTCGGCCATCTGCCGCAAGCGCTGCAACGCCGCGTCGCCGATGCCATGGCATTCAATCTCCTGGAAGACGAGCGGCTTTACGTCTTTATCCCGGACATCGAACCGGCGGTGCGGGCGCCGCCGGTTCTGTGGATGGATTCGGCGCAGCGCTTTCTGGTGTCCTGCGTTATCGACGAAAAGATCGTCATCCCTTCCGCGCTCCTCGATCATATCGCCCTGAATGAAATCCTTCGTTTTGAAATGGTAAATTTCCTGTGCCGGGAGGAGGATACGGCAAGATCGATCGCCCTGGCGCAGGAAGTCCTGGCCGCATCCGGCCCGCACCAATACGCCGGTGCCGCACGTACGGCAAGCCGTTGGACGAGCGCGATGAAGCGGGGGATTTTGTTTTTGTTCTGTCTTGCCGCTTTTTCGTGGCTGCTGTGCGGCTGTCTGGAGCCGGCGACGGTCATGGCCATGGCAGGGGTCAAGGCCCGGCAGGAGGAGTCGGTCCCTGACGTACATCGTTTGAGCGAACGGCTTATCGGGATGCTGGCCGGCAAAGAGGCTTCTTGGAAGGATCCTGTTCAAGGCAATGATGGCAGGCAGCCGAGGCGTATCCGCTTTGATGCGACAGTCCTTCATAACGGGATCGCCTGGCGCGCGCCGCCTTCATGGGAGCTCTTGCCCGCATCGATCAAAATCCACGTTTTCCCAACTTCCCAGGAAGCAGAGGACTTTCCCGATCTTGAAATGCTGGACAGCCGTTCGCTGGGGATGATATCGCTTGAAGGTTCTTTCGGGCAACTCTCAGGAGGCTTCTGTCTGACGCCGGAGAGGACATTGGTGTTCCTGGTAAGCGTCGTGCAGACCGGCGACGGGTGGCGATTCCTGGACCGGCCCCTGAAGAACCGCTATGATCCGCGCCGCGGTGCGCATCTTCGGCCGGAAGGCTCGCGTTACAGCTGGTACGGAGCGGCGTTTGCCCTGCTTGAGGAGGCATTAGGCGCGTTGGGGATACCGCTTATCGCCCTGCTTTCCGATGCCGGAGCAAAACGGTTGCGGGGCATGAGTTTTATCAGTGTCAGCGACGAGATCCTGGAGAAATTCTATGGCCGGCCCGGCCCTGATTACGCCGCGCAGGAGATGACGTTGCTTGGGGCCAAAGGAAGTGAGTATCAGCTGGGCGTCTGGGCAAAACCGCTCGGGGCTGCGCCTGCGTCCGTGCCGCCTGTTGCAGCCGTGCGGCCGCGGGACGCCTCCTCGCGCGGCCTGCCGCGCTGGGCTATCGGATTGGCGGTGCGCGTCTCGGAGTTGATGAGCGGGGTATCGTTCTCTGCCTGGCCGCAGGATGCAGAAGCAGGAAAGCGGCTGCAGGCGCACGGGGTCCGTTTCGTCCGCGCGCCGCCGGGACGCTTCAATCGTCTTCTCTGGAAATGGATCGGCTTTGCCAACCACGACGGTGCCATTATCCTGCCCGCTGTATTTTGCGAACGCGGCCTTTTGCATGAGCTTTCTGCACTGCGCAACCCGCTGCTTACGCACGCCGAGAATGAGCTGCGAAACGGCGTCCACACTGCCGGCTCGACCGCAGAATCCCCGATGGTCGGCCGTAAAGAAGAGAAGTATTTCCTCTGTGAAGAGCAGGCCAACCGGATCGAAGAGACGGTGCGGGAGCAGGGGTGGAAACTGGATAAACACAAACCCAACGGCCAGGGCAGGGACTATTACGTTTGCAGCCTGTACCTGGATTCTCCGCAGCGCGACCTCTTCGAAATGGTCAACAGCGAAGAGCCGCATTTTTACAAGCTGCGCGTGCGCTATTATGACGAGGACCCGGATTCCCCGGCATTTTTCGAGATCAAGAACCGCCGCCGTCCCGTCTATGTCTCCAAGGACCGTGCGGTCGTGCGCAAAGACGCGGTCGAGCGTCTTTTGTCCGGATTTCTCCCGCAGCGCCAGGATCTTTTCAATCCCGATGCCGGGGATTGGCAGGAAGAGCTTGAGGCGCTGGAGGAATTCTGCCGCAGGATGCGCCAGCTGCACGCCATTCCCCAGGCGTATGTCATTTACCGCCGCACGGCGTATTACCACCAGTACGAAGACGGGGGAGAGAATTTTGTGGCGCGCCTGACTTTTGACCGGGAAGTCACCGGGTATCCTGCGCACGGGCAGTTCCGCGGGCTGCGGATCGCTTTTCCCGGTCCTGCGCTGCGTATCTGGAGGGAGAAAGGCAAAAGCGCGGTTCTGGAGCTCAAATACCCCGCGCGTCACAAGCCGCAGTTTTTCCAGGACCTGGTCGATTGCCATCATCTCCAGCGCACCGGTGCTCCGAAGTATGCTTCGGTGATCCGGGAAATGCAGGGGCCGCTGCGCGAAACGCCCGCTGCCGCCGATTTGTCCATGGCCGGATGGTTCGGTAACCTCACCATTGAAGATAACCTGCGCATCCGTAAGTTCATCCGCAGTCATCCTGAGGTGGTCAAGGAGTTTGCCGGATTGCCCGCGGATTCCCTGAGGGAGGTCCCGGTTTCGACGCGCTTCTATGTCCTCACTACTCCCTTGCTCGGCGCCCCGGCGCGCTGGGTATGGTCGTGCATCGAGGATGGGGCGCTGAAGGTGTATTTCTCCTCGAGCGGGACGATTTCTGATTATCTGGAAAGCCTGGAGCCGCGCACGAGACATGCGTACGTTTTTCGCCCCATGGTCGCTTTCCATGAATTCCGGGAGCTGGAGCTGGTTGCCGCAGGGATGAGGCCGGCTGAGGCCCATGCCCAGGCGGTTCAGGAGACGGCGCG
>CAZOGI010000005.1:47421-89746 GCA_964579435.1 uncultured Planctomycetales bacterium
GCGGCGTTTCAATACCCCCGTTTTGTTCGACCTGCCGGTTTCGGGCAACCGGGAACTGGAAAGATTCTATCAGGCCCCGTGCGCGGACGCATCGGTGCGCGACCCCTATGATTTCCTGGTGTGGCTGCTCTGCGGGGAAGGCGCGTCGGCTGATTTCGCGAGCGGATTCCTGTATTTCAAGGCGCGGATCAAGGCGTATGCCCGCCGGCTGAGCGCGATGGAAAGGATGATGCGCCGTCTCCCGAAAGAAAAAAGGGAGGGGTTTGCGCAGTCGACCCTGGTTTTCCTGGAGCTTCTGGCGCTGGTGGTCAGGTATTTTCTGATCGAAAGCGAAGAGAGGAAATTCCCCTACCGCAAACCGCGCGCAGCCGTGCGCATCTCCGTGGTCAACTACCTGCTCCAGCTTCTGCTCGACGGTGACAAACAGGTGTCGTATGGGATTTCGATCCTCCTGGCCCACTCCCTGCGCGACGACCGCAGGCTGATGCGCGCGATGCTCCAGACGATCGAAACCTTGGATTTTTCAAAACAGCGCTGCGGCAGGATCCAGATAATGGTCAACCCCCGTTGGCGGGAGGAGGTCAGTCCGCTCCTTGGGTTGTTGCGCTCGCCGCTCGAATTGCAGCGCCTCTTGTTCTCTTTTTCACAGCTACGCATGTGCTATTTCGACGGTTTCTATAAAGCATCCGAGACGATCAATCCGGTTGACTGTGCTCTCTCCAACGGCGACGTCTTCGGCTATAAAAATTTTGAGCTTGTGCCGACGACCGATTCCTTCCGCAGGCATGTTGTGGGGGTGCGTCAGCCTCACGCCAAAAGCCTGCTCTTTGAGATCAAGATGCCCGGCCAGGAAAAGGACCGCGATCTGATACACTCGTGGCATTATGCCTTTGCCAGAGACTGCCAGGAAGATCCGGTCCTGCGCCATGCCGTTCCCAAACCGGTTGCTTTGTTGACCACTACCGGACGGTTTTTCCTGTACGACCGATGGATCACCTTCTCCGCGGATAACCCCCTGCGCCTGGTGATCTATGAATATTGCGACGGCAAGCGGCTCACCCGGATCAAGGAGCACCAGCTGCAGGCAGCGGCGGCGTACAGTGCGTTGCTGAACGGTTATGATACGGCCTCCGAATACAGGGGCGCCCTTGACCGGATCTTCGTGCAGGTGGCGCTTATCGCCAAGGCATTGCTCGACCGCGGGTTTGTCGGAGAGAGCAGCAACGGCAATGACTGGCATCTGGAGAATTTCAAGCTCTGCGACGGGCTTACGGTGATGTTCGTCGCCGATTTCGGGGCCTTCCGCCGCAAGTCCGGAATGAGCGAAACGTACAAGAAAGAACAAGTGCGTAAGCTCCTGAGGCAGTTCAGCAGCTATGAGGACGCCTATTTCGAATATGTGTATGCGTACGTTCTGCGCCGGCTCGCGCACTTGCGCGCGCAGGATGCTCGTTTCTCCCCGCAGGAGCACGCACCCGCTTCCGGTGCGCTGCCGCCGCAATGCGCCGCCATCTTCGGTGGAGGATCCCTTGCTGCCCTCGTCTGCGCCTGCTTCCTGCTCATTGCCCCTTTTGCCCGGGCGATCATGCTGCCGGAAAAAACGGCGAATACGCCCTCCGGGCTTGCGCAAACGGCTCATTCCCTTACCAATGCCGTCGCGCCGGCGCCGGATATGTTCGATTCCGCGCTGCAGTGGCTCTCGGGTTCGGTTTCTTTCTCCGCGCGCGGGGAGATCGCCGACCTTTCGTACCGCAGCGTGATGATGTTTGCGCTGAGCCTTTTGATTCCGGTCTTCGTAGCGCTTGCTTTTTTCTTGATCCATCAGCCGCAGCGTCTTTTGCGGCCGATGCCGCAGTTGCTGCAGGGTGTTTTTCTCTTTACACTCTGGTTTGGGCTGGGAGGATTCCTGGGCGTTGTTCTCTTTGGCCTTGCGGATTATGGGATTTTCGCGTTTCTCCTGGGTGGGATCGCAGGATGGTTTGCCTGGTTGACATGGCAGAAGAAGCAGGCGCTCTATCGGCGTCTCACCCGCGGTTTGACGCTCGTCTATCTTACCCTCATGCCGTGGATTCTCTCCTCGATCGTTGCCGGCCATTTCCTGGCTTTTCAAACCCGCTATCCGCCGGCGTATCCCGGAGCGCCTGCGCACGCATCGTGCTATCCCCCGCAGGTGCAGCCAGCGCTGAGCAGGCTCGCCGAGAGCGCTCCAGGGCACTATCAAACCCTTATCGCGCAGCCGATGGACGTTCGGCTGGTACCGAGTAAAGACGACGGTGAGGCGTGTATCTTTGCCAACATCGCCGGGCCTTTTAGCCTGCAGTTGCGGGAGGGCGCTTTTGGGGTGGGAGGAGAAGTGCAGGATCCGCTGCGCCAGGAACAGATCCTTGCGCATGAAGCGGTGCACCTTGAGCGGTTGCGCTCTGCGTTCCCGGGTTTGGCCGGGCATGTCCATACAACGGTTAAGGGGTATCTGGATCCGGCCGGGCAGGAGGTCGAAGCGAGCCTGGCTGAGCAACAGCTGCAGCGTTTCCGGGCGCCTGCGCTGCCGTGGTCGGCGCCGTTACGTACCGACGCCAACGCCGTCTATGGCTGGCGCGTGGCCACGGGGCCGGGATGGCTGGTAGCCGGATATGTGCTTCCGAGCGCACTGCTTCCGCTGGGGTACCTGTATTTCGTGCCCTGGTTCAGGAAGTACCGCCAGCGCGTCTCAGGCGCTCAACAGGCATCCGGACTGATCGGCGCGTTCGGATGGTCGGGCGAGGGGATCCTGTATTTGATCGCCACGTTTGCCGTCGGCGCCTATCTGATCCCCCGGTTCGGCAAAGGGATGCTTTGCGCATGCAGCAGGTTGGCGCTCAAGACCGGGCCCTGGGAGCGCGGTCAGGAGATCGTATTTTTCTTAAGCAGCAAAGACCCTTATTTCCAGCTGCACGACCTGGTGGCGATCCTGTTTGTCCTGCGGCCGTATTGGTGGTTCAAAGGGTATCAACTTCGGGTCCACACCGACGCCACGGTGCGCGATCTGAAAGCGGCATTGCTTGATCCGGATATCAGGAATATCGCGGTCATGGGGCATGGAAATTGGGATTCCTGGGAAGCCAGCGACGGGGTGATGTGCGAGGATGATGTCGAGAGCGTCATGGCGTTTGCCGATAAGAAAGATATGTTCCTGACTTACATGTGTTCGCAGGATGCGCGCAGGCGCGCGAGCGGCAGGTTCGGGGAGAGCGCGGTGTCCTCTGACCGGCATCTCCGGGGCGCCAATGGCATTGCGACTGAAAGTTCCTGGTACGATCTTCCGCAGTTGTGTGCGCTCCATGATATGCGTAGCGGCCTGAACAGGAGAGAGCGGTTCCTCCATTCCCGCGCCTACCATGTCATCAACCGCATTCTGCTGGCGGTGCTCATTTTTTCGTTCGCCACGCTCTTCTATGCCGCCCTGGATATCCTGCTGATCGCGGTCTGCGTTACGTTCGGATATCATTGCGGGATCCTTCCTCTTGCGCTCGCCGAATCTATCGCCGGTTTGACCGCCGTGTTTCTGTTGCTCTCTGCCTTCTGCAAAGCCGCGCTGTATGCTGCGCCGATCATCTTCAACCTGGCCAGGCTTGAGCGGGCCAGATCCGTTGAGGGCCGTCGGCAGGATACAGAGAGCATTCACCTCGCGGCAAAGCCGGCTGACTCGATCGTCGCCGGCTGGGAGGTTGAGCTTTTCATCCGCCTGAAGCTGGCCGAGAGCCAAGAGAAACGGCCGGTTGTAATCCAAAAGGCAGGGGATCTTTCGGTGCCGGTCGTTGCGGTCGACGGGCTGTATCTGGCGTTCGGGCAGTTCGGGTATATCGATCTCTTCAATCATGTCGGATTGCAGCTTAAAGGAAAGACGCTGCCGGTCGGTCCGGTGGTCTATGTCGACCGCGAGTATCCGTTTGAGGCCACCGAGCGCGCCCTCGTTGTCTCGCATGAGCTCTTTGAAGTAAACGAATGGGAGCTCTTTCGCCGGGGTGCAGGAATGTACCAGAACCGGGATGAGGGGAGGGTGTGGACCTGGGAGCGGATCGAAAAGGAGTTCTCCGGCGGAAAATTCGCCGACGTGTTGTTCATGCTCGCCGGAGAATTTCATAACCGGGCGCCGAGCGTGGAGACGCTTTTTGCCGTTTACTCCGGAGCCGGGCTGTTGGGCGCTGCGCAGGCCGACGAAGCTGTTGCGGATGTCACCGGCAGAGCGCTGGTGCGTTCGCTCGTGCGCAAGGGATTGAGTTGCCTGACCCTGCCACAAAAAGAGCTCCTGGAGACCAGCGTTATCCTGTTGCTGGAAGACAATGCGGACCTGCAGGCGTTCTACCAGCGGCTTCTGCGCGAGTTCGTCTTCGAGGTGCTGATCGCGGGCAACGGCCGGGAGGCCCTGGATGCGATCCACCGGGAAGGGGTGCGTCCCTGCGGCGTGTTGAGCGACTGTCAAATGCCGGTGATGACCGGGCAGGAGTTCGCGGAAGAGTTCGCGCCGGCCTTCCCGGATATCCCGCTTGTTTTACATTCTACCGGCGTGCGCACCCGTATGTATCTTGCCGCCGGCCCCGGCCGGGTGCCGCTGTGCGCCAAGAGTACCGGCGAGGGGATCGTCGCGCTCTTAAGGGCGGTTGCGGGCTTGGGGAATATATCCGTGCGGCTCGTTGACGACGTCCAGCGTCCGAAGCGCGTGCGCCAGCTTAACCTGGGCGCCCGCAGGCTTATTTTTTGTGATGGGCAGGAAAGCACTTTCCCCGCGCAGGGCATTACCTTCAACCAGGCCTGGAGCGAACACCTGCGCCTGCAGATTCAGCAAAAACAGCTCCTGCGGGAGGTGACTGCACAGAACGACGCGCGCGTCGCTCTTGCCGTAAAACTGTACCGGCAGGTGACCGGGCATGCGCTTGACCCGCAGGCGGCAGGGATACATTTTATCGACGCACCGCCGTCGGTGTATCGCGCCTTCTGGTTTTATCATCGGGAGCATCGGAATATGTATCTGCGCCCCGAAGCCACTGCGCTGGACATCCTGCACGAACTGTTGGCCTGTCATGCCCGTACCGGTCATTTCTCCAATCTCCTGATCTGCGCCGAACGCCTTCCTCTTCTGCTGCGCCGCATATTCTTTGCAATTTCCTTGCGTCTGCGTTATCCGCGCGATTTCAGCGCCGCGGATAAATCGGGAGAGGGGAGTAACTTCATCCGCGCCAAGGACTGGGACGCGTTGAAAGTGGCGCTCTTCGATCTGCTATCCGATATGGCGGATGAGTACGAAGATGCCGGTTTGCAGGTTTTCTACAAATCAAAGCTCGCGGAAACGGTATCGGTCAGGAACGGCCTGATCGCCGGCAGCGAGTTCCGCAAGGTGCTTGAATCGGTAGGCATGCTGGTGCGGCACGATCCTCTTTTCGGGAAAGCGGAGTATCGGGTTTTCCGCCACGACCAGACTGTTTTCATCACGCTCGAACACGGCGGAGTTATGGTTGAGCGGTCGCATCCGGCAGGGTATGCTCCGGCAGGAGTCGGCAGGCCGTCCGGCTGCCTTTCGGCTGCAATGCTTCCGGGCGCGGCCCGCCGGAAGGTCGAGTTCCTGTCGCAGAAGTGGGTGTGGGTTGCCTGCGGGATAGCCGCTTTCCTCCTTGGCGCTTTGTTCGGCTGGCTGGCGGCAGCGGTTGCGGCTATCGTCGGGTTCTGGCTGCCGATACGCATAGCCAAGAGGATCATTTTGATCAAAGCAAAAGAAGAAGAATTGCTGCGCCGGGAAAAATCAGGGGAGAGCGGCGTTGATTTATGTGCGCGCAGCCGTTGGTTCGCCGGGCTGCATGCTTACCACCCAGACAGCCCGGAATACAAATCGGTGTACCAGTTCGCGCTGAGGACTGACCCCTGCTTGACGGGCATGACACTTGAAGAAGCGGTCGTTGCGCATTACTGGCACAACGTGCGCTGGTTCTATTCGCACGAGGGCGGTCTGGCGATGGCGGCGCAGTCGCCTCCAAAGCAGCAGCCGGACCTGTGGACCTTTGAATCATCCGCGACCCTGGAGAGCGCGGTCCAGATCATCGGCCTGGCAATCGAGAGCCTGCGGCCGAGCGGCTTTCCCCAGATGAAACGGCTCGATTTTTACCTTAAATATATCCAGGACCGCGCACACCTTGAGGCGGTGACCCGCAAGAGCGATCCGATGACCTTCATGCACAAGCGGCGTGACCGCGCTAACCGCACGATCGTCGGGATCAATGTCGAGAGCCTCTATCAGGAACACCAGCTCCTGCGCTGGAGCAGGTCATGGCAGGTGTATGACCATCTCTTGAGCGTTCTCTATCGCGAGGCCAGCGGGTTACTGCTCGTCTATTTTTCCGAGGAGGTGATGGGAGAGCCTCTTAAGGAGTGTTCCCGCGGGGACCTGGCGCGTCAGGCGTTTTTGCATAATTTTGCCGGCGAATTCTTCGAGGTCCTGCATAAGGCGGAATACCTGCGCTGGGCCCGGACGCAGGCTCGCCCCGCCGATCGCACGCAGGCCGGCCTTTCGCTCGCCTCTTCGACGCGCATCCTGAAGCATCTGGACGACCCCCGCGCCCTCTGCATCGAGGAATTCGCTGATTTTGCCCGGGACCATTTGGTGTATGTGGATGATTTTCGCCTCGGCGATCTCGACGGGGCTGCGGTCCATGAGGTCTGGCTGTACTTTTTGCAGCAGGAGGCCAACCGCAGCTACAACGGTATTTCGATCGTCGGGGGGTTTGTGCAAAAGATCAGGGAAGGGCGCGGTCTTGCCGATGAGGATTTTGACTGGCTTATCCCTTACCTGAAGGTTGTGGCCGAACGCATCTATCCTCAGGTCGCCGGCATTGCCAATAAATGGCTCGAAAAGGTATCTCCCCATTTGCTCGTCGGCAGAGGCGCCGGCGCCATGCTGCCGGGGTACCGGCTTGCCTACGGCATAACCGCCCGCCTTGCAGCCATGGCCAGCGGCGCAGGCGCGGGGCTTTATTTTGCCGGGGAATCGCCGTTCGGGTCGTTTGTGCTGCTTATTTTCGGTTTGGTCTGCCTTGCCGTCGCGCTGGCTATTCCTCTTTGGTTTGCCCCGTATAACGAAGAACGCCGTCGCAGTCCCGGTTACCGCGGACGGGACCGGCTGGATGATGAGACCTTTTTGCGGCTCCACGATAACCATCCCCGCATTGCGCAGTTCCTGCGTGATTGCCCGGCAAGCCTTCCGTATGCGCAGCGGGTCCTGTTGCATCGTCAGTACAACTGGCGTTGGTTGTGGGGACGGGAGCCGGTGCCGGCAATGGCGAAAAAGCGTATCCCCAAAGAAGAGGCGTCTCTGACGGCGCGGGTTCAAGTCAACAATCCCCGTCTGCCCGAAGGATTTGCTACCGAAGAGGGCCTGCATATCCGGCCGTGCCGCAGGGTGGCGGCTTTTGCCCGCTTCATCGGCGCTCAGCTTCGGGTCGCGCTGTGCTGCCGGCGGGCGGATCGAGGGACGAGCGCTGCCTCTGCAGATGAAGCGCGCATGCATAATGTCATGGAGCTGGCGCAGCTTTTCGTCCATCACGGGGATACGGTTGAGATGACCGCTTTCGCCGAGAGCGTAACCGCCCAACGGATCGCCCTGCGCCTGATGGGTTCTTACCTGGGTGATGCCGCGGTGCTCAGCGGCCGGCGCTCGGCGGATTTCCGTGAGCGGGCGCTGAAACAGGAAGCGCGGGGTTTATCCAAAGAAGAGGCGCTCTCGGCGTATTTCGATGATTTTAAATCCCGCTGGCGCCGTCTGGCATCGTCGATGAGCCGATACGCGCGGGAGAAGCAATGGGGCAAGGTTGCGGGGCTCAACGAACAGGCCAAGGGCCTGTTCCTGCATGTCGGCCGCAGCGATCCGCGTTTTGCGCTCTGTGCGGTCCTGGCCAACTCCTTGGCCGGGGGGATCGTCGTTATCGAGAATCTCTCGGTACTCGGGTACGCATACGCGCAGGTCGCTGAAATGCTGGCCCGCGCAGAAGAGGTGCTCGTTGAGATCGAAAAGCTGCAGAGCGCCGGGTGTCTGCGCCTGGTCCGCAGGGCAATGGCCGGCGGCGGGAAACTCGATGCCGCGCAGGCCCTCGCGCCGGGAAAGGGGGGAGGCGCCCGGGTGCCTGCCGGCAGGAGAATGGCGGGAGCGCGATCATTTTTGCTGGCCGCACAGGCCGTTCCCGAATGGGATGCGGTCCTGGAGCTGTTGTTATCCCGGGGGCTGCTCAAGAAAATCCGCTCGGGCGAGCACGTGCAAAACGGCGACAATTGCGTGGATATTGCCAGTTTTCTTGCCCGGCGCTTCGGCTGCGCGTTCCCGACGCAGCGGCTGCTCTGGAAAGTCTTCCGGGAAATGATGCGTGCCTTTGAGCCGGGCTGCAGCAGGGCGAATACGCTTACTGCCGGGGAAGCGGCAGAAAACGCTGCCGTCTCTGTGGTCATACAGTACTACCCCTTTGTTTCAGAGGGCATGCCGTTCCATGTCTTTATCCGCGCCGGCGGCACCGATTACAATTTCGGGGCAGAGGGCAAAGGAGAGTACCACGTTACCGTGGCGGTTCCGCTCCTGCCGCGCCAGCCGGTTCAGTCATCCGAAACCCAATACGCAGGCGCCTCCCGTATAACGCTCCTTGCCGGCCGTTCGCAAAGACGCCTGCGTCCTGCCGGTATGGTCCTGGCCGCTGCGTTTTTGTGCGCCTTCGGCACGGTGATCATGAAAGGCGTTGCCGGGTTCACCACCGCGGCCCAGTCGACCTTTCTGGTCTATTCGCTTGACCTGGTCTGGATGGCGGGGGTGTTCATTTTTATCTGCGGCGGCTATAAGCAGGCCTGGGGGGCTTGGGCGCGGCTGTTGCCGCGGCACAAAATGCTGCTTTTCTATGCCTCTCTCGGCAGCGCCGTTGTTTCGCTTTTTATCTACGCCGTGCTTCCGCACATGTCGACGGCGATGGTCATGGTCCTGGGCCAGCTCAATGTCCTGACCGCGGTGGCCCTCTCGCGGCTGTGCCTGGGCGAAGCCTTCAGCGCGCGCAAGGTGCAGAGCCTCGCCGGCATCGCGCTCTGCGTCGGCCTGATGATCGGGGCAGAGTATGCGGCTTCCCCGTTTTTGTTTTCCCGCATCGGAGGGGAGTGGATCGTCAAAGGTATTTTGACCGGTTTTGCGATGGGGATCCCGGGCATCTTCGGGGCAAAGGTCTTTACCGCCCTCGAGCGGGCGCGGGAGCGTAAAGGGAGCGGATATTCGCCCGAGCAGGCGGCGGGATTGATGCAGCGGCTGCCGGCGGTGATGGTGGGGTCGAATTATCTCTTCAGCCTTCCTCTCCTGGCCGCGGCGAACATCCTCAGCGGCCAGCCGTTCTTCACCTTTGCCGGCGTGGCGCCGCTCTTCTCGCAGCAGCTTCTGCGCGTCTACCTGCCGGTTTTTCTCGCCGCGGGGATGTTCGTCGCGATGTGGCTGTTGTTGTGGTCGGCACGCTCCCGTCCGGGCTACCACTATTCGATGGCCGCTTTGGGAATGGCATCCGGCCCGATGATCGCCGTTTTCATCGAAAAGGCGATGACCGGAAGCGCCGTTTTTTCCTCGCCGCTGTGGCCCTTGTGGACCGCGGGGATCATTCTTGCGGCGTATTGGGGTTCCAACGGTACGCCGGTTACCGGGTTTTCCGGTAAAGCCAAATCGTTGCTCGTCTGGTTCTTGGCGGTGGGGGCGATCCCCGGTTTCCTCGCGTCAGTTGCGGCAGGCCCTTCGGCCGCTCACCAGGAATGCGCGCTGAAACTCAAAACCCCGGTGCGCCTGGTGCTTTCGAAGCCCGCATCCAAGCCGCTGCCGGTTGCCGCAGCGGTGGTTACCGCTCCGGCGGTTTTTCCCGAGGAGAAAGCCCAGGCGCTCGCCGCCCGGGTCACGAAAGAGAAAGTCGATCCGGCGCGGGAGTATCCGCGCTCGTTAGAGGAGATTGCCGATTCCGTCGCACGGGAGAAGCTTGCGCAGTTTGTCCGGTTCCTCGCGCAGGAGTTTCCCGAAGCGGGGAGAGATTACCGGCGAAGACTCGACCTCATCCTCAGCTACGGGCCGTTTACCTGCGGTCAGCTCGATGGCCTCGCGGATCTGGCATATCTGGTTTGCAGGGCGCCGCGCGAAGCGGATATGCTTTCGCTTATGCTCGTCTTCAATCTTCTCCTGGTCATGGATGTGCCGGAGCGTTACCTCAAACAGACGTACTTTAGTTCTCATCCGGAGCTCCTCAACCGCAGCCTCGGCCAGGACTGGAGCAACCGCGAAACGCTCGAAAGCCTTCCGCTTGACCCGGGATGGTTCTGGTACGAATCAGCCGGAGACTTTGTCATCAAGGCGGGAAGGGATTTTGAGGAAAAGGTCGGGTATGCCCAGGGCGGTGTGGTGCTCCATGCGCTCTGCGGCGCCGGTAAAGAAGCGATGCATTTTGCCCGCCGATACCCCGGCGCGAAAATCTTCGCGCTCGACGCCAATCCTTTCAATTTCCGCGAAGCCCTCGATCTCCTGGCCGAGGGGCGCGCCCGAAAAGAAGAATTGCCCAATTTCCGCCTTATCATCGCCGACGCGCGCGGTTCGCACCAGGGGATCCTTTTGCCCGACGGATGCGTCGACGAAGTGTTCCTCCTGGGCCTGGCGACGACGTCGTTTCTGCCGGGAGAGGTCCGGTCGATCTTTACCGAAGTGCTGCGCGTGGTCAACCCGCAGGGAGGCCGGGTGGTGTTCGATGAGTATGAAGGAGAGCCGCAGGAAGTGCGCGCCGCTATTCAGGAGCGTTCGGACCTGTCTTTGACGCCGGCGTTCCGCGGGGCGGTTGAGTCCTACCACTTTCCGGTTGTTTCGGTCTTTCGGGTATCGGCCCTGGCTGAGAGCGGCGTTAGGGGCTCGGGAGCAAGCCGGGTCGCGGCGATGCTCTTGCCGTTTTTCCTCCCCGGGTTCTTCGGGACCGTCTCGCGCCCGGATGAGCGCGGCAAACACTGCCTGTATCTTCCGTACTGGTTCAACAGCGAAAAGTTCGAGCACCTCCTGAACCGTGCCGAGCAGATGAAAGAAGAGGCGCTGGATCTTGAATTCCAGGGACGCCACACCCAGGCCCGTTACAGCCTCGAGCATGCCTTTAACCGCGTCGAGGCGGCGCTGGGCATGGCCGAAGGAGTGACCCGCACGACGATAAAGGCTACCGGCCGGATCCCCGAATGCAATGTGGTCCGCGGCAGCCTCCTTGCCGCCAGCGTTCTCCACCGCCGGGCGCAGATGTATCTGGAGACGCTCGTCTTCGGCGCCGGGCGCTTTGCCGAGGCCCAGCGCGACTATGCGGAGGCGGGGGAATATCTTAAAATTGCCGACGAGCATCCGTCTGAGCTGCGCCACGAATGGGCAGGGAGCCTCTATGACAAGGCAGCCAAGGATCATGCGGTACTCGGCGAAGAGTTTGTCGCGCACGAGAAACACCGCGACGCCCAAGGTATAGTCGATACGCTCCTGCAGCATCTGCACGGCCTGAAGCGCCGGGGGCTGGAGACCGGGGATCCGGTTGCTGCTCGTCCCGTCATTGAGGAGGCCTGCGGCGTTTGGGCGCGCGCGCAGAAGGCGGCAGCGACGTATCCGGATCTTTGGATGCAGGTCCTCAACAGCCATGCGGAATTCTGCCTGGCTCTTTCGGGATTTGACCCGACGCTGCGCGGTCTTGCTTCGCAGGATATCCAGCAGGTGCGCGCCTTTGTCGTATCGCTTCAGACGCAGGGAACATCCGGATACAGCAGTCATGTGCGCATGCGCCTGTCGCTTCAGACGCGGTTCTTTGCCGAGGTCTGCGCACGCCTCAGCGTCACGCCGCAGGAAGGCGCTCCCCGGCAAAGTCCGCTTTCGGGAGCGCTGCCCGCTGCCGCAGCTGTAGGTGAGCCGGACGTTACCGCGCCTCTCGCGGCGGTTCCTCGAGCAACGCCTGCGCCGACAGCGACGCAACCTTGCGTTCCGGTCTTCGCTGCGGTTGCCGCTGAGCAAAAATCGCCAGAACCGCCTCATCCGGCCGCAGCGCCTGCCGGCGTTGCAGCGGCTTTGGCTGATGGCATCGCCGCACTCGCCGCGGACCTCAACCGGCCGGCGCACGAGGTCAATCAGGAGCTGTTTTTTACCCTCGAAGAAAAGCAGTGGCGCATCGTTGCCTATATCTACGGTATCGGCGTCGAGCGCATAACCGATTTTTCGCGGCTTCTGGAAAAATTGAAAGAGGAAGGATTCGGTTTCCGCTCGGCGCGTTCGATCACCTGCGCCAAGTACGAGGCGCTGCTTGGTCTCAAACAAAACAGGGCCGGCAAAGAGGTTCTCGCTGCAGAGATGGGGGTTCTCGTCGGGGAGCTGACGGATGCGCGGATCAATGCCCTTGCCCTGAATCTGCGCATCGTTCTGTGCTGCCGCTACGGGATCCTGCGTCACCGTATCGCCAAGGCCGCGGACATTGCCGCGGTATTGGGCAAAGCCGGCTGTGCTGTTGTCGGGAGAAAAGGGCTGCAGGGCATGGTGCGTCAGGCCAAGCGGTTGCTGAGTAAGGCTATCGGCGCTTCGGAAGCGGTTCCGGTCCTGCTGCAGGCCCCGGCGCGGTTCGAGAAACGGGGCGTGCCGGTGGACGGCTGGACGCTCCTTGCCCAGGATGCGGGTCTGGCGCGCGAAGAACTGACCGAAGAGCGCTTTTTGATATTGACGCCGAAGCAGCGGGCGTTGCTGGATCTGTATTACGGTCTCACGGCAGAGGCAGAGCGTTCGCTCAGAGGGATCGCCCAAAAACTGATCGAGCGCGGGCTCAAAGACCGCCGCAGCAAAGGTTCGCTCAATCCGCAAAACGTCAACCGGATCCGGCGCGATGCGCTTGCCCTCCTTGCCCGCTACCGGGACGGGTGGGAATGGCTTTCTTGCGCCGCCGGTGTCGGCGCCGATATCTGTCGCGAGCGTTTTGTGCTCCTGTCGATACTCGAGGCGTCGGCGCTGGTCTTTTCTTACGGGTTGGGAGAGCAGCGCCGGGAAGACGATTACGAAGCAGCGCAGTTTTTTCAGGAGCGCGGCATGTGCGATCGTTTCGGTAACGCCCCGAATGTCCAGACGATCAGGCACCTGAAGGTGCATGCGCTGAAACGGTTGCGCGGCGATTTGCCGAAGGCCGCCGGGGCCTTGATCGATGCCGAAAAAACGGCGTTGCCTGAGCCGCTGGTGCGGCTCTGCGCTGGAGCCCTGCAGCAGAAGCAAGCGGTCTGCGTTCCTGCAGCGCCGCAGCAGGGGGCATGGCTTGAGCTCCTGCGCGCGGCGCTGCAGGAGGATGTTTTTCCCCCGGAGCAGGAAGCGGTTTTCAGCAGGGGCCGGTTCCGGTTTGTTTTGTATTTTTCAACTTTCCCGAAAAATTCCGGAGGCGTCAGTTTCATCGTCTCTGATTTGAGCGGCGAGCCGCTCTATGCGGCGCACCGCATGTATAGAGAGGAAGCGGGGGCGGGGTGCGTGTGGCTGCAGTACCAGCCCGGCCGCGGAATCGACGAGGAACTCCAGGGAGAGGAACTTTTCCGGTCTGCCTGCGCCCTTTGGCGCGCGCACGTGGGGGCCGCGGCGCATAAGACGATCGAATTCCGCAGCGGACAGATGGACAACAAAACCGGCCAGAAAGCAATCAGCGCTTATTGCGCCGCCTGCATCGGCGTGCGCGGCAGCCGCGGCGTGCCCCTGGAGACGGTGCTTGCGGCATGGGAGCGGGTGCGGCCGCTCCTGCAGGGTACGGCGGTGCGGCCGGAGTTCTTTACGCATATCCTGAGCACCTATCTGGGTTGGAGCCTTATGTTCGTGCATGCGGGGATCGAGCTGGTGCGGGGGTATCAGGAACTCTGCGGCGCAGAGACTTTGGCGCAGGCCTGGAAACGGCTTGAACCGTCGCTGGCGGGCGATCCGCTCGAAGCGGCGGAGCGCCTGCGTTCGCTGATGCTGCGGCCCGATGCCGGGGTTCATCCTGCCTGTACCCCGCACACGCTGGCCAACACCGTCTATTACGGAACCGGGGTCGACGTGCGTTTCCTCAGTAACGCCCTTGAGCTGCGCGAGGCCTTGCGGGGGCATTTCCCCAGCCTCCCCGGGCTGCGTCTGGCGCTGGGCGGCGACGTCCTGGATATAGCGGAAAAGCTGCATCTGCTCCTGCCGCAGGCCCGGGAAGCGCTGCAGCCGGTGAATATCGAACACCTGGTGCGGTTTGCGACGGGAAACCAGGCGATGTTCTCAAGCGGGGCCATCGAAGTCCGAGAGGCGCTGCGCGCACTGTTCCCGGCGTTGGCGGATTTGCGCAGGGAATTCGCTTTGCCTGCCGCAGAGGCGGCGGAAAAGGCGTATGTCAGCCTTAACTCCCCGGAATCGCTCGCGAGCGGTTCGTCTCTTCCCGCCTGCACCGCGACCAACGTCCAGACCTTCCTTATTCTGCTGCTCCGGAAACGGGAGTGGCGTCACCTGAAACAGTACCTGGATGTGCGCACGGCGCTGTGGGGCCGTTTCCCGACGCTCGGGCAGCTGCGCGCATTCTTCGGCAGCGATCCGCTGCTTGCCGCAGAGCGTTTGCGCGAAGAGCTCTCCCGCGATCCGGCCCTGGCGCATCTGGCGACGCCGCTGCATGCGCAACATTTCATTGGTTTCCTGCTCGAGCGGGAGATGCGCTATCTTTTCGATGCGCTGCCGCTGCGCGAGGCGCTGCGGGCGGCGTATCCGACGCTCGATCTGCTTCTGGAGAGCACGCGCATCGAAGCTGAGACGCGGCTTGAGGCGTTTGCGGCGCTGAAACGCCGCTGGGGCGAGCAGGCGCCTGCCGCGCTCGTGGAAAAAGGAGCGGCCGAGCTTTTCCGCGCTTTGCGGGATTATCACGATGCGCTGCATCCGTCCGCGCCCCTGCCGGTATTCGTGGTCAGGAACTCCAAGGGCAAGCCGTCCTCCGACCGGCCGATCGTCGAAGCGATAAATGCCCTGCAACAGGCCGGGAAGGGGTCTTTGACGCTCGAGGCGATCGCGGCCAAGGCCGGGGTCAAGGTTTCGACCCTGCGCTACCGCATGTCGCGCAACGACGGCTTGCGCGAGATGGTCAATACGGCCGTCGGGTTCGACGCCCTCCAAGAGGAGCTCAATGTCCTGGCCTGGGCGATCATACAGGGGCATCAGGCGTCTTGTGTGCCGGTCGATGATTTCCTTGCCCGCCGCCTCGGTCCCGACGAGAGAGAGCATGCGCAGACAGCAGAGAAGCTTGTTGCCGAGCTGCTGGCCCTGCTTGATTTCAGCTCCGGGGATACCCGCAAGGGAAGGATAAATTTAAGCGTCGTCACGATTCTCTCCCGGCTGCCGCGTGAGTTTTTGACGCGGGAGACGGCGCAGCGCCTCTCGGGGGTGCTTGAATACCGCAAGGCGCAGCGCTGCGGCGTGCCGTTTGAGACGGTTTCCGGCGCCATCCGCCGGCTCTTTGAAAGCGTCAGCGACGAGGAGGCTCAAAAGAAGGGGTTCTTCGATATAAAACGATGGATCCTCTGGGGCCTGAAACGCAAGGCCCGCAGCATACCCGATCTGAGCGCGGTCCCGGCGCACGATCCCACCCTGACGAGCGAAGAGATCCGCCAGGCGCGCCTGGCGTTTATCGAATTCCCCAAGAAATTCAAGCGTATAAAACTCGTCGCGCAAGCCGAGACGTTGCGGCGTCTGGGCGAGGAGTTTGACCAGAGGCAGGAGGAATGGAGGAGGAAGCGGCCTGCCGTCTTTGAAGAGCCGCGGGTCAAGCAGTATCTGGCGCGAACACAGGCAGAACGCAGTGCTGCCGCCGCGCGTTTGAGCGCCGCGCAGCTCCCGCAGCCGGTGCGCGTCGTTGTTCCCGCAATGCCGCTGGTGGTGGCGCCGGCAACGTCGCTTCCGCCTGCCGCAGGGGTTGCGCCGGCTCTTACGATCGGCCCGGTTGATGCGGATAGCCAGCAGCGCGCTGCCGAAGCGATCTCGCGGTATATCGAAGGGGACCTGGTCAATGCCGTCGCCGGGCTCCCCTACTATACGGTCTGGGGCCGTTTCGGCGAATTCATCGGCCGGCAGGATGAGCCTTTTCGCCTGCCGCGTTCTCACAAGGCCATGGCTCGCCTGCGCCGGGCCGGGAGGTTGCCGAAAGCGGAGGATCCGGTTGCCGTTATCATCGAGGAGGACCTCAACCAGGGCAAGCTCGTTTCGGTGTACCTGCGCTCTGCCGTGGTGAGCCGCCAGCCGTGCGCGCCCTTGCAGACCGTTAAATATTATCCGGAGCTGGTTGCCCACGGGGTCAAGGGCAGCGTCTTTGGCGTCGATCCGGCGGAGTTGGACATCATCGACGCCGCGGTTTGGGGAAAGCCCCTGCGGCTGCCGGGCAGGGCGGCATTCGGGCATCTGCGTTTCTACGGCTACAAACAGAATTTGAACGCCCGCGTTTCGCTCCATAATGTGCAGATCATGCGCTACGGGAAAAATCCGTCCGACCTTTCGATAGACGGGGATCCGGCGCAGAGCCAGGTCGACCAGAAAGTCGTCTGTTCGGTCTCCTGGGAGGTGCTCAAAGAGCGCGGCCTTCTCGTGGACGCAGAGCCGCGAAAACCGGAGACATTCCCTGAGATCGAAGTGGCGATAGTCGTTGAGAACGACGTCAATGCCGGACAGTTGGTCAACGTTTATCTGCGTCAAGATTTCGAGGCGGGCACGCCGCGTGAGCCCTTGGTGACCTACGCGTTTTTCAAAGGGGTCAGCGGCACGTATAAGAGCGGCCGGCAGGAGAATGCGTTCATTCCCGTTGACCCGCTCGGCCTGGATATCCTGCAGGTATATTACGGCAATAAACGTATCCTTCCGCGCCAAGACCAGTCGTTGCGCCTGCCGGTATTCGTCAGCCGCCAGCGCGGGAAAACGCTCGTGCGCGCGGAACTCGAACGGCATTACGTGCGCCATTTCAAGCGCCTCTTCGCGGCCGGTACCGAACTGGAAGCGACCAAGGACCGCATTGTTTTTACGCTCAACGACGAGGCCCAGCAGCTTTTTTCAGACGGGAAATTTCCCTGCGCCGCGGACGGCGCGATGGCTGCCGACGCAGCGATACGCTTCGACAAAGATTACGGCCCGTTCATCGAGCTTTCGATCGGCATCGGCGACGGCACGCGGATGGTGGTCGTCCAGTACGCGCATATATGGTCGGATGCTTCCGGGAGCCAGATCCCTCCTGTCGGCGACCCGGCGCGCACCGCCACCGCGGTTGATCTTGACCGCCTGCGCCTTGCCGATTACGCGCTGGGGCTGCGCAACATCCGGGGGGAACCCATCGAGCCGCAGCCGTATCGGTACCGGGTGCCGCGCGGCGAGACCGATGCGCCCTGGCTGCAACTGGGGTATCGCGGGCGCGACGTCCTTTTGGGCCGTCTGCCCGAATCCTTATGGGGAAGCGACATTTATTTTAAACCGTACGCTCAGGGGGATGCGCTGCGTATCCTGGCCTATCGTGTTACGCAGGACCAGACGCCGGATGCGACCCGTCTGCCCGAGGCGGTTTTCATCCGGGACGATTCCCGCAGCAGCCTGGCGCTGTTGGGGGAGGGGGAAACCATTTTCCCCGTCGCCGCATCCGGCGCCCCGGAAAATGCGCCCGCAACTGCCGCTGTGGCGCCCGATGAGGATCTGGGGTATGCGCTTGAGCCGTTGCCGGATCCGGTCAAGGCGCAACTGCCTGCGGCCACGGTCGGAGAGCGCATCTGTCTATTGCGGTTGGCACGCGGATTCCAGATGAAGGCGACCTTATGCCATCTTGCTTCGATTCCGACGAACACCTATGTCGCCATCGAGCGCCGGGAAGGCTTGCCCCATGCCCGCTACCTTTTGGCGATCGCACGGGCCTTGCGCGTCGATCCTTCCTGGATCATCAAGGGGGTGCCGTTGGAGGAAGCGCTCGGCAGTGTCCGCTACCCGCAGACGTTTACCCTGCTGCGTCTGCGCCGGGGCTGGACTCAGGAGGATCTGGCCCGCCGTCTTATCGAAGAGGGGATGTCTTTTGACGTCGCCCAGCCGCTCTCGGGTCAGGATTTGGTCGAAGCGGTCCGTCCGACGATCGCGCAATGGGAGAACGGGGTTACCCCATCGGCCGAGAAGCGCGCGATCGTCAACCGGGTCCTGGGCAGGGATGTCTTCGGCGAGATCGCCGCAGCGGAAAAACCCGCGGCGGCGGCTCCGGCAACGAGCAGTGGAGAGCGCCGGCAGGACAAAGAGCAACGTTCTGCCGCGGCGCGGTCTCTGCGGCAGCTCCTCAAAAAATTGCGCGCTCTCCGGGGGCCGGTTGAAGAAATGAGGCAGGCCCTGACCGCAATCGAATCCGAAATAGCGGCACTCAAGCAGCGGGGCGCAGAAAAGCCGCTTTGGATTTCCTCTGAAACGCTTCAATCGTTGTTCGCGCGCGCACAGCAATTGCTGCAGACGGCGCGCGCGCGTATCGAGAAAGCTGCCCAGAGAGAGCTGACGGTCCGGCAGAAGCATGCGGTTGATGAGGAGGCGGCGCATCTGCGCCGACAGGCCAAAGAGCGGGCGGTGCAACAGAAGCAGCGGCTGAAACAAAGCCGTCAGGGCATCAAGGATTTCAGGCGGTTCGTTGCCGAGGCGCTCGGTCAGATAAAACGGCTCCAGGATATGCAGGCGCTGGAAATCTTGCAGGCGCAGGTGCGGGAGCGCGTCGGAAAACTGCGCGAAGACGCTGCGGTCAGCGCCGATGCACGGTTCTTGAGGAGGTGCGAGAAGCTTGAGTCCGCTTTCCGGCAGCGCCGCAGCCGACTGGAGAAGCGGGCAGTTGCGGCCGCGGCTCCGCGGCCCAAGAAGGAAGCTAAACAGAAGCATGATCCTAACGCGCAGCCTGACGCAGCAGTTACGAAGGAAAACCCTCCTTCCCCGGGCTCGGAACCGGGTGTGCACCAGGGGATGATGAAATTGCTGAAAGCGATAGCCGGCGGGAAACGCTCATCCCGCAGAGCCGCGCACGATACGGCGCCGGAACCCGGCGATCAGGAGTTAGCGGAGCCGACGGCCCAGGACCTGCGCGCCGTCGAAAAAGAGGCGCAGGAGGCTCTGGCGCGCGCGCAGCAGATGGAGAAAGAGGAGCGCGTTGCCTCGCAGCGGCCTTTGCGCCGGGGGCATATCTCCCCCCGCCAGAGAGCGGAGGGTACCCAAGAGGCGAAACCGCGGATTTCGGCAAAGGCCTTTCACCGGCTCTTTCGCCCGAGCGATCTGAACATCTGTTTCGCTCCGCCGAAAGATAAGCCGGGGATCATCCGGGAGCCGCTTTCCGATCCGATCGCTTTCTATCTGCCAACCGCACAGAAGATCGCCGCCGGTTACAGCCGCCAGGCACAGGAATGCGACGTGGATTTGGATGATCTCTTCGAGAATGCGACGGAAACGGTGCGGGCGCTGGCCCTGCGCGTGCACCGGCAGGGTTTGCACCTCTACGACACGGTCTCCCACCGTTTCTTTGTCGGCATGGAAGTAATCATCGCCTTGGAGCAGCTGTTGGAGCGCGCGCAGCGGCGTTCGTCTGAAGAGGCGGCACAGGATGAGGAGCAACCCGCGGCCGCCGCCCCCGAGGCTGAAGAGTCCGGTGAGGAGCAGAGCGCAGAACCGGATCAGTCGACGGCGGGCCAGCCGGCTTCCCCGTCGAAAGCGGCACCGTCTGCGCCTGCGGCTTCAGCCGCACCCGCGGCCCTGACGGCGCAGCGGCTCAACGACTGGTTGAGAAACAATGCCGTTCGCTGCTCGCAATTGATCGATCCCAACCGCGCCGGGACGCCGCGGCGCGAATTGACCCTCTCCGCCGCGGAGTTGGCGCAACGGCTGGGCTGTCCGCAGAGCGCAGCCGAGCTGCCGGAACTTTTGGTCCAGGTCAACGCCTTGCGCGCGCAAAGCGGCTTTTTCCTGTTTAGCTGGGCACGGCAGACGCAGAATATCGGTACCGCAGGAAAGGATGTGGCGCTTGGCAAATAACGCTCTTTTTGATCAGAGCCGCAGGCGGTTCTCGCGTTGGCAGATCGACCGGGAAGCGGTGATGCGGGTCTCAGAGCTCAATGCCGCTTTCCCCTGCCGGGTCCTGGACATCGGCTGCAAGGGCGCCCGCCTGCGCCTGGAGGAGCGGTTGCCGAAAGACCAAACGCTGCATATGCTCCTGTTGTTCGACGGGATCTTCCGCATCAACGTATCTTTCTGGGTCGTCTGGAGCCGGGAGACAAAGCGGGGCAACTGGTACGGGATCTATTTCAAACCGCTGCGCGACGACGACAAGCAGGAGTTGATCCGCTTTCTGGGGGCGGTGTTGCCTGATGCGGCCCCCGAACGGTGTCCCGAAGAGGAAGAGGAAATCTGGGTACAGAAGAGACAGAGAGGAGGCACAGAGATGGAAGACCGCAGAATTTTTGCACGGCTCCCCGTGCGGCTGCGAGCGCGTTACCTTAACCTCGACGGCAATGCCGAGGCCGAGGCGACGACGATCGACGTCAGCGCCAAGGGAGTAGGTCTGCAGCTTGCGCAGCAGGTGCCGCTGAGCGCAAAGCTGGAGCTGTGGCTGCATGTTCCCGACCAGGGATCTCCCGTATACACGCGCGGAGAGGTGGTCTGGTGCGAGAGGCGCGGCGCGCAGTACCGCTGCGGCATCGATCTGGAACACGCTGAATTAATGGGGCTTTCGCGCCTGTTGCGCACCCGTACGGCAGCATAGGGTTTTACAACCGAGGGAAGGTGTATGCAAGAGGAAACGTTGGCTCCGGTAGTGGATAATTTCCGCAGGACCCAGACGCGCTTCATCGTGGACGGCAATGCCTCGATCATGGCCGCGGTGGACCCGTTGCGGCCGCTGTTGCTCTACGATCTGTCGGCGCGGGGGGTCGGCCTGTTAAGCCGCGCGGCGTTCTTTCCGGGAGAAGAGATGCGCCTGGTTATCTCTGCTCCGCTGTTCTACGCGCAGGCGCAGGTACGCCTCGGACGGGTATGCTGGTGCCGCCGTCTCCAGGACCGGTGGTGGCAGGCAGGGGTTGACTTCGGTCATGCTCTTGAGGTAGAATAAACGTCCCGGCTACGAGGTCGCGAGGCGATCCGGGTGCCGGGCAACAGGAAGAAGGGGCTATGCGTGCAAATCCGCAGGAACGGCGTAAGTATCCCCGTTTCAACCTCCGTCTGAGCTTGCGCCTGAGCAAAGCGGGAGACAAACGGGCGCGGGTGGCAGAGTCGTTCAATATAAGCGCCCAGGGGATAGGGTTGCTGGCCGGGGAGGAATTTCCCCGGGATGCGCAGTTGGATATCTGGGTTGAGCTGCCGGACCGCAAGGAGCCGCTCCATACCAAAGGCAAGGTTGTCTGGTTCAAGCAGGTTGATGTCGGGCAGTATCAGGGCGGAGTGGAGCTGGAGCGTCCTGACCTGGCGGCATTGACCAGGATTTTAAGCGCCTGAGTGGGAAGGGGGGCGGCGCCCAGGCATCCATACCGGCACCCATATAGGTAATAAATTACTTGACCGTATTTGCATTGTATGTTAAAGTCTTCTATTCATTTTTCTCTTTTCCCGCGCAGGATACTGGTGTTACGCCTTGAATTCTGACGAGAGAGATGGTAAACTTATATTCCCTGTTTTTTAACAGAGAGGAAGACATGCCCAGAACAATCTCCCGCCTTTTCGCTGCCGCCGTGGCCGTGGCCGGTCTTGCAGGCGCCGTTGCCGGATGCGCCCCGCGTTCCGCTTCCGAGTCCTCTTCAGGCAAACCGGCGGTAACGGTCTGGCACTGGATGACCGACCGCAGCCCCGCCTTCGACGAACTGGCAAAACGCTATGAGGCAGAGACCGGGATCAAGGTGGTTTTCGAACTCTATGCCCCGTCGGATGCGTATTCGCAGAAGGTCCGTGCCGCCGCGCAGGGAGAGAACCTCCCGGATATCTTCGGTATCCTGGGGGAGAAACGCGACCTGGGGGCTTTCATCAAGGCCGGGCATATCCTGGACCTTTCCGCGGCAATGGAGAAGGACAACGCCGCATGGCGCGCGGCATTCTTCCCCGAGGCTCTGGCGGTCAACGAGATGGCACAGGGCAATTCCTACGGGGTAACGCCGGGCATCTACGGGGTTCCCATCGATGTGATGACCATCCAGATGCTCTACAACAAGGACCTTCTGCGGGAACTGGGGCGGGATACGGAAAAGCCGCCGGTCACCTTCGAGGACTTCCTGGCCACCGGCAAGAAGATCAAGGAAAAGAACCTGCAGGGCCTGGTCTCGGGCTGGGGTGAGATGTGGATGATCGATTGTCTCGCCAACAATTATGCCTTTAACATCATGGGCAAGGATAAATTCCTGGCGACGTTGCGGGGGGAGGTTGCCTACACCGATCCCGACTGGATCAAGGTCTTTTCGCTCTTCAAACAGATGCAGGATGCCGGGATCCTTGCCAACGGCCTGGTGACGATGGTCAATAAGACCGCCGAGCAGCACTTCGCCAACGGCAGGGCGGTATTCGCCTTTAACGGCTCCTGGTGCGTGAATGTCTATCGGGGGATGAACCCGCAGCTGCGCTACGGGGTGATGCTGCCGCCGCGCGCTTCGGCCGAGCGGCCGATGAGCATCTGGGGAGGGGCGGGCTCCTCTTTCATGGTCAACGCCCGTTCCAAAAACCAGGAGGCGGCGGTGGCGTTCCTGCGCTGGCTGACCGCCGATAAACAGCAGGCCTATCTTGCCGAGGCGACGAATAACCTTCCGTCGAACAAGAACAGCATGGGTTCGATCGCGCCCCTTCTCGCCGATTTTGCCGCCGGAATGACGGTGGCGACGCATCCCAACGTCTGGGGGATCTCCGAGTTCTCCACGGTCATCGAGACGCTGGATAAAGGCATCCAATCGATCATAATCGGAGAAAAAACACCCGAACAGGTGGGTGCCGACGTCCAGAAAGTCAAAGAACGGGAGATGGCCAAGCGCCGGCCTTAAAATAGAGGCATGAGAGTTAAATCGACCCTCGAAAACTATCTCTTCGTCCTTCCCGCCGTCGCGATCTTTTCTGTTTTTTACATCATCCCTTTTGTTCAGGTTTTCAAGTTGGGGCTTTTTGAGTGGGACGGGATCAGCCCGGACAAGCTCTTCGTCGGCCTGTCGAATTTCAAGGAGATCCTTCTTGAGGACAAGATCTGGTGGCAGTCGATGCTCAACGCCGGGTATATCACGCTCATCGCCCTGACCTTCCAGAATATCCTGGCGTTCCTGCTGGCATGGGCCTGCGACCGCGAGATCCGCGCCAAAAATTTCTACCGGGTTATCTTTTTTATCCCGCCGGTCCTCTCGGAGGTCGTGGTGGGCCTGGTATGGCAGTGGATCCTCGACGGCAATTACGGGCTCCTGAATCACTGGCTCATGCGCTGGGGGTTCCCCAACCTCGTGCAGGGGTGGCTCTCCGATCCCCAGACCGCCCTGACCGCCGTTTCGCTCGTGCACTGCTGGAAAGGGTTCGGCTGGGGGTTCCTCATCTTCCTGGCAGGGCTGCAGACGATCCCCAAGGAACTCTATGAGGCGGCGCGGGTCGACGGAGCAAACGCCTGGCACGCCTTCCGCAACATAACCGTTCCGCTCATGGTCCCGGTCACGGTGCTGGTGGCGATCCTGACCGTCCTGGGCACGATGCAGGCGTTCGTCCTGATCATGGCGATGACCGGCGGCGGCCCGGCCTACCATACGCAGGTGCCGGTGCTGCGGATTTTCGCCTCGATGCGCGGCTCTTCGCGCTTCGGCTACGCCTGCGCGCAGGGGATCAGTTTCGGGGTGCTGCTGGTGCTCATCTCCTTTATCCAATACCGCTTTTCGCGCAAGGCGCGCCAGATCGCATAAAAAGGCACAAGCCCATGAAGAACGCAACCTACTATAAGACCAAGCGCATCGTCATCAACGTCGTTATCCACCTGTTCCTCCTTTCGGTTGCCGCCTCCTGCCTTTTCCCGCTGCTGTGGATGGTCTCCTCCAGCTTCAAGACCCAGGAGACGATCTTCAAGGATATGTCGCTCCTGCCTAAGGAGTGGCACTTCGAGAATTATTACCAGGCCTGGATCGAGGGGGGCTTCGGCCGCTATTTCCTCAACAGTATCTTCTACACGGTCTCGGTCGTCGGCGGGATCGTTATCGTCTCGTCGCTGGCGGCGTATGCATTCTCGCGCCTCAAATTCCCGGGCCGCAACATCATCTTCTTTTTCTTCCTGGCGGCGATGATGATCCCGATCCCGGGCAGTTTCGTGCCGCTGTATGTGCTGCTCAACCAGTTGCACCTGCGCAACACCGCGGTCGGGTATATCCTGTGCATGATCAATGTCGGGCTCTCCACCAGCATCTTCCTGCTGAAAACTTTCTTTGACAAGATGCCCAAGGAGTTGGAGGATGCCGCGCGCATCGACGGATGCTCGAAGTTCGGCATCTGGTGGCACGTGGCGCTGCCGTTGGCCAAGCCGGTGCTGGCGGTGGTGGTGATCTTCAATGCCCTCAACGTCTGGAATGAATACTTCCTGGCGCTGCTCATTTTCGACAGCAAGCCCTTGATGCCGCTGCAGCTGGCCTTGATGACGTTCCAGGGGGAATTCATCACCCGCTATCCGCTGTTGATGGCCGGCCTGACGATTACGGTCCTGCCGATCATTCTGGTCTATCTTTTGATGCAGAAATATATCGTTAAAGGCGTGACGCAGGGAGCGGTCGTCGGGTAATTCAAGACACAAGACATATGACACATGACACCAGTAAAAGGCTTGGGACGGCGCTGGCGGCAGCTATTCTGTTTGTTGCGCTGACCGGCCTGGCGGTGGCAGAGGAAGCGTCGGATGCCGTTGCGGCGCAGGAGACCGAAGCCGCGCTCGCCGGCCAGGAGGCAGCTTTGGCTCCGCAAGCCGGGACGGCTGATGCTGCGGCAACGCAGACCCCTCCCGAAGCTCCTGTCCCTTCGGGTGAGGCGGCGAAGCCGACGAGCGGGGAGCTTATCGTCCAGTCCTGGGCCGCGCACGGCAAGAAAGACGTCGCCGAAACCTTCCGCGTGACCCAGAAACTCATCGACCTCTACAGCGCCGAAGCCGACCGCCAGCAGGCGTCGCTGACGGTCATGCCCAAAAACCGTCCGGATATCGAGACGGTCCAGTCCCTCAACGACGTCGCCACCGCGTATTTCATCCGCGGCGAATCGCTGCGCGATCAGAAAAAAGATCAGGAAGCGATCGACGCCTTCAAGGTCGTGACCGGGCGCTATGCGTTCGCCCAGGCCTGGGATCCGCGCGGCTGGTTCTGGAGCGTCGCAAAGGCCGCCCAGGAGAGCATCGACAAGCTCCAGGGCCGCACCCCGGTCGTGGTCGAGGAGGTGCGCTGCAAGGTAAGCACTCTGGCGACGACGATCAAGCTGTATGATCCCGGCAAAGAGGATTTTGTCGATTATGCCGCATACGGGGAGTTCCAAAATCGGGGAACTAAAGACTACCGTTTCGTGGTCAAAGATCAGGAGGGATTAAGCGCCGCGGTCGGAGAGGGGATATATCCCAATACGACCTCGATACGCTGGGATCCGGCGTACAAGAAGGCGCAGAAGGAGAAGCGCCTCGAATGCTCGCACTGGGATTTTGTCCATTCCCCCGATCTGGAAGCCGCATTCCTGAAATGGGCGACGTGCCCGGAACCGCAGGGCGTGCGGCTTTTCTATACCGGGCTTATCCTGGAAAAGGCCGGGCTCCTGAAGCATGCGCTCAAATGTTATTATGCCGTCATCGTCCATTTCCCGGGGGCGTACGGCTGGACCTATTGGCACACGCCCTGGTATGTCGGTCAGGCGGCACTGGCTAAAATCCATCATATCCTGCGCAACAACCCGTCTCTGGGCTATCGGCTCGAAGGAGCGGATGTGGTGATCGTTAACGGTTTCGACAACGATATCGCCAATGACGCCGTCATCGCCGATCCCGGGCGCTGGCGCAAAATCTCTTTTCTTGACCGTTTCAAGGCGCGTCTTCCCCGGCGCAGCAGCCGCCTGAAGCGGCAGGTGGGGGGCGGGGCCGTGCACCTGGTCCAGTATGAGAACGAGGACTGGCAGCTGATGGTCGAGGGCAAACCGTATACCATAAAAGGCATTACCTATGCGCCGACTAAAGTCGGGCAGTCGCCGGATAACGGGACCCTGGGGAACTGGATGGACGAGGATTTTAACGGCAACGGCAAAGCCGACGGCCCGTTTGACGCCTTTGTCGACAAGAACGGGAACAACCGCCAGGATACCGACGAGCCGGCGGTCGGCGATTTCAAGCTTATGCAGGAGATGGGGGTCAATACCATACGGTTGTATCACCATCCTGCCCGGGTCAATAAAGAGGTTTTGCGCCGTCTCTTCGCCGACTACGGCATCCGCGTGGTGATGGGGGATTTTCTCGGCAAATACGCCCTTGGCTCAGGCGCTCCCTGGAACCCGGGGACGGATTACAAGAACGAGACGCACCAGAAGAATATGCTGGAGTCGGTGCGTTCGATGGTCATGGAATTCAAGGACGAGCCGTATCTGCTCTTCTGGCTCTTGGGCAACGAAAACGTATACGGCTATGCCTGTAACGCCGATAAAGAACCCGAGGCATTCTTCTCCTTCGCCAATGAAGCGGCGCGGCTGATCAAGTCGCTGGACCCGGACCATCCCGTGGCGATCTGCAGCGGGGATATCCTGTTCCTTGACCGGTTCGGGAAGTATTCCGCGGATATCGATATGTTCGGCACCAACGCCTACCGCGGCGATTACGGGTTTGGCTCGCTGTGGAAGCAAGTCAAAGAGCAGTCGGGAAAGCCGGTCTTTATTACCGAGTTCGGGTGCCCCGCGTATGCGCAGGGCAAGAGCGCCAAGGAAGCCGAAGCGCTCCAGGCGGCCTATCATCGCGGCTCCTGGCAGAATATCGACGATAACAAGGCGTTTTCCGCCGGGGCCGGCAATGCGCTGGGCGGATTCGTCTTTGAATGGCTCGACGAGTGGTGGAAGGCGTACGAGCCTGCGGTGCACGATCACAAGGCGCTCTGGGCCGGGCCGTTCCCCGACGGGTACATGCATGAGGAGTGGTTGGGCATGGCCGGGCAGGGAGACGGTTCTCAGAGCCCCTTCCTGCGGCACCTGCGCGAGGCGTATTATACGTACCGGCACTTGTGGAAGTAAGCGGGCTTTGGTTGGAGGAGGTAGAAAGGAGGCAGTGATCACTACGGAAACGATCCAGCGCGATTATAGAGATAGAGCAGGTATCAGCAGGAGCAAACAAACAAGGGAGGTAGAGATGAAACGAGTTCTTATCGCAGTGCTTGCGGTGGGCCTGTGTCTGTGCGGCACGCACGCCTTTGCGCAGGAAACGCCGGCTTCTCCCAAGACGTTCGGGGTCTATGCCGACAAGCATTCGCCGGACAACCACTACATCCCGTCGGGATGGATGGGCGACTACGGCGACGTGAAGCTCAACGACGCTTTCATGCAGAACCCGCACGGCGGCACGACCAGCCTTGAGTTCGCGTATACGGCCAAGAAGTCGCAAGGGGCGGGGTGGGCAGGCGTCTATTGGCAGAACCCGGCGAACAACTGGGGTTCGAAAAAAGGCGGGTTTGACCTGACCGGGATGACCAAGGTGACCTTTTGGGCGCGCGGCGCCAAGGGCGGCGAGGTCATCCAGAAGTTCGTCATCGGCGGTATCAAGGGTGCCTATTCCGACACGGCGGTTATCGAGATGGGGCCGGTTGAGCTGACCGATGCCTGGAAAGAGTACACGATCAACATCGCCGGAAAAGACCTTACCTACCTCAGCGGTGGTTTCGGCTGGGTGACGACGGCGGACCTGAATCCCAACGGTGCGACGTTCTACCTCGACGATATCAAATTCGAGGCCGATCCGAATATGAAGCCCGAGGGTAAAAAGCAGGAGGCGATGCCGTTTTACGTGTATGCCGACAAGACCTCGATCAAGAACCATTTTATCCCCTCCGGGTGGATGGGGGATTATGGCGACATCAAGATCGATACGGCAACGACGAGCGATCCGTACCTGGGCGATACCTGTATCAAGGTCATCTACAGCGGCAAGGCCACGCAGGGGGCGCGCTGGGCGGGGATCTACTGGCAGCATCCGCCGAATAACTGGGGCGGGACTGCCGATGCGGGATTCGACCTTTCCAAGGCGACCAAGCTGACGTTCTGGGCGCGCGGCGATAAGGGCGGGGAGCGCATCGAGGAGTTCAAGATCGGCGGGATCATGGGCGAATATCCCGATTCCGACGGCGCCGGGATCGGCCCGGTGGTCCTGAACAAGGAATGGACCCAGTATACCGTTGACCTGAGAGGCAAAGACCTTTCCAGCATCATCGGCGGTTTCTGCTGGGCGACCAACATCGACGTCAATCCCGAAGGCTGCACCTTCTATCTGGATGAGATAAAGTACGAATAAACGCCAGGGGAAGCATTGAGGCGCAGGGCACTCGGCGGTACGCAGTGCCCTGCGCTTTTTTTGAGAGGGAAAAAGAAACCTTTAAAAAAGAATTATTGAATGCAGGGTGTTTTATGTTACAATTAATACAATAATTTAACAAAGCAGCGCCATTAACTTTCCGTGAGCCCGCATATCCATCTTCCGCATTCCATGAGACGCAGCGCAGTCGTGTCGGTGGCCCTGGTATTGCTCGCCTGCGGTTTTCTGGGAGGCTGCAAACAGGATACCCGCGCCGTTTTCGTCAAGACCCTCAAGGATAACCGCTACGCGCTTATCGTCAACGGTTCGCCCTACCTCATCAAGGGAGTCTGTTACAATCCGGTCCCGGTCGGGGAGGGGTATGATTACGAGTGGTGGTCGGATCCTGCCAAGCCCTGGATCGCCGACGGGAAATTGATGAAAGAGATGGGCGTCAATACCGTGCGCATCTATCAGGCGGGCGCGCATCCCGAGCAGGTCAAGGCGGTTATCCAGGACCTGTATTCGCTCTACGGCATCCGCGTCGTTTTGGGGCATTGGCTTGGTTTTTGGGAGTATCCCTGCCCGCTCTACGGGGACGCCCAATTCAAGGAACGGGTCAAACAGGAAGTTCTGGCGATGGTCAAGCTCTATAAGGACGAGCCGGGCATCCTGATGTGGGTGCTCGGAAACGAGAACAACTATTCCTGTCTGGGGCAGGTCAATCCCTGGTCGACTCCGGAGATCGACCGGGAGCCCGATCCGTACAAACAAAAACAGATGCGCGCGCGGCTCTACTATACCTTCGTCAACGAGATCGCCAAAGAAGTGCATGCGCTCGATCAGAATCATCCGGTCGCCCTGGGCAACGGAGAACTGATCGGCCTCGACACCGCCGCATCGGTCTGTACCGATATCGACGTGGTCGCCTGCATTATTTACCGGGGCAAAACCTTCGGGAATCTTTTCCGCTCCCTGCGCGCGACATTCGATAAGCCCCTCTTTATCAGCGAGTTTGGCGCCGACAGTTACGACGCATTCAAGGATAAGGAAGACCAGAATATGCAGGCGTTTTTCCTGGAGTCCCAGTGGCGCCAGATATACCAGAATATCGCCTCGGCTCCCGAGGGCGAAGGCAACTGCCTGGGGGGCACGATGTTCGAATGGACCGACGAGTGGTGGAAGCATACGCCGTTCGATCAGGCCAGCTGGAAAACGCATGATCCCGGCTCCAACTGGTCCAACGGGAGCTACTATTTCGATATCCAGGCTCCTCAGAATATGAATATGAACGAAGAGTGGTTCGGGATCGTGGCTCTCTCCGAGGAAAAACAGGACGGCCTCAATAAGCGCGTGCCGCGCAAGGCTTATTACGTGGTGCGCGAATTCTGGAAGAAGCCGCAGCTGGAAACGAAAGCCCGCGCGGGCGCAAAAAAATGAAAACACCTTCTCTCGTACTGTGGCGTGTTCTGGCGGTGACGGTCTTGGCGTGTTCCTGCAGGGCGCTGCCGGTTTTGGCTGAACCTCATTTGGAGGCAGAACTGCAGAAGACGGCTCAGGATTTCGTCGAGGCGAAGCAGTTCCAGGAATGCGTTTCGTTCCTGGACGCTCAATTGAAGGATGCGGATACCGCGGCAAAACCGGTTGTTCATTACCTGAAGGCCTGGTGCCGGTACCAGCAGCTGCGTTTCCTCGAAGAGACGCAGAGCTGGGACGAGTATTTTTCCCAAGGCAACGAGTATCGCGTCCAGCTCGAGGAAGCGGCAGAAGCTGCCCTCTCGCGCGCCACCGCCACAGACCCGTTCCTGTTGCGCACGCGGCTGCTCTTATGGCGCTACCATCATGCCCAGCAGGACCTGTTGCGGGAAGAGTCTTTGGAGTCGCTGATGGCCGCTGCCCAGGAATTCGGGCAGGGCACGGGTGCCGTCGAGGTCCTGAAAGAAGCCGCGGATGAGCTTGCCGCCGAAAATGAGAAGGCCAAGGCCAAGATCCTCTACCGGCTCTACGCCCGGCAGCTGCTTGCGCAGCCGCGCGCCCAGGAAGAGATTCGCTTTGGCGCCGAGACGTTCCTGAGCCAGGGCAATTACGAGTTGGCCCAACTTTTCGTCGAGGCGTACCTGGAGAAACTCAAGGGCCCTGAAGACAAAGAGAAGCTCCTGCAGGCCTTGGCTGATTTCGCCGGGCGTTTCGCCGTATCGCCGGTCTCGGCCGGGGATCCGGCGTACGCGGAAAAGCTCTATCAGCAGCTGCAGGATCTCGGGGGGGATGCGGCCGTTACCGAAGACCTTCTGTACGCGCGCGGCTATAACCTGGAAAAAGCCAAGGAATTTATCGCGGCGGGAAAGGTCTATGCTTCTTTCCTTGAGC
The DNA here is from genome assembly GCA_964579435.1 of uncultured Planctomycetales bacterium. Classification (GTDB taxonomy): domain Bacteria; phylum Omnitrophota; class Gorgyraeia; order Gygaellales; family Profunditerraquicolaceae; genus CAZOGI01. The sequence continues at coordinate 78,300 of CAZOGI010000005.1, forward strand.
GTTTTGCCGTTTCCCGTCGCGCCGATGAAATCGCATTCAAAGTCGGCTACATCAACGCGTACGCCGGCCGCGACAGCGTTTCTGCCATCGAGCGTTTCCGGCGGCTGGCGGCATTGTTCCTGGAAGAGCCGGCGGCCGTCTCGACAGAGGCGAGCTCCCGGACGGCGAGTCCCCAGGTCGTCTCTGCCATTTATCAACTGGGGCTTTTACACCATTATCAGGAAAAACTCAAGGAGGCGCAGGGTTATTACGAGCGCGTTCTGGCGCTTGCGGAAAAGGCGCGTGCCGCCCTTCCCTCGTCATCACCGGAGCCTTATGCGGAGACTGTGGCGCTCGCCCGCGAGCGCATTGCCGAGCTCAAGGAGGTCCGTCCGATCGAGTACAACCTTCGCACCTTCCTTGAGGCGACCTTTCAGGAGGAGTACACCGCGCTTGACGGCTCTTTGCTGAGCGTGCGTTGCCTGCCTTACCGCTGCGGGACCGACAAGCAAGTCCAGATAAGCGCCTCGGCTTTCCCCGGCCAGAGCGGGTGTATGCAGGTAGACGTGCAATACCTCTGGTCCGGGCATCTGGGCCGAGATAAGACGGTAGAATCGGCCGCTTCATTCTCCGCCGATTATGCGCATACCGGCACCAAAGAGATCCAACTGGTGGTTGTTTCTGCCGCGGGGATTCTGGACCGCGGGTTTGACCTGGTAGATATCGAATAAAAGGTTTTTTTACCAAGGTTGAGGGGGCTATATATTGTATCCCCCCCTACAAGGTTTCGTGGCATGGTTGAGGGAGTTCTAAGGGCATTTCCTGCGTTACTCTTTAAAAATCCTTGACTTATGGCGCGAATGGTAGTATATATAAATCAAACTAAGCACCCGGTAGGAAGCATTTGTCTTTGAAAAAAGCCACGGAGAAAGGCGCGAACAGGTCAATGCGTTCTTCCGAGTTCCGCAAGGAATCCTTCAGTGAGAAAGAACGGCGTACTATAGATATATTGGAAGTACTGCGCAGATACGGGCCGATCAGCCGGCCTGATATCTCCAAAGAGATCGGCATCAATGTAGTGACCATCTCCAACTACATCGATGATTTCCTCAAGAGCAATCTCGTCTACGAAAAAGAACTCGACATCTCCGAGGGCGGGCGGCGTCCGACGCTCCTTGATTTGAATCCGCGCGCCGCCTATACCATCGGCGTGGGCCTGAACCTGATGAACATGGTCGGGGTGCTGGTCGACCTGAAGGGCAACATCGTCGTCAAGACCCAGACCGCCCGGCCGCGTCCGTCGGTCAAAGAGATCACCGAATGCGTCCTGGAGATCCTGCGCGAGATCCTGCGGCGCTCCAAGGAATATGCCCCGGCGATCAAGGGGATCGGGGTCGGGGTTGCGGGGCTGGTGAACAAAAAGGACGGGGCCATCCACTGGCCGCAGAAGGTCGACCACCATTATACCTACGCCTCGGTCGACCTGCCGCTGCGCGATCTCCTGGAAAAAGAATTCAATCTGCCGGTGATGATCGAGAACGATGCGACGGCCGCCTGTTTCGGCGAGCAGTGGCTGTATCTGGAGCGGGGATTCCGTAATGTCATCTATCTCTTTTCCGGCGTCGGCTGCGGCATCATGATCAACGGCGAGGTTTTTACCGGAACCAACGGGTATGCCGGAGAGATCTCGATCTATAATTTCAAAGAGCAGGCGGCGTTCAATTGCGCCATGGGCCGGGATTGTTTCATGAAGCGATGGGAGCTGGACCTGGGGATCCTGGCCGAGGTGAAGGCGGTCCTGGAGCGCGATGCGGAAGCGGCAGCGCGGTTTTTCGGCGTCGTCGCGGTGAAGCCGCAGGACCTGCATCTGAAGGACGTTTTTCTGGCCGCGCGGGCGAAAGATCCGGTGGCCGTGGCTGCAGTCGAGGGGGCGGCGGTCCGGTTGGGGATCAAGGTCGCGTATCTGGTGAATCTGTTCAATCCGCAGGTGGTCGTGGTCGGCGGCGGGATGGAGGAGGCGGGGGATGTTTTCCTCAACCGCCTGACGATCACCGTCAAGGAGTGGGCGTTCCGCGAGGTCACCGAAGATTTAAAGATCATCTATTCCCATTTACGGGAGAACGCGGTTGCCGTCGGTGCTGCGAGCCTGGTTATGCAGCACGTCTGCGCGCGCACGCCGTAGGCCTTCGGGAGTTTTTTGACTTGATGCACCTTTCTTAAGGAGGGGTGATGGAGCAAAAGACAAGGGTCATTCTGATTGCGCTGGCTGCAATTATCTTTATTCTGGCCGCCCTCATGTTCATGACGCTCAGCGCCAAGACCGCCGTGGAGAGGGAGCGCGAAGCCTTAAAGAAAGACAACGAGACCCTGATGGCCCAGAGCGAGCAGGAGCGGCAGGGACGCCTGCGCGCGGAAGAACAGCTTGCGGCGTTGAATAACGAGCTGGACCGCCTGGGGCGCGAACGGGACGATCTGGAGAAAAAGTGTACGCTCGCCGAGCGCATGGTCGGGGAGCTGCGCGAGCAGATCAAGGCTGCCCAGGCAAAGGCCGAGGCGGCAGCCCCGGCGCCGGAGGCGGCGCTGGCAGGACCGAGCGCGCTGGGCGAGGATGCGTATTGGGCAGGGATCCTGAAGGCGAAGAAGGAGCTTGAGATGCAGGTGACGGCGATCCGCTCCGAGCTTAAGAACGTGCAGATCGCCAGCGAAAAGGTCAACCGCGACCGCAGTATGCTGGAGCTTGAGGTGACGAACCTGAAGCGGGAGAATGCGGAGCTGACGCGCAAGATCGAGTACAACCAGAAACTGATGGACGCGATCGCCCAGGAACTGGTGCGGGAGAAGAACGACAAGATGCTCATCGAAGAGAGCAACAGGGCGGTCAAGAACGAGAATAACGTCCTGCGCCAGCAGCTGCGCGCCCTCAATACCCGCAAGATCTCCCTCGAGGAAAAGATCGCCGACATACAGGATAAGAACCGCTCGCTCGATGGGCGGCTCAAAGAGATGGATACGCTGCTGAAGGAAAAGATGGTCCAGGTCGAGGGGCTCAACAAGAAGATCTATCTGCAATCCAGCGGCGCCCCCAGCGCCCCCGGTACGGGCGGTGAGATGGTTGAGTTGCCGCCGATCGTGGTGCGGCCCAAGCAGAACGACGGCCTCCTGGGGGCACAGGAGAAAACATTTACCAGCGAAGGTAAGGTCCTGGCAGTGAACCGGGAGAACAATTTTGTCGTCATCGATATCGGCGACGAGGCAAACGTCAAGGTCGGGGATCATTTCGAGGTCGTGCGTAACGGCAAGTCGATCGCCAGCCTGGAGGTGATCCAGGTGCGCCGGGCGATCTCCGCCTGCGACCTGAAGACCGAGCGATCCCCGGTCAAAGTCGGCGACACGATACGGTAGTCTTGCCGGCATCAAGCAAGCGAAAGATGCCTTTCCCGCATATATGGTACGCGTAAAAAAGAGCACGGATAAAAAAAACCTTTCGATCGAAGACGTCGCCCGCCTCGCCGGAGTTTCGATAACCACCGTCTCCCGCGTCATCAACAAAATTGGCACCGTCAAAGAGAAAAACCGGATCAAGGTCCTGGATGCGATCAAACAGCTGAATTACCAGCCTTCGGTCCTGGCTCAGCGTCTGGCAACCGGACGCAGCAACGTCGTCTCGCTGGTCATCCCGCGCTACGAAGGGATGTTCTATTCTTTCTATGTCCTGGAGCTCATCCGCGGTATCGGCACGCTTTGCGAGGTCCTGAAGCTGGATTTGCTCTTGACCCTGACGGATAACCGCTCAGCGCTGAACATGCGCGGCGTCGGCGGGGTGATCTTCGCCGATATCATCGGCAACCGCACGCAACTGGAGAGCGTCGTCGAGGCGGGCATCCCCTGCGTGCTCATCAACAACGAGGTCGCCGATCTCCAGGTCGATTGTCTTTCGGTCGACAATGCCGCGGGAGGCGTGGCGGCGGTCGACTACCTCTTCAAGCTCGGCCATCGCCGCATCGCCCATATCAGCGGCGACGTCGTCTCGCAGGCGGCGGCGCAGCGCCTGGAAGGCTACCGCGCGGGCCTCAAGAAGCACGGCATCGACGTCGAGGAGAGCCTCATCTTCAAGACCGACTACTCGCGCGGCCAGGCCCGCCAGGCCGCCGAAGAGATGCTGCGGATGCCGCAGCCGCCGACGGCGGTCTTTGTCGCCTCCGACGCGATGGCCCTGGAGGTCATGGCGGTGGCGCGGGAGCTGGGCAAAGTGATTCCCCGCGACCTTTCGATCGTCGGGTTTGACGATAATCCCTCCGGTCTCTACGGACCGGTTGCGTTAACCACCATCAGGCAGCCGTTGGTCAAGATGGCGCAGGAAGGCCTGAAGCGTTTGCACGAGATCATGACCGCCGCAAAGAGGCCGCAGGCGCGGCGCACTGCCCTGCCTGTGGAGCTCATCGTGCGCGAATCCTGCCGGGCGCTCGTTCCTGCATAACGGCCGTCTGTCGATCGTCGGGAAAATACAACTTATAGTAGGGGAAAAACGGGAAGGCCCTATATGTTGTATTTTTCCTTGACAATGGTTTTCCCCGCTATTATGATATACCCACTGCAAAAAACAATCCGCAGCGCACCGTCACAGCCACAGAATCTGGAGGGGTCATGGAGGTGAAACTTTCCGAAAATGCATTGAAGGTCCTCAGGCGGCGTTACCTCAGCAAAGACGAATTCGGCACGGTGATCGAGACGCCTGAGGAGCTTTTTCGCCGCGTCTCCCGGGCGATCGCGTCCGCCGATGCGCAGTACGGCAAGACGGCGCAAGAGATCAAGGCCCTTGAGGACGTTTTCTACTCCATGATGACGGAGATGTCGTTCATGCCGAATTCCCCGTGTCTGATGAACGCCGGCAAGGATCTGGGGCAGCTCTCCGCCTGTTTTACCCTTCCGATCGAGGATTCGATGGATTCGATCTTCGAGACGCTCAAGGCCACGGCCATGATCCATAAGTCCGGCGGCGGAACCGGTTTTTCCTTCAGCCGCCTGCGCCCGAAGAATTCGGTCGTGCGCTCTACCGGCGGCGTTGCCTCGGGCCCGGTTTCGTTCATGCGCGTCTACGATTCGGCGACCGAGGCGGTCAAGCAGGGGGGAACGCGCCGGGGCGCCAATATGGGGATCTTGCGGGTCGACCATCCGGATATCCTGGAATTCATAACCTGTAAAGAGAGCGACAAGGCGATCAATAATTTCAACATCTCCGTCGGGATCACCGATGCGTTCATGCAGCGTCTCGCCGCCGACGAGGAATACGAGCTCATCGACCCGCACACGCATGAGGTGGTGCAGAAGATCCGCGCCGCGGAGGTTTTCGAGCTGATCGTCAAGCAGGCGCATAAGAACGGGGAGCCGGGGATCATTTTCCTGGACCGCCTCAATCAGGACAACCCCACCCCGCAGCTGGGGCTCATCGAGAGCACCAACCCTTGCGGCGAACAGCCGCTCTTGCCGTACGAGAGCTGCGACCTGGGCTCGATAAATGTCTCGGTGCTGTACCGGCGTCTCAACGGGCGCCTGGAGGTTGACTGGAAGCGGCTGGCCGAAGTGACCCGGCATGCCGTTCATTTCCTCGACAACCTCATCGACGTCAACAAGTTCCCGATCCCGGCGATCGAAGAGGCGACGAAGCGCACGCGCAAGGTGGGCCTGGGGGTTATGGGATGGGCGAGCCTCCTGATCCGCCTGGGTATCCAGTACGATTCATCCGAGGCGGTGGCGCTTGCGGAAAAGGTGATGTGCTTTGTCCGCGACGAGGCGATGAAGGAATCGCTGCGCCTGGGTCAGGAGCGGGGGACGTTCCCCGCCTTTGCCGGGAGCCGTTACGACACCAAAGAGGGTAAGACCCGGCTGCGTAACGCCACCCTGACGACGATCGCGCCCACCGGTACGATCAGCATCATCGCCGGCCCCTGCTCCTCGGGGATCGAGCCGCTCTTTGCCGTGGTTTACCACCGCAACGTCATGGACAACGACAAGCTGCTGGAGGTCGATCCGCTCTTCGAGGAGATCGCGCGCCAGCGCGGGTTCTACAGCCGCTCGCTCATGGAGCGCATTGCCGAGAGCGCTTCGCTCAAAGATGTCGAAGGGGTGCCGGAGGACATCAAGCGCCTCTTTGTCACCGCCCACGATATCGCGCCGGAGTGGCATGTGCGCATGCAGGCGGCGTTCCAGAAATACGTGCACAACGCCACCTCCAAGACGATCAATTTCCCGCACGAGGCGACGCTCGACGACGTGCGAAAGGCCTACCTGCTGGCGTATGAGCTCAAGTGCAAAGGTATCACCATTTACCGAGACAAGAGCCGCGAGGAGCAGGTGCTCAACGTCGGCCATGCCAAACAGGAGCAGAAAAGCGAAACGCGCCTGCTTGAGCCGGGCAAGATCTCTCCGCGCCCCCGTCCGGAGGTGGTGGTCGGCACGACGACCAAAGTGGCGACGGGTTGCGGCAACCTCTATGTGACCATCAACTGGGACGAGGAGGGAAGGCCGTTCGAACTTTTCACCCAGATGGGCAAGGCCGGCGGCTGTGCCGCCTCGCAGCTTGAGGCGACCGGAAGGCTGGTATCCCTGGCGTTTCGTTCCGGGATCGCCGTCAAATCGATCATCGAGCAGCTGCGCAATATCCGCTGTCCCAGCCCGTCGTGGGAGAAAGGGCAGCGTATCTTCTCCTGCGCCGACGCCATCGCCCGCGTGATCGAGAAACGGCTGGATAACGCCTCCGGCGCGCCGGTGGCGGCGGAAGTGCCGCAGGCGGCGATGAAACATTCGCATCATGACGAGACGGAAGCCGCGGATGAGAAAGACGAGTCGGGCGAAATTGTCGGCATCTGCCCCGACTGCGGCGGCACGCTGCGCCACGAAGAGGGATGCGTCAAGTGCCACGGGTGCGGATACTCCAAGTGCTGACCTAAGAGCGTTTGTCAATCCTGCCCCCGGGAGGTATAATAAATGCCTCTCGGGGGTTTTTCTTTTCATAAACGAATGGGAAAATACGACGTTATCGTTATCGGCGCCGGGCATGCGGGGCTGGAGGCTGCGCTGGCCGCGGCGCGCCTGCGCTGCAAGACGCTGCTCTTGACGCTCTCACGCCCGACGATCGGCGCCTTAAGCTGCAATCCGGCGGTCGGCGGGGTGGGGAAGGGGCAGTTGGTCAGGGAAGTCGACGCCCTCGGCGGCGAGATGGGCAAGGCAGCGGATGCCTGCGGGATACAATTCCGCCTGCTCAATGCCTCCAAAGGCTCTGCCGTGCACTCTTCACGCGCTCAGGTCGATATGCGGCGGTATCAGGAATACATGCGCCGTGTCGTCGAAAACCAGCCGGGGCTTGCGGTATGCGAAGATGAGGCGCAGGCGTTGCTCGTGCGAGGCGGCAGGATCGTTGGGGTCCGGACCGGCCGCCACGGCGCGCTTTCGGCAGAGGCAGTGGTGTTGGCGCCGGGGACGTTTTTAGGAGGCCTCATACACGTCGGTCTGCGCCACTGGGCGGGCGGGCGTATCGAGGAGCCGGCGAGCGTTTCTCTCGAGCGCACCCTCGGAGAATTGGGGCTGCGCCTGATGCGTTTCAAGACCGGGACCTGCCCGCGGCTTGAGCGAAAGAGCATCGATTTTTCACGACTCTCTTCCCAGGAAGGCGACCGTCCGCCGCGTCCTTTTTCGTTTCGCACCCGCGCGATCGGGAATCCCCAGGTCCCCTGCCATCTCACGTATACCAACGAGAAGACCCACGCGATCATCCGCGATAACCTGAAGTATTCGCCGCTCTATGCTGGCATCATCCAGGCGACCGGGGTGCGCTACTGTCCCTCGATAGAGGATAAGGTGGTCCGTTTTCCCGACCGGTGCCGGCATCAGGTTTTCCTCGAACCGCAGGGGTTGGATTCGGATCTGATCTATCCCAACGGTCTCTCCACCAGCCTGCCCCAGGAGGCACAGGAGGTGTTCCTGCGCACGATCGAGGGGTTGGAGCAGGTCGTTATCGCGCGTTTCGGCTACGGGATCGAACATACCGTGGTAGAGCCGACACAGTTGTCTGCGACGCTGCAGCTCAAACGCGTGCCCGGTCTTTTCCTAGCCGGACAGATCAACGGGACGACCGGGTATGAGGAAGCGGCTGCCCAAGGCCTGATCGCCGGGATAAACGCGGCGCTTGCGGTGAAGGGAAAAGAACCGTTGGTGCTTGATCGCTCCAGCAGCTACATCGGCGTGCTCATCGACGATCTGGTGACCAAGGGGACCGAAGAGCCGTACCGGATGTTCACCTCGCGCGTCGAATACCGGCTGCTCCTGCGGGAAGATAACGCGGGGTTGCGCCTGAGCGAAAAGGCCTACCGGCTCGGCCTGCTCAGCGATGCGGAGTATGCCCTGGTCAGCGAAAAGGCGGCGGCGGTACAGGCCGGGATGCGGTCTCTTGCCCGAACGAAGGTAAAGCCGTCCCGGGCCGTCAACCACTTCCTGCTCCAGCGGGGGACTGCGGCGCTGACGCGGCCGCAGAGCCTGGAGGCATTGCTGCGCCGGCCGCAGCTGGGGCTTACGGACCTGCAGCAGTTGCCCGGCGTGGCGTTCGAAATCGCAGATTCCGCTTATCAGACGGTGGAAATCGAGGTAAAATATGAAGGATTCATGCAGCGGCAGCGCTCGGAAGTCGAGCGGTTCCGGAATCTGGAGCGCATCCGCCTGCCCGCGGATATCGATTACCAGAATATTCCCAGTCTCTCCCGGGAGATACGGGAGAAGCTCTCCCGGTCGCAGCCGGTCAACCTCGGACAGGCGGCGCGCATCTCAGGCGTCACTCCCGCAGCGATATCGATCCTGATGGTTTATCTGAAGAAAAATCATGCCCGCAGCTGACGCACGCACCTCGCTTGAATCGTTTTGCCTCACCGAAGGGGCGGATCTCTTCGGCATTGCCGATATGGCGCGCGCCGGAGCGCCCGATTCCATAAGCGAACATCTGCGGCCGGCATTGCATCGCGCAATTTCCCTGGGGGTGCGGCTTTCCTCTGCCGTGCTCGCGGATATCGACGCGGCGCCGACGCGGCTGTATTTTCATCACTATAAAACGACGAATGTATTCCTCGACCAGCTGGCGCTTAAGGTGACGCATTTCCTCGAGCGGCGGGGTTTTCGCGCCCTGGCGGTCCCGGCTTCGCAGATCCTGGATTGGCAGCGCCAGACCGCGCACCTCTCGCACAAGCATATCGGGCGCCTGGCAGGATTGGGCTGGATCGGCAGGAATAACCTCCTGGTGAACAAGAAACTCGGCAGCCAGTTCAGGCTGGCGACGGTGCTCACCGATATGCCGCTTGCGGCGGATGAGCCGCTGCAAGATGATTGTGGGGTTTGCCGGGCGTGTGTTAGCCTCTGTCCTGCCTCGGCGATCGCCGAAACCCCCGGGGCCTTTGACCACCAGAAGTGTTTCCTGCAGCTGAAGGAATTTCAGCGTCAGAAACTGACCGATCAGTATATCTGCGGCGTCTGCGTCAAGGCGTGCAGGGGCACGGCGCCATGAAAGAGAAGATCCTGATCGTCGATGACGAGAAAGATATCGTCAGGATGATCGATTATTCGCTGCGCAAGGAGGGGTTTTGCACCTGCGCCGCATACGACGGAGAAGAGGCTCTGGAAGCGGCCGCATCCGAAAAACCGTCGCTGATGGTGTTGGATGTCATGCTGCCGGGGATGAGCGGTTGGGAGGTATGCCGCCGGCTCAGGGCCGATACCGTAACGTCCCGGATTCCGGTTATCATGCTCACTGCTAAGGCTCAGGAAGCCGATAAGATCGTCGGTCTTGAGTTGGGCGCCGACGATTATATGACAAAGCCCTTCAGTCCGCGGGAGCTGGTAGCGCGGATCAAGGCGGTTTTGCGCCGCGGGCAGGATCCCGCCGGTGCTGCCGAGGTGCTGCGTTTCGGGGCACTGCGCATCGATCTGGGTGCGGTCCGCGTCTTTGTGAAGGACGCGCCCGTTACCCTGACGGCAAAAGAATTCGCGCTCCTGGTCGCTCTGGCCAGGGCGCGGGGAAGGGTCCTGTCCCGCGAATACCTGCTCGATACGATCTGGGGGTTCGAGCGGGCCGCCGAGATGAGGACGCGCACCGTCGATGTCCATATCCGCACGCTGCGCAAGAAATTGAGAAGCCAGGCCCGCTGCATCAGTACCGTCAAGAGTCACGGATACCGTTTCGACGCTTAAAGGGGAGTCCTGAGATGGATATCGTTTGGGCCATACTGACGCTTTTGATGGGCGCAGGGATTGGTTGGTCCATCGGCGCCAATGACGCGGCTAATTCCCTGGGTACCGCCGTCGGCTCCAAGGTGCTTACCTTGCGCCAGGCGATTGTGCTCATTGCCGTTTTCGGCCTCCTGGGCGCGGTATTGCAGGGGGCGCTGGTCAGCAAGACGATCGGCAAGGGGATCGTGCCGCTGCACCTTCTGGATAAAGACGATGCCGTGCGCGTCGCCATGGTCTCCGCATTTTCGGCCTGCGCCTGGGTTGTTCTGGCGACGATGCGCAAGATCCCCATATCCACGAGCCATTCGATCGTCGGGGCGGTGGCAGGCGCCGGGTTGGCGATCCGTGCCCCGGTACACTGGAAGATGATCGGGGATATCTTTATCTGCTGGCTCCTGACCCCGCTCGGCGCGGCGCTCCTCGGGTATCTTTTTTATCGGGTGTTCAAGGCTGTCTTCTACCGGCTCATCCCGCGCCGGTATTTCCGTTTCGTGGTCTCGGGGCTGATCGTCGTCAGCGGCTGCTATGTTGCCTATAGCTGGGGCGCCAACGACGTGGCGAATGCATCGGGGGTGATCGTGGGCGCCGGGGTGCTTCCTCCCTGGATCTGCGTTCTCTTCGGCGGGGCAGCCATCATGCTGGGTATCGTCACCTGGGGATACAAGGTTATCGAAACGATCGGCTCCGAGATAACGCATCTTTTGCCGCTCATGGCTTTTTCCGCCCAGCTGGCAAGCGCGATAAACGTTCATGTCTATACGATATTCGGCATCCCGGTTTCCACGAGCCACTCGATCGTCGGCGCAATCTTCGGCGTCGGGCTGGTGCGCGGCACGCGGGTTCTCAATATGCGGATTATGCGCGAGATCATCATCTGTTGGCTGGCGACGCCGCTGGTATCGGGTATAATCAGTTTTTTGGTGTTGGTCGTTCTCACCTTTTTCGTCAAAGGAGGATAACATGAAAGAAATCCGCAATATTCTCGGCTGGCTCGGTATGGCTGAAGAGCAATCGATCCTGCAGGACGCCCAAAAACACGTCGCAGAGACCTATCAGACGGTCGCCTTCTTCGCGGAGGCGGTCAAAGCCTTTATCGCTTCAAACCCGGCCGCGAAAGCCGACGCGATCGAGCGGGTGCGGGAGAGCGAGCACAAGGCGGATCTCCTGCGCACCAAAATGGTGAATCAGCTCTCGGAAGGGCT
>CAZOGI010000005.1:89756-107171 GCA_964579435.1 uncultured Planctomycetales bacterium
TTTGCCTCCCGATCGGGAAGATCTTATGCATTTCGTCAAAACGCTCGACAAGATCGCGGACTGGACGAACGGGGCGGCGCGACTGCTGGGATTTATCGAGCAGCGGCTGCCGGAGGGGGTGCTGCAGAATATCTCCGCGGCGACCGAGCTGATCGTGCAATCGATCTCGCACCTGCAGCAGGCGATCCAATCCCTGGTCAAGAACGATCTGCAGAAAGCGCTGGGATTGTGCGCGGCCATCGACCGCTTCGAGCACGAGGCGGACGACCAGAAAAAGCTGCTCATTGAGGCGATCCTGCGCGCGCGGCTTGAACCGACGAGCCTGCTGCTCTCCTATCAGCTGGCCGAGTACCTCGAAGGGGTGACCGACAAGATCGAGGATGCAGCCGATCTGATCAAGGTGGTCGCCATCAAGTCGAAATAGCCGGGAGTTTTATGGGTGCGCAGAGTTTCAAACGAACCGTTCTCTTCTCCTGTCTTCTGGTCACCATCGTTTCGTTCGGTGCCCTCCTGATTGCCCTCGACCGTTTTTTCGCTCAACGGGCGGCGCAGGATTTGGCCGCTTCCTTGTCCCGCCAGGCGTTTTTGATCCAGGCGCAGATCGATCCCCAACGGTTTAACCGCTCCCAGCGTCCGCACTGGGCGGCTCTCTCCCGACGCCTGGGCGAAGCCAGCGGCGCCCGGGTGACGTTCGTCGATACCGAGGGAGAAGTTCTGGGAGATTCCCAGCAGGCGGAATTGGCGACGGGTGCGATGGAGAACCACCGGGGACGTCCCGAGATCGCCGCAGCCCTTGCGGGCAAGACGGGTACGCATGTGCACCTCTCTTCGGTCACCCGGGAGGAGATGTTCTATCTGGCAGTGCCGGTGTTGACCAACGAACAGGTTGCCGGGGCCATCCGGCTCGCCGTTCCCTTCAACCATATCCGCACCCTGCGTTCAAACATCCGGCGCATCACCCTGGGGAGCGCGGCATTCGCCCTCGTATTGGCGTTTCTGCTGAGCTCGTTTCTCTCTGCGTTCATTATCCGGCCGCTTTCCCGGATCGTTCTGGCCTCCCGGCGTTTTGCGCATGGGGATTTTTCCCGCCGCATTTATATCGACAGTCCCCGGGAGCTTTTCGAACTTGCCGAGACGCTCAACGCAATGTCCGTTCAGCTGCAGGAGCGTATCAGCCAGGTCACGGTGCAGCATCAGCATCTGGAGGCGGTCTTCAACAGCATGGTTGAAGGCGTCGTGGTGGTCGATTGCGCCGGCCGTATACTTTCGCTTAATCATGCGACGGAAGCGATCTTCGGGGTAACGCGTGCGCAGGCGGGACAGCGGCCGTTCCTGGAGGTTATCCGCAATGCCGCCCTCGCCGAAATCGTCAGCGGCGTCATCGACGATAAGGCCGTGCGCTCCCAGGAGCTGGTCCTTGAATGGCCCCTGAAGCGGGTCTTCCGCGTCACCGCCGTGCCTGTTTTTGAAGGGGAGGCGATACGCGGGGGGCTGCTGATGATACACGACATAACGGAATTTCGCCGTCTGGAGACGGTCCGGCGCGATTTCGTCGCCAACGTCTCCCATGAACTCAAGACCCCGCTCACCGCGATCAAGGGGTTTGTGGAGACGCTGCGGGACGGGGCCCTTGAGGATGCGCAGCATGCCCGGCATTTCCTGGATATTATCCAGGAGCATTCGCAGCGGCTGGAGTCGCTCATCAACGACTTGCTCACCCTCTCGTACCTTGAGTCGGATGCGGTTTCTCTCGATCGCGCGCCGGTGCCGGTGCGCCCGCTCGTCGATGCGGTGATCGACGGGTATGCGGTGCTGGCGCAGCGCCAGAAGGTGAGCGTGCGCAACGATATCCCCGGGGCGCTGATCGTCCGGGCCGAACGCAGCAAGCTCCAGCAGGTCTTTGCCAATCTTATCGATAATGCGATCAAATTCAACCGGCCGGACGGGTCGGTTGTCGTCTCGGCAAGCCCGCACGGCCGGTTCGTGCGCTTTACGGTCTGCGATACCGGCGCCGGAATCCCTGCGCGCGATCTGCCGCGCATCTTCGAGCGCTTTTACCGCGTCGATAAGGGGCGTTCCCGGCAATTGGGCGGTACGGGATTAGGATTGTCGATCGTCAAGCATATCGTCGAACTGCACGGCGGCTCCGTCGGTGTGGAGAGCACCGAAGGGGCAGGGTCTCTCTTCTGGTTTCTCCTTCCCGCATAAGCGGCTTCTCTTTTCTCCCTGCCGAGGGCTTCGGGAGGGGAAACTGATTTTACCCGGATTTAACCTGTTCTTCACGCGGATTGAACGATGTGCGGGTATGCTTGAGCAAAAGGAGGGAGTATGCTCAAGAGAATAGCTTTCTTCAGCGCGTTCGTTCTGGCTCATGCGTCCGTTTTTGCAGCCGGCAAACAGGGGATGCTGCAGGTCAAAGGTTCGGATACGATGGTGAATCTTGCGCAGGCTTGGGCTGAGGCATACATGCAGCAGCGTCCGGGTGTTTTTGTGGCCGTGACCGGCGGAGGTTCCGGCACCGGTCTGACCAGCCTGATAAGCGGCACCTGCGCGCTCGCCATGAGCTCCCGCCCGATCAAAGAGAAAGAGGTCGGCCTCGCGCAGAAACGCGGGGTCAGTCCCCGGGAAATCACGGTCGCCCTGGACGGTTTGGCCGTCGTTGTGCATCCCTCTAATCCGGTTCATGCCTTGACGATTGACCAGCTGGCCGGGGTCTTCACCGGCCGCGTCAAGAACTGGAAGGAGCTGGGTGGCGCAGACAGCGCGATCGTTCTGCTTTCGCGCGAAGTCAATTCCGGCACCCACGTTTATTTCAAAGAGCACGTGCTGCGCAAGAACGATCCTGCGGCGCAGGATGAATTCGCCCCTTCCGCGCTGATGCTCCCGTCTTCCCAGGCGATCGCCGACGAAATCGCCCAGAATCCCGCGGCGATCGGCTACTACGGAATGGGGTATATCTCCGCCAAACAGAAGGCCCTCTCTATTGCCTCGAAGCCCGATGCCGGACCGGTCGTTCCGACCATCGAGAACGTCCGCGCCGGCGCGTATCCGATCTCCCGGCCGCTTTTGCTGTATGCAAACGGAGAGCCGGCAGGAGAGGTCAAGGCATTCGTCGATTTCGCGCTTTCGGCTCAGGGGCAGAAGATCGTCCTCGAGACGGAATTCGTCCCGGTGCAGGCGCCCTGATGCGTCGCTTCAGGGAGTTCCTGATCGAGAAGACGATCTTTCTCTGCGGGGTTGCTTCGATCGTTTTCGTCTGTCTGATCTTTTTCTTTTTGCTGAAAGAAGGGCTGGCGCTTTTTCAAAGCGTGACCCCGGCGGCGTTTTTGGGAGGCAGGAGCTGGTATCCCATCTCCGAACCAGCGCAATTAGGGATCCTGCCGCTGATCATGGGTTCGCTCTTGGTTACCTTGGGGGCGACCGTTATATCCGTGCCGATCGGAATCGGCAGCGCGATTTACATCGCCGAAATCGCTCCCGGCCGACTCAAGGAAATCCTGAAGTCTGGTATCGAGCTGCTTGCCGCGATCCCGAGCGTTGTACTGGGTTTTATCGGCATGGTGACGCTGGTCCCCTGGGCAAAACAGCTCTTTCGCCTTCCCACCGGCCTGACGGCGCTCTCCGGATCGGTCATGCTCGCCTTTATGGCCATGCCGACGATCGTTTCGATAGCCGAAGACGCGCTCTATTCCGTGCCGAAGGCGTATAAAGAGGCGGCGTTGGCACTGGGGGCGACGCACTGGCAGACGATCCGCCGCGTGCTGCTGCCCGCGGCTTCCTCCGGCATTGTCGCCGCCGTCATGTTGGGCATCGGCCGAGTGATCGGCGAGACGATGGCGGTGATGATGATCACCGGCAATGCCGCAGTCATGCCCGAGAGCATCCTGCGTCCGGTCAGGACCCTGACGGCGACCATCGCGGCGGAGATGGGAGAAGCGGTCGGCGGCAGCGAACACTACTTCGCTCTCTTTGCGATCGGGATCGTCCTGTTCGTCATGAGCTTTGTGATCAACGTGACCGCAGATATGTTTTTGCATAAGAACAGAAGATGAGCAGAAACCCGTTGCGTTCCCAGCGTATCGCGTTTGCCGTGCTCCTGCTGGCGACCCTGCTGATAGTCATTCCCGTCGGCTGCATAATCGTCATCATCGTCCAAAAAGGTTTCGCGGCGATAAGCTGGCAGTTCTTGACCGATATCCCGCGGCAGGGGATGCGCGCCGGAGGGATCTTTCCCGCTATTGTCGGGACCCTGTATCTGGTGGGCGGGGCTCTGGTCTGCGCGCTGCCGGTGGGGGTGATGGCCGCCATCTATCTGAGCGAGTACGCGCAGGATTCCTTTCTGACCCGGCTCATCAAGCTGGCGATCGTCAACCTTGCGGGCGTGCCGTCGGTCGTCTTCGGGCTCTTCGGTCTGGCCCTTTTTGTCGTTTTCTTCTCCTTCGGCGCCTCGATCCTTTCCGGTTCGCTGACCCTGGCGATCATGATCCTGCCGCTCATCATTACCGCTTCGCGCGAGGCACTGGAGAGCGTGCCGCGCCATTTCCGGGAGACGAGTCTTTCCCTCGGCGCCACGAAGTGGCAGACTATCCGGCATATCGTGCTGCCCAACGCCATTCCCGGTATCCTCACCGGAGCGATCCTCGGGGTGGGGCGCGCGGCGGGCGAAACGGCACCCATCCTGTTTACCGTCGCTGCCTTTTATCTGCCGCGGCTGCCGCATTCGCTCTTCGACCAGGCCATGGCCCTGCCGTACCATCTCTATGTTATTTCGACGCAGGTTCCCAACGTCGAGGAGAAGATACGCTACGGCACGGCCCTGACGCTGCTGTCGATCGTGCTGGCGGTGAACCTGGTGGCGATCGTCATCCGTGCCAAATTCCGGAAGAGGAAAAAATGGTGATCTTCTCGCTGCATAAATTGTCGGTCTGGTTCGGCCAACTGAATGCGCTCAAAGAGCTCTCCCTGGAGGTGCGGGAAAAGGAGATCCTCAGCGTCATCGGTCCCGCCAACAGCGGCAAGACCACTTTTCTGCGCGCTCTGAACCGCCTCAACGAGCTGGAGCCGCGGTACCGCCACAGCGGACATATCCTGTTCAAGACTGAGCCGCTGCAGGGATTGCGTGTCGAGGAGGTCCGCCGGGCGGTCGGCATGGTCTTCGCGCTGCCGGCGCCGCTGCCGCTGTCTATCTTCGATAACGTGGCGTATGGGGTGCGTATGAACGGGGAGCGCAGCCGCAAACGGCTCGTCGCAGCCGTCGAGCGGGGGCTCTCCCAGGCATACCTCTGGGATGAGGTGAAAGACCGGCTGAAGGAATCTGCTTTTAAGCTCTCGGGCGGCCAGCAGCAACGCCTGTGTATCGCCCGCACCCTGGCGGTCGAGCCCGAGGTTATCCTCTACGATGAGCCCTGTTCGGGGCTGGATCCGATTTCGACCGCCAAGGTTGAGGAGGCGATGCTGAAGCTCAAAAGCCGCTATACGCAAGTGCTGGTGACCAATAATGTCAAGCAGGCGGCGCGGGTCGGTGACCGCACGGCGTTTTTCCTTGGTGGCCAGCTCTTGGAGTTGGAGAAGACCGAGAAGCTCTTTACCGCGCCTTCGGATGCGCGCACCGACGATTACCTGCGGGGGAAATTTGGATAAGCCGGCTATCAGGACCGAAAAGCTGAATCTCTGGTACGGGGATTTCCATGCGCTCAAGGAAGTGTCGGTGTCGGTTTTTTCGCGCCGGATAACCGCGATCATCGGCCCTTCGGGCTGCGGGAAATCGACGCTCCTGCGTACCTTCAACCGGATGAACGATCTGGTCGAGGGGGTGCGCACCAGCGGCAGCATTGAGATCGCCGGGGCCGATATCCTGCGCCCCGATGCACAGCTTATCGCGCTGCGCAAGCGGGTCGGGATGGTTTTTCAGCGCCCGAATCCTTTTCCGCTCTCGATCTATGAGAATATCGTCTTTGGCCTGCGCATCCACGGGGCCGACCGTTCGCGCGACGCCCTTGAGGAGGCGGTCCGCCAGAGCCTTGAATCGGTGTTGCTCTGGGAAGAGCTTAAGGATAAGCTGAAGGCCCCGGCCCTGGGGTTGTCGCTTGAGCAGAAACAGCGTTTATGCATCGCCCGTCTCATTGCCGTCAAGTCGGATATACTCCTGATGGATGAGCCCTGCTCGACCCTTGACCCCCAGGCGACCCAACGGATCGAGGAACTGATGAGGGAGCTGGTTCGTACCTATACGATCGTCATCGTGACGCACAACATGCAGCAGGCCGCCCGTATTTCGCATGATACCGGGTTCATGCTCTTGGGGGAGCTGGTTGAGTTCGGGCCAACCGAGCGCATCTTCACCAAACCGCACGACAGACGCACGGAAGACTACATCACCGGCCGTTACGGCTAAGGAGGGGGCATGGAGCGTTTTTTCGATGAAGAACTCAAGCAGCTCAATACCCAGCTGTTAAAAATGGCAGTCATGGCTCAGGAAGCGATCATGCGCTCGACGGAGTCGCTCAAAAACCGCGACCAGAAGGCGGCCCAGGAGGTGATCGAATTCGATCGCGGGATCGATGAGCTGGAGCTGCAGATCGACGAGCATTGCATCGATCTCATCGCCCGGCACCAGCCGATGGCGGGGGATTTGCGTTTTATCGCTACCGGCATGAAGATCAATGCGGAGCTGGAGCGCATCGCCGATCTGGCGGTCGATATCGCGCAGCGGGTGCTGGAGCTTGCGGAGAAGCCGCTTCTGAAACCGCTCATCGATATCCCGAAGCTTTCCGAGATCGCCCAGGTGATGGTGCGAGACGCGATCGAGGCATTCGTGCGGCGGGATGTCGCGCTGGCAAAGAAGGTGGTTCTGGCCGACGCCGAGGCGGATAAGCTTCGTAACCTTATCCAGAGAGAGTTGATTAACGATTATATGGCTCAGGATGCTTCGTCTGCTCCGCGGGCAGTGCCGCTCCTGTTGATCGCGCGCCATCTTGAGCGTATCTGCGACCATGCGACCAACATCGCGGAAGATGTCGTGTATCTGGTTGAGGCAAAAGTGGTTAAACACCACCCGGAAGCGCTGCGCTAGGAGAGGATGCGGTGCGTAGGCGTATTCTGATTGTGGAGGATGATAGGCACATCGCTAAACTCATCGCCTATAATCTGCAGAAAGCCGATTTTTCCTGTGATTATGTCGAAAGCGGTAAAGGAGCGCTGGCATTCCTTGAGAAGGAACCGGTCAGCCTGATCATTTTGGACATCATGTTGCCGGATATGGACGGTTTCGAAGTTTGCCGTAGCCTCAAGAGGGATGAACGTTTCAAGGCTATTCCTCTTGTTATGCTGACGGCGCGCGGTGAAGAATTGGACCGGGTTGTCGGGTTGGAGTTAGGTGCTGAGGATTATATCGTTAAGCCGTTTTCCCCGCGGGAGTTGATCTTGCGCATCAAAACGGTGTTCAGGCGTCTTGAACCTGCGTCGTCCGAACAGGATGTCTTGATCGCCCCCGGCCTTTGTGTTGATCTCGCAAGGCATACGGTCAGGGTTCGAAACAAGATCGTGGAGTTGACGGCGATGGAGTTCAAGCTGCTGGCGATTCTTTTGCGGCGCCGGGAGCGCGTTCAGAAACGCGATGTACTCCTTTCGGACGTCTGGGGTATTTACACCGATGTAGATACGCGTACCGTGGATACGCATGTAAAGCGTTTGAGGGAAAAACTGGGCGCGGTGGGCAACCGGATTGTCACCGTGCGCGGCTTAGGGTATAAGTTTTCCGATATTGATCCGGATTGACTTCTGTTTCTGCTCGTGTCTCAACTACCTTTCTTGCTGGTGACTGCAGGAAATCCTGCCGCATTTCTTGATGTAGCCGTTTGAAACCAGAAGCGTTCTGCACGAAAAGCCACTCGTTATCCCTTCGTCTGCATTTGTCTCCGAGCCACTTCCGTTGCCTTCAGTAAGTTCACCTAATTGTCACAGCAGTGTAACGCCCCTGTTTCATGCAGGGCGTATAGTCTCTCTTGAGCAGGAAAGCTGCGCGGAATTGCCCGTGCCGTATGATTGTTTAAGGGAGGGGGTGAAACGATGTCGGGTCAAAGAGGCAATGCGGCGCGGGTTGTGGTCTATCAATCATATTAAGGAGGATGGGGTTATGAAAAGACTCGTGTGGATGCTTATGTTCGTCTTCGCCTTCTCCTGTTTCCCGACACGGCCTTCCTTTGCGGGAGAGATCGATCTCCTGCTGCAGAAGCTGGTTGAAAAGGGAGTGTTGACCGCCGGAGAGGCAAGCGAGATTGCGGTTGAAACAAAGGAAGAGATCAAGAAAGAGATCGCCCAGGCAAAGCATGAAACGTTGCCCAAGTGGCTGCAGACGTTCAAGCTCAAAGGCGATGCCCGGGTGCGGTATCAGTATGAAACACGAAAAGGCAGTAATCTCAATCTCGGACAGACGACGGAGCGCGACCGCGGTCGCATTCGCTTGCGTCTGGGGGCTGAAGCGAAGGTGAACGATCAGGCAAAGGTTCACGTCGGTTTGGCAAGCGGCGGCACCGATCCCCGCTCGACCAACCAGACTTTCGAGAATTCGTTCGAGCTCAAGGATATCCGTCTGGACTATGAGTATGCCGAGTGGATGCCGCTTGGTTGGGCGACGCTTTTGGGCGGCCGGATGAAGAATCCCCTCTGGGAACCGGGCGACATGCTTTGGGATACGGATATCAATCCCGAGGGCGGCGCGCTCAAGCTGCAAAAACAATTGTTGCCGAAACTAAGCGGGTATCTGACGACCGGGGTGTTCATGATGGATGAGAACGCCAATGGATCAGACCCCTGGGTGTATGTTTTTCAGCCAGGCATGAAGCTGCAGCTTCTGGATACGGTGGCCCTGAACATGGCCTGTTCCTACTACAACTTCAACCAGGTGCAGGGGCAGATCCCGGATCATTCGCAGAGCAGCAACAATCGCAAGCGCGGCGGCCTTGAGTTCGGGTATGACAGCGTTTCGCCCGCCCTTGAGCTGGCGATCAACGAGCCGCTTAAACCGCTCGGTCTTTCCTTCATTGATATTCCTCACTTGGCGCTTTTTGCCGAATATGTCCATAACCTTGAAGCGCCCTACAGCAAGAGCGGCTATCTGGGCGGCGTCAGGTTCGGACATGAGAAGGTCAGCGACTGGGGCCAGTGGCAAGCAAAGTACCAGTACGTGATGCTGGGCACCCAGGCGTGGCTGGATACGCTTCCGGATTCAGACCGCTATGGCGGCAGGACCGGTGTGCGCAGCCACGAGATCGTGCTGTCGTACGGGTTGAACAAGAACATGACGTTCGATGTCGATTACTATTGCAACCAGTTGACCAATAATCCCAGTGATGCCGCTGCTGGTTTCTTGAAGACCGAACACCTCATTCAGGCTGACCTGAACTTCAAATTCTAAGCGAAGGTGCGCGGAGGGAGCCGGTGCGGCCCTGCGGGCACAGGATGAAGGAATGAAAGGAAGGGAGTAGGCATGAAAAACGGGAAAAAACTAATAACGGTAGCGGCTATGGCGTTTCTTTTCGCAGCGCCGTGCTATGCCGAGCGGATCGTGGTCGAAGGTTCAACCACGGTGCTGCCGTTGGCCCAGCGCGCAGCAGAGGAATTTATGAAAGAAAACTCTTCTGCCGATATCGTTGTGCGCGGCGGCGGCTCGGGGGTGGGGATTGCCTCGCTCATCGATGGGACCTGCGATGTCGCGGATGCTTCCCGGTCGATGAAAGATACCGAGTTGGACAAGGCGGTTGCCAACGGGCGCAACCCTAAGGCCCATGTAGTGGCAATGGACGGGATCGCGATACTGGTGCATCCGACGAATCCCGTCAATGGGCTGACCAAGCAACAGGTCAAGGACATCTTTACGGGCAAAATCTCCGATTGGTCCCAGGTCGGCGGGAACGCAGGCAAGATCGTGGTGATCTCCCGCGACACTTCGAGCGGCACCTACGAGGCGTTCAGCGAACTTGCGATGGATAAACAGAAGCCGCGCGCCGATGCCCTCCTTCAGGCATCGAACCAGGCAGTTGCTTCAACGGTTGCGCGCACTCCGGGAGCGATCGGGTATGCGGGGCTTGCGTTTATCTCGGAATCGGCAAAATCGGTTACCGTAAACGGAGTCGAAGCTACGAAAGCAAACGTCCTTTCCAAGAAGTATCCCTACGGCAGGCCGCTTTTCATGTATACAGACGGGTCTCCCGAGGGCCTGACCAAGGAGTTCATCGAGTTCGTCAAGAGCCAAAAGGGTCAGGCGATTGCCGACGAAGAAGGGTATGTGGGGTTAAGGTAAAAAATCAAGCGTTTACTCATGACCCCTGGAGGACACGGCATGGCATTGAAAGCCGCGGAATGCGCGTGCCGTGTCCTTCCCTTATAAAACGATGAGAGTGCGCGAGACGATCTATAGATGGGTGTTTGCGGTTCTGGCCCTGGCCTCCCTTGTTTTTCTTGTCGGGATAACGGTTGTTTTGTTCAAGGAAGGCGTGCCGGTCTTGCGTTCGGTGTCTTTGAAGGATTTCTTGTCCGGAAGGCATTGGTATCCGACGTATGAGCCGCCCGAATTCGGCATCCTGCCGCTGATCCTCGGTTCAGTCTGGGTCACGATCGGGGCGCTCTTCATCTGTGTGCCGCTGGGCGTCGGAAGCGCTTTGTATTTGCACGAGCTTGCCAGCTCCCGGCAGCGGGCGTTCTTGAAACCCCTTATCGAGATCCTGGCAGGTATTCCTTCGATCGTGTTCGGTTTTTTTGCCATGGCGGTCCTGGCCCCATTCCTCCAGGATCTTCTGCATCTGCCCATCGGATTGTGCGCATTTACTGCAAGCCTCATTTTGGGGATTATGGCGGTGCCGACGGTTTGCAGTATCGCTGAAGACGCGCTCAGTTATGTCCCGAGGGGTTTTCGTGAAGCGTCTTTCGCCTTGGGGGCGAGCCGTTGGCAGACATTGACCAAGGTGGTCATCCCTGCCGCTGGTTCCGGTATCTCTACCGCGATCATCCTCGGGATGAGCCGGGTGATCGGAGAAACGATGACGGTGCTCATGGCAGCCGGCGGGGCTGCGGTTATTCCCAAGACCATCTTTGAGCCGGTGCGCCCGATGACTGCAACGATCGCCGCCGAGATGGGGGAGGCGCCCATGGGAGGAGCGCATTTCCACGCCCTCTTTGCCATCGGCTTGATCCTGTTTTTGTTGACCTTCGTCTTCAATATCATCGCTGAGATCATCAGTCGCAGGTACCGTGTCAAGCTGGGGCTTTCCGGATGAATAAGAAAGATTTTTCTCAGCGGCTCGGATTTGCGTTTTTGTTCCTCTGTATGGCGGCGACCCTGTTCTTTCTTTTTACCATTGTTTATTTCATCATGGTGCGTGGCGCAGGCGCCCTCTCGTGGGAATTCTTCACCCAGGTTCCCCGTGCCTCGATGACTAAGGGGGGAGTTGCTCCGGCTATCGCGGGTACTTTCTATCTTACGCTGGGCTCGATACTTTTTGCGCTGCCGCTTGGTTTGGCCTGCGCGGTGTACCTGTGCGAATACAGCCCCAAAGGGTTTATCATCAATATGATCCGCATAAGTATCAATAATCTCGCCGGCGTGCCTTCGGTCGTCTTTGGTCTCTTCGGCCTTGCGGTTTTCGTGAAACTCTTCGGATTCGGCGTTTCGGTCCTTTCCGGGAGCCTTACCTTGGGGATCCTGATTTTGCCGGGGATCATCTCGGCTTCGCAGGAGGCACTTATGGCGGTGCCGCACTCTATCCGGGAGGCTTCTCTTGCCTTAGGAGCGACGCCCTGGCAAACCATACGGCGCATTGTGCTGCCGACGGCGCTTCCCGGTATCCTCACCGGCGTGATTTTAAGCATCGGTCGCGCGGCAGGCGAGACCGCTCCTATCCTTTTTACCGCGGCAGCGTTCTATACGCGCGGCTATGCCCGTTCAATTCTTTCTGAAACCATGGCCTTGCCATACCATATTTACGCGCTTATGACCGAAGGGACGCATCCGGAAAAACAGACTGCCATCGCGTACGGATGCGCGCTGATCCTTTTATTGCTGGTGCTTTCGATCTCATTTTTGGCGATTATCGTACGACAGAAGCAGAGGAGCAGGTATGCGTAAAGACGAAACGGACGTGCGCATCAGGGTAGAGGGAGTGCAATTCTTCTACGCCCAATCTCAGGCGCTCAAGAACATCTCGATGCGCATCTTTACCAATAGGGTAACCGCGATCATCGGGCCATCGGGATGCGGGAAGTCGACCTTCATCCGGCTCCTCAACCGCATGAATGATCTTGTTCCCCACTGCCGTTGCGAAGGACAGATTCTGCTTGACGGCAAGAATATCAACGATGCCCGCCTTGATGCGGTCGATATCCGAAGGCGCATCGGCATGGTTTTTCAGAAACCCAACCCTTTCCCCAAGAGTATTTACGAGAATGTCGCCTATGGGCTGGTGGTCAACGGTATTTCCGATAAGGCGTATATAGAGAAAAAGGTCGTCGACTCGCTCAAGAAAGCAGCATTGTGGGAAGAGGTCAAAGACCGCCTCGGCGAGAGCGCGCTGCGTCTCTCAGGCGGTCAGCAGCAGCGGCTCTGCATTGCCCGGTGTCTGGCGATCGAGCCCGAAGTGATCCTCTTTGACGAACCGTGCGCAAGCCTCGATCCGATTTCGACGGGAAAGATCGAAGAGCTGATACTTGACCTGAAGAGCGATTACACGATCGTCATCGTGACCCACAACATGCAGCAGGCGGCGCGCGTTTCGGATTATACGGCTTTTTTCCTTTTGGGGGAGTTGATCGAATTCGGAAAAACAGAAGATATTTTCAGGGCGCCCCAGGATCCCAGGACAGAAGCGTACATAACCGGACGGTTTGGGTAGAATGAAGGAGCTTAAGGAGGGCAGCTTGAAACGTATTCTCTTTGTCTGTGTTGAAAATTCATGCCGGAGCCAGATGGCGGAAGGTTTTGCCCGGTCTCTGGGCAGCAAGGTGATCGAGGCGTATAGCGCTGGTTCGCATCCTTCGGGAACCGTCAATCCGAGAGCGATTGAAGTAATGAAAGAAGTCGGTATCGATCTTTCCGGTTTCCGGTCCAAAGGATTTCCTGATCTGCCAATCCCTTCCTTTGATTATGCGGTGACCTTGGGTTGCAGGGATGCCTGTCCTCTCGTCCCGGCCCAGCGGCATATCGAGTGGCGCATCGAGGACCCTAAGGGCAAGGACATCGCTTCTTTCCGGACGGTACGTGATGCGATCCGCCGGCACGTAGAACAACTGGTTGTGTCGCTTGCTGACAACGAGCTCTAAAGACGAAGGAGATGGTTGTGGAGATCATTGGGCGTCATTTCGACGATGAATTGCGGAATTTGCATGCGAAACTTTTGGATATGGCGACATTCGCGCAAAAGGCGCTGATCAGTGCGGTCGAGGCGCTCTCCGGTCTTGATGAAGCCAAGGCGCAGGCGGTGATCGAGGCCGACCGTACGATGGACGAGCGGGAGCTTGAGGTTGATGATCTCTCAATTGAATTGATTGCTCGCCATCAGCCGATGGCCAATGACCTGCGGTTCATCATCGCCGCAATGAAGATCAATGCGGACCTTGAGCGCATGGCGGACCTTGCGGTGGACATCGCGCAGCGGGCTCTGGAGTTGGTAGGCCAGCCACTCTTGAAGCCGTTGATCGATATTCCCAAGCTTTCGATTGTGGCGCAGACGATGATCAAAGATGTCGTTTGCGCGTTCATTAACAGGGATGTGCGCTTAGCAAAAAATGTGATTTTGGCGGATGCCGAAGCTGATCGGTTGCGCGATTTGGTTCAGACGGAATTGATGGCGTATATGGTTATGGATGGGGCGACGGCGCCCCGCGCGGTACCGCTTCTTCTGGTAGCGCGGCACCTGGAGCGTATCTGCGACCATGCGACCAACATCGCGGAAGATGTCGTGTATCTGGTTGAGGCAAAAGTGGTTAAACACCACCCGGAAGCGCTTGGGTAGAAGGGGAGGGAAAAGAATGCGAAATTTAGTTGACAAAATAATTTTTTGTGTTAATCTCTACTATGTAGATAGGGATGGTGTAATATAAAGGAATAGCGAATGAAAATTACCTACAAAGATGATTACGCTCTTAATGCTTTGTTGGAGCTGGCGGTGCATTACGGCAGCGATGTGTTGACCAGCGCAGAGCTGGCAGAGCGGCTGGATATACCGTTTAAATTCCTCGAACAGATACTGCTTGAGCTTAAAAAAGGCGGATTTGTCGAGAGCCGGCGGGGAAAGGTCGGAGGGTATCTGCTTGCCCGTCCTCCTGACCAGATCAGGCTGGGAGATGTGGTGCGGTTCATAAACGGGCCGTTGAGCCCGATATCCTGCGTCGAGCCGGAATATTCCGGGTGTCTGCACCAACCGCGTTGTGTACTGAGACCGTTGTGGCAACAGGTTGAGCAGGCAACGGCGCGCATACTTGACGGGGTGACTTTTGCCGAACTGGCTGAACGCGTTAAGACCCAGAAACCCGAGCTCACCTACAGTATATAGGTAACTATGGAAAAAGCACAGGTCACCATTCAGACAAACCAAGGGCTGCATTTGCGTCCGGCGGCCAAGCTGGTCAAGTGCGCGCGCCTCTTCCGCTCAAAGATCAGCCTCTGCCACGGCTGCAAAGAGGCAGACGCCTGCTCGATCATTGATGTGCTTTCTTTGGGTGCCGGTAAGGGCGCGGCGATAAAGGTGCGGGCGGAGGGCGCGGATGCGCGCCAGGCAATACGCAGTATAACCGAGCTTTTCAACGACGGCGCGGGTATCTAGTGCTTTCGCCGCGCATGAGGAGGAACCATGAGCCAGACAAAACAAACCTATAAGATCGAAACCCTCGCCCTTCACGGCGGGCAGGAACCTGATCCGACGACCGGCGCCCGGGCGGTGCCGATTTACCAGACCACTTCCTACCAGTTCAAGAGCACCGAGCATGCGGCGAACCTTTTCGGTTTGAAGGAGTTCGGCAATATCTACACCCGCCTGATGAATCCGACGACCGACGTCCTGGAGAAGCGCGTGGCGCTGCTTGACGGCGGGGTGGGGGCGCTGGCGGTCTCCAGCGGCCAGTCGGCGATCACCCTGGCGCTGCTCAATATCGCGCAGGCCGGCGATGAGATCGTCTCCGCCGATAACCTCTACGGCGGCACCTATAATCTTCTCCACTACACTTTCGCCCGGCTGGGGATCAAGGTGCGTTTCGTTGCGTCGGGTGATCTGAAGGCGTTCCAGGTGGCGATCACCCCGAAAACAAAAGCGGTCTACGCCGAATCCATCGGCAATCCGAAGCTCGACGTCGCCGACCTTGAAGGCCTGGCGGCGGTGGCGCATAAAAACAACATCCCCCTTATCATCGACAATACCGTCGCCCCGTACCTCCTGCGGCCGATCGATTTCGGCGCCGACATCGTAGTCTATTCGGCGACCAAGTTCATCGGCGGGCACGGCACCTCCCTCGGCGGCCTTATCGTCGATTCGGGAAAGTTCGATTGGACCGGCGGCAGATTCCCGCTGATCGCCGGAGCGGACCCGAGCTATCACGGGATCGATTTCGTCGAGGCGCTCAAGCCCCTGGGCAATATCGCCTATATCATCAAGGCGCGGGTGACGCTGCTGCGTGACCTGGGCCCGGCGCTCTCGCCGTTCAACTCGTTTTTGTTCCTGCAGGGGCTGGAGACCTTGCACCTGCGCATGATCCGCCACAGCGAAAACGCGCTGGCCGTTGCCCAATTCCTGGAAAATGATCCGCGCGTCAGCTGGGTCCATTATCCGGGCCTGGCTTCCAGCGAAAGCGCCGCGCTCTCCCGGCGCTATCTGCCGAAAGGCTGCGGGGCGATCGTCGGCTTCGGGATCAAGGGCGGCGCTGTTGCGGGGAGGAAATTCATCGATTCGTTGCGGCTGGTTTCGCACCTGGCCAATATCGGCGACGCCAAGTCTCTTGCCATACACCCGGCCACGACCACGCATCAGCAGCTCTCCGAGGCCGAGCAGAAGGCCACCGGCGTTTCCCCCGATTTCGTGCGCCTCTCGATCGGGCTGGAGCACGTCGACGATATCATCGCGGATATCTCCCAGGCGCTTCAACAGGCACACTAACAAGGAGCGTTGTTATGTCAGGGATCTATGAAGATATTACCAAGACCGTCGGCAACACGCCGCTGGTGCGGTTGAACCGTCTCAGCGCCGGGCTTGCGGCGACGGTGCTGGCGAAGCTGGAGTTTTTCAACCCGCTCTCCAGCGTCAAGGACCGCATCGGGGTCGCGATGATCGAGGATGCCGAAAAGAGGGGCGCGCTCAAAAAAGGCGCGGTGGTTATCGAGCCGACGAGCGGCAATACCGGCATCGCCCTGGCGTTCGTCTGCGCCGCCAAGGGGTACCGGCTCATCCTGACCATGCCCGAGACGATGAGCATGGAACGCCGGCAGCTCCTGCGGATCCTCGGGGCGGAGGTGGTTTTGACCGAAGGCGCCAAAGGCATGCGCGGCGCGGTGGAGAAGGCAGAGGAGCTGGCGCGCGCGACGCCGGGAAGCTTCATCCCGCAGCAGTTCAACAATCCCGCCAATGTCGCGGCGCACCGCCGGACTACTGCCGAGGAGATCTGGCGCGATACCGCCGGCAGCGTCGATATCTTTGTCGCCGGCATCGGTACCGGCGGAACGATCTCGGGCGTGGGAGAGGTCCTCAAGGAACGCAAGCCTTCGGTCAAAGTCATCGGGATCGAGCCGGCCGACTCGCCGGTGCTTTCCGGAGGCAAACCAGGCCCGCACAAGATACAGGGGATCGGCGCCGGTTTTGTCCCGCAGGTCCTGGACCGTGCGGTTATCGATGAGATCATCCAGGTGCGCGCGGAAGACGCCGGGACCCTGGCAAAGCGCGCGGCCCGGGAAGAAGGTTTATTGGTCGGCATTTCAAGCGGGGCGGCATTATGGGCGTCGCTTGAAGTCGCCCGGCGGCCGGAGTCCTCCGGCAAGACGATCGTTACCGTCCTGCCGAGTTGCGGCGAACGATACCTTTCAACCTGGCTTTATCAGGAGTTTATCGGATGAACGAACTGAATGCGGATGTCCAGACGCAGTATTGCGCATTCGGCTTTTCCGGGGACAAGCTCCCGCTGGATTCGGGGGCGGCGCTGGGGCCGGTAACCTTGGCGTACGAGACGTACGGCACCCTCAATCCCGAGAAGTCCAACGCCATCCTGGTCTGCCATGCGCTCTCCGGTGACGCGCATGCGGCGAGCCTGGGCAGCGGCCCGGCGCTGCCCGGCTGGTGGGATGCGCTTATCGGCCCCGGCAAGGCGCTGGATACCCAGCGCTATTTCGTCATCTGCTCAAACGTGCTCGGCGGCTGCCGCGGCTCAAGCGGCCCTTCGTCGAGC
>CAZOGI010000006.1:0-21014 GCA_964579435.1 uncultured Planctomycetales bacterium
TTTCGTCATTTGTTCAAACGTGCTCGGCGGCTGCCGCGGCTCAAGCGGCCCTTCGTCGAACGATCCGGCAACCGGCAAGCCCTATGCCCTCGGTTTTCCCGCGATAACCATTGCCGACATGGTGCGCGCTCAGGCACGGCTGATCGAGCATTTGGGTATCGGCAAGCTCTTGAGCGTTATCGGCGGCTCGATGGGCGGCATGCAGGCCTTACAGTGGGCAGCCCTCTACCCCGAGCGGCTGCAGTCGGTCATTCCGATCGCCACCTGCCTGCGCCACTCGCCCCAGCAGATCGCTTTCAATGAGGTGGGGCGGCAGGCGATCATGGCCGATCCGGCCTGGAATGGCGGCGATTATTACGGAGGGATGTCTCCGGAGCGGGGGCTTGCGGTTGCGCGCATGGTCGGCCACATCACGTACATGAGCGAAGAATCAATGGAAAAGAAATTCTCCCGCCGCCTGAAAGAAAGCGGATCGAGCCGGCCGTTCACAGCCGACTTCGAGGTTGAAGGGTACCTGCGTTCCCGGGGAGACCGTTTTGTCCGCCGCTTCGACGCCAATTCGTACCTTTATATCACCAAGGCTATGGATTATTTCGACGTCTCCGGCAAAGAGGCGTTGCCGCGCGCAAGCCAGGCGGCGCTGCGTTTTTTGGTGATCTCCTTCAGCTCCGACTGGCTGTATCCGGCGCATCAGTCCCAGGAGATCGTCAAGGCCCTGAAGCGCAAGGGGCAGGACGTCACCTATTGCCAGATAAACGCCGCGTACGGCCACGATTCGTTCCTCCTGGAGGTCGAAGAGGAAGAGCGTCTCGTGCGCCATTTCCTGAACAAGACATTTTACGGCTATGAGGTGGTGCGCTCCCATGACCTTTGACACGGTGCGTCTTCAGCATCGGGCGATCTTCGAGATCGTCCCGGCGGGCTCTCGGGTGCTGGACCTTGGCTGCGGGTCGGGAGAGCTGCTGTATCTGTTGGTGCGCGAGAAGGGAGTGCGCGGGGAGGGGATCGAGCTCGATGAACAGGCGATCTACGCCTGCGTCGAGAAAGGTTTGAGCGTCTCCCACGGCGATATCGAGCGGGGATTGAGCGCCTATCCGGATTCCTCTTTCGATTACGTCATCCTCAACCAGAGCCTGCAGCAGGTCCGCACGGTGCCGGCGCTCATCCGGGAGGCGCTGCGCGTGGGCAGCCGCGTTATCGTCGGCTTCCCCAATTTCGCGCACTACGCGGCCCGCCTGAAGCTCTGTTTCGGGGGCAGGGCGCCGGTGACCGGAGCGCTGCCCTACGGATGGGAAGAGACGCCGAACGTTCGTTTTTTGAGCATCAGGGATTTCACCGATTTTTGCGGCCGCAACCGGATCGCGGTGCAGCGGCGGCTGTATCTGGGCGCCCGGCGGCGGGTGAGGTTCTTGCCGAATCTCTTCGCCGAAAGCGCCATTTTCGTTCTCGGCAGGGAATAGGAAAACCAAGGAGGGTCTCTATGCCGGTTATCAATCTGCAGTTGGTGGGAAAGTTGAGCCGCGATCAGAAGGAGGCGATCGCGCGGGAGTTTTCCGATACGCTCTTGCGTGTGGCGCGCAAGCCCAAAGAGTCGACGTATCTGATTATCCAGGAAGTCGCCGGGGAGAATTTCGCCCAGGGCGAAAAGCTCTTCGGGTGAGCCGGTGAAACGGCTCGGGTTTGATCCGGCGGCGTTGCTGGCGCGCCTGCGGCTCCAGAAGCCGCTAGTGCACCATCTGACCAATTGGGTGACGATTTTCGATTGCGCCCAGATCGTCAAATCGTTCGGGGCTTCCCCGGTCATGGCGCATGCCCTCCCGGAGGTCGCCGAGATGGCCGGCTTGGCATCGGCCCTCGTCCTTAACATCGGCACCCTCGATTCCGGCTTGATCGAGTCGATGAAACGAGCGGCTTCGCGCGCCAACCAGAGGAAGATCCCGGTGGTTCTTGACGCCTGCGGCGCCGGCGCAACCGGTTTTCGCGACCGCACGGTGCGCGAACTGCTGGATGCGGTGCGTATCGACATTATCAAAGGCAATGCCTCCGAGATCGCCCGGGTCGCCGGGGAAGAGGTCCGCACCAAAGGCGTCGACGCTGCGGCGGTATCGGCCGATCTTGCGGTTCTGGCCCGGGGGCTGGCCCGGGAGCGCGGGGCGGTCGTGGTGGTGACGGGCCCGGTCGATATCGTCACCGACGGCAAGCGCCTTGCACAGGTCGCCAACGGGCATCCGCTCATGGCGACGCTGGTCGGGACCGGCTGTATGGCCGCTTCGGTCATCGGTGCCTTTGCCGCGGTTGAGCGGGACGGGGTTGCCGCCGCCGCCAGCGGCCTGTGCGCTTTCGAGATCGCCGCGCAGGAAGCGGCGCGGCGCGCCCAGGGGCCGGGGACGCTGCGTTCCTATCTCTTTGACGCTGTTTTTAACCTGACCCCCGCAGACGTGAAACAGAAACAGAAGATACGCCTGCAAGGCGCGTGCCCATAGCCGTGGACAAGAAAAAACTGCTGCGGCAGCTCAGAGGGTACTATTTCATAACCGACGCGTCTTTGAGCCGGCACGGGATTGTCCGGGACGCGCGCGACGCCCTGGCGGAAGGGGTGCGCTTCCTCCAATACCGCAATAAAGAGGCAGAGACCGCCGTGCTCTACCGGGAAGCGCTCGCGCTGCGGCGGCTCTGTACAGAAGCGGTCCTGCTTATTAATGACCGGGTGGATATCGCGCTGGCGGTTGGGGCGGACGGGGTGCATCTGGGGCAGGATGATATGCCGCTGAAGGCCGCGCGCAGGATCCTGGGGGCCGGGCGTATCATCGGCGTTTCGGTGCATACGCTTGCGCAGGCGCGGCGCGCGGTTTCCGACGGGGCAGATTATCTGGGGGTCGGCCCGCTCTTTGCCACGGCGACCAAAAAGGATGCCGGGGCGCCGCGGGGGCTGTCCGTCCTGAAGCTGATCCGCTCAAGGGTGGCGGTGCCACTGGTTGCCATAGGGGGCGTCACTCTTGAGAATGCCGCCGCAGTGTTCGGGGCAGGCGCGGATGCGGTCTGCGCGATCTCTGCGGTCGCGCGCAGCGCATGCGCGCGCCGCGGCATCCGAAAGCTGCATGCCCTGCGCAGGCAGTAGCGTCCTTCAAGAAAAAGAGGGGTCTTGGGCAAGCGGGTATGCTATAATATCAAAAACCGTGCCGTTTCCCGGCACGCACAAAGGAGAATGCCATGAAAGAAAAAGTCCAGAAAGCCCTCGATCAGGTCAGGCCGATGCTGCAGGCCGACGGCGGTAACGTGGAGTTGGTCGATGTCACTGCCGACGGTATCGTCAAGGTGCGCTTGACCGGCAGCTGCGGGTCCTGCCCCATGAGCCAGATGACGCTGAAGATGGGGGTTGAGCGCATCTTAAAGCAGCAGGTCCCCGAGATCAAGCAGGTCGTCGCGGTCTAGTTCCCGCCGCAGGTGCACCGGGAGGGTGCCGGAAGAGTTATGCGCACGATTAAACAGATCAACGAGAAGATCAAGAAGGGCAAGGTCGTGGTGGCAACGGCCGAGGAGATCATCGGCCTCGTCGCCAAGAAGGGGATCAAGAAAGCCGCCGAGAACGTCGACGTCGTCACCACCGGCACGTTCGGCCCGATGTGTTCCTCGGGGGCGTATTTCAATATCGGCCATTCGCGCCCGCGCATCAAGATCGGCGGCGGCAGCTGTACGTTCAATGAGGTCCCGGCGTACTGCGGGCTGGCCGCGGTCGATATCTTCCTCGGGG
The DNA here is from genome assembly GCA_964579435.1 of uncultured Planctomycetales bacterium. Classification (GTDB taxonomy): domain Bacteria; phylum Omnitrophota; class Gorgyraeia; order Gygaellales; family Profunditerraquicolaceae; genus CAZOGI01. Next base: position 3,752 of record CAZOGI010000006.1, read on the forward strand.
CGACCGCCGTTCCCGACGGCGATCCCCGCAACAAGGTTTTCCCCGGAGATTTTGCCTACGGCGGCGGACACGTCATTCACGAGCTGGTCGCCGGGGGGGACGTGCGGCTGCGCGCCAGCGGCTACGGCACGGACTGTTATCCCCGCAAGAGCCTGGACACGCTTTTTTCGCTCAATGACTGCAACGAGGCGGTGCTCTTTAATATCCGCAACTGCTACCAGAACTACAACGTCGCGGTCAATCTCTCGGATAAGCCGATCTACACGTACATGGGGATGCTCAAGCCCAAGCTGGGCAATGCCAATTATTGCTCGGCGGGCCAGTTGTCCCCGCTCTTGAAGGATCCGCTCTACCGTACCATCGGCATCGGTACGCGCATTTTCCTGGGGGGAGGGGTGGGCTATGTCTCGTGGCAGGGGACGCAGCATAACCCGTCGGTCAAACGTACTGCCGGCGGTGTTCCCCGGGTTCCGGCAGGGACCCTGGCGGTCATCGGGGACCTGAAGCAGATGAAGCCTCAGTGGCTGCGGGGGGTCAGCATGATCGGTTACGGGGTGAGTCTCTGCGTCGGCATCGGGGTGCCGATCCCGGTCCTCAACGAAGAAGTGTTGCGTGCCGCCGCGGCGCCCGACGAGCAGCTCCTTGCCCAGGTCGTCGATTACAGCCAGGCGTATCCGAATATGGCCGCCGGCAGCCTTACCGAAGTTTCCTACTCCCAGCTCAAAAGCGGCAAGATCCTGGTGCAGGGCAAGAGTGTCCCGACCGGGAATCTCTCCAGCTATGCAAAGGCGCGCCTCATCAGTGAACAGCTCAAGGACTGGATCAAGAAAGGGTCGTTTGAGCTGACCGATCCGGTCTCTCCCCTTCCGTCCGCGGAGAGCGGGTACGCCTGTAAGCCGCTGAACGAGCGGCCGCCGCAGGAGTCCCGATGATATCCAAAAAAATAGTCCTCCATTTTCCGCAGCGGATGGTTGACCAGCCGATCGTTTTTCGCCTGGTCAAGGATTTCGACCTGAAATTCAATATCCTCAAAGCCTCGGTCACCCCGCAGGAAGAAGGGCTGATGGTCCTGGAGCTCTCCGGCAAATCAGAACAGTACGAGCGGGGCGTGGCGTACCTGCGTTCCTGCGGCGTCAAGATACAGCCGCTGAGCAAGGATGTCGTGCGCAACGAGGCACGGTGCACCGACTGCGGCGTGTGCGTTCCGATCTGCCCGGTGCATGCGCTCAAAGTTGACCCCAAGACGCGCGAGGTCCATTTCCTGAACAAAAAATGTATCGCCTGCGAATTCTGCATCAAGATCTGCCCTACCCGTGCGATGGAACTTCATTTTTGAGCGATCCCGTTTATGGCCACTCTCAGGAAGTTGCGGCAGCTGTTGAAAGAGTACGGCGCGGTAACGGTGGCGTTTTCCGGAGGAGTGGATAGCAGCTTTCTCTTGAAGGTCGCTGCCGATACCCTGGGCAAGAAGGTGCTGGCGATCACCGCTTCTTCCCCGACCATGCCCGCCGAAGAGGTGCGCGGTGCACGGCGGTACGCGCATTCCCTGGGCGTGCGCCACCTGGTCGTGCGTACCGGGGAGATGCAGGATAAGCGTTTCCGCGCCAACCCGCCCGAGCGCTGTTATTATTGCAAGGGGGAGCTCTTCCGCCTCTTGCGGGAGAAGGCGCGCCGCAACGGCGGCGTGGTGATCGAAGGCAGTACCCTTTCCGATCTGCAGGATGTGCGTCCGGGAGACCGGGCAAAGCGGGAGTGGGGGGTCCGTTCTCCGCTGCAGGAGAGCGGGTTTGCCAAAGAGGACGTGCGCCGCCACAGCCGGCGCCTGGGGCTTGCGGGCTGGAACAAGCCGAGTGCGGCATGTCTGGCATCGCGGGTCCCGTACGGCACGCCTTTGAGCATATCGCTCCTGCGGCGTATCCTGGCGGCAGAGCGCCTGTTGAAGAAACAAGGTTTCGCCAGCGTCCGGGTGCGCGATTACGGGCGGTTGTGCCGGATCGAGGTTGAGCGGGATCTTCTGCGCACGTTAGTGGCGCGTGCCGGTACGATCGTTCCTGCCCTGAAGCGGCTCGGGTATACCTATGTGACCGCCGACCTGCAGGGGTTTCGCAGCGGCAGCATGAACGAACACAAGGTTGATCGGTATGCAAGATGAAATCCTGAGCGCCCTGCGGCGCCGGCACGAATATATTTCGGGGGAGGACCTCAGCAGCCAGCTGGGAGTCTCGAGGCAGGCGCTCTGGAAGCACATCCAGGGGTTGAAAGAGGCCGGCTATGATATCGTGGCGGTTCCGCACCTGGGGTATCGTCTTGAAGCTTCGCCTGACCGGCTCTACCCCGCGGAAATTTCCTGGCAGCTGCAGACCCGTTCCTTCGGCAAGACCGTCCACTATTACGATGAGCTTGCCTCAACGATGGATACCGCCGAGGAACTGGCTTTAAGCGGCGCCGCGGAGGGGACGCTGGTGGTCGCCGAAGCGCAGACCCGCGGCAGGGGCAGGATGGGCAGGGACTGGGTCTCGCCGAAATACCAGGGGATTTACTGCTCCCTTATACTGCGCCCGCGGATCGCGCCTGCGGCAACGCCGGTCCTGACGCTGCTTGCGGGGGTGAGCGTGGTGGAGGCGCTTGCCGCATTCTGCCACATGCATGTTTCGATCAAGTGGCCCAACGATATCCTCCTGCATGCGCGCAAGCTCGCCGGCATCCTTACCGAGATGCAGGCCGAGACGGACTCGACCCACTTCGTGATCATCGGCATCGGCATAAACGCCAATACCGTTCCCGGGATGCTCCCGCGGGAGGGGATTTCGCTTCAACAGGAATTGAAACGGCCCGTCGAGCGCGCCGGGGTTCTGCGGGCGGTCCTGGAGCGGCTGGAGCATAACTACGGTCTTTTCCTGCGCTCGGGTCCGCGTCCGATCACCGAGGCCTGGTCCCGCCATTCCTCGACGCTGGGCTCGCGGGTCCGTGTCGCCGGGAGCGGCCGGCCGGTTGAGGGCGAGGCGGTCGGCGTTGACGATGACGGAGCTCTCCTGGTGCGCACCGACGCGGGGATCCTGCGGCGGATCGCAGGGGGGGATGTGACCCGCTGCAGGTGATCGGCGGGAAGAAGGGGGCCAAAGCAAACCGTCAACGCTTTATAACGTTAAGGTTGACATTCTGCGGCCCCGCGTTACAATAGCCGCATGCGCCTGTGCGTCCCGGCTGCGGTCCTTTCGGTCTTTTTCCCCGTTGTTGCCTTCTCCAGCGAACAGACGGTCTCGGTTGAGCCCATCGTCGTCAGGAAAAATCCTTTTGTCGTGAGCGCGGCGTACCGTGCCTCGGTTGATGCCGTTGGCAACGGTCCCGCGCTTTCCTTCTGGCGCGGGATGCAGGCCCTGCCCGCGGATGCGCAGAGCCGCGGCGCATCCGGGGCGATCCAGGCAGATATTGCGCTGCGCGCAGCCGGATATCACCAGACGCTCCTGCTCCTTGACGGCGTGCGCCTGAACGATCCGCAGACCGGCCACCATAGCGCCGACCTCCCGGTTACCGCTGCGGATATCGAGCGCCTGGAGATGGTGAATCCGGCCGCGGGGATCCGTTTCGGCCCCGATGCCCTTTCCGGGGCGATCAACATCGCGCTCAAAAAGCCGCGCCTGCGCCAGCGGTTCCTCCAGGCAGGTCTCGGGCTTTTCCGGGACGGCTACGGGCTGGCCAGCGTCGCAGAGCGAGGGCGGGATTGGGGCATGCGCGTTTCTGCCGAGCGGGCGCAGTCAAAAGGGTTCCGGCCGGGGACCGACTTTCGCACGCAGACGTTCAGCTCGGCCGCGGAATTCACGCTCCCGGCCGCAGAGGGCGAAGTCCTCTTCGGCCATAACGCAAAAGAATTCGGGGCATACGATTTCTATACCCCCGGCCTCGGTTATCCGTCGAAGGAGCGGACCGCAACGACCCTGCTGAGCACCCGGGTAACCTTCGCGCGGGAAGGGTTTTCCTGGCGCCCCTCGTTCGTCTGGCGCCGCCATGAGGACACGTTTTTTCTGGACCGGAGCTCTCTGCGCAGCCGTTTTCGCAGCGACCATCGCAGCGACCGTCTGACCCCGGGGGTCTATCTGCAGCGCCCTTGGGGCGAGGCAGGAACGCTCGGTTGCGGCGGCGAGTACGAGTGGGAGGGGCTTTCTTCGACGACGCTCGGGAACCGCAGCCGCGGGCGCGCAGGATTCTTCGGCGCCGCCCGGTTTCCCCTTTCCGGGGCACTTGACGCCGCGATCTCGGGGCGTTGCGATACCGGGATGGGCATAGCAGCGGCGGGCAGCGGCTCTCTGGGGGTGCTCTATAAACCGGCGGAATCGATCGGGTTGAGCGCGGAGATCTCCCGTACCGTGCGGGTGCCGACGTTTACCGAATTGTACTATGACGATCCGACCACCGTCGGTGAGGCGAGCCTTCATCCCGAATCTGCCTGGAATTACGTTCTCGGCTTTGCGCACGAGCGCGCCGCCGGTGCGTTGACCGCCTCGCTATTTGTGCGCCGGGAAGAGGGGAGTATCGATTGGGTAAAATCGAACATGGCGCAAACCCGGTTCCGCGCGATGAATCTGCCTCTTCTGACGGCCTGGGGCGGGGAAATCAACGCTACGTTGCGGCTTTCGCAGCAGGCGAGTTGCGCGCTGCTCTATGCGGCAGCGGTCAAGGGAGAGCCTGCCGGGGAGCGGCTCTACAAGTACGGCCGCAACTATGCCCAGCACTTTGTCCGCGTTTCGTCGCGCTTCATCTCGCCGTTGGGGACGCATGAGCTGCAGGTGAGCTACAAAAAAAAGCCCGGCCGCATCGGCTGGGCGCTGGTTGAGGTGCGCAGCGAGCGCGCCCTGACGCGCAACCTCACCCTGTTTCTCCTCTGCACCAATCTCTTTAATACCGAATACCAGGAGATCGCCGGGATTGCCTCTCCCGGTCGCGGGGCGGAGGCGGGACTGCGGTTGGAGTGGTGAAGGGCGTTAAAGTTGCCTGTATGATGCCGGCGTAATCTGGTATAATACGTGTGCATACGGATGGTTTTTTGAATGTTCCAAACCCATAGGGAGAGCATGCATGCGATTGTATAGGGCGCTTCTGCTGAAACGGATCGGGGGGGTGCTGGCATTCTATGTGAAACCGCGCTCGGTGCGCATCCAAACGATCCCCAATTTGGCTGTCGAGGTCACGAGCCGCTGCGATTCCAATTGCATCTTCTGTGCGAACGCGCTCATGAAGCGGCCGCGTCAGGATCTGGATAGAGAAATATTCCGCAAAGTGGTGGAGGAATATGTCGCTCTCGGCGGCACCGAGATCACCTTCAATTGTGTCATCGGAGAGCCGCTTCTTGATCCCTTTCTGCTGGAGCGGCTGCGTTTCGTCCGTTCGTTCCCCGGGATCAAGGCTCTCGGATTCGTCAGTAATCTCCAATGGCTGCACCGGCTCCGGTTGGAGGACCTCTTCGAGATAGGCTCGATCTGGGTGTGCGTGTCAACCATTCTTTCGGGGCGCCAGCGCTATAAAGAGATGTTCGGCGTCGACCGGTATGACCAAATGCTGGAGAATCTCATCCGTCTTCTGGAGATGAGGGCGCGTTATCCCGAAAAACGGGTTTTCGTCAAATTCTCGTTGAAATGCCGCAAAGACGAGTCGTATGAAGAAATCATCGCTCATCCGGATTTCCGGCGCATACAGGCCCTCAGCGGGGAACCTCTTCTCGAAGGGGCCCGCCTGGCAAGCCAGTATTACGACGATTGGGGAGGCAGGGTGCGCTTGCCGCATTTTCTGAAGCGCCGTCCGTTGTATCCGCGCTGGTTGCGGCCCTGCCGGCTGCTCTATGGGGGAGTGGTGCTATTTTCGGACGGCATGTACGGGCTTTGTCAATGCCGCGACCTCGAGCAGGATAACGAATTGCTGTTAGGTGACGCGCGCGAAGTCTCTCTGGCGCAGATATGGGGCGGCAGTACGCACCGGGAGTTGATCCGGCAGTGGCAGCGCGCGAACAAGATCCCCGTTCCTTGCCGGGCCTGCCGGCATTATTTTTATTACTAAGGTCCGATTCCTCCCTGCCGCTGTGCCGCGCGCATGCGGCGTTTCTTTCCCGGAGTGTCCCAATGGCCAGGCGAAAAAAAGTGTATGTTGCTATGAGCGGAGGCGTTGATTCTTCGGTCGCCGCTGGATTGTTGTTGCGCTGCGGATACGAGGTGACCGGGGTGACCTTTTCTTTCGGACGGGCGATCCTGCGCAGGCAGGGGTTGCTTGATCGGGTTTCTCCTGCCGGCGCCGAAGCGCGGCGTGCCGCGGATATCCTGGGCATCCGTCACCGGATTGTGCCGGCGGCGGCGGTATTCAGGAAACAGGTTGTGGATCCTTTTTGCGCGCAGTATCTGCGCGGGCGTACGCCGAATCCGTGCGTCTTCTGTAACGAACACATCAAATTCGGTCTCCTCCTGCGGTGGGCGCAGGAGGAGGGGGCGCAGGCCCTGGCAACCGGTCATTATGCGCGTATCGTTTCCGAACGCAGAGCCAAAGCCCGGTTCTTTGTCCTGCGCAAAGCCCAAGACCTGCGCAAGGACCAATCGTATTTTCTCTATCGTCTCCAACAGCGGCAGTTGCGTTCGGTGTTTTTTCCGCTGGGGGAGCTGACCAAGGATGCGGTTTACCGCCTGGCGCGGGAGTGGGGATTGCCTGCCGCAGAAAAAGCGCAGAGCCAGGAGATCTGCTTCCTGCCCCAGAACGATTACCGGTCTTTTCTGCGCGGGTATGCCGCACGTCGACTGCGCCGCGGTCCGATCCGGGAGCTTTCGGGGCGCGTGGTGGGAGAGCACGGCGGGATCGGTCTCTATACCGTCGGCCAGCGCGGCGGCCTGGGGGTGGCGCTGGGATACCCGGCGTATGTCGTGCGTATCGATACCGGGGAGAACACGATCTATGTCGGCAGCCGGCAACAGGCCTGCAGCCGCTCATTTGAAGTCGGGCAGCTTTCGTTCATTGCCGGCCCTCTCCAGAAGAAGGTTGCCCTGCACGTGAGAATACGCTATAATCACTGCGAATCCCTTGCGGATATCGAGCCGCAGGGCGCGGCCCTTGCGGTGCGTTTCCGCAGGCCACAGTTTGCCGTTACCCCGGGGCAATCCGCGGTTATCTACGACCGCGACCGGGTCGTCGGCGGCGGCATTATACTATAATAGAGGAAGCGCAGGTGTATTATGGGACAGCGGGTTCCTGTTGATGCGATAGCCAAGGAAATACGGCAGCTCAAGAAGAAACGCAATGCCGTGATCCTCGCCCACAATTATCAGCTCCCGGAGGTTCAGGATGTCGCGGATTACCGGGGGGATTCTCTGGAGCTGAGCCGTATTGCCGCCCGTACCGATGCGCAGGTGATCGTCTTCTGCGGGGTGCATTTCATGGCCGAGACCGCTTCGATCCTCTCGCCGCAGAAGACCGTCCTGGTCCCCGATATCCAGGCGGATTGCCCCATGGCGCGCATGATCACCGCCGCGGAATTGCGGGATCTCAAGGCCCGGCATCCGCGCGCCGCCGTGGTCGGCTATGTGAATACCTCCGCCGAGGTCAAGGCGGAACTGGATTACTGCTGTACCTCTACCAATGCCGTTACAATCATCGAGCACCTGCGCGACGCCCCCGAGATTATCTTTGTCCCGGACAAATACCTCGCCGATTTCGTCTCCCGCCAGACCGGCCGCAAGCTTATCGCCTGGAAAGGGTTCTGTCCGACGCACGTCAAGATCCTCGCCTCGGACATCAGACGGGAGAAGCGTTTCCATCCCGATGCCGCGGTCATGGTTCATCCGGAATGCCTGCCGGAGGTTGTCTCTTTGGCGGATGCGGTGCTCTCGACCAGCCAGATGGCGCGCTTCGCCCGCGAGACGCCGGCGCGCGAGATCATCGTCGGCACCGAAGTGGGGCTGGTTTATCGCCTGAAAAAGGATAACCCCACGAAGGAATTTTATCCCGCTTCCGAAGCCGCCGTCTGCCCCAACATGAAGCGCACGACCCAGGAAAAGGTCTTGTGGGCGCTGCGCGAGATGCGCGAAGAGGTCCGCGTCCCCGACGATATACGGCGCCGCGCGCTCAAAGCGATTGACCGGATGTTGGCGATCGTCTGATGAACATTCCGGTTGTTTTCGAAGACGATTGGTTTTTTGTCGTCGATAAGCCCGCGGGGCTCCTGACGATCCCTTCGCCGCGCAACGAAACGCGCACGCTGCAGAGCATCCTCAACGACGACGCCCGCGAGCGCGGGCGGGCCTATCGCCTGCATCCCTGTCACCGCCTCGACCGCGAGACCTCGGGGTTGATCGTTTTCGCAAAAGGTAAGGCTGCGCAGAAACAGATGATGGAGCTTTTCCGGCGCCGGGGGGTGGAGAAGCGGTATGTGGCGTTTGTGCACGGGGTTTTGCCGCAGGTGGCCGGCACGATCCGTACACCGGTTGAGCGGGAGCCGGCAGAGACCCGTTACCGGACCCTGCAGCGCCGGAAGGATTTCAGCGTCGTGGAATTGATCGCGGTTACCGGGCGCAAGAACCAGCTGCGGCTGCACCTGAAGGGGATCGGTCATCCTTTGGTGGGGGAGAGCCGTTTTGCCTTCCGCAAGGATTTTCCCCTGCGCGCAAAGCGCGCGTTCCTGCATGCCCAGTCTTTATCCTTTGTGCATCCGTTGACCGGCAGGAACCTGCGGCTGGATGCCGCGCTTCCCGCCGACATGACGCATTTCCTGCAAAAGCACGCCTGAGCCTATGGGACCTTTAAAAAAGCGGATCTGGGTTTTCTCCCTCATCCTGGCCGTCGCCTCCTGCCTGGTCTGGTTCAGGTACGGCTACCGGCAGCTGACGTTCGTGGAGCTTGCGGTCGACCGGGCACAGGCCCTGCGTATCGCGCGGCAGTATCTGGGCGGGCGTTCGGTTTCGCTCGCCCCGTACCGCACGGCAGTGGTCTTTGAGATCGACGACTGGGCGGACCGCTATCTACAGAAGACCCTCGGCATTGACGGGCAGTCGGCGTTCCTGAAGAGCCATGCCTATGAACTCTTCTCCTGGAAAGTCCGGTTCTTCAAAGAGTTGCAAAAAGAGGAGTTCGTCGTCGAGATCAGTCCCCGCACGGGCCAGGTTATCAGCTTCAATCACACGATCGAGGATATCGAAAAGCGCGCGGCGCTGCCTCAGGAAGAAGCGAAGCGGTGTGCCGAAGCATTTTTGAGGGACCAGTTGCGGATCCCTCTCGAGCAGTACGAATTCCATCAGGAGAAATCGAGCCGTTTCGATAACCGGCTCGATTATTCCTTCTCCTGGGAGAAGAAGGGGGTGTATATCCCCTGGCAAAAGGATGAGGGCGGCGCCAAACTTCTGGTCGGGGCGACCGTCTCAGGCGAGGAGATCCGCGTTTTTTACGGCAATGTCCTGGATATCCCCGAGAAGTTCCATCGCTACGTACAGAAACAGCTCGTCTTCGGGGAATACCTCTTCAGTTTCTACAATCTGCTCTTTATGGTCATGTTCGTCTGGTCGGTGTATCTGGTCGACAAGCGCAAGGCGCACGTGGCGACCGTCCTGGCGAAACGTTTTTTCATCATCGTCGGCGGGTTCTGGCTCATCCTGAACCTTTTATCCGTGGCGAACAACTGGGAAGAGATCGCCTATTCGTACCCGACGAGCGTTTCCCTTTCCTCCTTCGCGTTCATCCAACTCTTTAAGCTCCTGGTGACGCTGTTGACGATAAGCGTTACCTTCATCGTCCCCGGGATCGCCGCCGAGGGGTTGTATGCCGAGTTGAAGCCGCCGCGGCCGTACCGTTCGTTCCTGTATTTCCTGCAACGCAGCTTCTGGACGCGCGCCGTGGCGCGGGGAGTCGTCTTCGGGTACCTGCTCTTCGGGATCAAGATCGGCCTGCAGGCCGGGATCTTCGCTTTCGGCCAGAAGTACCTGGGGGTCTGGCGGGAATGGTTTTCCTTTACCCGTTATTCTTCGACCTATCTGCCCGCTTTCAGCGCGCTGGTTCTGGCCTTCAGCGCCAGCATCTCCGAAGAGACGTTTTTCCGCCTCTTCGGCATTGCCTGGGCGAGAAAATACGCACGGAATACCTTCCTTGCGGTCGTGCTGACCGCCGTCCTCTGGGGATTCGGCCATTCGACCTATGCGATCTTTCCGGTGTGGTTCCGCGGCGTCGAGGTCTCGCTCATCGGTCTGGGGTACGGTTTTATTTTCCTGCGTTACGGGATCGTTCCGGTCCTGGTCGCCCATTACCTCTTTGACGTCTTCTGGGGCGCGGCGGCGCATCTTCTGGGCAGGAGCACCCCCGGGCTTTTCGCGGGCGCGCTGGCCGTTTTCCTGCTGCCCCTCGGGTGTGCCCTCGTCGCGTTCCTGCGTAACCGCAGCGAAACGGAGCGGCCGATTGCGGTTGCCTTCAGCCCGACGCAACGCTATAATAGCGACATTCTTGCCGCCTACTGCCTCAAGCGCAGGCAGGAGGGTGCATCCGCGGCGCAGTTGCGCCCGGAGCTGTTGCGACATAATTGGGATAGTGCACTCGTCGACGCTGCGTTCCGGGTTGCTTTCCCGGACGAAGGGAACGGTCTCTAAGGCATGTCTTACGTCTTGCTGGGCATCATCCAGGGGTTGACCGAATTTCTCCCTGTTTCCAGCTCCGGACACCTTGCGCTGTTGCATCGTTTCCTGGGGATGAACCAGGAGGTGATCTCGCTGTCGGTGGTTCTGCATCTGGGGACGGTCTGCGCGATGCTGCTCTTTTTCCGCCGCGACCTGTTGGCCCTTCGCAACGACCGGGTGCTCCTGGGGCAGGTGGCGCTGGTTACGGTTATCACCGGCGTGGTGGGGCTGGGGGGGAAGTCTTTTTTCGAAGGTCTTTTTAACTCCCCGCGGGCGGTCGGCGCGGGATGGCTCGTGACCGCCTGCGTTCTGGGACTGACCGCGCGAGTGAGCGGTGGGGAACGTCTGCGGATGAGCCTGCGAGATGCCTTCATCCTGGGGGGGGCGCAGGCCGCGGCGATTATGCCCGGGGTGTCCCGCTCCGGGATCACCATCGCGACGCTGCTCTTTCTGCGTCTGCAGCGGGATCGCGCCTTCCGGCTTTCCTTCCTGGCGGGTATCCCCGCGATAATCGGTGCGGCAGTGCTTGAGGCGCCCGAGATCGACGCCGCGGCGCGCACGCACCTGTTTGAATATGCGGCGGGTTTCTGCGCCAGTTTGGCGAGCGGCCTGGCGGCGCTCTGGTTGCTGCGCCTGATCATGAACAAAGCCAAGCTCCATTATTTCGGCGTTTATTGTGCGGTTGCGGCTCTGCTGACTTTTATTTTCGTGCGATGAGCATACTGGTTGTCGGTACGGTAGCGTTCGATACGGTCAAGACGCCGGCCGGGGTCCGTCGCGGGCTCCTGGGCGGTTCGGCGGCGCATTTTTCCATGGCGGCGCGGCTCTTTACCCGGGTGAACCTGGCTGCGGTCGTCGGCGCCGATTTTCCCGCGCGGCACCGGTCGTTTCTGGCGCGCCGCGGCATCGGGCTGGCATCGCTGGTCAGCGCCTCCGGAGCGACCTTCCGCTGGGACGGGGAATATGAGGGAGCAATGAACAGCGCCCGCACCCTTAAAACCCAGTTGGGGGTTTTGGCCGACTTCCAGCCGTATATTGCGCCGGTGGATCGTTCACCGCGGATTCTTTTCCTGGCGAACGTGGATCCGCTCCTGCAGCTGGCTTTCCTCAAAAAACTCAAGCGGCCGTTTTTGGTCGGGCTGGACAGTATGAATTTCTGGATTCACACCAAGCCCGCCGCGGTGCGCGCGATCATCAAAGAGGTGGATATCTTCGTCGCCAACGAGCAGGAGGCGCAGGATCTGACCGGCTCGCAGAACGTCACGCGCGCGGCGAAAAAGCTGTGTTCCTGGGGGCCGTCCTTGGTCCTGATCAAGCGGGGCGAATACGGGGCGATGCTGTATGGTCCCGCCTGCCAGCTCCTTCTGCCGGCGTTTCCCGTCGAGCGCGTTATTGACCCGACGGGGGCGGGGGATACCTTCGCGGGCGGTTTTTTCGGGACGCTTGCTTCGGCGCGCCGGCTTTCGCGCCCGGTTTTGCGCGAGGCCCTCCTGCGGGCCACCGTCGCAGCTTCTTTTAACGTCGAAGGTTTCGGCTTGGAGCGCACGGCACGCCTGGATAAAAAGCAACTGTGCCGGCGGCTGGCGTTGTTACGCGGCATGATCGAGCCATAAAAAGGGGGAGGCATGTTAGGGGAAAAGATTCTCACGGACTACAAGGAAGCGATGAAGGCCAAGGACGGCATCCGCAGCTCTACTTTGAGTTTTTTGAGGGCGGAGCTCTTGAACGCCGCGATCGCGCGCAAGAAGGATTCACTCGATGACGCAGAGATCATCGCCGTCATCCAGAAGCAGATCAAGCAGCGGCAGGATGCGATCGCCCAGTTCCGCGCCGGCAACCGCTCCGATCTGGCGGACAAGGAGGCTGCCGAGGTGGCGGTCCTGCAGGCGTACCTTCCGCCGCAGTTGGGAGAAGCGGAGCTCAAAAAAATTATCGCCGAGGTTGTCGCCTCATCGGGGGCGGCGGGGATGGGCGCGATGGGGGCGGTGATGAAGGAGGTTTCGCAGCGCACCGCCGGGAGGGCCGACGGCAAAAAGGTGAGCGAGCTGGTGCGCGCCCACCTGTTTGCGGGCGGTGTCGCGGAGACGCCAAAAAAAACTTGACAAGAAACGTTCCGCGCGTATACTCTTCTTATTCTGTTCTTTTATTTTTTTAGCGGCATCTTGTGAAAATTATCACAAAGTAACCTTTTCTTCCCGCAGCAGATCCCCCGGCATTCTTCCCGAGTGGACGATACGCCGCCAGAAGACCAGTTCGTACGGTAAGGAGAGAACACGACCATGGTTGCCCAAGAGCTTACCCAGCAAATCGATCACCTTGTCGGCAAGTGGAAGGCCAAACCCGGCAATCTGATCATGGTGTTGCACGAGCTGCAGAATCATTACGGGTATGTCCCGCGCGAGGCCTCGCTTTTGCTGTCCAAGAACCTGGACGTTCCCCTGGCGCGCATCTACGAGGTTATTACCTTTTATAATTTTTTCAAGCTCGACCCGCCGGGCAAGCACCGCATCGCCGTCTGCATGGGGACTGCGTGCTATTTGAAGGGTGCACCGCATATCCTCGAAGAGATCAAGGGTATTTTGAGCGTCGGCGAGGGCCAGACCACCAAGGACGGCCTCTTTCAGCTGGACGTCGTGCGCTGCCTGGGCTGCTGCGGGCTCTCCCCGGTCATCATGGTCGACGATAAGGTGTACGGAAAGGTGAAGAAGGGGGATGTCATGGACATCCTCTCCGGATTCAGCGACAGCAAGAACGAAGGATAACGCCGATGACCAAGCTCAGGAAGAACGATCTGGACAAGAAGCGGGACGGGATGCGCATCACCCCGGGCGATTGCATCCGCGTCGGCATGAGCAGCTGCGGCCTTGCCGCGGGAGCTCTGGAGGTTTACCAGACGCTGTTGAAGGAGAGCAAAGAGCGTTCGATCCCGGTGGAGGTGCGCAAATGCGGCTGCCAGGGGATGTGCTATGCCGAGCCGCTCGTTGAAGTCACCGTCGAGGGGATGCCGCGCGTCATCTACGGACGGGTGACGCGGGACGTGGCGGTCAAGATCCTCGAGAAGCACGTGTGCAACAAGATGCTGGTCAACGACCATATTTTCGATCTCACCGTATAAACGAAGGTAAAAACTCATGGACCGAAAGATCATTTTCATTAAGGATACCTCCCCGGGACCGGAGCGAACGAAAGAGGCCTATTCGGTTTTCGTCGACCGGCTGAGGGAGAACGGCTTGCAGGAAACGGTGCAGGTCGTGCGGGTGGCCGACATCGGCATCTATGACAAGGGGCTGGTGGTCAAGATCATGCCCGACAATGTCTGTTATCGCGTCGTCTCCGATGATGATATCCGCCGCATCGTCTCCGAGGCGGTTATCGGGGGCAAGCGCATCCCGGCGCTGGCAGTTTCCGTTCCCGCCCGGCAGATGCGTATCGTCCTGCGCAATTGCGGGGTGATCGATCCGGAGAGCATCGACGAATATATCGGCCAGGACGGCTATCAGGCGCTCAAGAAAGCGCTCTTTGGCATGACCCCCGAGCAGGTGATCGATGAGCTCAAGATCAGCGGCCTGCGCGGCAGGGGCGGGGCGGGGTATCCGACCTGGTTGAAATGGAAGAATACGCGCTCAACCGCCGCGGACCAGAGGTATGTCATCTGTAACGCCGACGAAGGCGATCCTGGTGCGTACATGGATCGCAGCGTCCTGGAAGGCGACCCGCACGCGGTGATCGAGGGCATGATCATCGGCGGCTACGCCATGGGCGCCTCCAAGGGTTTCTTCTATATACGCGCCGAATATCCCTTGGCGGTGGAGCGCATTCAGAAGGCGATCACCCAGGCCTACGAATACGGGCTTTTGGGGAAAGGGATTTTAGGGAGCGACTTCGATTTCGATCTGGATATCCGTCTGGGCGCCGGGGCGTTCGTCTGCGGGGAAGAGACCGCGCTCATCGCCTCTATCGAGGGCAAGCGCGGCACGCCGCGTCCGCGTCCGCCGTACCCTTCGATGTCCGGGTTGTGGGGCAAGCCGACCGCCATCAATAACGTCGAGACGCTCGCCAATATCGCGCCTATCCTGCTTAAAGGAGGCACCTGGTTCGCGGGGATCGGCACGGAAAAATCAAAGGGCACCAAGGTCTTCGCCCTGACCGGCAAGATCAGGAATTCGGGGCTCGTCGAAGTGCCGATGGGCATCCCGTTGCGCGCCATCGTCGAAGATATCGGCGGCGGGGTCCTCTCCGGCAAGGCGATAAAGGCGGTGCAGACCGGGGGCCCTTCGGGTGGGGTGATCCCCAAGGAGCATTTGGATACGCCGGTGGATTACGAGAATTTGCAGAAGCTCGGCTCGATCATGGGCTCCGGCGGTATGATCGTCATGGACGAGGATGACTGCATGGTCGATATCGCCAAGTTCTATCTCGGATTCTGCGTCGATGAATCCTGCGGGAAATGCGCGCCCTGCCGTATCGGCGGCTATCAGATGCTTACGCTTATCGATAGCATAACCGAAGGCAAGGGGTCGCTGGAGCATGTGGCGAAACTGCGCCGCATCTCCCAGGCGATGCAGAAGGCGTCGCTGTGCGCCCTCGGCCAGACGGCGCCGAATCCGGTGCTCTCGACCCTGAGCTATTTTGAGGGCGAGTACCGCGAGCATATCCTGAACAAGCGCTGCCCGTCGCATAAATGCCGGCACCTGGTGACCTTCAGCATCTTCCAGAGCAAGTGCAAGCGCTGCCGTGTCTGCGTCACCAACTGCCCGGTGCAGGCGATCGGGGGAGACCGCGAGCGCGGTTTTTACATCGAACTGGACAAGTGCATCAAATGCGGCAAATGCTTCGAGGTCTGCAAGTTCGCCGCCATATTGAAGGAGTAGGGGTAATGATCAACGCACAGATTAACGGCATCGCCGTTTCGGTTGAGCCGGGCACGACCATCCTGGATGCGGCGCGCCAGGCGCAGATAAAGATCCCCACCCTCTGTAAACACCCGGATCTGCCTCCTTCGGCCGGATGCGGCATTTGTATCGTCAAGGCCAAGGGGTCGGCCAAGATGCTGCGGGCCTGCGCGACGCCGTTGGAAGAGGGGATGGAGATCACCACGCATGACCCCGAGATCGTCGCCACCCGGCGCTCGGTGCTGGAGCTGATCCTCTCCAACCACCCGAACGACTGCCTGCGCTGCGGCCGCAACAACAACTGCGAGCTGCAGACGCTCGTCGCCGATTTTGCCATCCGCGAAGAGAGTTTCCCCAAGTTCCTCAGGGACGTGCCCAAGGATAACTCGACCAATACCCTGACCCTCGATCCGCAGAAATGCATTCTCTGCGGCCGCTGCGTCAAGGTCTGCCAGGAGATGCAGAATGTCTGGGCGCTTTCGTTCCTGGAGCGCGGCTACGGCACGCGCATCTCCCCGGCCGGGGATATCAAGCTGGCCGATTCCCCCTGCATCCGCTGCGGGCAGTGCTCCAACCACTGCCCTACCGGCGCGATCGTCGAGCTGGACCAGACCGGCAAGGTATGGGAGGCCCTGCAGAATAAAGATATCTATTGCGTCGTGCAGATCGCCCCGGCGGTGCGCGTCGCGATCGGGGAGGCATTCGGTTTCCCGATCGGGACGAACCTGACGAAGAAACTCTATGCGCTGCTGCGCCGGCTCGGGTTCAAGGCGGTGTTCGACACCAACTTCGGCGCCGATGTCACGATCATGGAAGAAGGCAGCGAATTCGTCGCGAAATACCGTTCGCACCCGGAGAAGCTGCCGCTCATCACGACCTGCTGTCCGGCGTGGGTCGATTTCATGGAGAAGTACCATGCGGACCTGATCGACAATTTCTCTTCGTGCAAATCCCCCCATGAGATCGTCGGGGTGCTTGCCAAGACCTACTACGCCCAGCAGAATAAGATCGACCCCAAGAAAATTTACGTGGTTTCGATCATGCCCTGCACCGCCAAGAAGCAGGAGATCATCCGTTCGGAGGAGATGTACGCCTCGGGCGTGCAGGATGTCGACGTTGCCCTTACGACCCGGGAGCTGGCGCGCATGATCAAGCAGGCCGGCATCGATTTCAACAATCTGCCCGACGAGGAGCCGGACCATATCCTCGGGGATTATTCCGGCGCCGGGGTTATTTTCGGGGCGACGGGCGGCGTCATGGAGGCTGCCCTGCGCACGGCGTATTTCCTGATGAGCGGCAAGCTGCTGGCGAAGATCGATTTGGAAGAGATCCGGGGTTTGGACGGGGTCAAGGTAGCCGAGATTCCGCTCAACGGAAAGGCGATCCGGGTAGCGGTGGCTCACGGTCTCAATAACGTCGAATACGTACTCGACCAGGTGCGCGAGGCAAAGAAGCTCGGCAAAGAGCCGCCGTTCCACTTCATCGAGGTCATGGCTTGTCTCGGCGGCTGCGTCGGCGGGGGCGGGCAGCCGTACGGGGTGACGGACGAGCTGCGCAAGAAGCGCGCCGCCGGCATCTATGCGGACGACCGTGAGCGGACGCTGCGCTGTTCGCACGAGAATCCGTTCGTACAGAAGCTCTACGCCGATTTCCTGGGCAAGCCTTTGAGTGAAAAGTCGCACCAGTTGTTGCACACGCACTACAAGGCGCGCCCCGAGTATGTGAAATAGCGCAGCAAGCGCTACC
>CAZOGI010000006.1:21114-78504 GCA_964579435.1 uncultured Planctomycetales bacterium
CTTGCGCAATACCGCCCGGCAAGGGCGCCCTTGGCAATCCTCTATGCCAAGGGGCGAATAGCGCGGGGTGTAGCAGAAAGCTCTACACCCGCGCAACACCGAATAGCGCGGGGTGTAGCAGAAAGCACCTTGCGTAAAAGGATACGCAAGTGTGCTGCTTTTTGCAGCACGCTACCCTTGCGCAATACCGCCCGGCAAGGGCGCCCTTGGCAATCCTCTATGCCAAGGGGCAATAAGCGCCAGGTGCCTATTAGCGCGCGCTGTTATATGCAGTACCTGCGGTGAGGACATTTTGTCTGAAACCAAGGGATGAAGAGATGATCCGTATTCATCCCAACCTTTCGCAGGTGCGGCAGGGTTGGGATTTTTTTTGACTACACACAAGGAGGCGGGCATGGAAAAGAGGCTGGGATTCGTCGGGATCATACTGGATGATCGTACCAAGAGCGCGCCGTGCGTCAACGGTATCCTTACCGAGCATGGAGGCATGATCCTGGGCAGGATGGGCATCCCTCATGCGAAAAAAACCCATAACGTGATCGTCCTGATAGTCGATGCGACTACCGACGAACTGGGCGAGCTGACCGGAAAACTCGGCAAGATCAAGGGCGTGTCGGTCAAATCGGCGTTGAGCAAAGCCGAGTAACCGTTCGTCTTGGCTTGTATTCTCGCGGGACCGCTCGGTGCGCCCCAGCGAGGCGTACCTTCGCTCGGAAAAGCTCGTCGCTCCCCTGAAGCCAGAGCGGGGACCGTGCCCGCTCCTCGCTTTTACGTCCCGCTCAAACACAAGCCAAGACATTTTGTGATAATAAGAGGAGCAGCGAAATGAAATATATCGATGAAGTTCGTATCGCGGACATCCTGGGCGGGGCGCGCAGCCCGGCCCCCGAAGAGATCGACCGCATACTGACAAAGAGCCTGGCGTTGCAGCGCCTGACGCTTTCTGAGGCGGCGGCGCTCTTGTGCGTCGATGACCCGGCGCAGGCCGAGAAGATTTTATCGGCCGCGGCGCTCGTCAAAGACCGCATCTACGGGCGCCGGGTGGTGCTTTTTGCCCCGCTCTACATCAGTAACCGGTGCGCCAACGCCTGCCGGTATTGCGCGTTCCAGGACGGCAATGAATTGACCCGGCGGCGCAGTCTCTCGGTCGGGGAGATCCAGGCGCAGGTTTCCTGGCTCCTGCAGCGCGGCCATAAACGTATCCTCATGGTGAGCGGAGAGGATATCCGCTCCGGGAAGGCGCCGATCGATTATTATGTCGAAGCGATCCGCGCGATCTATGCCGCGCGCCACGCGGCGCACGCCGTCAAGCGGGTCAACGTGAACGTCGCGCCGCTCTCCGTCCCCGAATTCCGCAGGCTCAAGGAGGCGGGCATCGGTACCTATCAGCTCTTCCAGGAGACGTATCACGAGGAGACGTACCGTTTCGTGCACCCGCGCGGCCCCAAGGCGGATCCCGACAACCGTATCGAGGCGCTCGATCGCGCGTTCGCCTCCGGTATCGAAGACGTCGGCATCGGCGTTCTCTACGGGTTGTATGATTGGCGTTTCGAGACCGTCGCGCTTCTGATGCACGTGGAGGCGCTGGAACGCCGCCACGGCGTCGGCCCGCATACGATCTCCGTGCCGCGCATCGAGCCGGCCGCCGGCGTCTCGTTCAACGAACGCCTCGCCTGCGCGGTCAGCGACGGCGATTTCAAAAGGATCGTCGCGGTCCTGCGGCTGGCGGTGCCCTACACCGGATTGATCCTTTCGACGCGCGAACCGGCCAGTCTGCGGGACGAGCTTTTTACCCTCGGGATATCGCAGGTCAGCGCCGAAAGCCGAACCGACCCCGGCGGCTACGGCGATACCGCGCATGCCGGCACCGGGCAGTTTTCCCTCAGCGACACGCGCAGCCTCGATGAGGTCATCGCCTCGCTCCTGGAGCGCGGTTTCGTCCCCAGCTTCTGCGCCGCCTGTTACCGCCGCCAGCGTACCGGGGCAGCTTTTATGGAACTGGCGCGGCCGGGAACGATCAAGGGAAAATGCAGCATGAACGCGTTGATCACCCTGAAAGAGTATCTCGACGATTTCGGCTCCCCGCGAACCCGCGAGGCGGGGTATCGCATGATCGATCAGCTGCGCCAGGGGCTCCAGGCGCAGGACCGCGCGTGCCTGGAGGCGTTTTTCGAGCATATCAAGAACGGGAAGCGCGATGAATACGTCTGATCTTGTCCCGCTCCTGGAGCGCGTCGCGCAGGCGCCTGTTCCGGAGATCGAAGACCTGGTCCTGCTCCTCTCGCTCGATGCGGTGCCGCAGATGGAAAGACTCTATGCTTTTGCCGATGAGCAGCGGCGGTGCTTTTGGGGAGAGGGGATCCTGTTGCGCGGGATCATTGAGTTTTCCAATTACTGCCGCAACAGTTGCGCGTATTGCGGATTGAGTTGCCGGCATACCGCTTTGACGCGTTACCGCATGAGCGATGAGGAGATCATCGGCGGCGTGGAACGCCTGGCAGCCGCAGGGTTGCGTACGGTCGTGCTCCAGTCCGGCGAGGACGATCAGCTCGATCCTCTGTGGCTGGCCCGGGTTATCCGGCGGATCAAGGAGCGCTTCGAGTTGGCCGTCACGCTGTGTGTCGGCGAGCATCCGCAGTCTTTCTATCGCCTCTGGCGGCAGGCAGGGGCAGACCGGTATCTGCTCAAGATAGAGACGAGCGACCGGCGGCTGTACGAAACGCTGCACCCCGGGATGTCCTTCCAGCGGCGGCTCCGGTGCCTGGATGAGCTTTCGGGCCTGGGATATCAGACCGGTTCGGGGATCATTATCGGGCTTAAGGGCCAGACCCTTGAGTCAATAGCCCGCGACATCCTTTTTTTTAAAGAGCGCCGCTTTGATATGATCGGCATCGGTCCCTTTATTCCTCACCGCGCGACGCCCCTGGGAGCCGAGGCTGCCGGGAACCTGGCCTTGACGCTCAAGGCGCTTGCTTTGACGCGCATCGTCGTGAAGCGGGCGCACCTTCCGGCAACCACTGCCCTGGGCAGTTTGCAGCGCGACTATCGCCTGGAGGGCCTGAAGGCCGGGGCGAATGTCGTGATGCCGAATTTCACCCCTCTCCCATACCGCAAGCTTTATGAAATATACCCCGGTAAGAAATGTATCGACGAAGGGCAAGGGGCCTGTGTCGGCTGCATGGAGGCGCTTGCCGCAACGCTCGGCCGTTTCATCGATTACGGCAGGGGAGATGCGTTCGGATCGATTGACGCAGACAACCGTTCAAAGGAGGATCTATGTACCAGACCCCCGCAAGCAACCGGCTCCATATAGGTATATTCGGGAGGCGCAATACCGGCAAGTCCAGCCTCATCAACAGCCTGACCGGCCAGGAGGTGGCGATCGTTTCTGCGGTGGCCGGGACGACCACCGACCCGGTCTACAAGGCGATGGAGATACTGCCGATCGGCCCCTGCATGCTTATTGACACCGCCGGTATAGACGATGAAGGATTGCTCGGAGCCGAACGCGTCAAACGCACCCAGCAGGTGCTGCGTAAAACCGATGTCGGCTTGATCGTCGTTGACCCGCAGGCCGGCCTCAGCGCCTTTGAAGAGGAGATTGTCTCTGCCTTCTCGGCCAAAAAGCTGCCGTTTCTCTTCGTCGTCAACAAGTGCGATCTTTCCGGTGAGCGGACACGTGCCGCGCTCGATGCGGCCGGCTATCCGTACCGGTGCGTCAGCTGCCAGGAGCAGTCGGGGATCGAGGAGCTCAAGCAGCAGATCATGGCTTTGGCTCCCGCGCATTGGTCGCCGATCCCGCTGGTAGCGGATCTGATTGAAGAAAAGGACACCGTCGTGCTGGTCTGTCCCATCGACAGCGCCATGCCGCAGGGGCGCCTTATCCTGCCGCAGGTTCAGGTGATGCGTGATATCCTGGACCGCAATGCGGTAGCGTTGGTGACAAAAGAGACCGAGCTGCTGGATACGGTTTCAGCGCTGCGGTCCCGGCCCCGCATGGTGATCACCGATTCGCAGGTCTTTGAGACCGTGCGCGACGCGTTGCCGGCGGATATCCCGTTAACCTCTTTCTCGACCGTTTTTGCCCGGCACAAGGGGGACCTGGCGGCATTTGTGGAGGGGGTGTATGCCGTCGACTCGCTGCAGGAGGGCGATGAGATCCTGATCGCCGAGTGCTGCACCCATCACGTGCAACCGGAGGATATCGGACGCACGAAGATCCCGACCTGGCTGATGAACTATACACGCAAGGACCTGCAGTACGAAGTTACCGCCGGCGGCGATTTTCCCGCTTCGCTGGCGCGCTACAAATTGATCATTTCCTGCGGCGGCTGCATGGTCAACCGCAGGGAATTGTTGCACCGCATCGAAGCGGCGCGCCGGGAGGGGGTGGCGATCACCAATTACGGTATCCTGATGGCGTATCTTTCGGGTATCCTGGAGCGGATACTGGAGCCTTTCCAGAGAGGGCTCGTGCAGGTGCCTGCGCGCGTGCGATGAGCGGTTCCGTCAGTCCCGGCGCGGCTGCGGGAGTTAGCGGTTGCATTCCGCACCCCGTGACGCTATACTATGGGTAAAGGAAAGGACGGTCCCGGATGAAAAAGCGGTATCTCGGCGCTGCGCTGGTGCTGTGGGCGGTGCTGGTTTCCTCCATCGCTACGGTCTACGCCCGCGACCCGGTGTATTTCAAGAACGTCGAACGGCTGTATGCGCGCTCGCGCGACCTGAAGACATACGTGACGGTCGGCCGCATCGAGTATGACGCGTACCGGCGCTGGTATAAACTTTTTACCCGTGCACAGAAGGATTTTGAGGATGACCTGACCGCCGCCGCCGCGAAAAGCGGCTCCTGCGCGCTCGTGCGGCAGGGGATAGAGCAGTTCGTCAATGCCAACGATTTTCTCCTGCATGCCGATTATGCCCACCGGCAGGCCAAGGTCTGCGATTCGCTCAAGGAGACCAAAGAGGCCCAGGGTTTCCGGGACGCCAAATCCCGCAGCGTGACCAATGCCCTCATTGCCATCCGCAAAGGCATGGAGCTCATGCGCGAGGCGTACCTGCGCGCGCGCGCCGAGTGGTAATCCGGGGGAAATTCCATTTGACAAGGGAAGCGACTTATAGTATTTTAAAAAGGTCTCTTTTTTTTAACCGGAATTTGTGACTCTTTTCACAAATACAGACGCCCGCCCCAACCGATCAGCCGGTATCGTGACCGTCTATTATACCGAAAGCAGTAAGCTGGATGCTTTCGCCAACAAACTAAAGCGCACCGCGCGCGTTTTCCATGCCGTTGCCCGCGCACCGGCAGTCCCGACTCCTCCCGATTACGCCTTTGCCCCTTTTACCCACGAACAGCACCTCACGTTCAATCCCTATCGCTGCATAGAGCCGCTGAAGGTTTTCTTTGTCCCTCCCCGGGAGAAGGTCGCGTCCTATTTCAGCCAGGATCCGCTGCCGCTTGAGCCGGGACCCGTCGTCGTTTTCGGGGTCAAAAGCTGTGATATCGCCGGCCACCGCTTCCAGGATTATGTTTTCCTCGAAGGCCCGTCGGTCGATGCCGTTTATGCGGCGCGGCGCCAGAATACCGTTCTTATCAGCGGCGACTGCACGGAGTATAAGGGCGTCTGCCACTGCCTGGCCTGGGACATCTTCCCGTATCCGTCCCAGGGGTTTGACCTGAACCTTTCTGCGCTCAATGACGGTTTCCTGGTTGAGGTCGGTTCTCCCCAGGGAGAGGAGCTTATCCGGGCGCATCAGGATCTTTTTTTTCCCGCCAAACCCACGCAGATCGCCGCCCGCAAGGCCAAACGCGAAGCCTTTACCGGGCGGCTCAAACAGCACCTTTTTCCGCAAGGGCTCGTGCCGAAGTCAGCCGTACAGCGGCTGGTCCAGGAAGGCTACGGCCTGGAGACCTGGAAGGAGTTCATGAAGACCTGTGTCGAATGCGGAGGCTGCAATTTTATCTGCGATACCTGCCACTGTTTTCTCTTGTCGGATGAGCGTGCGGAGAAGGGGTATGCCAAGGAGCGGGGTTGGGATTCCTGCCAATACGCCAATTATGCGCGCGTTGCGGGGGGTGCTAATCCACTGAGGCAACGGGCGCAGCGTCTGCGGTTCCGTTTCACGAAAAAGTTTGATTTCTTCGTCGCCAATACCGGTTCTCCCGCGTGCTGCGGGTGCGGCCGCTGTATCGAGGTCTGCCCCGGCAAGATCGATATCCGCGAGGTCTTAAAGGACCTGCAGAAACGGCTCGCGGAGACTGCGCATCTGCCGCAGACAGGCACGTCATGAACAATATCTACCGGCCGATCGAAGCGGAACTCATCGATATCATACCCGAGACGCCTGCCATCAAGACGTTCGTGCTGCGGCCGAAAGCGGCGTTCTCCTTCAGAACCGGACAATTCATCGAATTGTCCGTTCCGGGGGTGGGGGAGGCGCCGTTCACGCCTTCCTCCGACCCGAACCGGACCGAGACGATCGACGTGACGATCATGGGGGTCGGCCGGGTGACCCGGCTGCTCCATGCCGCCAGCAAAGGCATGACGCTGGGCATCCGCGGGCCGTACGGCAAAGGGTATCCGCTCGAGGAGTTCAAGGGCAAGGAGATCCTGATCGTCGGCGGCGGTGTCGGGCTGGCGCCGCTGCGTTCGTTGCTCTTGAGCCTTTTTGGTTCGATGCAGGAGTATCGCGGGATCTTCCTGCGCTACGGGGCGCGTACCGCCCAGGATATCGTCTATAAGCAGGCGGTGGGGGAATGGGCCCAAAAAGCGGGGGTCAACTGCGACATCTCCGTCGACGTCGGCGATCCCGGCTGGAAGGGCAAGGTCGGGCTGGTCACGACGCTCCTGCAGGACCTGCCGATCGAGCGCGCCCGTGCGGTTGCGATCGTCTGCGGGCCGCCGATCATGATGAAATTCGTGACCTTGAAGCTCCTGGACGAAGGGTTCCTCCCGCCGCAGATCTATCTGTCCATGGAGAAGAACATGTCCTGCGGCCTGGGGAAATGCGGGCATTGCCGGGTCGGCCCGTATTACACCTGCAAAGACGGCCCGGTCTTCACCTATGCGTCAGTCAAAGAGCTTCACGATATCTGGGATTAAAGGATGAAGCGGCTCTTCGTCGATCTGGACAAATGCGCCTCCTGCTCCGAGTGCAGCGCCTGCTGCGGGTATTTCTACCACCCGCAGAACAACGGCGTGGCGTCGTTGCGCGAGTTCGCGACGTTCGCGACGCTCTGCCGCCACTGCGATCTGGCTCCCTGCGTGAGCGCCTGTTACCGCAACGCCCTCGAACGTCAACCCGACGGGCACCTGCGGCGGTATTCGATGCGCTGTACGGGATGCCGTTCCTGCAGCGTGGCCTGCCCGTTCGGGGTCATCCTGCCGGTATTCCTTTCGTACCTGGATTCCAAATGCGATTACTGCCTTTCCCTGACGGGTAAGCTCCCCCGGTGTGTCGGCAGCTGCCCGGAGAAAGCGATTACGGTCAGCGAAGCGGCGGAAGATCCCTTGCAGCATATTTATCTGGTGGGAGATCACCTGGCGGTCAAGACGCGCCGTTGGTCCCGGGATGATTTCATCCCGAAGAAGAAATAAACCATGCGCACGGCCATTGAATCGATCCTGCAATTCGTTGTGTTTCCGGGGTTCCTTTTCTGCGCCAGCGTCGGGCTTCTCGCCGGTTGGGTCGAGCGCAAGGTCAGCGCGCGGCTGCAGTGGCGCGTCGGGCCGCCCTGGCAGCAGAACTTTTTCGACTTGATAAAACTGGCAGGTAAGGAAATAATCCTGCCCCCGTCCGCTCAGGCGGCATTCATCCTCTCCCCGGTCATGGCGGCGGTGAGCGCGACTTTCGTCGCCACGGTCCTGGGAAAACAACTATATTTCGGTACGGGCTTCAGCGCCGATTTGATCGCCGTCGTGTATCTTTTGGCGGTCCCCGCTTTGTGCCTGCTGCTGGGGGCCTCCAGCTCCCGCAACCCGCTTGCCTCGGTCGGCGCGGCCCGGGAGATGAAGATGATCCTCTCCTACGAGTTGCCGCTGTGGCTGGCGGTGATCGCGGTGGCCATCAAATCCGGCGGGCATATCCGTCTCGCGGAGATCGTCGGTTTCCAGAAAGCCAACGGCTCGCATATCTGGTCGCTGTCCGGGGCGCTGGCTTTTCTCGTGACGCTCCTGGTCGCCCAGGCAAAGCTGGGGTTGGCGCCGTTCGAGGTCTCGGAGGCGGAGCAGGAGATCATGGGCGGGGTGCTTATCGAGTATTCGGGGTTGCTTCTGGCATTCTACAAGGCCGCCCGGGCGATCCTGCTGTATGCGATGCCGCTTTTCCTGATCACGCTGTTTTTGGGATTCGATACGGGCGTTCTCTTCCTTGCCCTGAAGTCGCTTATGATCTGGACGCTTTTCATCCTGATCAAGAATACCAATCCCCGGGTGCGTATCGACCAGGCGATGCGGTTTTTCTGGGGGCCGGTGACCGTTATGGCGCTTGCCGCGGTCGTCCTGGCTGGGTTGGGGTATTGATATGAACTGGAAGATTAAGGCGCTGACCCGCTCGATCTGGGTGTTCCACGTGAGCGCCGGCTCCTGCAATAACTGCGATATCGAGATCCTGGATCTGCTGACGCCGCGTTTCGACGTCGAGCGTTTCGGGATACAACTCATCGGTTCGGTCCGTCACGCCGATGCGATCCTGGTGACGGGAGCGATGAACCGCAAGTCGGTCCCGCGCATGAAAAAGATATACGAACAGGCGCCCAAGCCTTGCGCGGTGATCGCGGTCGGGCAGTGCGCCCTGTCCCGCCATATGTTCCGGGACAGTTATAACGTAAACGAGCAGCTCGACCAAATTCTGCCCGTGGATCTGTATATCCCGGGGTGTCCGCCGAAACCCGAGGCGATGATCGAGGGGATCGTGCGTCTGGTCAAGAAACTGCGCGGGGTGAAATGACATGGTTTGTCTCGAAGACCGCCTAAAAGAAGCCCTGGGGCCGCGTATCCTCTCCTGGCACCGCCACGCGCCGCGCCGGGCATACTGTTCGATCGCCCCCGAAACGCTGCGTGAGGCGGTGAAAATTCTCTTCCGGGACCTGGAGTGCCGGTTCTCGATCGCCTCGGGAACCCAGCTGCCGGACGGTTTTGAGATCCTCTACCATTTCAGCCATGACCCCAGCGGCGAGATCGTGACGCTGCGGGTGTACCTGGGGGATCCGAAGAATCCCGAAATCGATTCGCTGGCGACGCTCTTCCCGGGGGCGGAGTGGATCGAACGGGAGATGTGGGAACTGCTGGGGATACAGTTCCGGGGACATCCGAACCTGAAACGGCTCCTCCTGGCCGACGATTGGCCGGAAGGGAATTTTCCGTTGCGCCGTCAGGACGGCTAGGCCAGAAAGAAGCGTACATGTCACATCGCGTTGTCGTGCCGATTGGTCCGTACCACCCCCTGCAGGAGGAGCCGGAGTTCTTCCAGCTCTTTGTCGAGGGCGAAAAAGTCGTCGATATCGATATCGTCATCGGCTATAATCACCGCGGGATCGAAAAACTCGCCGAGGCCAAGCACTACGACCAGGTCGCCTACCTCGTCGAGCGCATCTGCGGGATCTGTTCCTCCAGCCACCCGTACGCGTACGTGCTGGCGGTTGAGGACCTGCTGGGCGGAGAGCGCGCCGTGGTGCCTGAACGGGCGCTCTATATCCGCACCATCATCGACGAATTGCAGCGCATCCACAGCCATCTCCTGTGGCTGGGATTGGCGGGGCATTTTATCGGTTACAATACCGTGTGGATGTGGGCGTGGAAGTACCGCGAGCCGGTACTGGACCTCTTCGAAATGGTCACCGGCAACCGCAACAACTACGCGATGTTCAAGGTCGGGGGGGTGCGCCGCGATATCCAGGCCGGCGACGTCCCGGCGATCCTCAAGACGCTCGACGAGCTTATCCCGGCGTTCGATCTTTTCAAGGGCGCGGTTCTGGATGACCCGGTGATACAGTCACGGCTGAAGGGCGTGGGGATCTTGAGCAGAAAGCAGGCCGTCGACTGGTGTGTCGTCGGCCCGACGGCGCGCGCCTCCGGCGTCAATATCGATGTGCGCCGCGATGATCCTTACGGCGCGATCGAATCGGTGCGCTGGAACGTGATCGTCGAAGAGGCAGGCGATGTTTTTGCCAAGACGCTCGTGCGTATCCTTGAATTCTATGAGTCGGCCCATATCATCCGCCAGTGCCTGACCAAGCTGCCTCCGGGCCCGATCGACGGCAACGTCGCGTCTATCCCTCCCGGGGACGGCATCGGCCGGGTCGAGGCGCCCCGCGGGGAGTGTATCCACTATATCAAGAGCGACGGGACGAACCGGCCGGTACGCCATAAGATACGCGCCCCCAGCTTCATGAATGTCGCCTCCGATAAAGTCGCCGCGGTGGGCGGTACGATCTCCGACGCCGCGATCACCCTGGCGGCGGTCGATCCCTGTTACTGTTGTACCGAGCGGCTTGCCGTGTACGCCAAAGAGGGCGGGGAGAAACTGATGAACGGCTGGGACCTGATCGGCCGTTCTCAGGAAAAGACGCGGCATCTGAAGGAGTGTCGGCCGAATGCGTAGTCTGCGCGAGGCAAAGGAATCGGTTTGCGCGATGGCGGAGGCGGCGCTGCAGATGTGGCGCACCGCGCACGCCGCGTTCATCGAACACGATCCCGATCTGATCGCCGCGGCGCTGGAACGGGAAGAGCAGCTGAACCGGCAGGAAAAAGAGCTGAATGCCGCGTTTGCGGATCTGGGACGGCGGCCTGCCCAGACCGGGGAAAAGGCCGAGGCGCTCGCCTATGCCGCGATCGTCGGAGATCTGGAGCTCATCGGGGATTACACGAAAGACATCCTGGAACGCGTACAGATCAAGATAGAGGAGAAATTGCTCTTCAGCGACGAAGCGGTGCGGGAGTACGAGGATCTGTATCGCATGACCGAGGAGGCGGTTGCCGCAGTGGCGGCGGCGCTGGCCCGGAATGATACGCAGGCAGTTGCCGCGCTTGCGGCCGCCCCGGCGCACCTGGACCGGCTGGTCGATGAATGCCGCCAGCGGCATACCCAGCGCCTGATAGACGGGACCTGCAGTCCCCTCGCCGGGAATATGTACCTTAATATGCTTGACCTGACCGCGGCGGTGTACTATCACGCCAAAAAGATAGCGCGGCGTCTGACCGGGATAAAACAATGACGGCACTTCTCTGCACCATAACCGCACCTCTTTTCGGCGCCTCGCTGCTGTGGGCCGTCCCGCGGAGACTGAAAGGCTACGCCAGCGTCATTTTTTGCGCCGCGACCCTGGCGGCGGCGCTACGCACCGCCTTTAACTGCCTGCGCGGCGGTACGTTCCTCGTGTCTTTGCCGCTGACGGAATGGTTTTCGCTTTCCCTGCAAGCCGACGGTCTGGCCGCGGTCATGGCGGTGGTGTCGGTCTTTGTGGCGCTGGCCATCCTCATCTATGCCCTGGAGTACATGCAGCATAACGAGCGGCAGGGGGAATTCTATTTCTGGATGGTCCTTTTTATCGGCAGCATGATGGGGCTGGTCTTTTCGGCGAACCTGTTCCTCCTCTTTTGTTTCTGGGAGCTGACCTCCGTCTGTTCCTGGAGGCTGATCGCTTTCTACCGCGCCGAAAAGGACATCAAGGCCGCGGATCAGGCATTCCTGGTGACCTTCGTCGGGGCTTCGCTCATGCTCGTCGGTATCGGGATGATCTATTTTCAGACCGGCACCGCCGATATCAAGCTGCTGCAGGGGGCGGCGTTACCGTCGCTGGCCGGGGTGCTGCTTTTGGCGGGGATCGTTTCGAAATCGGCGCAGTTGCCTTTTCAGACATGGCTTCCCGACGCCGGGGTTGCGCCGACGCCGGTTACCGCGCTCCTGCATGCAGCGGTCCTGGTCAAGATCGGCGTCTATGTTTTTGCCCGGCTCTTCATCGCGACGCTGGAGCCCTCCGCCGCTTTCCTGAACGGGGTTCTGGTGCTGGCAAGCGTGACCATCGTCGTTTCCGCCGGAAGCGCGCTCATCGAGCAGAACATCAAGCGCATCCTTGCGTATTCGACGATCAGCCAGCTGGGTTACATCCTCCTGGCATTTTCGCTGCAGTTGAAACTGGCGTATGTGGTGGGGCTGGTGTACATCGCGGCGCACAGCCTGGCGAAGGCGGGGCTCTTTTTGTGCGCCGGCATGGTCGAGCACGCCACCGGCACCAAGAAGCTCTCGGAGCTGGGAGGACTGGCGCGGACCATGCCTTTAACGGCAACCGCATTTTTGCTTTCGGCATTCTCGATTATGGGTATCCCGCCCCTGTTCGGTTTCTGGCCGAAGTTCATGACGATACTGCTGACCGTCAAATCAGGCCGGATCATGGCCGGGGTCTGCGTGACCGCGGCGGCGGTCATGACGATGCTCTACCTGATGCGGTTCTTCCGCATCGTTTTCCTGGGACCGGTTCGTTTCGAAAAAGCCGTTGAGACGCGATCATTCATGGTGTGGGTAGTCATGGGGTTGGGGGTCCTTTCGCTCGCCGCCGGGCTCTGCGGCCGGATTCCTTTTGAATTCATAATGCGGATAGTGCGCTAATGGGAAAGAACCTGTTTCTGCTGACGGTGTTGCCGCTGGGGGCGGGGATTATCCTGAGCGCCTGCAGGGCCGGGGCGCTGCAGCGGCGGATTGCGCAGGCGGTTTTGTTGCTTTCGACATGCGGGGCGGTCTGGCTTTTCGCCCACGGCTGCGAGGGATCGATGGTGCTGCCGTTTGTGCCGTTTTATGATTTCCGTTTTTGCCTCCATCCGTTGGGCAAGGCGATCCTGCCTTTTATCGGCCTTTTCGGTTTCCTGGTCAGCCTGTATTCGGGAGGCTCCAGCAGCCTCAAAACCCGCCGCCTGTATCAGCCGTTCCTTCTGGCGCTGGTCGCCGCCTCCAATGCCGCATGCCTCTCCGGGGATTTTATCAGCTTTCTCTTCGCCTGGGGGGCGACGCTCCTTTTGCTCTACGCGTTGGTCGCGCTCGGCTCGTTTGAAAGCGCCGAAAAGACTTTGGCGGTCGTCGGATTCGGAGATTTCTGCCTTTTGCTGGGGTTGAGCCTCTACATCTTTATCACCGGTACCAGCGCCATGCCTCAGGGCGCCAAGGTCGTGGTCGGCTCCCCGCTGACCTGGTTCACCTTTTTACTGATGCTCTGCGGGGCGTTGGCCAAAGCCGGGTGCGGGCCGTTCCATACCTGGATCCCCTCGGCCGCGAAATCAGCGCCCCTGCCGGTCATGGCGGTCCTGCCGGCGTCGATCGACAAGCTGTTGGGGATCTATTTGTTGGCGCGCATCTGCGTCGATTTCTTCGTGCTTCCGGTCTCGGCGCGCGCGCTCCTGCTTTTCCTGGGGAGCGCGACGATCCTTTTCGCGGTGGTGATGGCGCTGATGCAGCATGACCTGCGCACGCTTTTGTCGTTCCACGCGGTCAGCCAGGTCGGCTACATGGTCCTGGGGTTTGGCACCGGCCTGCCGCTGGGGATCGCCGGCGGGGTATTCCACATGTTCAACCACGCGCTCTACAAGAGCGGGCTCTTTTTGGCCGGAGGCGCGGTCGGCGAGCGGCGCGCGACGTTCTCCCTGGAGAAGCTCGGCGGTCTGGCCTCGGCCATGCCGCTTTCCTTTCTCGCCGCCACGGTTTTCGCTTTTTCCATCTCGGGCATCCCGCCGCTCAACGGTTTCTCCTCGAAGTGGATGCTCTATCAGGCGACGATCGCGGGACTGTCCGTTCCCGGGTCGTTGGGCCTGCGCGCTCTTTTCCTGGCGGCGCTTATCTCCGCTCTGTTCGGCAGCGTCCTGACGCTCGCCAGTTTCATAAAATTCCTGCATGCGCTCTTCCTGGGGCAGGACCATAGCGGCGCCCAGAAACCGGTCAAGGAGGTTTCGGCTTCCCAGACGGTGCCGATGCTGGTGTTGGCGGGGTTCTGTGTCCTCTTCGGGCTTTTCCCGGGCAGCGTGATCAAAGCGCTCATCGAGCCCTGGCTGGGCGTGCCGATCGGTTTCACCGGAACCTATAACAGCCTGGTCGGCTTTATCGTCCTTGCCGCAGGGTTGCTCCTGGGCGTATGGGTGTGGCGGGGCCAAAGGAAAGCGGTACGCACCGACGCCTGTTATCTCGGCGGCGAGGAATCGACGGTGCCGCCGGCGACCACGCTGAGTTTTCCGGCGGTTGAGTTTTACCGCGGCATCCTCGATATTCCGGCCGTGCGCGGGATCTACTGGTTCCTTTCGCGCGAGTCTCTCGACCTTTTTGCGCTGATCAAGGGCAGCGCGCAGGTGGCGGCGTACGTGCTTTTTATTTTTATCGACCGGTGTGTGTATGCCCTGACGATCCTGTGCGGCCGCAGTGTGCTGGGGATGAGCTGGGTGCTGCGCCGGATGCATTCGGGGGTCTTAGACCGGTATCTGATCTGGTTCCTCGCCGGGATGCTGGCGGTTGTCTTTCTGCTGCGGAGGTCGGTATGATCGAGATGCAGGTCATCCTGGTACTGATGATCGCGGCGGCCGTGGTCGCCATGGAGATCGAGGACCTGCTCTCCAGCGTCATCGCGCTGGGCGCGGTGGGGATCGGTTTGAGCCTGGAGTTTTTGCTCCTGGGCGCGCCGGACCTGGCGATCACGCAGCTGGTGGTCGAGATCATCGCGCTGGTTATCCTGATCCGCGCGACCGCCGGGGCCGCGAAATTCCGGGAGCGTTTTCATCCGGGCTACGCCTTCTGCGCGCTTATCTTTGTCGTGGCTTTCGTGGCCGTCAGTTTCCAGGCGCTGCGGCAACTGCCTGCTTTCGGCTCTCCGCTGATGAAGATCGGCGCGCAGTACGTCGCTGAGGCAGTGCGGCGCACCGCCGCGGTCAATATGGTCTCGGCGATCATTCTCGATTTCCGCGGATACGACACGCTGGGAGAAGCGACTATCCTGTTCGCTTCGGTTATCGGGGTGCTTGCGGTGATGCGCAAGAAGGGGAAGAGCGCATGAGCCGTCCCCAGGGGATGTCTCTCATCGTCAAGCGGATCACCAAGATCACCGTGAGCCTTATCTTTCTCTTCGGGATGTATATCGTCCTGC
Source organism: uncultured Planctomycetales bacterium (assembly GCA_964579435.1). Taxonomy (GTDB): domain Bacteria; phylum Omnitrophota; class Gorgyraeia; order Gygaellales; family Profunditerraquicolaceae; genus CAZOGI01. The sequence continues at coordinate 36,230 of CAZOGI010000006.1, forward strand.
ACGGGCATCTGTCGCCGGGCGGAGGGTTTGCCGGGGGGGTGATCATCGCCCTTTCATTTATCCATGTGGTTCTTGCCTTCGGCAGGGAGGTTGCGGTGAAACGCTTGAGCAGCGTCGTGGTTTCGCTGGTCGAATCGGCCGGCGGGTTGCTCTTCTGGGGCGTTGCGCTCCTGGGGCTGGCGGGCGGGGTGTATTTCTTGAATGTCCTGCCGAAAGGGACCCCGTTTAACCTCTTGAGCTCCGGCAGTATCCTGGTCGCCAACATCGCCATTTTTATGAAAGTCGCGGCCGGGCTCTTCGCCATCTTTGTGGCGCTTGCCGCCTATCGTCTTCCCGCCGGGACCCCAGAGGAGGACAAGAAATGAACGGGTCTGCCTTCTCTTCGCTGAGCATGTATCTTCTCTGCTTCGTCCTTTTTTGCGTCGGCGTTTACTGTCTGCTCGTCAAGAAGAACCTGGTCAAAAAAGTGGTCGGGCTGGGGATTGCCGAATACGCGGTGAACCTTTTCTTTATCCTGCTGGGATACCGGCATGATGCCGCCGCGCCGATCCGTGCCCGGGGGGTGATTGAGAATTATTTCGTCGACCCGCTGCCGCAGGCTTTGATCCTGACTTCGATCGTCATCGGCCTGGGGGTGACCGCGCTCATGGTCGCCATTATCGTGCGGATATACGAGAAATACCGCACCTTCGATATAACGCAGTTGCGCAGGCTCAAAGGATAACCGATGCTGCCTCTTTTTGTCGTCATTCCGCTGGGTGTTGCCTTCCTTATTCCGGTGATCTCCAAAGTCTCCCGGGGAAGTGCCCGTCTTCTGGCACTCGGCGGCGGTTTGGCGCTGGCGGTTTTCTCGCTTCTGAGCCTCTCCTGGCTGCAATCGGGGCCGGTCGTCTACGCCCTGGGCGGCTGGAAGCCGCCGTTTGGCATCTGCATGGTCCTGGACGGGCTCGGCGCGCTGCTGCTGGTGGTCATCAACCTCATCGCCGTGGCGGCGCTGGTGTACTCGACGGATTACCTGAAACGCTACTCGTACGAAGAGCTCTATTACACGCTTTTCAGCCTGATGCTCGCCGGGCTCAACGGCATGGCGATAAGCGGGGACCTCTTTAACATCTTTGTCTTTCTGGAGATCACTTCGGTCGCCTGTTATGCGCTGGTCGCGTTCGGGACCGAGGCCGAGGAACTGGAAGCCGCCCTCAAATACCTGGTGTTGGGTAGCGTCGCGGATGTCCTCATCCTGTTCGCGATCGGGCTGCTTTACGGCCGTTTTTCGACCTTAAACCTCGCCGACCTGGCTGTTTCGGTTACCGGCTCCGACGCCGGGGCGCTCAAGAATTTCGCCATGGTCCTTTTCATCACCGGGTTCGGGCTCAAGACCGCTTTGGTGCCGTTTCACGCCTGGCTGCCCGACGCGCATCCGGCGGCGCCGGCACCGGTTTCGGCGATGCTCTCGGGCGTCGTGATCAAGACCGCCGGGGTTTATGTGCTGGCGCGCATTGCCTGGAACGTCTTTGGCGCCCAGCCGGCGGTGAACGCGGTCTTTATCTGGCTGGGAATCGTTTCGATGGTGGCGGGAGTGCTCTTGGCGATCGGTCAATGGGATTTCAAACGGCTCCTGGCGTATCACTCGATCAGCCAGGTCGGCTATATCATGTATGGCCTGGGGTTGGGGTCTGCCCTTGGTCTGATCGGCGGGCTTTTCCATCTCCTGAACCATGCCTTCTTCAAATCACTGCTCTTTTTGAATGCGGGCAGCGTCGAATATGCGACCGGGACGCGCCGGCTTGACAAGGTGGGAGGGCTGGAGAAACGCATGCCGGTTACGGCGGTCACCTCGCTGATCGCTTCGCTCTCCATCGCCGGCATTCCGCCGTTGTGCGGGTTCTGGAGCAAGCTGATCATCATTCTGGCGGCGATACAGAAAGGCCATTGGGTCGGGGTCTTTTCCTGTATCGGGGTGAGCGTGGTAACGCTGGCTTCGTTCCTGAAGGTGCAGCACTATGCGTTCCTGCGTCCGGCGCCGGATCCTTCGCCGGTGCAGGAGGTCCCGATGGGGATGCGCCTGGGGATGGCCCTGCTGGCGCTGGCCTGTATCGCCCTTGGCTTGTGGTTTGCTCCCGTGGTCAGGCAGGTGGTGCAGCCGGCAGCAGAGACGTTGTTGCAGGGCGCCGGATATTCCGCGGCGGTACTGGGAGGCGGCGGCCGATGAAATCGCGTCTGGTAACGTTCGTCATCGCGTTTGTCGTCTGGATGCTTTTGTCTTTCAGTTTCGACGTGCAGCATTGGGCGGTCGGGGCAGCAGTCGCCCTCCTGACGGCAGTGGTGATCGGCGACCTTTTCACCTCTTTCCCGCACAAATGGGCGCAACCGAAGCGGTATCTCTGGTTCGTGTATTTCCTGCTTGTTTTCCTTTGGGAGTGCGTGAAGGCCAATATCGACGTCGCCACGCGCGTCCTGCATCCGCATCTGCCGATCCGTCCGGGGATCGTGCGGATCAAGACGACCTTGAAGAGCGAAACGGCTTTGACGATGCTGGCGAATTTCATCACCCTTACCCCCGGGACTTTGACCGTCGATATCGACCGCGAGCGTGGGATTCTTTACATCCACTGGATCGATGTGGTGTCGCAGGACGTCGAAGAGGCGTCGCGGCGCATCACCGCCTGGTCCGAGCGCATTTTAGGCGAGGTTTTCGAATGAGGTTTATCCGCTGGCTTCTGGGTTTTGTGGCGCTTTCCGTGATCATCATCGGGATATTCGGCGTGCTCAAGATCCCGGCGGCCTCGAAGCTGATGCTGTATCTGTTGTTGTGTTTTGTCCTTTCGCTCATCCGGATGCTCAAAGGCCCCACCCCCGGCGACCGGGCTGTGGCGACCGATGTGTTCGGGATCCTGGTCATCGGTTTCTGCGCGATCCTGGCCGTTTTTACCGGCAGGGATTGGTACATGGATATCGCCATCGCCTGGGCCCTGCAGAGTTTTATCGGGGTGTTGGCCTTGGCCAAATTCCTGGAAGGAAAACAGTTCGATGAATGACCTTGTGGCGTTCGGGCTCCTTTTAGTGGGGATTACCTTCAATCTCTTCGGTTGTGTCGGCCTGGTGCGCATGCCGGATCTCTACAACCGCCTGCAAACCGCAACCAAATGCGTTACCGTCGGAACCTGCGGTATCCTCCTGGCGGTTTTCGTCAAGTTCGGTTTTACCGCCGCCGGGGTGAAATCTTTGTTATGCATCCTCTTCTTGTTGTTGACGGCGCCTGTTTCGGGGCATGCCCTTGCGCGGGCGACGCACCGCTCCGGGGTGCCTTTGTGGGAAGGATCTGTCTGCGATGCCTACCGGGATGACCGGGAGCGCATGAAGGACCGGTAAAAGGAGAAGGTCCGGATGAAATGGCCGAAACTGCGGGAATTGCGCGAAGCGATCCGCTCGCTCCTGAGCCCCGCCTATACCTCTTCTTTCCCTTTTAAGCCTCACGAGCCGTTTGAGCGGTTCCGGGGGCGGCCCTATTTTCACGAAAAAGAGTGTATCGGCTGCGGCGCCTGTACGCAGGTCTGTCCGACAAAGGCGTTGCGGATGGAGGATACCGTCGCCAACAAGAAAGGCACGCGCGTTTTAAGCGTGCGCTGGGATATCTGTATCTTCTGCGGGAATTGCCAGGCGCACTGCCCGACGCTGGAGGGGATTACGCTCTCCCGTGAATTCGCGTTCTCGGTGACCGAGCGTCCGGAATCGCTCACCCAATCGATCGAAAAAGAGCTGCTTTTGTGTTCCTGTTGTTCTGAACCGATCGTGCCGGTCGAGCAGTTCCGCTGGGTCGCCAAACGCCTGGGCCCGCTGGCGTTCTCCAACGCCTCCCTGGTGAGCGCCCTGTTCTCTCCGTTAGGACCGTCGTCCCTTGCGCCGGCATCTCCCCGGCAGGAGCAGCAGCTCTACCGGGCGGACCGCTTGCGTATCCTGTGCCCGCGTTGCCGCCGGGAGACCGTGGTCGAGTCATAACGGCACTTGCAAAAGGCGCGGATCGTCTTATAATACTCTTTGTGGCAGGTAGAAAAAGAGGTCGCGATAATGGCGCACAATGATGCTTCAACTATCGGATTAGCCGGGTTGCTCAAGGAGCGCTTTATCCTCCTGGGGCTTGCCGGCAACAACAAACTCAAGGTCATCGCCGAACTTGCCGAGTTGGCGGCGAAGTCGAAGAAAATGGCCAGTCCCAAGGTCTTTTCCAACGCGATCCTCAAGCGCGAAAGCCTGGGTTCTACCGGCATCGGCAACGGCGTTGCCATTCCGCATGCCAAGCTCAAGGCCGTCAAGGATTTCGTTCTCGTTTTCGCACGCCATGACAAGGGTATCGATTTCGGGGCATTGGACGGAGAAAAGACGTATCTTTTCTTCGCCCTGGCTTCTCCCGAGGAGAAGGTGGGTACCCATCTGAAGATCCTCGCCGAGATCTCTCATCTGGTGAAAGACAAATTCATGGTCGAGCAGTTGCGCAAGGCAAAAGAGAAGAAAGACATCCTTTCGATCATCGCCTCTTTCAAGAGGCGGTAACCGAACACTCACTACACAAGGGGAGAGGCGTGAAGAGAAACAGCGGGAGCGTGGTTTTGGGTATAGCGGTCGTATCGGTTGCGTGCGTTTTTTCTGCCGGGTGCGGCAAGAAAAAAACGGTTGAGCCGCAGCAAGAAGTGCTCTCCATCGAAATGCTCAGCACCATGACCGCCGATTCCAAGGAAGCCCCTGGATCCGCGCAGTCGGCGCCGCAGCCCCCTGTTTCCGTCGCCGCTGCGGCTGCTGCCGCGCCGGCGGATCTGCCGCCGCTGCCGCCCGCCGGGCCGTACAAGCCGAGTATCCGGGAGATCCAGGCAGCGCTGAAGGCGGTCGGGGTGTATTCCGGAAAAATCGACGGCATCTCCGGGCCGATGACCCGGCGCGCGATCAAGGATTTTCAGAAGGCCAACGGCCTGAAGGTGGATGGGATCGTGGGGCCCAAAACCTGGTCGTTTTTGCGGGAGCAGTCGCAGTCTGCCGAATCGACTGCGGGCCAGGCTCGCTAAAACCGGTTTTATTATTTTCGCCCCCGGGGGAACAACCCCGGGGGTTTTTGTTTTTCCTGCCCGGGATTGAAATAGGGTTTCGGATAGGGTATACTTGAGATAGCCGATAAAGGCAAACCTCCGTCGCTCTCGTGGGCGGCGGGTCCCGGCGCGATTTCGCCGGGGCGCCGAAAGGCGGGGACGCAAAACCACAGGCCTACGCTGTTGCGGCGAGAGCCGCGCGGTAGGGCAGCTGGGTTGCCGAAGGGGTGAGTAAGCCTAAGCGCCGAAAGCCTTTATCGGCTCTGTCCTTATGGTACGGTCCCGCGCATACCAGGCGCGGGATTTTTTTGTTTTTGTGGTATAATAGCGCATGATCTCCTTTCCGTCCGGTTTCCTGTGGGGAGCCGCAACGTCCGCTCATCAGGTCGAAGGCGATAACCGGAATAACGATTGGTGGGAAGCGGAGCAGCGTCAGGCCGTGCCGTTCGCCTCGTTGGCGGCCTGCCGGCACTACGAGCTCTTTGCCCGGGATTTTACGCTTGCCCGTGAACTCGGGCATACGGCGCACCGTTTTTCGCTTGAATGGAGCCGCATCGAGCCGAACCGGGGTTCGTTTTGCGCCGAGGCGCTCCGGCATTACCGCCGGGTCGCGGAGAGCCTGCGCGGGGCCGCGCTTGAGCCGATCGTGACCCTGCACCATTTTACGAATCCGGTCTGGTTCATGCGCGAGGGGGGATGGGAGCGCCGTGATGCCGTCGCCGCGTATCTGCGCTATGTCGGCGCTGCCGTCGAGGAGCTCGGCGATACGGTTCGCTACTGGGTGACCATTAACGAGCCGATGATCTATCTGTATTTCTCGTATCTGCGCGGCGACTGGCCTCCCCAAAAACGCTCTCCTGTTCTGGCATGGCGGGTCCTGCGCAACCAGTTGCAGGCGCACTGCCAGGCGTACCGGCTTATCCATCAACTGTACCGCCGCAAAGGCTGGCCGCAGCCCCAGGTGAGTTTCGCGCACAACGTGCGCGTCTTTGAACCCGGGGCGCCGAATCAGGCCTCCCGCGCCGCCTGCTGGGTACGCGATTGGCTTTTCAACCGTTTTTTCCTCGAAGGCGCCCTGCGCGCCCGCACCCTCGATTATATCGGTATCAATTATTATTCGCGCGATCTCGTCGCCGCCAAAGGGTGGCTGCCGCGCAACCTCTTCTTCGACGTCTGTCCGCCGCAGCAGTCGCGCGCTCCACGGAATTCTCTCGGCTGGGATATCTATCCGGATGGCCTCCTTCAGCTTCTTGAGTGGCTGCGCGGCTATCGTAAGGACATCCTCATCCTGGAGAACGGCATCTGCACCGACGACGATGCCCAGCGCTGGGAGTTCATCCGGGAACACCTGCGGCGCATCCATGCGGCGATCGGCCGCGGCGTCCGGGTGCGCGGGTACCTCTATTGGTCGCTCCTGGATAATTTCGAGTGGGATAAGGGGTTTCTGCCGCGTTTCGGGCTGATCGCGGTCGATTACCGCACCTTTGAGCGCACGGTCCGTCCGAGCGCGCGGGAGCTGGCGCGCGTCTGCGCGGCGAACGCCCTCGCTGACTGAACGAGAGTCCTGTGGCCTATGCACCGTTTTGAGATCGAGCAGATACTCAAGGAGATCCATCCGTTTGCCGGGCTGACGGACGAGCAGCGGGCCCTGATCATCGAGCGCTCCAGCATCCGCGATTATCCCAAGGGCTGCCTCATGTATGCGGAAGGCTCTCCCGCCGATGCTTTTTATTGCCTCCTGGTCGGCCGCGTCGTCATTTACACGACGGACGAGCAGGGACGCCGGCATATCCTGGAGTACCTGCACCGCGGGAAATATTTCGGCATCATCTCCCTGCTGACCGGGGATACCCATTCGGTGACGGCGCAGGCGCTGAACGATTCGGTGCTGCTGGTCATGGCCAAAGAGGAGTTTGACCGGGTCATCCAGCTTATCCCGGGGCTGGCGCTGGACCTGGGGTTGTCGCTCTCGCGCCGGCTCAAGAACAAGGACCTACACCGCAAAACTATCTTCGAGAGCAAGGTCCTGGCGGTCTTTGACGTCCATTCGCAAAAGGGTACGTCGGTGTACTCCCTGAACCTGGCGCTGAGCCTCAAGCGCGAGACGCGAAAGAACGTGTTGCTCGTCGAGCTGTCTGCCGAAGGAAAAACCCACGGCCTGCCGCAATGCCTGAATCACGGCGCCGCCTTCCCGGTGGTCGGCCTCGCGCAAGGATTGAGCGGCTCCTATGCGGCGCTGCGCACCGGCATCCTGCAGACAGACGCAGGGATCGATCTTCTGTGCGTCTCGTATCCGCCCCAGGACGAGGCGGGGGCGGCAAAGCACTTTGTCGAAATCGCCAGCGTCCTGGTGAACGACTACCACTATCTTATCCTCGACATGCCCGCCGTGATGGACGGGTTTGTTTTGCGGATCCTGAATCAGGCGGATCTGGTGCATATCCTTGCGGCCGGGGAGGAACTTGACCTGAAACGCACGTTTAACCTGATCGGCCGCCTCCGAGAGGAATTCTCCTGCACCGAGCAGAAAATACAGGTCATCATCAACGAGTACCGCCTCTCCAATCTGAGCCACGAAGAGCAATGCGCCGCGCTCGGCCAGCCGGTTTTCGCGACCCTTCCCCGCATCGAGTTGCGGTCGGGCGAACGACTGGTGATCGATGAGCCGCAGGCCGAATACGCCAAATCGGTGCGCCGGATCGCGCGCACCTTGGGTGAAATGCGCGTCGGGCTGGCGTTGGGGGTGGGGGCGGGATACGGATTCTGCCACATAGGGGTCCTCAAGGTCATCGAAGAGGAGCGTATTCCCGTAGACGTTATCTCCGGCTCCAGTATCGGCGCGCTCATCGCCAGCCTGTGGGTGACCGGCCGGTCGGCGCAGGAGATCCTGGAGATCTCCCAGGAGTTCCGCGAGCAGAAATACCTCTGGCGGCTGATCGACCTGACGGTGCCGGTCCTGGGGTTCATCAAGGGTGGGCGCCTGCAGAAGTTCCTCAAGCGCTACCTGGGCACCAAGACCTTCCGCGACGTCAACCTGCCGCTGAAGATCATCGCCAGCGACATCAAGCGCAAGGAGCCGCGGATCCTGGACCGGGGGCCGTTAGTCGACGCGATCATGGCAAGCTGTTCCATGCCGGGGGTCTTCCGGCCGTTTCGCCTGAAGGAGGAGATCCTCTTCGACGGCGGGGTCATCAATCCGCTGCCCACCGAGGTGCTTTTTTCCCTCGGTATCCGCAAGATCATCGGCGTCAACGTCACGCCGTCGCGGGAGGATATCCTCAGGCAGTACGAAAAGGTCAAGAGCGAGCTTGCAGAGAGGCCTGCCCCGGCCAGGGCATGGCGGGATACCGCGCGGCGGTTCGCGCAAAAGCTCGTGCGGGAAAATATCGTCGACATCATCTTCAGCAGCATCGAGGTCATGCAGTCGGAGCTGGCGCGCAAAGAAGAGGAGCTGGCGGATGTGGTGCTGCATCCGGATACGCGGGGGTTGCATTGGATGGAATTTCATCGCGCGGCCGAGTTTGCCGCCCGGGGAGAGGAAGAGGCACGCCGGAATCTTGAACGGATCCGCCAAATAGTGAATGAATAGGAGGATGGCATGCAGGTGCATATTCGGATGAATAAGAGGATACATCAAGGGGCTGTTTCCTGTTGCATCATCGCCTTCGCCGGTCTGTGCGGATGCGCGCACCTGAAAGAGGGCGCCCGCGGGGTATGGGGCCGTTCGACGAAGATCCTGGAGGAGAAGAAGGCCGAGGGAGTAAGCGAGCGTCTCCCCGGGACGCAGCAGGAACTCTTCGCGCAGGCAGAAAAGACCTTACTGAAGATGGGCTGTTATGTTTATACCACCGACGCCCAAAAGCAGCTCATTGCCGTCTATGTCTCGGAAACGGATACGACTCCCGTCGGTGTTTTTGTCGAGGCGGCGGGAGGGGCCGAGGCGGCGGTGACCGTCTCTTCGCCGAGCCGCGACGCAAAGGAATATATCGCCAAGCGCCTCTTTGCGCTCCTGAAAGGATTGCCTGATCCGGACGTTTTGCTTGCCGAGGAAGAAGAGGGCGAAGCAGGCGAGGCGGATGCCGCTGGAGGAGCTGTTCTGCCGTGAGAGTACTGACGGCTGCCTCTGCCGCGGCGCTGGACCGGATTGCCGAAGAGCGTTACCGCATGCCGCGCTTATTGCTCATGGAGAACGCGGGGAGAGCGGTTGCCGAAGAGGTGAAGAAGTCGCTTTGTCCCCGCCGTAAAAAACGGGTTGCGGTCTTCTGCGGGAAAGGCAACAACGGCGCAGACGGTCTGGTCGCGGCGCGGCATCTTCTCTGCGCCGGAATCCAGGCGGATATTTTTCTTGCCGGATTTTCCCGGTGCAGCCAGCCTGAGGCGCAGGTCAACCTTGCCATTGCGCGCCGCCTAGGGGGCCGGATCCGGAACATCAGCGCCGTCGAACCCAAAAGGCTTATCCGCACGCTGCGCGCGTACGGCTGTATCGTCGATGCGCTCCTGGGAGTGGGGTTGCGCCGCGGCGTAAGCGGCCTTCTTGCCGATCTGATCCGGGCTATCAATGCCGCCGGAGTCAATACCATAGCAGTTGATATCCCTTCCGGCCTCGATGCGACGACTGGTGAGGCCCGGGGTGCCTGCGTTGAGGCAGACAGCACCGTTACGTTTGTCGCTTGGAAAAAAGGTATGGCATCGGCTGCGGGCAAACGGCTTTGCGGCAAGGTTATCGTCAGCACCCTGGGGATCCCTTTATAGAGAGAAGGATATGCAGACGCCGCTCGGCGAATGGGAGCATCTGAAGCTGCACCTGCGGGGGAAAGTGGTGATCGCCGGCATCGGCAACACCCTGCAGAGTGACGACGGGGCCGGCTCTCTCCTTGCCGCGCGCCTGCAGGGCAAAGTTTCCTGCACGGTCTATGATACCGGTTCCAGCCCCGAGAATTATCTGGGCAAGATCATCCGCGATAAGCCCGAGACGATCATTCTTGCGGATGCGGTCGATTTCGGAGGCGCGCCGGGTGCGGTGCGCATCGCCGAGCCTGCGGGGCTGCAGCAGCCGGCGTTCTTCGGCACGCACAACGCCTCGCTGTCGATGGCGATCGGGTACTTGCAAAGCCAGTTGAAGGCTGATATCATACTGCTGATGATCCAGCCCAAGACGGTCCGCTTCGGCGATACGGTTTCCGCGGAGGTCGCCGCGGCGGTTTCATCGACGGCAGAATGGTTCTATGAGCACGCACAGCAAGCACCAGCCTGATTCCGCTCCCGCAGCCAAGCCCGCGCGCCAGGCCTGGGGGTCGCGCCTGGGCGTGATCATGGCGGTTGCCGGTTCGGCGATCGGGCTGGGCAATTTCCTGCGTTTTCCCGCCAAAGCCGCTTCCAACGGAGGCGGCGCTTTCATGATCCCCTACTTCATCGCTTTTTTCCTCTTAGGCATACCGCTGATGTGGATCGAATGGACCCTGGGCCGCTACGGCGGGGGTTTTGGCCACGGCACGGCGCCGGGAATATTCCACAGTATCTGGCGCAAGAACCGCTTCATCAAATATTTCGGCGTCATCGGCATCTTCGGGCCGCTGGTCATTTTTATTTATTATACCTATATTGAATCCTGGACCCTGGCGTACAGCTTCTTTGCGCTCCTGGGCAAATACAGCGGTATTGCTTCGCAGTCGGGGATGCAGGATTTCCTGCGCGGGTTCCAGGGGATAACCGGGAACCAGTTTTTTTCGGGGCAGGGGCCGTTGTGGCTGCAGCCGCGCTACCTTTTCTTCCTGGCGACCTTTGCGGTTAATGTCTCAATCGTTTACTACGGCATCAAAGGGGGGATCGAACGGCTCTGTAAATGGGCGATGCCTCTGCTTTTTGTCTGCGCCGCAGTCCTGTTTGCCCGTGTCCTGACCCTCGGAGCTGCGCAGAGCGGCCATCCGGACTGGAATGTCGTCAACGGCCTGGGGTTTCTGTGGAATCCTGACTTTTCGGTGCTGAAGAGTCCGACTGCCTGGCTTGAGGCTGCCGGGCAGATCTTTTTCACGTTAAGCGTCGGCATCGGGGTGATCCTGACCTATGCCAGTTACCTTTCCAAAGGAGACGATGTCGTACTTTCGGGGCTGACTGCGGCAAGCACGAATGAATTTGCCGAGGTTATCTTCGGGGGCAGCATCGTGGTTACCGCGGCGTTCGTTTTTTTCGGGCCGACCCAAATCGGCGAGATCGCCCGTTCGGGGATCTTCAACCTCGGGTTCGTGACCATGCCGCTGATCCTGAATAACCTGCCGCTCAAAGAGCTCCTGGGGTTTGTCTGGTTTGCGCTTCTCTTTATCGCCGGGATCACTTCTTCGGTTTCCCTTGCGCAGCCGGTTATTGCATTCCTCGAGGATGAGTTCGACATAAACCGAAAAAAAGCGGTTTTTATCTTCGCGCTGGTTGCTTTTATACTCTGCCATCCGGCAGTGCTTTTCCTGAAGAACGGGGTGGTGGATGAGCTCGATTTCTGGGGAGGGACCTTCTTCCTGGTGGTCTTTGCGGCGATCGAAGTGGTCCTGTTTGCCTGGGTATTCGGGATGGAGAAGGCATGGGATGAGATCCACCGGGGTGCGGACCTGCGGGTTCCGGCAATTTATAAATTCGTGATCAAATACATTACCCCGCTTTTCTTCGTTTTTATCCTCGGGATGTGGTTTTTCTATGTGCCGCCGGGAAAGAACGAGCCGGAATTCGTCTCTTTTATCCTTATGCGCAGCGTTTCGCCGGCTGACCGGCCGTACGTGCTGGGCACGCGCCTGGGGTTGATCGGGATGCTCCTGGTGCTTTCGGTCCTGGTCAAGATTGCCTGGAATAAGAAGCGCCGGCTGGAAGGGCTGAAGCGATGAAGACGGCGGGCTGGGTTTTCCTTATCGGCTCCTGGGGATTCATTATCGGCCTGGCGATATTCTGTTTTATCCGGGTTTTTTCGAAAAAAGAACTCAAGTAAGATTTCGGTTGCTTTTTGTTTGCGCTATGCTAGTATAATTTCCCCGATAGCGACTATTGAGGCGTTACCGGTATTTTGATTCGAATCAATAAATCATGCCGAGGTAGCTCAGTGGTAGAGCGCGGCCCTGAAAAGGCCGGCGTGGGGGGTCCGATTCCCTCCCTCGGCATTTAAATTTTCCTTCCGCAGTAACCGTATTGCCCGCAAGCAGTTCAAAAGCCCCGCTTATTTCCGGTAATCTTCGGTGCCCAAAGGATTCAGCTTCGCCCGCGGTAACGAACCTGCCACAGGTAATTCGACGCTAGATTAACAGGTATCCTGACTCACCCTCCGCAAGAACCGGACAGATCGTCCGGTTCTTTTTTTGCCCCGTTTTCCCCGCCAGAATGTAAAAGCGCTTTCCATTTAAGACGAAAAGTGTGGAACTTTCGATGTGCCGGTGTGTCCAAAGAATGGAACGAGGAGAACACGAAAGGCGCCGCAAGGCACGGAGGGCTCTAGAGACAATGAGAAATTTCCGAAAAACTGCGGGTTTCGTTGTTGCAGGTATTATTTTGATTGCGTCAATTCAGGTTTTTTTACAGAGAAAAAACGTCCGGGTCAAACAGAGCCGCATTCCCGGTCACCAGCGGGCGACAAGCGAAAGCGCGACGTCATCCATCCGGTCCGGCGCTTTAGCCCGGCCGGGAGTCAAGAAAGCCGGCGTTCCTCGGACTGATCGGATAGCGGTATGCTTGGAGAGCCTCGGCAGTAACGACATTAAGGAAAGCCAGAAAGCCGTCCAGGAACTTTTGACGATCGGTAACGAAGCGGTCGGGCCGCTTATCGAAGCGCTGTCCAGCGAATCGACCTTTCTGAAAGGGCAGGCGGTCTTTCTGCTGGGGAAAATAGGTAACAAGGCAGCCGCCGGCCCTCTTGCCGCACTTTTGCGCTACGACCAATCTTCCTATATCCGCAGGAATGCCGCTTCGGCGTTGGGAGGGATGCGCGATACGGCTGCATATGAGGCCCTCGTCGCCGCTACGCAGGATGACGATCCCGGTGTGCGAGCCAGAGCAGCCGAAAGCCTGGGGCGTTCAGGCGAGCTTACCGCAGGGCAGGCATTGGTAGACCTGTTGCGCCTGGAAGAAGAAATGTCGGTAAGGTTTGCCTCGGTGCGAGCTCTGGGCGCGCTGAAAGATCCGCTGACCGCCGGGCCATTGGCGGCAGAGCTTGCTCTGAAGGCAGACCGGCTTTACAAGAACGATATCGCCCGCGCTTTGGGGAACATCGGCAGCCCCGTTGCCCTGCCTGCGCTTCAGGGATATCTGGCGGAATTGCGGGCGCTCTCTGTCCCTGAGCCGGTTCTTCAGGAGCAGGTTGAGATGGCGATCGATATTGTCGAGGAAGCGATAGAGAGCATCAATCGGTCTTTATACGCGCAGGAGGCGGCATGAACAGGATACGGCGTATTCTTCTGGCCGGCATTACCGGGATGATTCTGCAGGGAATGTATTTTCCGTCTGCGGCCTCAGCCGCGTTGGACTATCAAAAAACCTACGAATCGGCCGGGCCCAGCTCGCGCACCTGCGGAGGCGTTACCGAAGGTATCGCGATCGCCGTCATTGTGCAGGAGAGTATGTACGATGTCCTGTATGAGCCCAGTCTCAGAGAGTTTGTCGCTGATCTGGAAGCGGAAGGCAATTGCGTGATACTGATACGCTACAGCGGCGGCACGCCTGAAGAGCTGCGGGAGTATTTGAAGATGACCCCGGACCTCATCGGGGCTCTTCTGGTAGGCGACATCCCGTCGGCGTATTACGAGATCGAGAATGATTACTACCGGTATTATCTGGATAATTACGGTAAGCAGGTCAGTTACGGCTATTGCGCGTTCCCGTTCGATTATTTTTACATGGATTTAGACGCGGTTTGGGGAGATGCCGATAGAGACGGCAAGTATGATGATTATGATCCCGGACACACCGAAGATCCGGTTCTCAGCCCGGAAATATGGGTGGGCCGGCTTAAGTCTTCTCCTCTTGAAAGCGGCACCATGGATGAAGCCGCGTTCTTGCGCAGCTACTTCGCTAAGAATCATGCCTACCGCACGGGCAACGAGGAGGTCTTGCCGTTGCCTCCCCAGAAAGCTTTGTTGATGGTCGAGGATGACTGGATATCGGTTGCCGATGTGGCAGGCTGCAGATTGAATCTGGCCTATGCCGATCTGACCAGGATAACGGACGTTTCGCAAACCAATGCCCAACGGTATAAAGAGGAGCTGGGCAAAAAGCTTTCCGACAGCTTTGAGTGGGTGCAGGTATGCGTCCATTCCGACCCCCTGACGCATTACTTCAACCGGGATTTGGCCGACTATGGCGAAGTGGGGACCCGGGATGTCGATGCGATCGGCCCCCGCGTTCTCTTTTACAATCTCTTCGCCTGTTCGGCCTGCCGTTACGATACCCCCGATTACATCGGCGGCCATTACGTATTCGCTTCTCCGAACGGATTAGCCGTCGTGGGTTCTGCCAAAACCGGAAGCATGAGGAATTATTTCTCTTTTTATGCAAACCTCTCCTTGAGCTGCCGGCGTTATTTGGGGGAAGCGTATCAATGGTGGTTTGCGTCCAATAAGTTCGACCAAAGCGGTTATTGGAGCTGGATCGGCGGCATGACGTTGCTCGGTGATCCGACGCTCACGCTTGATCCTCCCCGTGCGCGAATACTCTCGGTCAGGCATACGGACGGCGACGTCGTCTTTTCGGGAGAGGGATTCACCAAAGGCGCGGCGAGTGATTCGACGCGGATCGTCGAGTACGCGTGGCGCTCGGATAAGGACGGATTCCTGAGCAACCAGCAGTCCTTTAGCGCAACGCTTTCGCCGGGAACGCATACGATCTATCTTAAAGTGAGGGATAACATGTTCGCCTGGCGGACTGCGGCGCCGGGCCGCTGGTCGACAGAAGCGAAAACCAGTGTTACCGTCGGGGGAGGGCAGGTGCCGCTGAATCCTCCCTCGGGGCTCACTGCCACCGCAGTGTCTTCGTCTCAGATCGCGCTGCGCTGGAACGATAACTCCGATAATGAGTCCGGTTTTAAGGTTGAGCGCGGAACGGACGGGATTTCCTTTGTCCAGATAGCCGCCGCGGGGGCCGGTCAGAGCGCGTATGCCGATGCGGGACTTTGCGCCAACACAAGGTATTATTACCGCGTGCGCGCATACAACGAGGAGGGTGATTCCGCGTATTGCGATGCGGTGAGCTGTATTTCCGGGGCAACTCTCACGCGGCCCGCGGCACCCACCAATCTCGTTGCCCGAACGCTCTCTTCCTCACAGATCAGCCTGAGCTGGACCGATAATGCGGATAATGAGGCCGGTTTTAAGATCGAGCGCTACGTGCATCTGGGGCGCGGTTCCTGGAATTGGCAGTTGGTGGGTACCACAGAGACGAACGGCACTTCTTTTACCGAAACCGGCCTTTCGCCGCGGACCACCTACTATTATATCGTGCGCGCCTTTAACGCCGAGGGCGATTCGCAAAATTCGAATACGGCTTACGCCACGACGGAGGCGGCGACTGAATTGCCGGACAAGCCTGAAAACCTGGAAGCCACAGCCGAATCCGCAAGCCGGATCAGGTTACGCTGGATCTTTACCAGCGATAACCGGGACGGCTTCAGGGTGGAGCGCAGCCTGGACGGGCTTTCTTTCGCCGGGGCAGGAACCGCTCCCCGGGAAGGCGATTTCATTGACGCCGGGCTGCTTCCCGACACGGCGTATTACTACCGGGTCAGGGCGTTCAATGCCGCAGGAGACGGCCCCTATAGCGACGTTGTCTGCGCCCGGACACAGTCGGCAACCGCGGATATGACGCCGCCCGCGGGCCTGGTGGTTACGGATATGGGCGCTTTCACTTCCAGCACGAGCCAGCTCAGCGCCATCATCGCTTCGCGGGACGATGAATCCGGAGTGGTCCAGTACCAGTACCGAATCATGCGGGACGGTTTCGAGGGAGTGAGCGTCAAGGATTGGTGTTTTATCGACGGTGAGGCAGACGTGGTAGTGGCGGTGATGCCTCTGGACATCGGCGCGACGTACTATTTCGCGGTGAGGGCGCAAAACGGCGCCGGGCTCTGGAGCGAAACCGCCTATTCGGACGGCATAACCGTATACGCGCCGACAGAGCGGCTCGATTCGCCGGTCGGTCTTACACCGCCGATCATGAAGCCGGGGGCATAAAATGCACAACGCTAAAATCGCAAAGGTACTCCTTTTGTCCTGCGCTCTCTTCTGTGTCCCCGCGCGTATCCTTGCTCAGCAGGCAGCGGTGACGTACGATGCGCAGCGTATCGAGAAATACAGCGAAACCATCAAGGGCTACCTTGGCCCGGTGATCGCGCAGATAGAAAACAGCCTCGGGGCTTATCCTTTGCCGGGAACTCCCGGAGCGCTGGAGTATATCCGCAAAGAATTGCTCAATAACTACGGGGGGTTATGGGATGCCGCATCGGCCCAGGAAGCAGGCGCGGCCTTTACTCCCCGGGATGAAGAGGATGTTATTACCGATTTCGAGGATCTGGGCAATCCGCTGGCCGCTGGCGGCGTATCTGCCGGTTCCTGGGGAGAGGCATCCGCAGATGCCGTTACCCTGAACCCTGCGGAGGCGTACCGGAAATTCTGCAGGCAGGTGCATAAATGGAGGGATGAGAATTTCCATGCTGCCCGGATCTATCGCTACGGCACGGTCGGCGCCCTGAGGCAAGCCGCAGACAGCGGTCCCGGTAAGCTGCCTGATACGCACGGCGTCATCGATTCGTTCGTCGAGAACGGACAGCTCAGGTTCGAGTACGCGCTCTATCATCTGAAGGGGGCATCTGCCTATCCTCAGGAGTGGTCGGCCTCTCAACAAAAGTTCATTCCGCAATCCGGACAGCAGGCGGCGCAGTTGTATGCCCAGTGTCTCAAAATCAGGGATCAACGCCTGGCCGAGGCCCTGTCGCACTACCTGTTCTGGGTGCAGTGCTATTATGCCGATTCTTTGAAGTGGAACAACTTTAACGGCAAAGCTCCCGAATGGTATTTTACTCTGGCCAAGAGAGGCGTCGCATTCGCCTACGCGGTCATGCGAAAATTCGGCCCGGACAAGCTCGCGCGCGAGCGCAGCGTCTACCGGATCGTTTCCGGGACATATGCGCACTTCGCCGATTTCTATGACCGCTGTTACGCGATCTGGAAAGACCGGTATACGCAGCATCCGGCGCTGTCCGAATTGGCCGCCTTGCCCGCAAAGGGGTGGAATCAGGCGGGGGAGGGGGATTTCGCCCGCCTTGATTGGGATACGGCGGTTCTGTTCGGCTGTGCGCAGACCTATTTATACGTGCCGCCCGACGGCAGCCAGGCGCAATGGCGCTCGCAACGCCAGGAATTGTCGTCCGGGAGCGGATCGGAAAACAGGTTGTGGTTTGTTTCCCTTTTCCCCGGAGTATTGGCGCGCGGCAATTACGATCTGACACAGATAGCCGATCTTGTTACTTCCCGCGAAACGAATGCCCCTGAATTCGCCGGGCTTGATCCCGGCCAATACGCCAACCGGTTGGTCGAGAGGATCGTGAGCAGTTACACCGGACAAAATGAGGCGTTTGAGCAATACCGCGCGGCACTCGATGCGTTGAGCGTCGGGCTGAATGCCCTCCTGGCAAGAGAGAAAGGCATCCCTCAAAACCTCAAAATGCCTCCCGCCGGCGCCGCGTTGAGCGCCCCGGCGCTGCGTCATGCGAGCGCACCGCTACGCGCGGGGATCTTCGCTCACGACTATATCGCCGACAACCGGATCATAGTGATCAACGATCAGTATTCTTCGGTCCTGCTGGGGGTGCAGGCGCCGCGCGTCGAATCCGCGGGTGTCCTTGCCACGAACACGGCAAACCGGCTGCCTTGTTCCGTTCGTCTGAGCGCTCAGGTCAGTGACCAGGCGTTCAAGAATACCGCGCTTACCTGCAGGTGGGTTATTACCGGAATCCCCGATACGGCCTCGGCAAAATCCAGACCGTATTGTTTGTATCAGACGATCGGCGCCGGGCCGACGGCCATTTTTTCTCCGGATCTTGCGGGGCGCTGGGTGGTTACCCTGATCCTGAGTAACGGGATGCGTGAAGCGGAGGAGTCGGTCGTTTTTGACGCAAACCGCCAGATACTCTGGGTGAGGCATGACGACCGGGAGATCACCCTCAAGGAGCTGAGCTGGTCCATTCAGAAGAAACAGGATAATTACCTGTTCGGGGTCAAAATACGCGGCGGGCGCTCTCCCGGGAGCATATATACAGTAGTGCAACTGGTGCATTCAGTCGATTTCTATCAGGAGATTGCCCACGAAGAAGCGGCGGTGTACCGAAACTTCGATGACAGCGGTCTTCCGGTCGACCCCGTCGCGTATTGCCCGCAGCCGGGCAATCTGTTCAGGCTTTCCCGCACCGGCGGCAAGAAGGGCGCGTATGACGGGACCTACGGCTCGACGGATCTGGTCCATGATCCCGCATCGATGACCCACGCGGGAACGGGACGTTTCACGCTGGCCTCATCGGCAAAAAAGCCGTGCAGCGCCGAGCTTTCGGTCCAGGTGCTGGATCCGGCCATAACCGAGCTGGTGCTGGCGTCTGAAACGTCGCCTTCGGGCAGACGATATCGGCGTTCGGGAGCCGGTTTGGCCGGCAGCTATGAGATAAAGCAATGGATCGATTACGCATCCTGGGTGAATGCGCTGCGGCCGGTCTCCCCCTACGTCGAAAACGGGGTTCGGGTGACGCAGGCGTATCGCTTCGCCCGGGAGGAGGGCGCCAACGGGGTGCCGGATTGGCTGGAAATGCGGGCGGCGCAGAGCCTGGAGCCGCTGCTCGACAGGGTCGGTCCGTATGTCGAACGCTTCAAGACAACCGAGCGTCAGCTGGGCAAATACGTCGACGGCGAGAAGAACCTTTACTTGAATCCAGATTCTTTCCGGGGGACCATGCGCTATAACGAGGGTATCCAGGGGCACTACGGATACGGTTCGTACGCCTGCGTCGAAGCGGTGGTGCGGCATCTGGCGCACCATTCGTTCTTCTGGCATACGGTGGTGAAAGAAAGCGGCTCGCCGTACGGACCGGATGCGGATGGGGATCTGCTGCCCGGCAGCGATTTCCCCGCCGCGGGATCGTATCTGCCGGACGAGTGGCATCCCGAGTCGCTCTATCTTTTCCTCGCAGATTCCCCGCACAATCATTACGGGCCAGCGCCGGCTCAGGATGCAATCGCGTATCAGGGGGATAAAAAGACCGATCGGAGCAGAGGCCGGGTAAAACTATACCAAATGCCCCTGAGGCTCATCCAAAATACAACCTCGCTGTTCTATTCCCGGGATCCGCAGATCACGCCGCCGACCCCGTATTGGCTCCAGGAGAGCGATCCTGACCGGGATTATTTTCACGCCTTGTGGGGGCAGTCCCGCGCCAATTCATGGGAGATCAATAGCGTGATACAGGGAGAGGCAACCGAGCTCTCGGCGGCTTATCCTAAAGCCGCGTTCTTCCTTCCGTACGGGGTGCGTTTGAAAAGGCCGGTCGGCGCCGTATACGTCAAGGAGGTATTTTTCATGAAGGACGGCAGGAAGGTGATCCTGCGCGAGGGAAGGGATTACGTCTGGAGCAAGAAGTACGCGTATGACAATGTCGTGCGCTGGGGCGGGTTTGATCTCGGCGCTTTTTTCCAAATGAGGAGCGGCGCCTATTTGGAGATCCATTTCCAGCGGGAAGGGCTCGGCCTATTGGCTGCGCAGGGGGTGGGTGAGGTCCAGATCCGTTATCAAGAGACTCTCCCGCATGAGATCAGGGAATACGACGCGGAATTCATTAATTTCCCCGTCCCGTCGGCTTATCTGGATATCTGGGACACTATTTTGAACACGGGCAGCGATTATTGATGAGCGGGGGCAGACGATGAAAATATTCTCGGTGCGAGTTCTTCTGGGCGTGGTAATGCTGGCGGTTCTGTTCGGCGCCGCGTATGGCCAGGATCAGTATGCGCTTGAGGAACTGCGCGCCGCTTTTGAGCGGGAAACCGAAGAGGAGAGCAAGTCGATGCTTTATCTTGCGTTGACGCACGCTCAGTATGATGCGGCCCCGGATAAAGAGGCGTTTATTGCGGCTTACCTGGGCGCGTATCAGCCAAGCGATGAGTTTGACGCGGGCGGCGGTCTGCGGTGCATCCTGGATAAAATAATCGAGTTGGGGATCCGGGAAGCGCGGCAGCCCCTGCAGGAGATACGCGACCGCTCCTACCAGTCGGATGAGCAGATGCAGCGGCAGATCGATGCGGCAGTGTCCATACTGGATGTGCCCCGCGATTCTTCGCAGGAATTATACCAAACGGCCCTGACCAGCTCCTCGGCATTGGTGCGCGATTGGGCGATCGAGCGTTTAACGCGGCCCCGTGATGCTGTCTCTCAGGATGAGGTGAACCGTCTTTTGATCGATGCTTTTTCCGATGCTTCTGCGCTCGGGTATGCCTTGAAGAGCGGCATGGACCGCTCGCTCATGCTGCGCGCGGAGAACCGCAATCCCTGTCTTGAGCCCGGGGCCGAGGGTCAGTTGAACGGTTGGAGCATACGCAAGCCGGCAGCGACGGAGGTGATCTTTCCGTCGCAGGCGGTACCTGCGGCCTCATTCGCGGCGTGCCTGGAAGTGTCTCACCATTCCCTGTTGCCGACGATCATTGAGGGCGAGAGGGTCGATTTCGCCGGCAAGCTTCCCCGCTCCGTCGAATACGGTCTTACTTTTCGCATGGCGCAATTGAATACCGCGCAGGGAGCGGATGAGATCACGCCCGAGATGCTCAGCGCCCGCGATCATCCGGTCATAAAGGTACAGCTTTCGGTTGTCTTTGCCGGCGATACGGTTCAGACCTTAGTCGATGAACGGGTTAATCATGCGCCGTTTGAATTCTCCTGGACCAATATGGACGGTTTCTTCAAGGGAGACCGGCCGATCGTTTCCGCAAAAATGCGAGTGTTCATTACCGGCGCCGCCCATGTTTTCCTGGATGACCTCTATGTGCGCCGGGGAGAGGGCGATTTTGTGAATAGCGCTCCGCAGATAAGCCGCCTCGAAGTTCCTGATTCGGCGGTTGTGCTGGCGGAAGGCGGGAATGCGCTCGTGTCGTTGAAGGCGGTTGTGTCCGACCCGGATGGTGATCCGGTGAGCGGCCTCTGGCAGAGCGACCGGGAGGGAATCTTGGGGGAAGGCTTGGCGCTCGACGCTACCCTGACCCGCCCCGGGGTGCATGTGCTGACCTTCACGGCGCGCGACGCCTCGGGCCTGGAGTCGGCGGCGACCGCAACCGTCAACGCGCTCGTTCCTGCTCTTGTCGTCATCGCGCGCGACAGTTCGGGCCAAGAGGTGATCCCGAACGCGAGCGTCGGCGGCACGCTGACCCTGGCCTTGGACCGTCCCGATCAGCTGTGCGGGATAGACCCTCGGCTGGTGCGCTATGCGGTGTACATTAACGAACGGTTATTCGATGATGCCGAAACTTTGAGTTTGCCCTATCCGCTGGATACGACCAGGCTCTCCGCCGGCCTCAAACGAATCGTCGTGAAGTGCAGCATCCTTCGCTATCCCGGCGAGGGGGGCGGCGTGCGTTTTTCGTATCATTCCAACGTGATCGTCGTCAACGTCGATAATCCCGGAGAAGGGGGTTGTGGATCAAGAGCTCCTCGGATTATCGCTCCGAGCCAGGATGCGATGCTTGAGCCGAATACCTATACCGCAATCCGGGTCGTTTTCGACGATCTTGCGGCTTACCCGGTGCAATCCGTGTGGTATTATTACCGGACCGAGGCCGATGCGACCCGACATTTTTTCTCTGCAGCATACCGCTTTCCGTATGCCTCCCGTATCGATAGCCGTTCTCTCCCTCGGGAGAGCGGGGGCTGCTATATCGGCGCGGTCGCGCATTACGTACGGCCCGAAGGAACGATAGAACTGGTTGATTCTGCTCCGGTACGGGTCTTCGTGAGGCAATAGAAGGTCGCCCCCTTTCCTTTTTTGTTGTCCTGTCCCGATACGGAAGTGCTATAATAATTAAACACTGCGTTTTATGCTGCCGTTGCGCAAGGAGGCGAACATGGCCGTTGGAAAACACTGTTTCCTCGATGAGAAGCGTCCCTGTACGCTGCAATGCATGTCCGCCTATAAGAGCGCCGGTGCCGTGTATTGCGTGATCCTGTGGACGATGCGCCAGCTCGGCTATGCCTTCGAGAAGCCGGTGAAGGCCGCGAACAAAAAATAAGCCCGCAAGGCTATAGTCCGAATGAACAAGAGTGACGTGCGGTTTCCCGTGGTGCGCCTCTTCCTCTTCCTGGCCGCGCTGTACGCGGTCCTGACCTATTGCCACGACTTTTTCAAGACGATCGGCAGCAGCGCATTCGGCGATTTTGCCAACTACTACGTCAATACCAAAGCCCTCCTTGCGGGTTATAACATCTGGGAGCCGAGCCCTGCCTTGACCGGCGTCTTTACCTCGATTATGGGGGGGTGCGGTATCACGCACATGTGCGCCGGCATACTGCATTCCTCGGGTTTTTTCCTTCTCATCTGCCCGTTTACCTTCTTGCCCTTTCCCTCGGCTCTCTTCTGGTGGATCATCCTTTGCCAGGCCGGCTTATGGGCAGCGCTGGCGTTGCTGGTGCGCGGCGGAGACAGCGTCGGTGAGTGGTCTGTCCTTCCGGCGTTGTTTTTGATCTGCAGCTTCTGGCCTTTACGGGAAGATATCTATTTGGCGCAACCGAATCTTCTGGTCCTCTTTTTCCTTGCCCTGGCGCTCTTTTCCTTGAAGAACGGGCGGCTGTACCTGGCGGGGGTGTCGCTGGGCATGGCTCTTCAGATCAAGGAGATATTCCTCCCGCTTTTGTTGTTTTTGCTGATCAGAAAATATTACAAACCGTTTGCCGTTGCGCTGGGCGTTCTCCTGCTGACGAAATTGCTCGGAATCGTCTTTTTCGGCGTCGAAAAAGAGATCGCGTATTGGCAGAATATCCAAAGATACTTTTTTCTCGCCACCTCCCGGGATCCGTTCAATCTCTCCTTCGCGGCTGTTCTTGCGCGCGCGACCCAAGGGTATGTGCATCCGGTCCTGGTCAAGACCGTCGCCTTTTCGGTAACGCTCGCTCTTCTGGGGATCACGTGGCGACTGTTTACCTCAGCCAAGCGCAGCAAAGACGTGACGCTTGAATTCGCTTACTTCGTCACCTTATCGCTGGTCATCAGTCCGTGGCTGCACGAACCCCACCTGGCGGTCTTGTGTATGGTCGTGCCGGTCTGTTGGTTTCGTCTCCTGCGGGACGGCAGCGGCAGGCATGGTTTTCTCTTTCTTGCCGGCTATCTGCTGGTTGCCTTGAAATATTCGCTGGTGAGCATGCCCCGGTTCCACCACGGCTGGCTTTCGCTCCTGGCAACCGGTAAGACCGTCGGCCTGATCTTGCTGTTGTCTTTTCTCTACCGAGTTGTCGTAGACGATTCGGCTTTACCTCCGCAGCGCACCCCTTAAACAAATCCCCGGGATCTTCCAGACGGTCTTTCCTGACCCTCCCAGCAATTATTTATACTGCTCGCGGAAAAGAGAACGCTTTCTTTTGGGGAGGGGAGCGGGCTTGTCTCCTGGCTATTAACCGGTATGCTTTTAGTACGGGTTTCATAACCAGGGTCAGGTTAGGAAAACCATGAACTTATTATTATTTTTCGGGAGGAGAGGGGGGTATGCCGTACGGATGTGTCCGTGCGGCTTTCTTGTTTTAGCCCTTTCGTTACTTTTTGCGACACCCGTCGGGGCGGCATCGTTGTATGTGCCCGTTTCTGCCTGTCGCGCAAAACTCCAACGGCAGGCCGATGGCGAGATCCGCCTGATCGCTGCGGAGCATTCCCAGGTGAGCTCGCCCGGCGATCCCCAGCTCCCTTTTAAGGAACTGCAGGTCATTCTTCCTCCGGGAACCGATACCGATTCGATCCGGCTCTCTCTGGAGCCCGATACCGCCACAGAATCGATCCCCCTGTTTGCCATTGCCCCGGCGCCTCCCATGATCAGCCGGGCAGGCGAGGAGACGTTGACCTATTGGGGTGAAAACAAGACGATCGTCGGCGGCCGCAACATGCAGGTATACGGCAGGAATGCCTGGTATCCCGAAGGGCATGTGGAATTGGTTTCCACCGGCAAGATGCGTAAATGGCTCATCGCGACGGTCCGCTACTACCCTTTCCTGTATAATCCGGCTACCAAACGTCTCAAGATCAGCAATGCCCGGCGCATCCGCCTGGAGATCGAACCCTCGGCGGGGATCCAGGCGCAGGGGAGCGGGCGGGATGCCGTATTGGACGATCTGGTCAGCGAGCTTGCGGTCAATTACCAGCAGGCGAAAAACTGGTACGGCGGTTCGATCCAGGCCGCAGCGGCCGCGCAGCAGTATGATTATGTCATCATCACGACGAACGAGATCCGGCAAAAGAGCCGTACGCTTCAGGAGTTCGTCGATCATAAGCGCGATACCTGCGGTTTTTCCCCTCTTATCGTCACCGAGGATCAGTGGAACGGATATACGCAATACGAAAGAACGCAAGACCGGATCCGCGGGTTCCTGCAGGATAATTACAAGGTCCTGGGGATCAAATACGTCCTGCTCATCGGGAATCCGACTGCCGGCATTCCGATGCCGTTGCTGTATCCCGGCGAGCTTGCCGGCGCCACCAAAGATAAGGACGTCCCGACCGACTATTATTACGCCGACCTGACCGGCGACTGGGAGTATCTTCTTTCCGGCCCCGGCACGCTCAAGACCGCGAAAAAACACTATGATCTCATCCCGGAAGTCTTTGTCGGCAGGATACCTTTTTACGGCAACTCTGAAAACCTCGATTCGATTTTACGGAAGACCATCGATTATGAAACGGGTGTATACAGCGGCGAATGGATCAAGACGGTTCTGTTGAGCATGAAACCCAGCGACGACGCAACTCCCGGGTATCCTCTGGGAGAGGAGATCAGGAACAATTTTGCCCTGAAGGCGGGGTATGAGACGTACCGCATCTACGACAGCAAATTCGCCGCCGATTCGGTCAATGAAGAGTATAAGCGACTGCAGATCAAGCCGGACGCCTCGCCCTGCAGCCTTCTCAACGTCGTCGACGGATGGAAGCGCAAGGCGGGATTCCATTTCTGGTGGACGCACGGTTCGGCAACTTCAGCAGCGGGCATTTTCAACGCCGATTCGTGCCGGGAACTGGATGAGCGGTTCCCTTCGTTTACCTTCCAGGTTTCCTGCTATAACGGGAAACCGGAGAGTTCCGACAACCTCGGCTATAGCCTCCTGCGCCGCGGGGCGGTCGCCACGGTTAGCGCCAGCCGCGTTTCGTGGTATCAGCCCGGAGAAAAGAAGTTCACGGATTCATGGACGAACGCCGGCATGGGATACCTGTACGCGGGGAACCTGTTGGTCGACAATCTGCCGTGCGGCGACGCCTTTTACAAAATGCAGCTCGCCACGCCCGATGGCAACCTGATGAACAAGCTGGTATTCAATCTGTACGGCGACCCTTCGGTTGCCTCTGCGGCAGGCGCGGGGCTGCAGATGATTCATCAGCCGCTTCAGAACACGGAGAATACGGGCGCGGATTATCCGGTGGCGGTGAGCGTTGCCGCCGGCGCCGCGGTGAGCCCGGCTGCGTTTTCGGTGTACTGGAAGACGGATAGCGATCCGCAGTACCGGCAGCTGGCGATGGCAGAAGAGCGGCCGCGGGAGTATACGGCATCTATTCTTGCCCAGGGCCTGATGACGAAGGTCAGTTATTACATCGAAGCGCGCGACCAGAAAGGGAGAGTTTCCCGGTTGCCTGCGGAAGCCCCCGAGAAAGCGTATTCGTTCCTTGTCGTGCACGATTCGTTTGCCCCTCAGATCCAGCATGAATCTTCCGCAGTCTGGTTTGCGCAGGAGCAGGGGCAGGCGTTGGTCAAGGCACAGATCAGCGATGCAAGCGGTATCGCCGGAGCCCGGGTTGAGTACCGTATCGACGACGGCTCGGATCTGGTACAGGCCATGGAGGATAAAGGGGCGGATGTTTTCGAGGCGCTGCTGCCGGCGCCGCAGGCGGGACAAAAGACGTTGAGCTACCGGATCGTCGCGGTTGACGCCGCGCAGCGTTCCAACAGCGCCGTTTTTCCCAATCCGCGCGATTACCTGCAGTTGAGCATCGACACGAAAGCGCCTTCTCATCTGAGCGCCGAGCTCCTGGACGGCGGCAGGATCAAGTTGACCTGGCAGGACAATTACACGAGGGAATCGGGATACAAGATAGAGCGAAGCACAGACGGGGTTACCTTCACGCAGTACGCCAAGACATATGCCAACGTAACCTCTTGGACCGACCGGGTCGTTTCTGCGGGCGGCACGTACTATTACCGCGTGTATGCCTACAGTTACCAGAACCCTTCGCTGTATTCGAACGTCGTCTCCGTCACCGTCCCTTCGCTGCCGTTGCCGCCGGCGATGATCGTTGCCCAGCCGCTCTCCTCAAGCCAGATAGGGGTTTTTTGGATGCGGGATACGCGGGACAGCGTGATCGGGGATTATGCGGTCCTGGAGCGCAGCTTTACCGGCACCTCTTTTGTAAAAGTCGCCGAGGTCAAGTGGCCGGGTGGGTATTACCTCGATACAAGGCTGAAGCCGGCGACACCCTATTATTATCGAGTCAAGCTGCATAACGCTTCGGGGTATTCGCCGTTCTCGGCGGTGGTCAAAGCCCTGACCCACGCTCAGATTGACACGACCCCACCGCTTAATGTATCGGCGACTGCCGCTGTTACCGGAAACCGTCTCCTGCAGGTGATCCTTAAGGCGGAGGATCCGGAATCCGGCGTGAGCGGTTTCGAATACCGTATCGTTGCGGATAACCAGCCGGTCACCGAATACCGTTTCCTTGAAGCTTCTTACGGCAGCGCCAATGTGGTTACCGCGTTCCCGGCGGTTGCCGGCACGGAGTATTGCTTTGAAGCACGCGCCCAGAATACGGCGGGGCTCTGGAGCGAGGCGGTGCGTTCCAACACGGTCCGGGTGCAGGATCCGGTTACGGTGACGACCCCGGTTGTCTGGACTGACCTGGTGGGAGTGACCACCAGCGGCAGTACGATCGTCAAAAGCGCTGCGGATGCGGTCTGGGGGAATGGGGGAGCGGCGTCGACCCAAAAAATCGACGGGGATGGCGGCGTTGAGTTCCGCTCGATCGCGGATGTGGCAAAAAACGTCGCCATGTGCGGTCTCTCTGCGGTCAATGTGAATGCCAGTTATGAGACTATCGATTATGCGCTGTATCTGCGTTTCGGCGAAATTCAGGTGTATGAGAAAGGGGTGAGCCGGGGCAGTTTCGGCTCTTTCGGCGTCGGCGATACCTTCGCGGTTGAGCGAAGCGGCGCAACCGTGCGGTACAAGAGAAATAACTCGGTTTTCTATGAGAGCGCGGTTCCCTCAAGCGGCCAACTGCTTGCCGATGCGGCTCTCTACAGCAATCCCGGAGGCATTGTCCTGGCCAAAATAAAGACCGTGCAATAGGGTTGAGTCTACAAGAGAGCGCAGGAAAGAAAAGGCTGGACGCACTGGTCCGGCCTTTTTGTTTACCGCATCGGTTGTGCGGGGTGGTATAATACAACGGCGTTGTGTTTGAGGATAGGAGGGCGGGGGCTGCAATGCAAAAAACCATCAATCTTTTGAAAAAACTGCTCGCGCGCCTGCCCCGGGAGGTCCGTTACAGCGTCAGCCTCTTTATCCTGACGCGCTTCTTTTTGTCGATCATCGGTTTAGTCTCTCGTCTGCTCCTGGAACCGCTGCATGGGGCGCCGCGTCCCTGGGTCGGCTCTGCGCACCGGTGGCTTGATCTTTGGGGGCAGTGGGATTCAGGATGGTATCTGCGCTTGGCGCGGGAGTGGTATGGTGCCCCTGCGGACCTCTGCGTTCAGACCGTCTTCGGATTCTTCCCCTTCTACCCGCTGCTTATCCGGGGGCTCGGGTTTTTTGTCCGAGACTATTACCTGAGCGGCTTGCTCATCTCAAATAGTGCCTGCCTTGTGGCCGGGGTGCTGCTCTTCCGTCTGGC
The DNA here is from genome assembly GCA_964579435.1 of uncultured Planctomycetales bacterium. GTDB lineage: Bacteria > Omnitrophota > Gorgyraeia > Gygaellales > Profunditerraquicolaceae > CAZOGI01. The sequence goes on from CAZOGI010000006.1 coordinate 64,421, forward strand.
GCGTCTTGACCATGACGATGAGACGTCGCTGCGCAGCACCAAATACCTGTTCCTTTTTCCGTGCGGGTTCCTGCTCTCCGGCGTTTTATCCGAATCGCTGAGTTTGGCCCTGACCCTGGCGGTTTTTTACGCCGCACGCAAAGAGAGATGGTGGCTCATGGGGGGGATCGGATTTTTCGCCGCGCTCACCAGGCCGCTGGGTATCTTTCTCATCGTGCCTCTTTTAGCGGAGTATTTCCAGGCGAAAAAATGGTCGTTCAGGCGGGTTGGTTTCGAGATCTCCTCGTTCCTGTTGTTCCCTGCCGGACTCCTGCTGTTTTGTTTCTACACCTACCGCTTGACCGGAGACTGGGCCGCGTATTGGTCGAACCAGGTCCAGGCGTGGCAGCTGTTTTCGGCGCCCCCGGTCTGGCGATCCCCGGGGCTTTTTCTGCAGCAGCGGCCTGTCGAACTCTATTGGGCGGTCATGCTCGCGTTCGGTTTGATCGGTTTTTTCCTCGCCGGGCTCAGGCGCCTGCGGTTTTCCTATGCGCTGTGGGGGGTCGTGGGCATTGTGCCGCTCTTTCTCTTCAACGCCAACATCTTTTTGTCGGGTTGCCGCTATCTGGTGGGGGTTTTCCCTTTGTATTTCATTGCTGCGGCTTGGGCAGATAACCGCCGGGTGGACGATGTTCTGACGGCAGGGATGTGTTTGGTGCAGGGATTCCTGATGGTTTTTTGGTCAAACGGGTTCAAGTTGGTTGTTTGATTGCCCGGGGAAACGTTGTGCGCAAGGGCTCGAGGCAAGAAAAAAACCGGCACCGTGTGAACTGTGCCGGTTTTTTAATGAACGGGCGCCGAGGGTTATGCCTTTACGACGTCGGTCGCCTGTTCGCCTTTCGGTCCGGTCGTAACCTCAAAAGTGACTTCCTGGCCCTCTTTAAGGGTCTTGAAGCCGTCTCCTTTGATCGCGCTAAAGTGGACAAAAACGTCTTTGCCGTCTTCTCGCGTGATGAAACCGTACCCTTTCTGGTCACTGAACCACTTTACTTTTCCTTTTGCCATGGAACTTGATTCACCTCCCCTCAACAAAAAACCGCAAAGCATCTCCCCTTTGGAGAATCACTTTGCGGAATGTGAACGAAGTGCTGTTAATGGTGCTATCCTTTCCTTAAGACAGGGCCATTATATCAAATTGCCGTTTTTTGTCAATACATTTTAACGGATGCAATGACAATGCGTTGCATTTCCCCCGGTTTATATTATAATACCTAGTCAAAAGGAGCTTGCATGGGAAATCCGGTCGGTTTCGACAACGAAAAGTACCTTAACGAGCAGACCTCCGCAATCGTCGAGCGGGTGGGAAAGTTCAACAATAAGCTCTATTTGGAGTTCGGCGGCAAGCTCTGTTACGATTATCACGCCACGCGGGTGCTGCCGGGGTATGATCCGAACGTCAAGATCAGGCTCCTGCAGGAGCTCAAGGACAAGGTCGAGATCATTCTGGCGATCTATGCGGGGGATATCGAACGGGGACGGGTGCGCGGCGATTTCGGCATTACCTACGACGCGGCGACCCTGAAGCTCATCGATGACCTGCGCTCCTGGGGGCTGGATATCCTGTCGGTCGTGATTACCCGCTTTACGGGACAGTCGGCGGCGGGTATCTTCAAGAACAAGCTGGAACGCCGGGGGGTGAAGGTATACCTGCATCAGGTGATCGAGGGGTATCCCGCGGACGTCGACGCCATCGTCAGCGAACGGGGTTTCGGGAAGAACGATTATATCCCCACGCAGAAACCATTGGTGGTGGTGACCGCGCCCGGCCCCAACAGCGGCAAGCTTTCGACCTGCCTCTCGCAGCTCTACCACGAGCATAAGCGCGGCGTCCAGGCCGGGTACGCGAAATTCGAGACCTTCCCGATCTGGAACCTGCCGCTGAAGCATCCCGTCAATGTCGCCTACGAGGCCGCGACCGCCGATATCCTCGATTTCAACCTCGTCGATCCCTTTCATCTGAGCAAATACGGCACGACCGCCATCAATTACAACCGGGACGTCGAGAGTTTCCCCATCCTGAAGCTGATCCTGCAACGGATCAGCTCCGACGCGGCCCTGCCGCAGTACCATTCGCCGACCGATATGGGGGTGAACCGGGCGGGCTTCGGCATCGTCGACGACGCGCTCGTCCAGGAGGCGGCGCGCCAGGAGCTTATCCGCCGCTACTTCCGCTACAACGCCGAATTCGTCCTGGGCATCGAGCGCAAGGAGACGGTCGACCGGGTCGCCCTCCTCATGGAGGAACTGGGGGTCAAGGTCAGCGACCGCATGGTCGTCGAGAAGGCGCATGCCGCGGCGCAGCAGGCCGAAGCCGCCGGCAAAGGGCATGCCGGCATCTATTGCGCGGCAGCGATCGAGCTGCCCGACGGCCGGATCGTGACCGGCAAGAATTCCAGCCTGATGCATGCCTCTTCCGCACTGGTCCTTAACGCCGTCAAGACCCTCGCCGATATTCCCGACGGGATCCTCCTCCTTTCGCCGCACATCATCAACCAGATCCGGCGCCTGAAGACCGGGTTGATGGCGGGGGAGGCGGAGAGCCTGGACCTGGAAGAGACGCTCATCGCCCTGGCCATCAGCGCCACGACCAACCATACCGCCGAGCTGGCGATGGACCGCCTGGCCCATCTGAAGGGCTGCGAAATGCACATGACCCATCTGCCGACGCCCGGGGATGAGGTCGGCCTGAAACGCCTGGGCGTGCGATTGACGACCGACGGCAAATTTTCTTCGCGCAATCTCTTTGTCACTTGAAAAAGAACCCGCCTTTCTTTTCCTGGTCGCTGCGTCGGGGTTTCCTGGTTGCGCCCCTCCTGGTATGCGCCGCGGCGCTGGCCGCCGAGATTTTCCTGCGCGTTCAGCAGCGGCTGGGGCCGTTGTATGACCTGCAGATGCGGCATCTTTCCCCCCGGCATCTCTCCGCAACCCTCAATCATACTGCTGCGGGATGCACGATGGTGAACGTTATCTCCGACGGAAAAAGAAAGTACTCGATGACCTCCCTGATCGATGAGAACGGGATCCGGATAAGTCGGCACCGTTCTTTCCGTGCCTCGGATCCCGGGGTTTTCAAGATCCTCTTTCTCGGGGATTCGTTCATGGAAGGCTATTACGACGACCTGACCCTTCCCGAGGTTTTCCTGGAGGCCCTGCGGGAGAAGCCGCTTCCCGGTCCGCCGGTCGAAGTCCTGAATGCGGGGGTTACGTCGTATTCGACGGTCATCTATATCGTCCAGGCCCGCCAGCTCATCCCCCGCCTGAAGCCGGATATGGTGGTCGTGGAGCTGGACGAGACCGATATGCAGGACGATCTGTTCTATCTGCAATCGGTTACATTCGATGAGCGCGGCAGGGTCCTGGCGGTCGGCCCGACGAGGCGCTATGTCGATTTCCTCGAGGGCCTCTTTGTCGCCCGATCCTCGCCGTCGTACCTGGTGCGCCTGGTCCGTAAGCTCTGGCATACCCGGGTCGTGACGCCGCAGTACCTGCGGGAGTACAACCGGCACCTGCGCTATCAGACCAATATCGTGGGTTTCCACGACCCGGATCCGCAGGCCCCGGCCAAATACGCCACGGACCGGGCCCTCTTCGAATGGTTCCTGCGCCAGCTTGCGGATACGCTGCGGGAGCTCATGGGCGATTCCCGGCGGATCGTGTTCACCTATCACTCCCACCACCTGCGTGTGCGGCCGGATACGGGCGCCTTCCGCGGGAATCCGTTCGTCGCCGAGATCGCGCACCGCGTCTTTGACGATTCTCCCGTCCTTTTCTATGACGCGACCGAGGATCTCCGGGAGGCCTTCCGGCCGGCCGACGATTTTTATTGGCCCGGGGATGTCGAGTACGGGCATTTCACGTTCAAGGGCGTGCGCACGTACGGCCGGCTGTTGGAGCGGAAACTGCGCCCGCGGGTCGCCGCGCTCTTGCAGGAAAAGGCGCCGCGGGAACGACAACCGGAAGGAGCCGACCAGCATGCCGGTCAAGATTAAATTCCTCGGCGGGGTGCGTACGGTCACCGGTTCCAGCCATTTGATCTGGACCGATAAATCGGAAGTGCTCGTCGATGCCGGGCTCTTCCAGGGGCGGCGCGACGAGTTCTACGCCGTCAACACCACCTTTACCTTCAATCCGCGCACCATCGACGCGCTCATCCTCTCCCACGCGCATATCGATCACTGCGGCAATATTCCCAGCCTGATCAAAAAAGGGCTGCGCTGCAAGGTCTATACAACCGCCGCGACGCGGGATCTCTCGAAGCTGATGCTGGAGGATTCGGGCAAGATACAGGAAGAGGACGTGCGCTATGTCAACAAGATCAACCGGCGCCTCGGCCAGCCGTTGCGCACCCCCCTCTATACCCAGAAGGAAGCGGCGCGCGCGGCGCGGATCTTCCGGGCGCTCTCCTACGGGCAGCGGTTTTGCGTGGCCAAGGATATTTTCGTGACGCTCTATGACGCCGGGCACATCCTGGGTTCCTCGATCATCGTGATCGACGTCAAGCAGGGGGAGGGGTTCTTGCGTATCGGCTACGCGGCGGATCTGGGCAGGAAGAACGTGCCGCTGCTGGATGATCCGCTCGTCCCCAAACGCCTGGACTACCTGGTCCTGGAGACGACCTACGGCAACCGGCTCCATGCCCCGATCGAGGACGCCAAGGAAAAGCTGCGCCAGGTCATCAACACGACGGTGCAGCGCCGGGGAAAGATCATCGTGCCCGCATTCACGCTGGAGCGCACCCAGGAGGTTCTCTATTACCTCAACGAGCTCTTCAAGGAGAAGGCGATCCCGTCCATCCCGGTCTTTGTCGACAGCCCCCTGGCGACCGAGATCACCTCGCTCTTTGAGCTCCACAGCTCCTACCTGAATGCCCGGACGCGCCAGGCGATCCTTGACCGCGAAAGCCCCTTTTCATTTGCGAATGTCCATTTCATCCGCGATCAGCGCGAATCGAAAAAGCTCAATGAGGACCGTCGCCCGATGCTGATCATGGCCGGTTCGGGTATGTGCGAATCGGGCAGGATCCTGCATCACCTCAAGAACAATATCGAGGATTCCCGTAACACGATTTTGGTGGTCGGCTATATGGCTAAAGATACCCTCGGGCGGCGTATCGTCGATAAGCTGCCGTACGTGCGCATTTTCGGCGTCGAGTACCAGCTCAATGCCGAGATTGTGGTCGTCAATTCCTTTTCCGGGCACGCCGACCGCTCGGAGCTGCTCGATTTTGTGACGATGTGCCTGCCGCTCAAGAAGATCTTCCTGGTGCACGGCGATGAAGAACAGTCCCTTGCCTTCTGCGCCGCGTTGAGCGATTTGGGGCTGGAGGCGGCCGTCCCCTCCAAGAACGAAGAGGTCTTGATTAACTGAGGCGGCTGTGCTATTATTGCAGCGTAAAACAGAATCCAACATAAGGAGTTTGCCATGGCAGGCGGAAAATCAACACCCAAAAAAGATGTAAAGGTCAAGGTTTCGGGGGGACAGTTCGTCAAAAGCGGGCAGATCCTCGTGCGGGGGCTTGCGCATTACAAGGCGGGACGCAACACCCGAGGGCTTTCGACGATCCACGCCCTTTGCCCGGGCACGGTGGTTTTCACCAAGAAGAAAACCCCGCACGGCCGCATGCGCACCTTTATCAACGTGCAGCCGCTGGAGAAAAAAGAAAAGTCATAACCGCCGCCCGCACCGGGGAGACGGATTGCCGGCTCTTGAGTGAAACACTCAGGAGCCGGTTTTTTTTTGCGGATAAAGCGGCAGGGTCCTTAAAGCAGTTCGAGGATCCGTGCGGCAGCGCGTGAGGCGGCCCCCGGTTCCCCCAGCAGGGTTCGCAGTCCGCCGAGCGCAGCGCGCATGCGCGCCGCTTCCGCGGGATCGGTCAGGAGGGGAAGCACTGCCGCGGCGACCGCTTCGGGGGCGCAGCGGCGCTGGATGAATTCCGGGACGATACGTTTGCCGGCGATGATGTTGACCATGCCGATACACGGCAGGCGCACGAGCGGCCGGTAGAGCATATAGTTGAGCAGCCCCATCTTGTAAAGGATGACGAAGGGGACTTTCAGGAGCGCGGTCTCCAGGGTCGCGGTGCCGGAGGCGACGAGCGCGCAGTCTGCCGCCGCAAGGCAGTCATAGGTGCGGGCCTGCACCAGGCGCACGGCAGGATCGGCTTTGCCCAGGATTTCCTCGTAGAGCCGGGGCTCGACATGGGGGGAGCCGGCGATGACCGCCTGGATGTCGGGGAGCGTGCGTCGCAGCAGGCAAACCGTTACCCGCATGACCGGGAGGATACGCTTGATTTCCGACGTGCGCGAGCCGGGCAGGAGCGCCAGTACCGGGGCTGCGGCAGAGAGTTTATTCTCGGCGCAAAACGCTTGCCGGGTGGTGTCGGGGCGCACGGTATCGATGAGGGGGTGGCCGACGCAGGTGACCGGGACGCCATGGCGCCGGTACAAGTCCTCTTCGAACTTGAAAAAGACGATGAGGTGGTCGATGAAACGTTTGATCGTCCTGATCCTGCCGGCGCGCGAGGCCCAGACCTGCGGGCTGATGTAGTAGAAGACCGGAACCCGCCGGTTGATCGCTTGCGCGAAACGCAGGTTGAATCCGGAGAAGTCCACCAGGATGACGGCAGCGGGCGGGTCGGATTCCAGAAACCGCAGGAGTTGATCTTTGAGACGCAGGAAGCGGCGCAGGTGGGCGAGGGCGTCAAACAGCCCCATGACCGAGAGCGCCCGGATATCGCAGACGATCCGTGCCCCGGCAGCCGCTAGATGCGTTCCGCCGACGGCGCTGACGCGCGCGCCGGGGCAGGCGCGCAGCAGTTCCCGGCAGAGCAGGCCGGCATGGAGGTCGCCGGAGGGCTCTCCGCAGACGATCAGGAAGTGCCGCTTCTTTTCCATATCTGTTTCTGGATGGTCAGGGCGACGGCGAGGGCTTCGCGGGCGACGGGGCCCGAGACGAGCGGTTCGGTTCCGGTCGCGACGCAGGCCAGGAAAGCCGCGAGCTCTTTCTGCAGGGGTTGTTCTTTCTCGATCGGCAGGTTCTCTTTGCTGATCCCGGTCTGTGCCTTGCGGTAGACCGTGGCGCGGGCGTCTTTATAATCCAGAGAGATATAGGTGTTTTCCTGGAAGATGCGGATCTTGCGCATTGCCTCATCGGAAATGCGGCTCGCGGTGAGGTTGGCGATGCAGCCGTTCCCGAAGCGCAGCCGGGCATTGGCAATGTCTTCGCGCGCGGTCAAAACCGGCACGCCGACCGCTTCGACGGTGCGCAGGGGGCTCTGTACCAGGCCCATGACGATGTCGATATCGTGGATCATCAGGTCCAGGACCACGCCGATATCGAGGGAGCGGTTCGGGAACGGACTGAGGCGGTGGCATTCGATAAACCGGGGGGAGGAGATCAGCTTCTGCGTGGCAGAGAAGGCGGAGTTGAAGCGTTCGATATGGCCGACCTGCAGGATCAGTTGATGCTCCCGTGCCAGCTCGATGAGGCGGTCCGCCTCCCGCACCGTGACGGTAAATGGTTTTTCGACGAGGGTATGGATGCCGTGTTTGAGGAAGTCGCGCGCGATCGGGTAATGCTTCTCGGTCGGCACCGCGATGCTTACGGCATCCACCCTGCCGAAGAGCTCACGGTGGTCCTGGAATGCTTCGGCCCCGTACTCGCCGCCTGCCCGGGCGCAGGTGGCCGCATCCGTGTCGCAGACGGCGACGAGGACGCATTCCGGCAGTTCCCGGTAGATACGCGCATGGATGCTGCCCAAGTATCCGACACCCACGACGCCGACGCGCAAGGGTTGCATGTATTGAATCATAGCAAACCTCATCGGGGGTTTCAACGAAAATCTGCTCACTTATTCTGTTGCCCCGCGGCAGAGGAGCCTTTACAATACAAGGGACCGGGCATCTAAGGGGGGAGTATGGGCAAGGGATCGTCACTGCGACCGGCGGCTCGGGCGTTCGCCTTTGCGCTGTGTATTTCCGTGACCGCTTCGTACGCGATTGTCTACACAACGCTGCAGCATTTTTCCGCCGGGTCGGTAAGCGGCGACCGGGACGTCTACCATTATCTGGCGCAGTACCGGGGCGAGCCGGATACCGGGCACTGGCGATACCGGGTCCTGGTGCCTTGGCTGGCGCGCAACGTTCCCGCGCTGCCCGAATGGGCTTTCGATGAGGGCCGGCAGGTAACGGATATCTGGACGGCGAAAGTGCGGTTTGCCGCCGTCAACGCGTTTTTCCTCTGCGCATCCGGCGTACTCCTCTTTTTCTTCCTCTCCCGGCTGGGCTTTTCGCACCGGGAGGCGGCAGGAGGGGTTTTCCTTTTCTTTACCTCCCGGCCGCTGATCCAGTGCGGCGGTTTGCCGGGGGTGGAGGCGGCGTCGTATTTTTTCCTCCTCCTGTGCGTGTACGCGCTCCTGGCGCAACGTATCGGGCTGTTGGCCGTCTCATTCCTCCTGGGGTTGGCGGCAAAAGAAACGACGCTTTTGGCGGTTCCGGCGGTTTTGCTGTATGCGCGCCGCGGCCGCCTGCGTGCCTGCCTGGTCATGCTCCCGGTGGTTGCGGCGTATCTGTTGATCCGGTATTCCTGGTTTCCCGTGCCCGATGAAACGTATTTCAACGTACTTCTGTGGCCGTCTGTCGCCGGGCGGATCCCGCGGCTTTTTTCTGTCGCTAAGGCGCTGGATGTGCTCTCCGCGTTCGGCCTCTGGTGGGTGCCGGCCGGCTACGCATTTTTCCATCCCCGCACGCCGGTTTCGCTGAAGCGCGGCGCGTACGCCGTCGTCCTCCTCGGCCTGCTGGTGGTGTTGCTGATGCTGGACCTGGGGCGGATTCTCTTCCTGGCGTTCCCCGCGGTCATTCCCCTGGCGCTCTGGGGGGTGAGGCTCTGGTTCGCGGATGAGATCCCGCGCAATCAGCCGGTCGACACAGCGCGCATTTCATGATACAATACAGCACGTTCAGATAAAACGTTGTCTCTTCTTAAGGTGGCTCCCGTATGCTCGATAACTACCGCAAACTGCTGCGCTTCGCCCGTCCCTATTACCGGCTGTTGATCATTTCCGGCTGCTTTATGGGGGTGGTGACGCTGTTGGACGTCTTTCGCCTCAGCGCGATCGTTCCTTTCATCGACCGCGTTTTCACCAACCAGACGATCACCTATAAGACCGGGGCTTTCCCCGGCTTCGTCACCGCGCTCCTGGAGCGGCTCAACGGCTTGTCTCCGGAAAAGGTGCTGGGGGTGCTGCTGTTGGTCGTGCCGCTGGCCTTGGTGATCCGGGCGGTCTTTGAGTTCCTGCAGAGTTACCTCATGTCCGACGTGGGGCAGCGCGTCGTGCGCGATATCCGCAGCTCGCTCTACGCGACCCTCCAACGGCTCTCCCTCGATTATTTCACCCAGAAACGCAGCGGCGAGCTCATCTCCCGCATCACCAACGACGTGAAACTCATCGAGAACGCCGTCTCGTATGCCCTGACCGACCTGGTCTACCAGTCGTTCGAAGTGACGTTCTTCTTGGCGCTTATTTTCGTGATCAACTGGCGACTGGCGGCGCTGTGTCTGGTCGTGCCGCCCCTGGTGTTCGTGCCGATGACGATCGTCGGCAAGAAACTGCGCAAACTCAGCAAGTTCTCCCAGGAGAAGATGGCCGACATTAATTCTATTCTCGTCGAGACCTTCATCGGCGTGCGCATCGTGCGGGCGTTCTGCATGGAGGAGCGCGAGCTGGGGCGGTTTTCGGCGCGCAACCAGGATTATTACCGTCTCTCGATGAAAGGGATCAAGCGGATGCTGATCCTGGGGATCGTTACCGAGCTGGTCGGGGTGGCGGTGGCGCTGTTCATCATCTATTACGGCGGCAACCAGGTTATCCGGGGGGATCTGTCGTTCGGGGTCTTTACCCTGTTCATGGCCGCGCTCCTGTCCCTGATCCGTCCGATCAAGAAACTCAGCCAGGTAGTTTCCATTAACCAGCAGGCGCTGGCGGCGAGCGTGCGCATTTACGAAGTCCTGGACAGCCTTCCGACGATCAAGGAGCGCCCCGGTGCGCGCGCCCTGGCGCCGTTCAGCAGGAAGGTTTCGTTCGAAGATGTCTGGTTCAACTACGAAGACCAGGAGATCCTCAAGGGGGTCAGCGTGGAGGTTTCGCGCGGCCAGATGCTGGCGATCGTCGGGCCCAGCGGTACGGGAAAGACGACGATGGTCGATATGATCCCCCGTTTTTACGATCCGCGCAAAGGCAGGATCCTGATCGACGGCATCGATATCAGGGAGGTTTCTCTTTCCTCTCTGCGCGGCTCTATCGGTATCGTCACCCAGGAGACCATCCTCTTCAACGACTCGATCCGTGCCAACATCTCCTACGGCAGCCCCCATGCCTCGATGGGAGAGATCGAGGCGGCGGCACGCCAGGCCTTTATCCATGATTTCGTCAAGACCATGCCCCACGGCTACGATACCGTTATCGGCGACCGCGGCATGAAGCTTTCGGGGGGCGAACGCCAGCGCATTGCCATTGCCCGGGCCCTGCTGAAGAATGCGCCTATCCTGATTTTGGATGAGGCGACCTCGCAGCTGGATACCGCTTCGGAGCGCATTGTCCAGGAGGCGCTGAACCGGCTTATTCACGGCAAGACCGTCTTCGTGGTCGCCCACCGTCTCTCGACCGTTCGCGCGGCCCACCGTATCATCGTCCTGGATAAAGGTTGTATTGTCGAGTCCGGTACCCATGAGGAATTGCTGGCTAAAAACGGTTTTTATAAACGACTCTACCATTTTCAGGAAGCGCAATAAAGGTAAAGGCGTCTTTTCCGCAGGCACGAAACCTACGTTTTTGCAGCATAAAAGCGCGTTTTATCTCTCCGGGGGCAGAAGGAAAATATCTCAATAAAAAGTAATAAAAATTGTTGCAATTCCGCTAAAGTGTGTTATATTTTATAACCTGTTTAAAAATTTTGAATAAAAGGAGTGTTTGACGCACGCGTACAAAACAGGCCTACCCGATAGAGCGGTATGGAAGCGGGGACTGTGTCCCCGGGGCGCTTACTACGTCAGCACAGAACTGAAAGGGAGGGATTGGTTTGCCGTCAGAACTGATTAAACAATTACTGGAAGCAGGGGTGCATTTCGGCCACAAGACGAGTCGCTGGAACCCGAAAATGAAGCGCTTCATCTTCGGCGAACGCAGCGGCATTTACATCATTGATCTTGAAAAGACCGAAGAATGTCTCAATAAAGCGCGTGATTTCCTGGTTGAGTTGACCTCCAAGGGCGAAGGGGTGCTCTTCGTCGGCACGAAAAAGCAGGCACAGGAGGTCGTGCTCCAGGAGGCGTTGCGGGCGGGCATGTATTATGTCACCGAGCGCTGGCCGGGAGGTTTGTTGACCAACATGGCCACGGTCAAGAAGAGCATCAACCGCCTGCGCGAGATCGAACGCATGAAAGAGGACGGGACCTACGAAAAACTCACCAAAAAAGAGGTTGCCCGCCTGGAGAAAGAGCTGGCGAAGCTGAAGAAGAATTTTGCCGGTATCGCCGCCATGGAGCGTATGCCTAAGGCGATGATCGTGGTGGATACCAAGAAAGAGGATACGGCGGTGCGCGAGGCCAACCGTTTGGGTATCCCGGTCGTCGCGCTTATCGATACCAACTCCGATCCGAACGTGATCGCCTATCCGGTCCCCGGCAACGATGATGCGACCAAGGCCATACGGATGGTCATCTCCTGTCTCGTCGATGGTATCCTGGAGGGGCGGAAACGGTTCGTTTCGTACCTTTCGCAGGACGGGGTCACTCTCGCCGCCGCTCCCGCGGCAGTTCCCGCGCCGAAAGCCGCCGCCGAAGGCGAAGCGGCGGTTTTGCCCGAAGAGGAGGCCCAGATAGAAGCCATCGGAGAAACGGTTGAGACCGAAGTCAATCCTGCGGAAGCGGACAAGGCCGTCAAAAAGACGCATGTGCACCCAACCGTCGTAGATAAAGGTAAGAAGAAGGGGTAAGAAACTTATGGCCACGAACGTTGAATTGATCAAGGAACTGCGAGATATGACCTCGGCCAGCATCGCCGATTGCAAACAGGCGCTGCACGACAGCGGCAATGACCTGAAAAAAGCCGCGCACCTGCTGCGCCAGCGGGGGCTGGAGATCGCCTCCAAGAAACAGGGGCGGGCCGCGAAAGAAGGCCGCGTCGAATCATATGTCCATTTCGGCAATAAGATCGGCGTGCTGCTTGAAGTCGATTGCGAAACCGATTTCGTGGCGCGCAACGACGAATTCGCGCAGTTTACGCGCGATATCGCCATGCACATTGCCGCCAGCTCTCCGGTTTACATCAAGCGCGAGGACGTCCCGCAAGAGGAGCTCGGCAAGGAGAAGCATCCCGAACAATTCCTCAAAGAGCGTTGCCTTCTGGAGCAGCCGTTCGTCAAAGACCCCGGCACCGCGGTGAAGGATTACCTGGGGAGTTTGGTGGCGAAGTTTCAGGAGAATATCTTTATCCGCAGGTTCGAACGGTACAGAATCGGCGAATGAACCAGTCTGCTGCCTACCGGCGTGTCGTGCTTAAGCTCAGCGGCGAAGCCCTGCAGGGCAGGCGCGCGCACGGCATCGATACGACGGTCCTTACTTCGATCGCCCGTCAGATAAAAGAGATCCACGGTCTGGGGGTGGAGATCGCCTTGGTTTTGGGCGGCGGTAATATCTTCCGCGGCATGGAGAACGTCGGTTCGCGGGGGCTGGCTATGGACCGTTCGGTCGCCGATTACATGGGGATGCTGGCGACGGTCATTAACGGTCTTGCGTTGCAGGATGCCCTGGAAAAGAGCGGGGTGCCTACCCGGGTCATGACGGCGATAGAGATGCAGCGTATCGCCGAACCATACATCAAGCGCAAAGCAGTCCGCCATCTGGAGAAGGGAAGGGTTGTCATTTTTGTCGCCGGGACCGGGAATCCGTATTTCACGACCGACACGACGGCTGCCCTGCGGGCCATGGAGATCCAGGCAGAGGTCATCCTGAAGGCGACGCAGGTCGACGGGGTGTATTCTGCCGACCCGCGCCTGGTCAGGAACGCCCGCCGGTTCAACCGTTTGAGTTACCTGGCAGTGCTGAAGAAGAGGTTGAAGGTGATGGATGCCACCGCCATCAGCCTCTGCATGGACAATAAAGTGCCGATCATCGTTTTCGATCTGCATACGCCCGGGAATATCAAGCGGGTAGTCCTCGGGGAACATATCGGCACCATCGTTTCCTGAACAGTAGCCCGTCAAGGAGGCAGCGATGACCACCAAAGAAGCTCTCCATCAGGCCGAAGAAAAGATGAAGAAGACCATTGAGGCAGTCTCCCGGGAATTTGCGGAGGTGCGCACGGGCCGGGCAAGCCCGCATCTGGTCGAAGGCTTGCACGTCGATTACTACGGGACGCCGACCCTCTTGAAACAGTTGGCCTCCATTTCGGTTCCCGACGTGCACTTGATCTCCATTCAGCCGTGGGATCCCAAGGCGATTCCCGATATAGAAAAGGCGATCATGAAGTCCAGCATCGGCATTACGCCTTCCAATGACGGCAAGGTCGTGCGCCTGGCGGTGCCGCAGCTCTCCAAGGACCGCCGTGCCGAGCTGGTGAAGGTCATTCACGGGATGGCGGAGGAGGGGCGTATTTCCCTGCGTACGGTGCGTCGCGACGCCAAGGAGGGGCTTGAGAAGCTGCACAAAGACAAGCTGATTTCCGAGGATGATAAATTCCGGGCGGTGGATGAGCTGCAGAAGCTGGTTGACCGCTATATCGTTAAGGTCGACGAGCTGCTGAAGGCGAAGGAAAAAGAGGTAACGGAATTTTAGAATTAAGCCTGCCTCTGGCGTTTAGGCTTAATTCTATCCTGAGCTCTGCGAAGGATAGTTCAAGCACTGGCCGGTGTCTCAGAGTAAGCCTGCCTCTGGCGTTTAGCATCAAGCCTACCTCTGGTGTTTAGGCTTGATGCACTCTGAGCTCTGTGAAGAGAGGCTTAATTCTATCCTGAGCTCTGCGAAGGATAGTTCAAGCACTGGCCGGTGTC
>CAZOGI010000006.1:78604-103751 GCA_964579435.1 uncultured Planctomycetales bacterium
TCAGAGTCCTAGCTGCCTCTGGCGGTAACCTAAATTTGGGCCTCTAGCTCATCTGGTAGAGCACCACCCTTTTAAGGTGGCTGTGCCGCGTTCGAGTCGCGGGAGGCTCATTGAATTGTTTCCCCGCGACGAGAAGAGTCGCGGCAAAATTTTAAGAGGATGGGGCAGTATTGCGCTGGTGCGCCGCTTTCTGCAGTCGCACCCAGCGCTAATTGGTATTGCGCTGGTGCGCCGCTTTCTGCGGCGGACGTGGCGGAATTGGCATACGCGATAGCCTTAGGAGCTATTGGGGAAACCCTTGGGGGTTCAAATCCCTCCGTCCGCATTTTTGTGCGATGCGCTTACACGGGCGTCTCAGGGCTCGCAAGGCCGAATATCTGTGGATCTTGTGGGTGCGTTTTTCACGGTCGTTGGCGCCGTACAAGGCGCGGTGTCGAAATTCATGCGGGAGTAGCTCAGCTGGCTAGAGCGCAACCTTGCCAAGGTTGATGTCGCGGGTTCAAATCCCGTCTCCCGCTTTATTTTTTTCGGAACAACCAAGCAAGAAAATTGCAGTGTCGCAACAGCCGCATAATCGTTTCCGGCCGGGGCCGGTCACCGCGGTGCGCGCGCAATCAGGCGAGGAGAGGAACCAGATGAAAATAATGGATTTTCTTTCGAAGAGAGCGTTCGTGATGGATGTCAAATCCGCCAAGAAGGAGAGTATTATCTGTGAGCTGGTCGATTCCCTCATCGCCGCCGGCGACATAACCGAGCAGTTCCGGCCCAAGCTCATCGAAGCCCTGATGGCGCGCGAAGCGCTCGGCTCGACCGCGATCGGGCAGGGGGTGGCGATCCCCCACGCAAAATCCGATTGCGTCACCAAACTGGTGGCGGCGTTCGGCCTTTCCAAAACGGGCATTGATTTTGACTCCCTTGACGGCGAGCCGGTGTACCTCTTCTTTCTCCTCGTGGCGCCGCAGGATTCGGCCGGTCCGCACCTGAAGGCGTTGGCGCGGATCTCGCGGCTCCTGAAAGACCGCTATTTCCGCGATGCGCTGCGTTCCTGCGCCGACCCGCAGGCAGTAATCAAGATTATCAGCCAGGAAGATGAAAAAAAGATCTAGGCTGCTCTTTCTCTTTCCCCAGCGGGTGACGGGCGCCTTGAAATGGCTCCTGCCCGGCATCGGGATAAAGCGCTGGATCGGACTCGGCAGCTTCGGGGTCATCCTGGTCGTGATCGGTTCCAGCCACCTGCAATCGGACGATATCTGGCTGCTGCGTGCCCTGGATACCGCGATTATCGCCTCCGGCATCATCATCTTGATCCTGGGCGTCAAGCATATGATCCGTTCCTTTATCGCCGCGGTCATTCCCGTGACCAAGGAAGGGGAGCTGGTCGATCTGCTCTACCAACGCCGGCATCTCAGCCGCGGACCGAATGTCGTCTGTATCGGCGGTGGAACCGGCCTGTCGGCGCTTTTGTCGGGCCTGAAGGAATTTACCTCCAATATAACCGCGATCGTTACCGTTGCCGACGACGGGGGGTCTTCCGGGCGATTGCGCCAGCAGTTCGATATCCTGCCTCCGGGAGATATTCGCAACTGTCTCGTCGCCCTCGCCGATGCCCCGGCGCTGCTTCGCGACCTCTTCCAATTTCGGTTCGATAAGAGCTCGGAGCTGTCCGGGCACAGTTTCGGCAACCTTTTCATCACCGCGATGACGCGGGTGACCGGGGATTTCGAGAAGGCGCTCAAGGAAACCAGCAGGGTCCTGGCATTGCGGGGACAGGTCGTCCCCTCGACCCTCAACAACGTCGTTTTGGTCGCTCACCACAAGGACGGCTCGGTCACCGAGGGGGAAGAGAAGATCCCGAAGGTCCGCCGCCCCATCGGCAAGGTGCTCCTGAAACCGGAAGGTTCCGTCGCTACCCCCGAGGCGCTGCGGGCGATCCGCGCCGCGCGCCTGATCGTCCTGGGGCCGGGTTCGCTCTACACCAGCATCATCCCGAACCTGCTCATTCAGGAGATCACCGATGCGCTTGTGGCTTCGGAGGCGGTCAAGATCTACGTCTGCAACATCATGACGCAGCCGGGGGAGACCGATTCGTTCAGCGCCTCGGACCATATCCGCAGGCTCCTGGACCACAGCCATCCGCACGTCTTTGACTACTGCCTCGTCAACGCCGGGGAGATCCCCGCCGAGGTGCGGCGCCGCTATGCCGAAGATTCGTCGATCCCGGTGCAGGCGGATGTGAAGAATATACGCGGGATGGGGTATCGCGTTATCGAGGAGAATACCGTGTTTATCGATAACGGCGTCGTACGGCACGATCCGGCGAAACTGGCGCGGATTATCTTCGGCGTAATCGATGAATTGTAGCCTATGACGGTTGGAATACCCATGGCACTCGTCAAAAAGCAAGTTACGGTCAAGAACAAACAGGGGTTGCATGCGCGGCCGGCGGCCCTCTTTGTGCAGGTCGCCAATAAATATGATTCCCGCATCACCGTCAAACGCGACGCCGAAGAGGTGAACGGAAAGTCCATCATGGGGATCCTGATGCTTGCCGCCGAGCAGGGGTGCGTCATCGAGATCCAGGCGGAAGGCATCGACGCGGAGATGGCCCTGCAGGAGTTGGAGCAGGTGGTTGAGGCGCAAGAGTAAAGGAAGAGGGGAATGATCAAGCTGAAGGGGATTGCGGCGGCAGGCGGGATTGCGATCGGTCCGGCGTACAAGCTCGGCTCCGAGGAATTCGCTATCTCCCGCGAAAAGATTGCGCCGCAGGATATCCCGATGCAGATACAGCTGTTCGAGGAGGCGCTCATCCAGACCCGCAAGGAGATCGTCGATCTGCAGCGGCGCATCTCCGCGGATATGGGACAGGAAGAGGCGCAGATCTTCGACGCGCACCTGCTGGTGCTGGAAGACCGCATGATCATCGAGGAGGTCATTTCGCGCCTGAAGAAGGAGCAGTGCACGGTCGCGTATATCTTCTCGGAGGTTCTGAAGAAATACATTTCGATCTTCTCCCGGATAGAGGACGAATATCTCAAGGAGCGCATGTCCGACATCAACGACGTCGGCAAGCGCGTCCTGCGCAACCTCCTGGGGAGGAAAAAATCGGGGCTGGACGGCCTCAAGGAAAAGGTCGTCGTGGTCGCGCACGACCTTTCCCCGTCCGACACCGCGGCGATGCACCGGCAAAACGTCTATGCCTTCGTCACCGACGTCGGCGGAAAGACATCCCATACGGCGATCATGGCCAAGTCCCTGGAAATCCCGGCGGTCGTTGGGGTCGGCGAGGCGCTGGGCAAGATCTCCGGCGGCGATATGCTCATCGTCGACGGCAGCATGGGCGTGGTGATCATCAACCCCGACCAGGAGACGCTGGCGGCGTACCGTAAAGAGGAAGAAGCCCTCAAGGGCATCACCGCGCGTTTCTTCTCGGTCAAGGATCTGCCGGCAGTGACGCGCGACGGCAAGCCGTATCTGGTCTCTGCCAATATCGAATTCCCCGACGAGGTCCCGTCCGCCAAGCAGCACGGGGCGCAGGGGGTCGGGCTGTACCGCACCGAGTTCTTTTACATGAACCGCACCGACCTGCCGACCGAGCAGGAGCATTACGAGGCGTATAAGTACGTCGCCGAAGCGATGGGGCCGTATCCGGTGACCATCCGCACGATCGATCTCGGAGGCGACAAGTTCCTTTCGCAGTTCGAGATCCCGCGCGAGATGCAGCCGTTTCTGGGGTGGCGGGCGATCCGCTTTTGCCTGGCGCGCCCGGATGTCTTCAAGGTCCAGTTGCGCGCGATCCTGCGCGCTTCGGTTCACGGGAAACTCAAGCTTATGTATCCGATGATCTCCGGGATCGAGGAGATCCGCCAGGCAAACCAGATCCTCGATGATTGCCGGCAGGAGCTGCGCAGGGAGAACGTGCCGTTTGATCCCGAACTGGAGGTGGGGGCGATGATCGAGGTCCCTTCCGCGGCGATGACGGCAGATCTGCTTGCCCAGGAGGCGGACTTTTTCAGCATCGGCACCAACGATTTGATTCAGTACGCCCTGGCTGTTGACCGCGCCAACGAGAAGGTCGCCTATCTCTATGAGCCGGCGCATCCGGCCGTTTTGCGTCTTATCCGCACGATCATCGATGCCGGCCATAAGGCGGGTATCGATGTGGCCATGTGCGGGGAGATGGCCAGCGAACCGGGACTGGTCCTGATCCTCCTGGGGATGGGGCTCAACGAGTTCAGCATGCCGCCGCAGGTGGTGCCGATGGTCAAATATATCGTTCGTTCGGTTTCTCTGCCGCAGGTCGAGCAGATCGCCGCGCAGGCGCTGACCCTCTCGACCGGCAAGCAGGTGGAGGAATTCAGCGCCGCGAAAGTGCGCGCCCTGCTTGAGGAAGAGAAAAACAAACGCAGCGAGGCGGGAGAGTGAAAGCGGTCATTTTAGCGGCCGGTTACGCGACGCGGCTGTATCCTTTGACCAAGGATTTCCCGAAGCCGCTTCTGGATGTCGGCGGCAGGCCGATGATCGATTATATCGTCGAGAAGATTGCCGCCGTTCCCGAGATCGACGAGATTATCGTCGTCACCAACAGCAAGTTTTTCCCGAAATTCAAGCGTTGGGCGGCGGCGCACCCGTTCCGGCGCCGCCTGCGCCTGCTGGACGATTTGACCCGCAGCAAGGACGACCGCCGCGGCGCTATCGGCGACATGTACTTTGCCGTCAAGCAGCGGCACTTAAGTGACGACGTGCTGGTGATCGGCGGGGATAACCTTTTTGACCGGCCCCTGGGAGGGTTTCTCTCTTTTGCGCGCCTCAGGAAGAACGCGCCGGTCATCGGGGTGTTTGATCTCGGCTCAAAACGCCGGGCGAGCCAGTACGGGGTCGTGCGTCTGAACCGGCAGAGCCGTATCGTCGACTTCCAGGAAAAACCGCCGCAGCCGCACTCCTCGTGCGTGGCGATGTGCCTGTACTATTTCCCCCGCGCGCGCCTCTCGCTCCTGCGCCAGTATATACTGGCCCGGGGGGAGAAAAAGGATGCGACCGGTTTTTATATAGATTGGTTGCGGCGTAAAGTCGCGGTGTACGCGTATGTATTCCGTGGCCGCTGGTTCGATATCGGCCACTTCGATTTTTACCGCGCGGCCCGGGAGGAATTCGGCTGCGCCCAGAAGAAGAAACGTTCCAACTAAGGAGGGGACCGGTGCGCAAGTATTATTTCACGTCAGAGTCGGTGGGAGAGGGTCATCCGGATAAGGTGTGCGATCAGATATCCGACGGGGTGCTGGATGAGGTTCTGCGCCAGGATCCCTACGGGCGCGTTGCCTGCGAGACCTATGTCACGATGGGGCTCCTGATCGTGGGTGGGGAGATCACGACGAGCGCCTACGTCGATATCCAGCGGATCGCCCGCAAGATCATTTCGCAGATCGGCTATACCCATCCCAAGTACGGCTTCGACAGCCACACCTGCGCCATCATCAATACGATCCATTCCCAGTCTCCCGATATCGCGCAGGGGGTTGATTCCGGCGGGGCAGGGGATCAGGGCTTCATGGTCGGGTACGCCTGCCGCGAAACCCCGGAGCTGATGCCGTTGCCGATCATGCTCGCCCATAAACTGGTCGCGCGCACCGCCGAGGTCCGCCGCAAGGGGATCCTGAAATACCTGGGGCCGGACTGCAAGTCGCAGGTCTCGGTCGAATACCAGGACGGTAAGCCCAAGCGCGTCGATTCCGTGGTCATCGCCTGCCAGCATACCGACGATATCCTCGATGCGTCGGGGGAGGCGATCACCAAAAAGGCCCGCCAGGAGATGATCGACGAGATCGCCCGGCCGGTCCTGAAGCAGTACCTGGACAAGAACACCAACTATTTCATCAACCAGACCGGTAAGTTCGTCATCGGCGGTCCGCAGTCCGACACCGGCATGACCGGCCGCAAGATCGTCGTCGACACCTACGGCGGCGTGGCCGCTCCCGGCGGCGGGGCCTTCTCGGGCAAAGACCCGACCAAGGTCGACCGTTCGGCCGCGTACATGTCCCGCTATGTGGCCAAGAACGTCGTGGCCGCCGGCCTGGCCGAAAAGTGTCTTTTGCATGTCGCCTATGTCATCGGGAAGGCCGAGCCTCTGGCGGTGATGGTGGATACCGCCGGCACCGGCAAGATTTCCGATGCTGCGATCGTCAAGCTGATCAACGAGAATTTCGATCTGACCCCGCGCGGCATGATCAAGGAGTTGAACCTGCTGCGCCCGATCTACGTCAAGACCGCCTGCTACGGGCATTTCGGCCGCACCGAGCCGGAGTTCAGCTGGGAGCGCGTGGATAAGGCCGAGGCCCTGAAAAAGCAGGCGGCGCGCCTGTAAAAGGCAGCCTTTACCCTACGGGAGGAGTCGGTATGGCGTACGACATTAAGAATGCGTCCCTGGCGAACAAAGGGGCTTTGCGCATCGAGTGGGCTCGCAATAACATGCCGGTGTTGCGTCTCATCGCCGAGCGCTTCAAGCGCGAGCGGCCGCTGCGCGGGATCAAGGTTGCGGCTTGCCTGCATGTCACCACCGAGACCGCGGTACTGATGGAAGTGCTCAAAGCCGGCGGCGCAGACGTGTACCTGTGCGCCTCGAACCCGCTCTCGACGCAGGATGATGTCGCGGCTTCCCTGGCCAAGCACCTTAAGATCGCGGTCTTCGCGATCAAGGGCGAGGATACCAAGACCTATTACCGTCACCTGCAGGCGGCCCTGGCGGTCAAGCCCGAGCTGACGATGGATGACGGGGCGGACCTGGTCAGCACCATCCATCAGCGCCCCGAGGGCGCTCACGCCAATATCATCGGCGGCACCGAAGAGACGACGACCGGGGTTATCCGGCTGCGCGCGCTCGCCCGTCAGGGCAAGCTGCGCTATCCGATCGTCGCCGTCAATGACGCGGCGACGAAGCATCTCTTCGATAACCGCTACGGGACGGGCCAGTCGACCCTCGACGGGATCGTGCGCTCGACCAACAAGCTGATCGCCGGCGCCAAAGTCGTGGTCTGCGGGTACGGCTGGTGCGGCAGGGGAGTGGCGCTGCGCGCCAAGGGCATGGCGGCGACCGTCGTGGTCGTCGAGATCGATCCGCTGCGCGCCCTGGAAGCGGTGATGGACGGCTATGAGGTCATGCCGATCAAAGACGCCGCGCGCATCGGCGACGTGTTCGTGACCGTCACCGGAGACCTCAACGTCATCCGGGGCGAACATTTTGCGCTGATGAAAGACGGTGCGATCGTCGCCAATTCGGGGCACTTCAACGTCGAGATCGACATCCCGGCCTTGGCGAAGATGAGTCGCAGGAAGCGTCCGATCCGCGATTACGTCGACGAATACACGCTCTCCGGTGGCAAGCGGATCTATCTGCTGGGAGACGGCAGGCTGATCAACCTTGCCGCGGCCGAGGGGCATCCGGCGCAGGTCATGGATATGTCTTTTGCCAATCAGGCGTTGAGCGCCGAATATATGCGGCTCAACCATCGGTCGCTGGCGCATGACGTTTTTAAGGTCCCCGACGACATAGACCGCACCATCGCCGCCCTGAAGCTCAAGGCCCTGGGGATCCGCATCGATACGCTCACCAAAGAGCAGGCACAGTATCTGGCCAGCTGGGAGATGGGTACGTAAGGCAGACGGGCAGCGTTCGCAAAGGAGGCCGCAATGAAGCTCGGGAGACTGGGGTGTGTCCTGGGATGTGCGTTGTCTCTGTGTGGTGCGCGGGGGTATGCGCAAACCGCCGATTCCATACCGGCTGATTCGCGGATCACGCGGGTCATCGTCTATCCCGATGCGGCGTTCGTCACCCGTTCCGCATCCGTTACCCTGAAGCCCGGCAGCTCGGTTGTGGTCTTTGCTTCGCTGGTCCCTTCCATCGATCCGGATTCGCTGCGGGTTTTTGCCCGCGGCAGCGCTGCGGTCAAGCTCTTCGGGGCGCAGCTTAAGGAAGAACAGCTCCCCGAAGCCGCCTCGGCTCGCGTGCAGGAGTTGCAGGAGAAGATACAGAAACTGCGGGATGACCAGCAGGGGCTGCAGAACCAGCGGCAGGTTTTGGAGGAGGAAAAGGCGATCCTGGCGTCGCTGAAGAATTTTTCTTCGGTTGAGCTGCCGCGGGAGCTGATCACCAAGACCGCCACTGCCAAAGAGCTCGATGAGCTGTTGAGCGTTTCTTCCTCCCGGCTCAAGGCGATCTATGAAGGGCAGTTGGCCCTTGAGACCGCAGGCAGGGAGCTGGCCAAGCAAATGGATGCCCTGCGCCGCGAGCTCTCGCAGATTTCCGGCGCTTCGCAAAAGGCGACCCGTTCGATTGAAGTGGCGCTTGAGGCCGCCAAAGGCGGGACGCTGGAGCTTTCGGTTTCCTACCTGGTGCGCAACGCCTCCTGGCAGCCGGTGTATGACGCGCGCGCGCGTTTTGAAAAAGCCGATGTCGAGCTGGCAGCTTATGGCATGGTGCGCCAGGTGACGGGGGAGGATTGGCAGGAGGTGGAGTTGCTTCTCTCAACCGCCAAGCCGAGCATCGGCGGCAGGATGCCGTACATCGCCCCGTGGTTCCTGAAACCCTATCAGCCGTCGGCGCCGCTGCGTAAAATGTCCCTGGAGGCAAAACGGGAAAAAGTGGCAGCTCAGGTTGCGGGGTTTGCCGGCAGTGAATCGGACCGGATGATGCTTGACGAAGAACTGGCGGTTCCGGCCAAGCCCCAGGAGGCAGAGGTCGGGTATGGCGCGGTCGAGGCAAAAGGCCTCTCCGTAACCTATACCCTGCCGCGTAAAGCATCCGTCAAATCAGACGGGTCGGAACAGAAGTTGCCCATCCAGGCGCAGGTGCTGCAGGCTTCGTTCGAATACACGAGCTGCCCGCGCCTTTCCCCGTTCGCGTACCTGGGCAGCAGGGTGCGCAATGCCAAGGAGGTTCAGCTTCTGGCCGGCGGCGTCAACGTTTTCCTCGATGACGATTTTGTCGGGCGCTCCGGAATCGATACGATCGGGCCCGAGGAGGAATTCGATCTCTACCTGGGCGTCGATGAGAGCGTCAAGGTCAAGCGCGAGCAGATCGAGAAGAAGGTGGACGAAACGCTTTTCGGCAATGTCGGCTCGCCCAACAAGGTGATACGCTTCAGATACAAGCTGTCGGTGGAGAATTACAAGGGCCGCGCCGTCAAGGTGAAGCTCTACGAATCGATGCCCGTGTCCCAGGACGAGCGTATCAAGGTCAAGCTCGGCGAGGTGAGCGAGCAGCCGAAAGAGAAGGATTGGGAAAACCGCAAGGGCGTCTGGAAGTGGGAGTTCGATCTTGCCCCCCGCGGCAAGAAAGAGATCTTCTATACCTATACCGTCGAGTATCCGCGCGGCATCGAAGTCGAGGGATTATAAGATGAAACGCATCGGTGTCCTGACGACCGGAGGGGATGCCCCGGGCATGAACCCGGCGATCCGTTCGGTCGTGCGCGCCGCCGTCGCCCGGAAAACCGAAGTGATGGGGATTTTCCGCGGCTGGTGGGGGCTGATCAACGAAGAGCTCAAGCTCCTGGATCATCGTTCGGTCTCCGGCATCATCAATCAGGGGGGGACGATCCTCAAGACCGCGCGCTGTCCGGAGTTCCATTCCGCGCAGGGGCAAAGCCGGGCCAAGGAGACCATCGACAAATACGGCATCGAGGGGCTCGTGGTCATCGGCGGCAACGGCAGTTTCCAGGGGGCGCACGCCTTCTACCAAAACCACGGGGTGCGCTGTATCGGCATCCCGGCCTCGATCGATAACGACGTCAACGGCGTGATCATGACGATCGGCGTGGACACTGCGGTCAATACCGCCCTGAACGCGATCGATAACATCCGGGACACCGCCACTTCCATGGAGCGGGTGTTCGTGGTGGAGGTTATGGGCAGGGACAGCGGCTATATCGCCCTGCGTGTTGCTCTCGCCGGAGGCTGCGAGGATGTGATCATTCCCGAGCGGCCGTACCATCTGGATGCACTCTGTCATGATATCGTCAGCGGCAATATCCGCGGCAAGGCCAGCTGGATCATCGTCGTTGCGGAAGGGGCGGCAAGCGCCGTCGACCTGGCGCGGCAGATCAGCGAGATAACGAGCCTGGAGACGCGCTCTATCGTTTTGGGGCACATCCAGCGGGGCGGGCGTCCCAGCGCCTACAGCCGTGATCTGGCATTGAAGCTGGGCGACGGGGCGGTGACGGCGCTCTTGAACGGGGAGACCGACAAGGCAGTTTCGTTCAATGC
Organism: uncultured Planctomycetales bacterium; assembly: GCA_964579435.1. Lineage (GTDB taxonomy): Bacteria > Omnitrophota > Gorgyraeia > Gygaellales > Profunditerraquicolaceae > CAZOGI01. The sequence continues at coordinate 88,859 of CAZOGI010000006.1, forward strand.
CGGGGTGATGAGCCTGGTGGATCTGGAGCAGGCGATCAGGCCCAAAGAGGTCAATGTCGATGAAATGTACCATCTAATCAAGCGGTTGACGTAACGTCTGCTGCATCAAGGAGGAGTAACGGTATGGGAAGAACGCCTTTGGATGTCGAAACGTTTGCCTTGGATCTGATCATGAGCGAAGATATCGGCCGCAAGAAACTGCTGGCCAAGCGTATCTTCGACATGGCGTATAAAAAGGGAGTGTATCCGGCCAGTATCCACGAGCTGTATATGGCCCGCGGCAGGAAAGAGTTCAGCGGCTTTACCGTCCCCGCGATCAACCTGCGCAGCATGACGCTGGACCTGGCGCGCGCGCTTTTTCGTGTTGCCAAGCGCAACAATACCAACGCCTTCATCTTTGAGATCGCCAAGTCCGAGATGGGCTATACCGCCCAGCCACCCGTGGAGTTTTCCAGCGTGATCCTGGCGGCGGCGCTCAAGGAAGGGTATGAAGGGCCGGTCTTCATCCAGGCCGACCATACCCAGGCCAATGCCAAGAAGTATGCGGAAAACCCGGAGAAAGAGCTGGAGACGATGCAGGCGCTCATCAGCGATGCCGTCGCCGCCGGGTTCTATAATATCGACATCGATTCCTCGACACTGGTCGATCTCTCCAAGCCCGACGTCAAGAAACAGCAGTTCCTCAATTACGAGGTCTGCGCGAAGCTGACGCAGTTCATCCGCCGGATCGAGCCGCGCGGCATCACCGTTTCGGTGGGCGGGGAGATCGGCGAGGTCGGCCATCAGAATTCGACCCCCGAGGACCTGCACGCCTTTATGGGCGGGTTCAAGCAGCGCCTGCGCAAAGGGCTCGTCGGTTTGAGCAAGATCTCGGTGCAGACCGGCACCTCGCACGGCGGGGTGGTGCTTCCCGACGGATCGATCGCCCAGGTGAAGCTGGATTTCGAGACGCTCAAGAATCTTTCGCAGGTCGCCCGCACGGAATACGGGATGGCCGGTGCGGTGCAGCATGGGGCTTCGACCCTGCCGTCGGAGGCGTTCCATAAGTTTCCCGAGGTCGAAACGGCTGAGGTCCACCTGGCGACGGAATTCCAGAATATGATCTACGAGAGCGCGCATTTCCCGCCGGCGCTGAAAGCCAAGATCTACGACTGGCTGAAGGTCAATGCCGCCAGCGAGCGCAAGCAGGGGGAGAGCGACGAGCAGTTTTTCTACAAGACGCGCAAGAAAGCGCTGGGCCCGTTCAAGAAAGAGATCATGGGCATGCCGCGCCAGACGCGGGAAGCGATTGCCCAGGGGATCGAACAGCGCTTCGAGTTCCTCTTCAAACAGCTCAATTGCGTCAATACCCGTCCTCTGGTTGATAAGTACGTGACCCTCAAGCGTGTTATTACGCGCAAGCGCAAAGATGGCCCCGAGGTTGTCCACGACGGGGAAGGCGCCGATTAGTCGAAACCGGGACGGTCTCGGCTTGCACGCAGAGCCGTTCCCTCCGTAAGGAGACCGCGTATGCGTTCCGATACGATCAAAAAAGGGTTGGAGCGGGTTCCGCACCGCGCGCTGCTGCACGCGACGGGCCTGAGCCGCAGCGACTTCAAACGGCCGTTCATCGGCGTTGCCACGTCCTTTACCGACCTCATCCCCGGCCACGTCGGGATGCGGGACCTGGAGCGCTACATCGAACGGGGGGTCTGTTTCGGAGGCGGCGTTCCGTTCTTCTTCGGGGTCCCCGGGATATGCGACGGTATCGCCATGGGGCATTTGGGCATGTGCTATCCGCTGGCTTCCCGCGAGATCATCGCCGATACCATCGAGACGGTTTGCAACGCCCATCAGCTCGACGGGATCGTCTGCTTGACCAATTGCGACAAGATCACTCCCGGCATGATCATGGGGGTCCTGCGGCTCAACATCCCGGCGATCATCGTTACCGCAGGGCCGATGCTCTCCGGGCGTATCGGCCGCCGGAAGCTGGCTTTCGTGCACGACACCTTCGAGGCTCTGGCGCGGGCGCGCAAAGGCGAGATCGGCGCGGGCGAACTGGCCTGTTTGGAGCGCCAGGCCTGTCCCGGCGCCGGCTCCTGCCAGGGGCTCTATACCGCCAATACCATGGCTTGCCTCACTGAGGTAATGGGGTTGTCCCTGCCCGGCTGCGGCACCGGCCTGGCCGCCTCGGCAAACAAGCGGCGCATCGCCCAGGCCAGCGGCGAGCGGATCGTGGAGCTGGTCCGCCAGAATATCCGGCCGCGCGCGATCGTTACCCGCAAAGCTTTGGAGAACGCCATAGTCGTCGATATGGCCCTGGGCGGTTCCAGCAATACCGTTTTGCATCTTATGGCGATCGCCCACGAGGCGGGGGTCAAGCTTGATCTGAAGGATTTTGACCGTCTCAGCCGCAAGACCCGGCATATCACGAGCCTGGAGCCGGCAGGTTCGCACTATATGGAGGATGTCGAGTTCGCCGGAGGGATACCCGCGGTGCTCAACCGCCTGAGCGCTTCGCTGCATGACACGATGACCGTCAGCGGAGAACGTACCCAGAATATAGCTGCGGCCGCACGCGTTCTGGATGACGACGTCATCCGTCCGCTCGATCGCGCCTATCACCAGCAGGGCGGCATTGCCGTGCTCTACGGCAACCTCGCCCCGGCCGGAGCGGTGGTCAAACAGGCGGCGGTGAGCGAGAAGATGATGCGTTTCAGCGGCCGGGCCCGTACGTTCAACCGCGAAGAAGAGGCGATGAAGGCGATCATGAACAACCGCATCAAGCCCGGCGACGTCATCGTTATCCGCTACGAAGGTCCTGCCGGCGGTCCGGGGATGCGCGAAATGCTTGCCCCGACCGCGGCGATCGTCGGACTGGGGCTGGCGGATTCGGTCGCCCTTATCACCGACGGGCGTTTCTCGGGAGGGACCAAAGGCCCCTGCATCGGACATGTTTCCCCCGAAGCCGCTGCCGGCGGGCCGATCGCCGCCGTACGCGACGGGGATGCGATAGATATCGATATCCCGGGGCGCACCATTTCCGTGCGCCTCAGCGACGCCGAGATGAAACGGCGTCTGCGTACCCGAAAGGTCGTGCCGCCCAAAATCACCAGCGGCTACCTGGCCCGCTACAGCCGGATGGTCAGCTCTGCGGACAAGGGCGCGATCTTGACGTGAAAATACTCTTTCGCAAGGATACGGACAGGCTATGAAAGGCGCACAGATACTCATCGAAAGTCTGAAGAAGGAGAACGTGGAGGTGCTCTTCGGCTATCCCGGCGGGCAGATCCTGCCCACGTTCGACATGCTCTATGACGCGGACCTTCGTTTCATCCTGACGCGGCATGAGCAGGCAGCGGCGCACGCCGCCGACGGTTACGCGCGCGCGACGGGCAAGACGGGGGTGTGCATGGCTACCTCCGGTCCGGGCGCGACGAACCTGGTCACCGGGATCGCCACCGCGTTCATGGACTCGATCCCCATGGTCGCCATCACCGGCCAGGTGCGCACCAATTTGATCGGCAACGACGCGTTCCAGGAGGCGGATATCACCGGGATCACCCGGCCGATCACCAAACACAATTTTCTCGTCAAGCACGTCAAGGATCTGGCGCGTACGGTGCGCGAAGCCTTTTATATCGCTTCCTCCGGGCGCCCGGGGCCGGTGCTTATCGATCTTCCTTCGGATGTCCAGCTTGCCGATACGGAATTCGTGTGGCCCGAAGAGGTGAAGTTGCGCAGCTATAACCCGACGTATCTGGGGCATCCGGGGCAGATTAAGCGCGCAGCGCAGCTGATCAGCAAGGCAAAAAGACCCATCCTGTATATCGGCGGCGGCGTAATCATTTCCGGGGCTTCGCTTGAGGTGCGGGCGCTTGCCGAGAAGATCGGCTGCCCCGTGACCTGGACGCTGATGGGTATTGGGGCGTTTCCGTCGGTCCACCCCCAGTCGCTGGGGATGTTGGGCATGCATGGTACGGCCTACGCCAATCACAGCATTATGGAATCGGATCTGATCATCGCCGTGGGGGCACGTTTCGATGACCGCGTGACCGGCAGGCTCGATGCGTTTGCGCCCGATGCGCAAGTGATCCATATCGATATCGACCCTTCTTCGATCAGCAAGAACGTGAAAGTCGACGTTCCTATCGTGGGCGACTGCAAACAGGTGCTGCTGATGCTCAACAAGGAGCTGAAGCGCGCGCCGGCGATCGCTGACTGGCTCAGGCATGTGGATGCGTTGAAGAAAAAGCACCCCATGGTGTACCGTCAGAAAGATAAGCTTCTGCCGCAGTTCGTGATCCAGCAGATCAATGAGGCTACCGGCGGGGATGCGATTATCTGCACCGAAGTGGGCCAGCATCAGATGTGGGCGGCGCAGTGGTATAATTACGAAATGCCGCGTACGTTCGTTTCCTCCGGCGGTCTGGGGACCATGGGGTACGGATTCCCGGCGGCAATGGGTGCCAAGATCGGCTGTCCCGACAAAGTGGTTTTCGATATCGCCGGCGACGGCTCGATCCAGATGAACATACAGGAGCTGGCGACCTGCGTTGCCAATAAGATCAACGTGAAAGTCGCTATCCTCAATAACGGGTATCTGGGCATGGTCCGCCAGTGGCAGGAGCTTTTTTACAAACGCCGCTATTCCTATACGCCGATCACCGGGCCCGATTTCGTGAAACTCGCCGAAAGCTACGGGGCGGTGGGCATCCGGGTGACCAAGAAGGAGGAGGTTCGTCCGGCGCTGGAGCGGGCCCTGGAAACGCAGAACGTCGTTTTCCTGGATTTCCATGTCGAAGAAGAGGAGAACGTCTTCCCGATGGTCCCGGCGGGGGAGGCGATCAACAAGATCATCGGAGGCCTGGCGTAAGGGTATGAGACACACGATATCGGTGCTGGTGGAGAATAAGTTCGGGGTGCTGGCGCGCGTGGCGGGGCTCTTCTCCGCCCGCGGCTACAACATCTCTTCCCTGGCGGTCAGCGAGACGCTGGACCCCACGATTTCCTCGATGACGATCGTGGTGGACGCCAAGGACGAGATGATCCTGGAGCAGATCAAGAAGCAGCTCAATAAGCTCATCGACGTGATCACCGTCACCGATTTCACGAAAAAGGAGCACGTCGAGCGGGAGTTGGTGCTGGTCAAGGTCGCCTGCGCGGCCAAGGATAAGCGTAGGCTCCAGGCAGTGTTGAAGAAATTCGTGGCCAAGATCGTCTGGCAGCGCGCCGGCTGCGTGGTCGTCGAGGCGGTCGACGAACAAGAAGATATCAGCCGGCTGCTGGAGGCATTGCGTGGTTTCGGCGTTTCGGAGCTGGTGCGGACCGGAAAAATCGCGATGGCGTTAGGTTAAATACAGAGCATACACAAGGAGGAACAGATGCCCAAGATCTATTACGATTCCGACGCTGATCTGAACCTGCTCAAAGACAAGACCGTTGCCATCATCGGCTACGGGATCCAGGGGCGCGGACAGGCGCTGTGCCTGAAGGATTCGGGGTGCCGGGTGGTGATCTCGGAGCTGGCGGGTACGCCCAACGCCGAGCAGGCCAAGGCCGACGGGTTCGTCCCGCTTGCTGCCGCCGAGGCCGCCGGTGCCGGGGATATCATCCAGATCCTTACCCAGGACCATATGCAGGCCAAGGTCTATAACGAGAGCATCAAACAGAACCTCAAAAAAGGAAAGGCCCTTTGTTTCTCTCATGGGTTCAACATCCGCTTCAAGCAGATCCGTCCGCCCAAGAACGTCGACGTCTTCATGGTCGCGCCGAAAGGGCCGGGGGCGCTGGTGCGCACGATGTATATAGAGGATAAGGGCGTGCCGGCGCTGGTGGCCGTGCATCAGGATGCTACGGGGGAGGCCTTGAAACTTGCCCTGGCATATGCCAAGGCCCTGAAGGCCACCAAGGCCGGAGTCATCGAGACGAATTTCTCCGAGGAGACCGAGACCGATCTTTTCGGCGAGCAGGCGGTCCTCTGCGGCGGGGTTTCGGCGTTGATCAAGGCGGGCTTCGAGGTGCTGGTCGAGGCCGGGTATCAGCCGGAGATCGCCTATTTCGAAGTGCTCCACGAGTTGAAGCTGATCACCGACCTCATTCAGGAGCGCGGTATTTCCGGGATGCGCCGCGGCGTTTCCAACACCGCCTGCTACGGGGATATTACCCGCGGGCCGATGGTGATCACCGAGCGCACCAAAAAGACGATGCAGAAGATGCTCAAGGACATCAAGTCCGGAAAGTTCGCCCGGGAGTGGATCAAGGAGAACGAGGCAGGTCGGCCGAATTTCAACCGTCTCATGCAGGAAGGCGACAATCATCTCATCGAGAAGGTGGGAAAGCAGCTCAGAGAGATGATGCCTTGGATGAAGAAATAGACACAAGGGTAGTGTCCTGCGCAGAGCGCAGGATTTCGCACATGCGAAACGCCAGAAGCCGCATGTGCTCAAATGCCTTGGATGAAGAAATAGACACAAGGGTAGTGTCCTGCGCAGAGCGCAGGATTTCGCACATGCGAAACGCCAGAAGCCGCATGTGCTCAAATGCCTTGGATGAAGAAGTAAGAGACTTGACACAAGACACAAGTAAAATCAAAGTGCCAATCAATAGATCTAGAACTGATTAAGGCGGGTCGGCGAGAAACAAACCGGAAGCCTACACGGTTGATGGGATGGCCATGGAAAAGCTCATAATTTTCGACACGACACTGCGCGACGGCGAACAGGCCCCGGGGGCGAGTCTGAACCCTCCGGAGAAACTGGAGGTCGCCCGCGCCCTGGAAGCTTTGGGCGTCGACGTTATCGAGGCGGGGTTCCCGATATCCAGCACCGGGGACCTGGAATCGGTGCGTACGATCGCCCGTCAGGTCAGGAAACCGGTCATCTGCGCCCTGGCCCGCTGCGTGAAGGCGGATATCGATGCGGCCGCCGAAGCGGTCAAGCCGGCGAAACGGCCGCGCATCCATGTTTTTCTGGCGACCTCCAAGATCCATATGCAGTATAAGCTCAAGAAGGCCGAGGATGAGATCGTGCGTCTCGCCGTCGAAGGGGTGCGCTACGCGAAAAAATTCTGCCCCGACGTCGATTTCTCGCCGGAAGACGCCTCGCGTTCCGAACGGGCGTTCCTCTGCCGCGTCGTCGAGGCGGTTATCGACGCGGGGGCGACGGCCGTCAATATCCCCGATACCGTCGGCTATGCCTATCCGCAGGAGTTCGGCGAGCTGATCGCCCACCTGAAGGACAACGTCCCGAATATCGGGCGCGCGGTCCTGGCCGTGCACTGCCACAACGATCTGGGACTGGGGGTGGCTAATTCCCTGGCCGCGATCAAAAACGGCGCCCGCCAGGTCGAATGCACCGTCAACGGCATCGGCGAGCGCGCGGGCAACGCCTCGCTTGAAGAGATCGTGATGGCGGTTAAAACCCGCCGGGATATCTTCGCCGGCCTTGAGATGGGGATCGTGACCCAGAATATCGCCAAAACCTCCCGGCTGGTCAGCAAGCTGACCGGGTTCGTCATACAGCCGAATAAGGCGATCGTCGGCAGCAATGCCTTCCGCCACGAGTCCGGGATACACCAGGACGGGGTCCTGAAGGAGCGTTCCACCTACGAGATCATGCGCGCCGAGGACGTGGGTGTCACCGAAAGCGGCGGGGGGCTGGTCCTGGGCAAACATTCGGGGCGTCACGCGCTCAAGGAGCGGCTGCAGGAGCTTGGGTTTTCGCTCAGCGAAGCGGAGCTGGAAACGCTCGCGCAGCGGTTCAAAGAGCTGGCGGACAAGAAAAAAACCGTTTTTGACGACGATCTCATTGCGTTGGTTGAGGACGAGGTCAAGTCCGTTAAGCCGGTCTGGACGCTGGACCGTTTCGAGATCCACTCCGGCACTGCCGTCACGCCGACGGCGACGGTCTACCTGCGTTTCCGCCAGAAGAGCATTTTTGCCTCTTCCGCCGGCGACGGCCCGGTTGACGCCTGCTTTAAGGCTATTGATAAAGCAACCGGCGTCAAAGGCCAGCTGCTGGATTACCGCATCGAAGCAGTGACCAAAGGCAAGGACGCTTTAGGTGAGGTTGCGCTGCGCCTGCGGGTGAAAGGGACCCTCGTCTCCGCGCACGGCTCCAGCACCGACATCATCGAGGCATCGATCCGGGCATACCTGAACGCACTCAATAAACGCGAGCGCCTTGCCGCGTAGCGGTTTCTCTTATGGAGCAACGCACACCGGCACATCTCTACGGGATCGTCGGCTTTCCGGTCAAACACAGCCTCTCGCCGCTGATGCACAACGCGGCATTCGCCCATCTGGGGATTGACGCCCAGTACCGTCTCTTTGAAAAAACGCCGCAGGAACTGGAGCCGTTTTTCCGTTCGCTCCAAGACGAGGGGGTTCGCGGCCTGAACGTGACGGTTCCCTACAAGGAGAGCGTCGCGCCGTTCCTGGCCCGGGTCTCTGCGGACGCCCGGCTCATCGGGGCAGTCAATACGGTCGTCGTGGGCGAGGACGGGCTTTCGGGGCACAATACCGACGCGGCAGGGTTCCTGCGTCACCTGCGCGAAGACGTGCGTTTCGATCCCCGGGGCAAGAACGCCGCGGTCATCGGCGCCGGCGGGGCAAGCCGCGCGATTACGGTTTCGCTCTGCCAGAGCGGGATCAAAGAGCTTTTTCTCTACGATGTCGACCGCGGGAAAGCCGAGCGTCTTGCCGCGCAGGCGCGGCAGCATTTCCCTTCGGTTGCGCTCGTTGCCGCGAACACGATCGAGGAAGCGCGTGTTCCCGAATGCGCGCTCCTGGTGAATACCACGCCCCTGGGGATGAAATCACTGGATCCGCTTCCCGTTCCCGAAGAGCTCCTGCCGGAACAGGGATTGGTGTATGATCTGGTGTATGTCCCGGCGCAGACGAAGCTGCTGCAGGCAGCGCGGCGCCGCAGGCTTCTGGCCGTAAACGGTATCGGCATGTTGCTCTATCAAGGGATGCTGGCTTTCCAGCTCTGGACCGGCCGTGAGGCGCCGACGGAGGTCATGCGCCGGGCACTTGCCGCCGGATAACGCCCCGCAGACATAAGGAGAACCGTCATGATCCCCCGCATCGTCGCTTTCCTGTTCGGCTCCATCATCGGCAGCTTCCTGAACGTCTGCATTCACCGCATGCCCCTGGGCGAATCGGTGGTCTGGCCCAGCTCCCACTGCCCGCACTGCAAAAAACGCATCCCGGCGTACGACAATATCCCGTTCCTGAGTTTCCTGCTGCTGGGCGGGCGCTGCCGTTTCTGCAAAGAGCGCATCTCCTGGCGCTATCCGTTCGTCGAGTTGCTGACGGCCTGGCTGTTCGTTGCGCTCTTGAATCATTTCGGTCTGACCTTTTCCTTCTTCCTTGCCGCCGTCTTCTGCGGCGGCCTGATCATCGCCACCTTTATCGATATCGATCACCGTATTATCCCGGATGAGATCTCCCTCGGCGGTATCGTCGTGGGGTTGGTCCTGAATGTTATCAGCACGATCCTCTGGCCGCTGCCGTTCGACCTGAAAAATCCTTTGCAGACGTTCCTCTACAGCCCGCCTCCGGTGCTGGATGCGTTCATGGGCATCATCATCGGCGGCGGGATCATCTACGCCACGGGCGTGGGTTTCGATTTCGTCTACTTCAAGCTCCTGAAACATCCCCCGATACAGGGGGAGACTGAATCCATGGGAGGCGGCGACGTCAAGCTGCTGGCGATGATCGGCGCATTCCTCGGTTGGAAGCTGGCGGTCATGGTGTTCTTCATGGCGCCGCTCTTCGGCACGGTCGTCGGCGTATTTAATCTCATCGTCAAGAAAGACCACACCATTCCCTACGGCCCGTTTTTGTCCCTCGCCGCCGTTTTTGCGCTTTTCTGGGGAGAAAAGATTCTTCGCGTCGTCTTTTTTGTGTGAAGGGCATTGTTCCAATCACTGATTGCTGGCCGCAGGAGTCTGCGGGACCGGCAGATCGTATTCATGCGTAAAGATTACCGGCAGGAAGAACGGTACAGGTGAGGTGGCCAGGATGATTCCGGAAAAAATCGTGCAGCAGTTGCAGGCGTCTGTTTCAAAAGATAAGTGGCAGCGAATCGGCATCCGCCGCAGAAGCGGCGCTGTCGTGCCGCTGTTTTCGGTTTATTCCAAGAAGAGCCTGGGGATCGGGGAGATCGGGGACCTGCACCTTCTGGTCGATTGGGCGCAGAAGACGGGCAATTCCGTTTTGCAGCTGTTGCCGATGAACGAGATGGGCGGGGATTTCTGCCCGTACGATTCGGTCAGCTCCTTCGCACTGGATCCGGCGTATATTTCTCTCGACGGCATCGAAGGGGCCCAGGACAAGCAGATCCAGGAACGCCTGCGTCAGGCGCGGGAACGTTTCCCCGCCGGCAAGCCTTTTGTCGATTACGGGATAAAGGCAGAGAAGCTGCGGATACTGGAAGATCTTTTTTTCCGGCAGGGCCGCTATGAATCGGACGAATTCGCCTCGTTCCGGAAGGAAAATTATTATTGGCTGCAGGATTTCGCGCTCTTCCAGCTCCTGAAGGCGCGGCACGCCCAGCAGCCGTGGTACTCCTGGCCGCAGCCGCTGCGCGAGCGAGACCCGCAGGCCCTGGAGCGGTACCTGGGCACGCACGAAAAAGAGGTCCGTTTCTATATGTGGGTGCAGTGGCTCCTGCAGCGGCAGTTCGTCAAGGCCCGGGAATACGCGCGCCAGAAGAACGTCCTGATCAAAGGGGATCTGCCGATCCTGGTCTCCCGGGACAGCGCCGATGTCTGGGCGCACCGCGAATTCTTCAAGCTTGATTGTGCCTCGGGCGCTCCGCCGGACATGTACTGCGCCAAAGGGCAGCGCTGGGGCATGCCCTGTTATGACTGGGAGGCGATCGCAGCCCAGGATTACCGGTATCTGAGAGAAAAGCTGCGTTATGCCGAGCAGTTCTACGATATCCTGCGTATCGACCATATCGTTGGGCTCTTCCGCATCTGGAGTATTCCCTATAACGACCCGCTGGAGAACCAGGGGTTGAACGGCGCCTATGACCCGCCGCAGCAGGCGGTATGGGGCGAGCACGGCAGGAAGATCCTGCAGGTTATCCTTTCCCATACCCGGATGCTCTTGTGCGGGGAGGATCTGGGCACGATCCCCAAGGTCTGCCCGCAGACGATGGAGGAGTTCGGCATCCCGGGCAACGATGTCGCGCGCTGGAACAAGGATTGGGCCAAACGCCATGATTTCCTGGCGCCCCAGGAATACCGCGCGCTTGCGGTGGCGATGCTCTCGACCCACGATACGACCAACTGGTTGGCATGGTGGGAGAACGAGGCCGGGACGATCGACGAGGCGCTCTTTGCCCGCAAGTGCCAGGGGCGCGTCGATTACGGCCGCGTCCGCGGCCTGCTCTTCGACGAAACGCGCAGCCGCTTCGGCCGGTTGCGCTGGCGGGAGAGCATCAGCTCGGTCCAGCAGCTCGTTACCCTTCTGGGTAGGCCGGCTGCCGAGCTGGCGGATTTTATCGAACTGTACGAAAACTCTTTCGGCGAGAAGGAGAAGCTCTGGAAGGCGATGGGGCTTGCGGGCAGGATGCGCGAGAAAGGCGACGCCGATATCCTGGCGGCGGCGCTGGCGCTGACGCTGGAGAGTTCCGCGCTTTTCTGTTTTCAACTGATCACCGACTGGCTCGGGGCCGGTGATTTGCTGCCGGGGGACCCCGCCGAGTACCGTTTCAATTTCCCGGGCACCGTCAGCCCGCGTAACTGGTCACAGGTCCTGCCGGTTTCCCTGGAGACCCTCCTGAAACATCCGGTCTGCGAGCGGATCCGCACGATGATAGAGCGTTCATCCCGCGGCGCGTAAACGGCCGCATCCGTTTCGAAAGGGGACCATGGCGGTTTTAGAAGGCATTGCGTTGGCCATCTCCAAGCGTATCGGCAAGGCGATGGCCGATTACCGGATGTTGGAGGATGGCGATCGCATCGCCGTGGCGGTTTCCGGCGGGAAGGATAGCCTGACGCTGCTGCGCCTCCTGCAGGAGCGCCGCAGCTTCGTGCCGCTGCGCTACGAGTTGGTCGCCGTGCACATCGATCTGGGGTTTCCCCGTTCTTTTGCCGCGCCTCTGCGCCGCGCTTTCGAATCGCTCGGGGTCGCCTACCATATCGAAAAGGTCGATGTCCTGCGCAAGACCCCGCGCAGCAAGATCAATTGTTTCTGGTGCGCCTGGAACAGGCGCAAGGCGCTCTTCGAGACCGCCGCGCGTCTGGGCTGCGTCAAGGTCGCTCTCGGCCACCACAAAGACGATATTATCGAGACGATCCTGATGAACCTGTTTTTCAACGCAGAGATTTCCGCCATGGCTCCGCGTCAGGAGCTCTTCAAGGGTAAGATCGTCCTCATCAGGCCGCTGGCGTACGTGGAGGAGGAACAGATCGTGCGTTACGCCCGCCGCGTGCGCCTGCCGTTTGTCTCCTGCAACTGTCCGAATGCGGCGATCTCCAACCGGGCCCGCATGGGAACCATAATCAGGCAGCTGCGCCGGATCTGCCCGGACGTCAAGACCAACATCTTCCGCAGCGTCAAACGCATCCGTTCGGATTATTTGCTGTAAGGCTCCCGCGGGCGCTGCTATAATAGGATACAGACAAGGAGCGGATACGCATGCTTTGGGTAGCGATCGTCGCGGCGGCGCTCATTTTTTCTCTGGTCGTGCTGTTGGGACGGATGTTCTCGCAGATGAACCGGCGCCTCGAGCAGATGGAGCGGGCCGTACAGGACGCGACCCGTACCGTCGGGCTGGGGCTGGGAAACGCCAGCTCCGTGGTCGGCGATGTCCATGAGAAACTGGGCCGAATCGAGGCGACGAACCGCCAGCTCGTGGACATCGGAAAGAACATCACCAGCCTCCAGGACCTGCTGCGCGCGCCGAAGTTCCGCGGGCAGCTGGGGGAGACGCTTCTGGAGAATATCCTGGCGCAGGTGTTGCCGAAGGATTCCTTCCGTATCCAGCACCGTTTCAAGTCCGGGGAGGCGGTGGACGCGGTCATCGTCCTGGGGGAACGGCTGGTCCCCATAGACGCGAAGTTCAGCCTCGAGAATTTTCAGCGGATGGTGGAGGCTTCCGAGGAGCCGCTCAAACAGCAGTTCCGCAAGAAGTTCATCCAGGATATCAAGAGCCGCGTCGAGGAGATCACGACGCGCTACATCCTGCCTGCCGAGCATACCTTCGATTTCGCGTTGATGTACGTGCCGGCGGAGAACGTTTACTACGAAGTGATCATCAAAGAAGACCTGCTCGGTTATTTCCTCTCCCGGCGCGTCATCCCCGTTTCTCCCAACACCTTTTATGCGTACCTGCAGGTCATTTGCCTGGGGCTCAAAGGACTGCGCATCGAGGAGCATGCCCAGGATATCCTGAAACACCTGGGCGCGCTGTCGGTCGATTTGCAGCGTTTCCGCGAAGACTTCGAGACGATGGGCGCTCATCTGGCGAATGCGGCGCGCAAGTATGACGACAGTTCCAAGCGGCTCGAGCGGTTTTCCGCGCGTATCCAGGGGATCCAGGATATGAAAACCCTGAAGGAACCGGCACGGGAAGACCGTTCCTGATGCTGGCGGCAGCGGGATTGACGAGCTGTTTCAGCCGCAAGCCGGCGGACATGTCTTTGCGCCGCGGGCCGCACCAGGAGGTCCTGCGCAACCGCGCGGCGTTCCTGGGCGCCTGCGGCATCGATCACCGCCGGCTGGTGTGCGCGCAGCAGTGTCACGGGGATACGATCGCCGTCGTTACGGCACAGGAATCGGGCAGGGGGGCGCTGGAGCATGCGGACGCACTTGCGGATACCGACGCGCTCATCACCCGGGAGCGTCTGGTGCCGATCAGCGTCTTTACCGCCGATTGCCTGCCGGTTTTTCTCTTTGACCCGCAGACCCCGGCTATCGGTCTCTGCCATGCCGGCTGGCGGGGGACGCGCCTGAACATCGCGCCTAAAACCGTATGCGCCATGCACGCACAGTTCGGAACCGACGTGCGACTGTTACAGGTCGGGTTCGGTCCCTCGATCCGGGCCTGCTGTTACGCTGTCAGCGCAGAGTTTATGGAGATTTTTCCCTTATCGGTCCAGGCGCGGGCAGATGCGTTGTATCTGGACCTGGTTGCGGAGAACCGGCGCCAGCTTCTGGCTCTCGGGGTTCTTCCGGAGCAGGTCCAGGATAGCGGCCTGTGCACCTGCTGTCGCTGGGACGAATTCTTTTCATACCGCAGAGAGAAAGAATCATGCGGCCGGATGATCGCGGTGATGATGCTTCGGTAGGCACCCGGCGCCTGGCGCAGCTGCTGCGTCAGGGCAGGGTGGTTTGTTTGACCGGCGCCGGTATCTCGGCAGAGAGCGGCGTGCCGACCTTCCGCGGCCAAGGGGGCTTGTGGGAGCGGTATGATCCCGACACCTTCGCTTTTCCCGATGGATTGAACCGGCTTATCAGGGAGGATCCGAAGCGGCTGGCCGCTTTCCTCATCGATCTCTACGGGATCCTGGCTGCCGCCCAACCCAACGACGCCCATAAGGCGCTGGCGATCCTGGAGCGGGAGCAGCTTCTGGATGCGGTTATCACGCAGAATATCGATAACCTGCATCAGCGGGGCGGCACCCGCTCGGTCATCGAGCTACACGGGAATGCGTTTCGCATCCGCTGCGCGCGCTGCGCTACGGTGCGCGCGTACGAACGGGATCGTCTTCGGGAATTGGTGCGTCTGCTGAAGCGCCATTGCGCCGAAGCGCGTCAGATCCGGGCGATCATCGCCCGCGCTTTTCCGCGGTGCGCCTGCGGGGGGCGTTTTCGCAGCGACGTTGTGCTCTTTTCGGAGATGCTCCCGCAGGGGGCGTTGGAGGAGGCGATGCGCCGGGCGCAGGGGTGCGG
>CAZOGI010000007.1:0-48906 GCA_964579435.1 uncultured Planctomycetales bacterium
AACGATCAACTCGCGACGCAGTGTGCGAGCCTGGACAAAACAGGCTGTTTCCGATGACATAGTGCGCGGTATTCTGGAGGCGGCGATGAACGCGCCTTCCGCAGGCAACCAGCAGCCGTGGGAATTTATAGTTGTTCGCGACCGGGACCAGCTGGAAGCCGCTTCGCGGGCCAATCCCTACGGAGGTTTTGTCAAGAATGCTCCCGTCGCCGTGGTGGTCCTCGCCGACCTGAGCCGGGAGCGTTTCAAGGGGTACTGGATGCAGGATTGTTCGGCGGCGGTTGAGAATATGCTCCTGGCGGTTCATTCTCAGGGGTTGGGCGCGGTCTGGACCGCGCTCTACCCGGAAACGGACCGGATGGACGGTTTCCGCAAAATCTTCGGCCTGCCGGAGAATATCATACCGTTCGCTTGTGTGCCCCTCGGGTATCCCGCGCCGGCGCCGAAACCCGCGGTCAGCCGCTATGACGCGGCGCGCGTGCGCAGCGATCGCTGGTAAGGGCGGCGGGCTTATTTTTTTGTTGTCAAAAGGACAACGGTTCTGTACAATGAAAACGTGATCCGAAACATTATTTCATTCATCTATAGTTTCAAGCCTCTTAATCGCCGCGCGTTTCCCCGGTATCAGGCGGCGCCGCCGCTGCACTGCACCTGTTCGTTCTGGAGTTTCGGCAGCGAGAAAATCTCCAACGCCCAGATCCAGGATTGTTCCCTCGCGGGTGTGCTTTTCATGGCGAACGAATGCCGCATCCTGCCGCACACCAAGGTCTCTATCCGTCTGCAACTTCCCGGCCAGGAGCCGGCGCTGCAGCTGGAAGGGGTGGTCGTGCGGACATTCCGGCGCTCGAAAGGATCCCTCTATTTCCACGGCGTCAAGATCAGCGCCGCCGACTCTCCGGCGATCCGGGTCCTCGTCAATTCCATCAGCGCCGCGCAGCGCGGTAAAAGCTGAACTGCCTCTTTGCAGCCGCACAACAGGAGCTCTTGCGTGCGACAAAAGATCCGCCTCGATGCGCATTCCTGCGTGTATCCGATGCCGGTCTCTCTCATCGGCGCCTTTGTCGACGAGAAGCCGAACTACCTTGCCGCTGCCTGGTTTTCCCGCGTCAATTATAAACCCGCCCTTATCGGCGTTGCCCTGGGCAAGGCCCACCATACGAATAGAGGGATACTCCGGCAGCGCGCTTTCAGCGTCAATATCCCGGGCAGGGAACTTGCCGGCAAAACCGATTACTGCGGCCTTGTCTCGGGAAAGCAGGAAGCCAAAGATGCGGTCTTCTCTTATTTCCGGGGGGAGCTAAACGTTCCCCTGATCGAAGAGTGTCCCCTGTCGATGGAGTGCGCTTTAGTGCAGACGCTGGAGCTGCCGGTTGATACGCTTTTTATCGGTGAGGTCCGCGGGGTATACTGCGAAGAGCGTTTCCTGACCGGCGCTAAGCCCGACATCCGCAAAATGCAGCCGTTCCTCCTGACGATGCCCGATAACGCCTATTGGTCGATCGGGGAACGCATCGGCGATGCCTGGAGCCTCGGCCGCGGTTTTAAACCCTCCGCCGGCCCGTCCGTCACATAACCGGTCCTGGAACTGATTGCGGCACGCGGCGTTCATTCGCGTACAAGGCATTTGCCTCCGGGGAACTTTTTGCTTCTGCGGATGGTCTAACGGTTAGAGGAGATAAGCGTGGATGCGGCTGAGCGGGATCTGATCGCGCGGGCCCAGGGGCGGGACAAGGCGGCTTTCGAGCAGCTCTACCGCCGGTATAGTCCGATGGTCTATTCGGTGGCGCTGCGCATCACCCAGAATACCCACGATGCCGAAGAGGTGACCCAGGATGTATTTGTGCGGGTGAACCGGTTCCTGGGATCGTTTCAGTTCCGCTCGACATTCAAGACCTGGTTATACCGCATCGCAGTCAACGCGGCCCTTAACCGCGCCCAGGCGTCGGGCAAAGAGCGCAGCCGCGTCATCGTCGATACCGAAGTTATCGAGGAGACTGCCGCGGCGGATGCGCAGCCGGGTGACAGCGAAGGCGTCAGGCGCCTTCTCGAAGCGCTCTCGCCGCCGTTGCGCGCTGCTTTGGTGATGCGGGAGATCGAAGGTCTCAGCTACCGGGAGATAGCCGTTGCGCAGGGCATTCCGTTGAATACGGTGCGCAGCCGCCTGAAACGGGCCCGCGCCGGGCTCATCGAGCGTTTCGGCAGAGGGGGGTATCGTGATGCAGTGTAAAAAAGTGCAAGAGCTCTTGCTGTCCGATTATACCGACGAGGAACTGGCGGCGGGGCCGCGGCAATCGCTCCAGCGGCATCTGGATTCCTGTGCCGCCTGCCGAGCCTACCGCGCGCAACTGGACGCGGTGCGCGCTCCTCTGCGCAGCGCGCGGCCGATCGTTCCTCCCGAACGGGTATGGGAGGAGGTCAGCCGCAGGATAGACGTTCCGCAGCGGGCTCCCGTGTTCGCGGCCCTGGAGGCTTTATTCGGAGGGTTGAAGCGGCTCCTCCTGCCTCATCCGGCGTTCACCTTTTCCGGCGCAGCGGTCCTGGCGGTGTTTGTCGTTTTCCTGCTGGTTGTTCAGCCCTGGAAGACCGCGCAGGTCCTGATGCCGCGGACCGGGGAGGACGCCGCAAGCGGGATGGTGCTGGGCGAGGCCAACGGGGACCTGCAGTTCAATTTCGAGACGGCAGTGGAAGAATTTTTCCTCTGAGGGAACTTCACGCCTGTTTCGTTCTGTCTAAGGGAGTGAAAGGGGATGATCGCCATGAAAAAGATACTCGCGGTGACGGTAGCGTTGGTGATGGCGTTTGCGCAACTGGGCTGGGCAGAGGGGGCTGCGGCGGGTTCAGGCGGCCGGCAGGGCACGGGAGCGCAGATAGAAGAATACCTGCGCAGCTTGAACTTAAGCGCCGAACAGAAAGAGCGATTGCGGGAGAATCAGTCCCAGCACCGTCAGAAGGTGCAGGGGTTGCGCAGCAGCTTAAGGACCAAGTGGCAGGCGCTGCAAGAGCTTTTGGATAAGCCGGGGACTTCCCTGGAAGCGGTGGCCGGTTTGGTGAACGAGGTCAAAGCGGCGCAGGGCGCGATCCTGGATGCGCGCGTGGAGAGTATCTTTGCCGTGAAGTCGATCCTGACTCCCGAACAGTATGCCCAGTTTCAGGAATTGATGAAGAACCGGCAAAAAAAGCATAAGAACGGCAGGGACGGCAACAGGAAGTTCCGCCATCAGGATATTTAGAGGGGAGTGAAGGCCGGGGGTACTGAAAGACCCTTCAGGCATATTTTCGCGTTGACCCGCCCGGTGTCCCGCAGTACAATAAGAAAACAACGGATTTGCCTTAGGCTGGTTTCTTCCGGAGAAATCGTATGCGCAACTGCCTCAGCGTGATCCTCGGCGGCGGCCGCGGCACGCGATTGTACCCGCTCACCAAATACCGCGCCAAGCCCGCGGTGCCCCTGGCGGGCAAATACCGGCTGATCGACATCCCGATATCCAACTGCCTCAATTCCGGCTTCAACAAGATCTTTATCCTCACCCAGTTCAACTCGGTTTCGCTTAACCGCCATATCTTCCGCGCCTATAAGCTCGATGCGCTCTCGCAAGGGTTCGTCGAGATCCTGGCGGCGGAGCAGTCCATGGAGCATTCCGACTGGTTCCAGGGCTCTGCCGATGCCGTCCGCAAATGCCTGCGGCATTTCAACCATCCGAATATCCAGTACATCCTCGTCCTCTCCGGCGATCAGCTGTACCGCCTGAACCTTGCCCAGCTGTTGCTCTATCACATCGAGAAGAACGCCGATCTGACCGTTGCCTGCAACGACGTCTCCGCCTCCGAAGCGCATGAGTTGGGTATCATGGGGGTGACCGGGGAAGGAAAGATAAAACATTTCGTCGAAAAGCCGAAAGAGAAGAAGGATATCGATAAGCTCATCACGGATGTCGAAGGGCATCCCCGTTGTCTGGCGTCGATGGGCATCTATGTCTTTAATAAAGAGGTGCTTTTCGATCTTTTGTCGAATAATGCGAAGATGGATTTCGGCCGCGAGGTGATCCCGGAGGCGATTCTCCAGAAGCGCGGCTATGCCTTCGTGTATTCCGGCTACTGGAAGGACATCGGCTCGATCCGTTCCTTCTACGAGGAGAACCTCGCGTTTACCGATCCCAAGCCGCCGTTCGATTTTTACGACGAGAACTGGCAGTTCTACACGCGGCCCCGCTACCTGCCGCTGACCAAGATCCTGGATAGCCATATCGAGCGTTCGATCGTTTCCGAAGGGGCGATCATCGAAAAGGCCGCCATCACCCATTCGACCGTCGGCCTGCGCAGTATCATCAGGTCTGATACGGTTATCGAGGATTCTATCCTGATGGGGTGCGATTATTACGAAGACAGCGCCGCGGCGCACGGCAAGAAACTGCCGGCCTTAGGCATCGGCAGGAACTGCCGCATACGCAGGGCGATCGTCGACAAGAACGTACGCATGGGCGAGGGGGTCAAGCTCCTCAACGCCAAGGGCCTCGAGGAATTCGAGAACGAGTATTGCGTTATCCGCAACGGCATCATCATCGTGCCGAAGGATACGCTGATCCCTGCCGGAACGGTCATTTAGGAGCTTTCGTTATGCCCGGTGTCTTTCCCGAGGAACTGCGTCAGCTGCCCCAGGCGGATATCCCCCTGGAAGGCGCGGTCGCTTACCTGCTGCAGGGGGCGGATTGCCAGATGCTCTTTTGCGAATACGCCCAGGATGCGCGCATCCCGGCGCATGCCCATGAGAGTCAGTGGGGGGTCGTGCTGGAAGGGAGTATCGAGTTCACTGTCGACGGGGTTCACTACGTCTATACGAAGGGACAGCGGTATTATATCCCGAAAGGGGTTGTTCATTCCAGTTACGTCCACGCCGGATACGCGGATGTGCTTTTCTTCGCCCAGAGAGACCGTTTTAAGGCGAAGGCGGTTTAACCGGGGGGCTTTATGGCGGCAGCCTATGTGATCATCGATGTCGATGTTTTGAAGCCCGAGGTGTACGAAGAGTACAAGAAACGCGGCGCGCCGACGATCCTGGCGCATAACGGCACGCCGCTGGTCCGCGGCGGGCGCACGCTCGTTCTTGAGGGCGATTGGCACCCTAAGCGCATGATCGTGCTGCGGTTCGAGAGTACCGAGGCTGCGTTGGCGTGGTGGAACTCGCCGGAGTACACCGAGGCCAAAAAGCTGCGGCATCAGTCCGCGCGGGGAAACGTCGTTATCGTCGAAGGGCTTTGATCCGGTTTTCCCTTCCCGTTTCTAAGGGCTTCATTCGCGTTCCCCTCCTTTTTTTTGCCCGCACCTGCCCAAAAGCAGTGCAGTTTATGCCTTGAATATGTGCATCAGAGCTGTTAGAATACTGCGAATCCGCACTCACCCGGAACACTTCCATCCATAAGGAGGCCGTATGCCCAGGCACGCAGACATCAAGAAAGTCCTCATTATCGGTTCCGGCCCGATCATTATCGGCCAGGCGTGCGAATTCGATTATTCCGGGACCCAGGCCTGCAAGGCCTTGCGCGAAGAAGGCTACGAGATCGTGCTGGTGAATTCCAATCCGGCAACGATCATGACCGATCCCGGCACCGCCGACCGTACCTATATCGAGCCGCTGAACGTCGAGAGCCTCACGAAGATCATCGAACGCGAGCGGCCCGATGCGCTCCTGCCGAACCTCGGCGGGCAGACCGGTCTGAACCTGGCCTCGAGCCTCTTTAAGGCCGGCGTCCTCGATACCTACCAGGTGCGCATTATCGGCGTCAAGGCCGATGCGATCGAGCGGGGAGAGGATCGCGAGGCTTTCAAGGAGACGATGCGCAAGCTCAATATCCCTATCCCCCGCTCGGAGATCTGCCTTACGGTCGAAGAGGCGCAGAAGGTTTCCCAGAAGCTCGGTTTTCCGGTCGTCGTGCGTCCGGCATATACGTTGGGCGGGACCGGCGGCGGGATCGTTTACAATACCGAAGAGCTGCGCACGATCGCCAACCGGGGGCTGGAGGCAAGCCTCATCCATCAGGTGCTTATCGAAGAGGCGGTTATCGGCTGGGAGGAGCTGGAGCTTGAGGTGGTGCGCGACGAGAAAAACCAGAAGATCACCGTCTGTTTTATCGAGAATATCGACGCGATGGGGGTGCATACCGGCGACAGCTTCTGCGTGGCGCCGATGCTCACCGTCCCGGAGCCGCTGCAGAAGAAGATGCAGGAGCTTTCCTACCGGATCGTGGATGCCATCGGCGTCGTCGGAGGCACGAATATCCAGTTCGCGCACAACCCCAAGGATGACCGGCTGGTTGCCATCGAGATCAATCCCCGCACCTCCCGCTCTTCCGCTTTAGCCTCGAAGGCGACCGGTTTTCCGATCGCCCGCGTTTCGACGAAACTGGCGGCGGGGCTCTCCCTCGATGAGATACCGTACTGGCGCAAGGGTACCCTTGAGAAATACGAGCCGTACGGCGATTATGTGGTGATCAAATTCGCCCGCTGGGCGTTCGAGAAATTCCCGAAAGCAAAAGATATCCTCGGGACCCAGATGAAGGCGGTCGGCGAGGTGATGAGCATCGCCAAGTCATTCAAGGAGGCGTTCCAGAAATCGATCCGGTCCCTGGAGACCGGCCGCAGCGGGCTGGGGTACGCCAAAAATTTCAATCAGCTCTCCCTCGAAGACCTGCGCCAGCGCCTGGTTTTCCCTTCGAGCGAGCGGGTTTTCCTGATGTACGAAGCCTTGCGCAAGGGCATGAAGGCTGAGGAATTGCACGCGCTCACGCACATCGGCATCTGGTTTATACGGGAGATGAAGGAGCTGGTCGATTTCGAAACGGCATTGACGAGAAATCCCTGGGAGGCCCTCTCCGAGAAGGACGTGCGTCAAGCCAAGGAATGGGGTTTTTCCGACCGCTACCTCGCGCAACTCTTTAAGGTGCCTGAGGCGCGGATCCGTGCGCGCCGCCGTTCGCTCATCGGGGACGCGCGCTTCGAGGCGGTTCCGGTCAGCGGGGTCAAAGACGCGGCCTATTATTATTCGACCTATACCGCCGGAAAAGACAACGTCCCGGTTTCCGCCCGCAAGAAAATCATGATCCTGGGCGGCGGCCCCAACCGTATCGGCCAGGGCATCGAGTTCGATTATACCTGCGTGCACGCGGCCTTTGCCCTGCGCGACGAAGGGTACGAATCGATCATGGTCAACTGCAACCCCGAGACCGTCTCTACCGATTACGATACCTCCAACAAGCTGTATTTCGAGCCCTTGACGGTCGAGGATGTCCTGGCGATCTACGCGAAAGAGAAACCCGAAGGGGTTATCGTGCAGTTCGGCGGCCAGACCCCGCTCAATATCGCCCGGGAACTGGAGGAGAACGGGGTGCGGATCCTGGGGACCAGCACCAAGAGTATCGCTTTCGCAGAAGACCGGGAGCTCTTCCGGCGCAAAATGGAGGCGATGGGGATCCGCCAGACCGAGGGGGCGACGGTTCGCTCGCTCGAAGAGGCGATCGCTCTCGCGCGCCGCATCGGTTATCCGCTCATGGTGCGGCCGTCGTTCGTCCTGGGAGGCCGGGGGATGGAGGTTATTTACGACGAAGAGATGCTGCGCACCTACGCCACCGAGGCGATTCAGGTGAGCCCCGAATACCCGATGCTCATCGACCGTTTCCTGGGCCATGCGGTCGAATGCGAAGTGGATGCGCTCTGCGACGGGACCGAGACGTTCGTCGCCGCGGTCATGGAGCATATCGAGCAGGCAGGGGTGCATTCCGGCGATTCGGCATGCACGATCCCGCCGCGCACGATCAAGCCGCAGCATCTTGGAACGATAAACGAGTACACCGAGCGCATCGCGCGGGAGCTCAACGTCGTGGGATTGATCAACATCCAGTATGCGATCTGCGATGACGCCGTCTATATCCTGGAGGCGAACCCCCGCGCATCGCGCACCGTGCCGTTCGTGGCCAAGGTCCTGGGCATCCCGCTGGCGCGTATCGCCACACAGCTGATGCTCGGCAGGAAAATCGCTGACTTCCCGGACCTGAAGCACCGCGGTCTTTCCTATGTCGGGGTCAAGGAGGCGGTTTTCCCCTTCAATATGTTCCCGGAAGTCGATCCGGTGCTGGGGCCGGAGATGCGCGCGACGGGTGAGGTCATGGGCATCGATTCCAGTTTCGGCCTCGCCTTTTACAAGGCGCAGGCTGCGGTCGGCACCAGGTTGCCGACGGAAGGGGCGGTCCTGGTGACCGTCGCCGACCGCGACAAGGAGGAGCTGAAGCCGGTCGCCGAAAAGCTGGTTGCGCTCGGGTTCACGTTATACGCCACGGAAAATACGCATCGTCTCCTGAAGGAGAGCGGCACGCCGGCCAAGCTCATCAAGAAACTCCACGAGGGCCGCCCCAATATCGTGGATGCGATCAAGAACCATCAGATACATCTGGTCATCAACACGCCGGTCGGCAGGGAGAGCAAGCACGACGACAGCTATATCCGGATGCTCGCCATCCAGTACAAGATCCCCTATATCACGACCATGGCCGCGGCCCAGGCCAGCGTCGAAGGCATCGAGGCCGTGAAGCGCAAGGCCAATGCCGTCTGCTCGCTGCAGGAGTATCACTCCTGCGCGACGGCAGAGAAGGCGCGCGTGTAAGCTTGTCAGGTCCGGGGAGTGTTGTGGTTCCGTTCTTACTCCTGACTCCTGACTCCTGACTCCTGACTCCTAACTTAATTCTTTACCCCCGTAATCCCCCCGCGTATAATATTCTCAGGGATAGGATCATTCCGGTTTTTTTGCACAAGGAGGTTCCCATGACTAAACGAATCCTTTCTCTCGGGTTGGTATGCGGGATGCTTTTGGTGTCCAGCGGCTGCGTTGCCCTTATTGCGGGCGCTGCCGGCGGCGCCGGGACCGCGGTGTGGCTTTCGGGAAAGCTTTCCCAGGAAGTCGCCGCGCCGTTCGATAAGGCAGTGCGCGCCGCGCAGTCGGCGTTGAAGGCGCTCAACTATGACGTCGAGAAAGAGACCCAGAAAGACCGTCTCGTGCAGATCATCAGCGTCCATGCCGACGGCAGGCAGACCTGGGTTGATATCCATCGCGTCTCAAAATCCGTCTCCCGTATCGAGGTCAGGGTCGGCGCTTCGGGGGATAAGGAGGCGGCGCGCGAGCTGTTGGACAAGATCGAGCGGTATCTTTAGGCAGTGCCATTTGTTCTATTCGGTTGGCTGGTGCGGTGGGCTGCCCGTTTGCGTCTTGACAGGGGAAGACGCGTGTGTTCTAATGGACGGAACGTAAAAACCCGATGAACCGCCTTCGCCGTTATTCCATAACCGGTTTGGTCCTGGTCGTGCCGGTCGTACTGACCGTGTACGTGCTGGTTCTCGGCTTCCAGTTCGTCGACGGGCTCCTGGGGGTGCCGCTCAACCGGATACTCCGCCAGACGCTCGGGTTTGCGATCCCCGGTGCCGGGTTCCTGCTTTTCATGATCTTGATCATCGGCATCGGGTTCCTTGCCAACCGCTTTGTCGGCAAGCGGCTTTTCCCCCGGCTTGAGCGCTGGTTCCTGGCATTGCCGTTTGTCGCCGGGATATATCCGGCTTTCAAGCAGATGGTTTCGTTTATGTTTACCCAGCATCAGATGGGGTTCCGCTCGGCGGTGCTGGTGGAATATCCTTCCAAAGGTATGTGGACGCTCGGGTTCTTGACGAGCGAGAAACAGCAGGCAATAGACGAGGCCGCAGGCACCAAACTTCTGGGGGTCTTTGTCCCCAATTCGCCGAACCCGCTGACCGGTTATCTGGTTTTTTTCCCGAAAACAGAGGTCCGGTCCCTTGCGCTTCCGGTGCGCGACGCGATACGGCTGGTGGTTTCTTGTGGCGTTTTCAATCCGCAGAACAACAATTCCGCCTCAGGATCCGAGACCAATTCATAACAAACAGGTATCCGTATGGACAAGACCGAAGATCTCGATTTCGAGATAGCCTTTTATGAGGGGTTGCTCAAAAAACTCCCCGATTTCGTGAACGCCCTTTCGGCGCTCGGCGATGCCTATACCAAGCGCGGCCGTTTCCAGGACGGGCTGCGCGTTGACCAGCGCCTTGCCCAGCTGAAGCCGAAGGATCCGCTCGTGTACTACAACCTCGCGTGCAGTTATTCGCTCCTGCAGATGCCCGGCGAATGTCTCGCCGCGCTGCGCTCGGCGCTGCGGCTGGGATACCGCGATTTCCGGTTCATGGAACAGGACAAAGACCTTGCCTTTATCCGCCAGGATCCCCGTTACCGAACGCTCCTCTCGCGGTACCGGCGCCGCAGGAGCAAAAACCTCTGAAGCGACACGCGCCTTGAGTACCACCGCCGCGGTATCGGAGGCTCTCTTTTGCCCGACCCGCGCCGGCATCGGTGCCTTCCGCCGAACGGTCTTATCGTACTATTATCTTCATGCCCGCGATCTTCCCTGGCGGCGTACCCGCGATCCCTACCGGATACTCGTTTCTGAAGTCATGCTGCAGCAGACGCAGGTCGAGCGGGTCGTCGCCAAATACCGGCAATTCATCAAGCGTTTTCCTTCTCCCCGGGCGCTTGCCGCCGCTTCCCCGGCAGAGCTGCTGCGTGCCTGGCAGGGGATGGGGTACAACCGCCGGGCGCTCCTCTTGAAAAAGCTCGCCGGGGTATTGTGCGCCCAACACGGCGGGTGCGTCCCTGCGACGCAGGAGGCGTTGGATGCGCTGCCCGGGATCGGGGCAGCCACCGCTTCTTCGATCCGGGCGTTCGCTTTCAACCAGCCGGCGGTCTTCATCGAGACCAACATCCGCAGTGTTTTCCTGCACCATTTTTTCGGCGACAGGACCGGCATTACCGACGAGCAGCTCCTGCCGCTGGTAGAAAAGGCGCTTGACCGCAAAGAGCCGAGACGCTGGTATTCCGCGCTCATGGATTACGGGGTGGCGCTCAAGAAGAAGTTCGGCAATCCCAATGTGCGCAGCCTTCACTACAGCCGCCAGGCACGGTTTGCCGGGTCCAACCGTCAGCTGCGCGGGGCGATCGTGCGCTGTCTGACGGCTGGAAAGCGTATGGGCATTGATGAGCTTGAGCGCTTCTGTGGCGATTTTTCACGCGATCGCATCGTTGTCGCTCTCGGTGAGTTGCAGCGCGAAGGTTTGGTGCGCGCCGCTGGCGGCAGGTACCGGTTGTAGTATAGGTGCACAAGAGCACAGGAGCACCAGAACACAAGGGAAAACAGATACAAAGCATTATACATGTGCACTTGTGCGCCTGTGCGCTTGTGCTCTTGTGTCTTCGGTGCTACTATACGATCATGATCCAACGCGGCGTTGCCACCTTCACCCTCGATACCGGCCGTTGCCCCCGCTGGCTTTTTGAGCGGATGGTGCGTCTGGGACGGCACATGACCGATCTGGTCGTGCAGGAATACGGCCCGGAGGAGTTTATCCGCCGCATCGCCGATCCGGTGTGGTTCCAGTCGCTGGGAACGGTGCTCGCCTTTGATTGGAACGCCTCGGGACTGACGACGATCCTGACCGCCGCCCTCAAAGAAGCCCTGCGCGGCAGGGAGCGGGAGCTGGGGATTTTCATCTGCGGCGGCAAAGGCCGCACCTCGCGCAAGACCCCGGACCAGATCCGGGATTGGGGAGGGGCCCTGAGCCTGCCCCATGAGCGGGTCGATGCCCTGGTCTATAATTCGCGCATGAGTGCCAAGGTCGATTCGGCGCTCGTCCAGGACGGTTTCCAGATCTACCACCACAGTTTTTTCTTCTCCCGCGGCGGCTCCTGGGCGGTGGTTCAGCAGGGGATGAATACGGCAAACCAGACCGCCCGGCGGTACCACTGGCATTCGGATAAGATAACCGACCTCGTCTGCGAGCCGCATGCCGGCATCATCTCCCAGGTACGCGTGCCTGCCCTGGACCTGACCGCGCGCCAAAGTTCGCAGACCCGCATGATCAGCACCGAGCTGGTGCAGGGCAATTATTCTTCCCTGATGAAGGATATCGAGCTCATCCGCAGACATGCCTCGCCGCTCTCAAAGATGGCTTCGGTTCGGGCGGGCGGGGAGACCTATACCGCGCTGGAATTGGCGCCGCGCGAATTCCGCCGTCACCCGGTAGAGGGTGAGGATTTCTCAAAGAGCGCCTATCTGGAGAAGGTCCTGGCGCGCGCCTGTGAACGCAACCCCGCTTCATACGAAGAGTTGTTGTCCCTTGAGGGCATCGGGCCCAAGACGATGCGCGCCTTGAGCCTGGTGGCCGAGGTGATCTACGGGGCCGCTCCTTCTTATGAAGACCCGGCGCGCTACTCCTTCGCCCACGGAGGAAAAGACGCGACGCCCTATCCGGTCGATCGCAGGACCTACGACAGTTCGATCGCCTTCTTCGCGCGCCTCGTCTCCCGCGCGCGGATCCCTTTTTCCGAAAAACGCACCATCCTGTCCCGCCTGCAGGGAGGCAGGCGCTAGCCTATGGCAGACTATATCTTTTTGCTGCGCTGCGCCGACCAGAAAGGGATCGTTGCGGCGGTTTCGCAGGCGATCCTTTCCTTCGGCGGCAATATCCGGGCGGCCAACCAGCATTCCTCCGGCGCCGGAGAAGGAGCTTTCTTTATGCGGGTGGAGTTTTCGGCCGAGGAGGCCCCGGCGGATACGCTGCGCGCTGCTTTTTGCGAAGTGAGCGAGCGTTTCGGCGGGACCGGCATCCTGCATGAGCGCCGCAGCGTCCTGCGCATGGGGATACTGGTCTCCCGGGCGCAGCACTGCCTGGCCGATCTCTTGTACCGTTGGCGATCGGGAGAGCTGCGCGTGGATATCCCCTTTGTGATCGGAAACCATGACGATGTTCGCGCCCTCGTCGAGCAGTTCCGGGTTCCTTTTCATCATATCCCGGCGACGAAAGAGGATACAAGGGAAGAAGAGATACTCGCGCGCGCGCTCCCCGCAAGCGATTTCCTCGTCCTTGCCCGGTACATGCAGGTGCTCTCCCCGGGCTTTTTGAAAACGTACGGCCGGGATATCATAAACATCCATCACGGGTTCCTGCCTTCGTTCAAAGGGCCCGATCCCTACCGGCAGGCGTTCTTGAAAGGGGTCAAAGTCATCGGCGCGACCGCACATTTTGTCTCCGAAGAGCTCGATAACGGCCCGATCATCGCGCAATCGGTTGTGGCTGTTTCTCACGAGGATACCTATGCCGACCTTGTGCGCAAAGGTAAATCTTTGGAGAAAGAGGCTCTCGTTTCGGCGGTTGAAAAATATGTCGATCACCGGATACTCCGCTTCCAGGATACGACGATCGTTTTCTAGAGAGAAGAGATAATGGTTGGTAAGATAAGGCTGGGTATCAGCAGCTGTCTTTTGGGCGAGCGGGTCCGTTACGACGGGGGACATAAGCTCGACGCGTACCTTAAAGATACCCTCGGCGCCTTCGTCGAATGGGTGCCGGTCTGTCCGGAGGTCGAATGCGGATTGCCAGTCCCCCGCGAGGCAATGCGCCTCGTCGGGTCAGCGCAGGAGTGCCGCCTGGTGACCATACGCACGAAGGTGGATTTGACCGAACGCATGCAGGCGTGGGCCCGCAAGCGGGTGGAGCGCCTCGCGCAGGAGCATTTGAGCGGGTTTGTCTTTAAGAGCGATTCCCCCAGCTCAGGCCTTAAGAACGTGCGGCTCTACGACAAAAACGGCGTGCCGGCGCGAAAGGGAGTGGGTATCTTTGCCCGCATTTTTACCGAAACGTTCCCGCTTCTTCCTGCCGAGGACGACGGCAGGCTTCGCAATGACGCCCTTCGGGAGAACTTCATCGAGCGCGTCTTCGCGTTCAGCCGCTGGCAGGATTTTGCCGAAAACGACGCTTCACTCAGCGGCCTGGTCGATTTCCATACCCGGCACAAACTGCTCTTGATGGCGCACAGCCCGCAGCTGCTGGGCCGTTTGGGGGCGTTGGTTGCCGGGGCCAAGTCCCAGAAACGCGCCGCGCTCTTTGAATCGTACCGGCGCCTTTTCCTGGAAGCGTTGGCGCAGGAAGCGACGGTCAAGAAGAACACCAATGTCCTGCAGCATGTCCTGGGGTATTTCAAGGAACGCCTCACGCCCGGCGAAAAACAGGAAGCCCTCGAAGTGATCGGCCAGTATCACCGCGGCCTTATCCCGCTCATCGTGCCGGTGGTGCTCCTGCGCCATTTCGTGCGCACCTACGACGAGCCGTACCTGAAAGCGCAGTATTATCTCGATGCGCATCCGGCGGAGTTGATGTTGCGCAATCACGTCTAGCCGGAGGGCTGTATCTGCGCAGGATCGGGACTCGGTTGAAAATCGTTCCCGATACCGCGCTCGCCCGCCGTCCTTCCCGCCGCCCGCATATCCCGTAAAAAATGCGTCTTGACAAACAGGGGCGGCGTTGTATAATTATATAACAGAAAGGTTATATGAAAAAAGAACCCCCGATGGGAGTCTTCGCCGCGGAGCGCGCGCTCAAGGCGCTGGCCGGCAAGGCGCGGCTGCGTATCGTCAAGCTGCTCCAGAGCCGCTCGCTCTGCGTCTGCGAGCTGTCGCATATCTTGCGGATCTCCCAGCCCGCGGTCTCCCGGCATCTGAAGCGGCTCATGGAGGCGGGGATCGTTGCGGTACGCCAGGAGGGCTGGTGGAGCAGTTATGCGCTGCGGAGGCAGGCGGGCGGGGCGGGTGCGCTCATCTGTTGCGTCAGGTCGTGGCTGAACCGTGATCCGATCGTCATCGGGGACAGGAAGGTGTTGCGTAAGACCGACCGCCGCTGCCTTGCCGGATGCGGCGATCCTTTAAACAGAGGCAAAAGGAGGAAGCGATGAATAACGCATCTAAGGATACACAAGAAGCGAAAAAGCCGGGATTCTGGAAGCGTTTCGCCGCATCGATCGATAAGAAGCTCAAGGAAGCCGCAGAACAGGCTCCCTGCTGCTGCTCCAAGAAAGAGGAGAGGAAAGGATGCTGTCCGTAGGGGCGCAGTGGTTTGTCTATCGGCTCCTGGGGCTTGATCGCGCGTCGAAGCCGGCGCAGATGCTGGAGTTCTTTCTCTATGACGCGGCCAAAATACTGCTTCTGCTCTTCGTGCTGGTCTCTGTCGTCGGCTTCCTGCGCACCTTCTTGCCGGCGCAGCGGATCAAGCGCTGGGTGAGCGGTAAGGGGCTTTTGGGCAATTTTGCCGCGGCTCTTTTCGGGGCGGTGACGCCGTTTTGTTCCTGTTCCTCCATCCCGATTTTTTTCAGTTTTTTGCGCGCCGGGATCCCCGCCGGGATCGCTTTTTCGTTCCTGATCACCTCGCCGATCATCAATGAATATTTGGTGGTCCTGATGTTGGGGTTTTTCGGCCCCCGGATCACGCTTGCCTACGTGCTCAGCGGTTTGTTTATCGGAACAAGCGCCGGCGCCGTCATCGGCCGGTTTTCGCTCCGGCGGCATCTGGTCGAGGATATGCTGCCTGATGCTGCCGCGGCAGAATCATCGCCGGCTGCATTCAGGGATCTTCGCGACCGTATGCGCTACGGCCTGCATGAAGCGGTAACGATCGTCAGGCAGGTATGGTTGTGGGTGCTGATCGGCGTGGGGGTGGGGGCGCTCATACACAATCTCGTGCCGCAGGAGTCGATAGAGAAGATCATTTCGAAGGTCGGTTTCTTTTCCGTTCCGATCGCGACGCTCATCGGCGTGCCGCTCTACGGTTCCTGTGCCGCGATCGTCCCGATCGCGGTGGTGCTTTTTCAAAAAGGGTTTCCCCTGGGGACGGCCCTTTCTTTCATGATGGCGGTTGCCGCCTTAAGCCTTCCTGAGGCGGTGCTTTTGCGCCGGGCGCTGAAGCTGCCGCTCATCGTGCTCTTCTTCTGCATCACTACGTTTTCAATCATCCTCCTGGGTTATCTCTTTAATTTTCTGCAGCGGTTCCTTTAAAACCAGCTCCGGTGGTGGTTATGCCGGGCGCTGCGGCGTCCGTTTCGGGTGACTCCGGTGCTTTATTTTTGGAAAAAAAATGCTACAATAGTACGGTAAGGAGGCGCGTATGAGGGGAATTGTCATCGTGAGTGTCGCATTGGCGCTCGGCGCAGGCGCGCTCGCCTATGCCGCCGGCACCGTGCAGGTAGCCGGACTGGCGCTGCCGTTGGTTGAGCAGGCGACGGCGGTTGCGGCGGCAGAAAGCGCCGGGGCAGGCGCGCATGTGGCTCGGTTTGAGACGACCGTTTCCGTTCGGGAGGCAACCGTTTTTTATGAGGCCTTTCTGGGCGAAAACGGTTTTTTGACTATCGGGGGCATGCAGCCTGACGGTGCCTACGATGTGTCGGTGAAGAAGGACAACGCGTTTTTCTCCCTGCGTATCTGGGCTGAAAAAGGCAAAACAATAGTTCATTTTATATGGTAAAACGCCTCTCTTTCGGTTTTATCGCCTGTGCCGCGATGGTACTCTGCGGGTGCGCGACCCTTTACAACCCCGCAACCGGGAAAAAAGAGTTTATCCTTATCAATAGCGCCACCGAATACGCGGCCGGAAAAAGCGCGATCCCCGAGCTCACCAAAAAATACCCTCTCTCCAAAGACCCTGCTTTGATCGAACGGCTCCAGCGCATCGGCACCCGTCTGGCCGCGGCTTCCGACCGCCAGGATATCCGTTACGAATTCTCGGCACTGGAGGATAAGGAATTGAATGCCATGACCATTCCCGGCGGGTTCGTTTTCGTCAACCGCGGGCTGATGGAGGCGTTCAGCGACGATGAACTGGCCTATGTCATCGCCCACGAGATCGGCCATGTCGCGGCGCGCCATATCGCCAAGAAGATGCAGGCAAATGTCGGCTATCAGCTTATCCTGGGCCTTGCCTTTGCGGCGATGAGCACAAAAATTGACGATCAGCAGGCAGAAACCCTGGCCATGGGAGCCGGCGCGGTCTATGGGCTGGTTGATTTAAGCTATAGCCGCAAAGACGAATTCGAAGCCGACCGGCTGGGGGTCAAATACGCCCGCAAGGCCGGGTTCAGGCCCGAAGCGGCTTTCTCGGCGCTCGAGAAATTGAAAAAAGGCGAGGGGCCCAACAACAAGCTCCTGCGGTACCTGCGTACGCATCCGTACGTGAACGAGCGCATCGAGGCTTTGCGCGTCGAGATCCCGCGTCTGAATGAAACCATGCCGGCAGCAAGCACGAAAGGAGGCTTTCTATGAAGATCGGAGGCCACCCTGTACAGTTGTTCAAGATCAAAAACCGCAACGGCTATGCCGCGGTCTGCTGCGGACACCTGACCGAAGGCGCTTCCCGTCAACTGGCGTACGAGCGCATGGTCAAGGCGCTGCGGCGCACCAGCCGCAGGAAATAGGCCGTCTGTTCCTGTATCTCTCGCCGGGAAAAACAATACCCACTCTCATAAAGGAGGATCGCCATGGGTTCTACGGGTCTGGGGGCAATCAACGATAAGGTCAGGCAGGAGAGCGCATTCGTCCACGGCCTGATCGCCGAGATCGAGAAGGTCATCGTCGGGCAGCGGCCGCTCATCGAACGCCTGCTCATCGGGCTGCTTGCCAACGGGCACATCCTCGTCGAAGGGGTGCCGGGCCTGGCCAAGACCCTTTCGATCAAGACGCTCGCCCAGGCGATCAGCACGAAATTCCAGCGCATCCAGTTTACCCCCGACCTCCTGCCTGCCGATATCATCGGGACGCAGGTGTACAATCCCAAGGACGGGACCTTTTCGACAAAACGGGGGCCGATCTTCGCCAACATCATCCTCGCCGACGAGATAAACCGCGCCCCGGCAAAGGTGCAGAGCGCGCTCCTTGAGGCGATGCAGGAGCGCCAGATCACCATCGGCGAGCATACCTATAAGCTGGAGGAGCCGTTCTTGGTCATGGCCACCCAGAATCCGATCGAGCAGGAAGGAACGTATCCGCTGCCCGAGGCGCAGGTCGACCGGTTCATGCTCAAGGCGGTGATCACGTATCCTTCGATCGAGCAGGAGAAGCTGATCGTGCGCCGGATGGGCTTTACCGAGACGCACGTCTCGGCCGAGGCGGTCGTCGGCCCGCAGGATATCGTGCGCGCGCGCAAGGTGGTGGATGAGGTGTATCTGGACGAGAAGGTCGAGCGCTATATCCTGGATATCGTCAACGCCACGCGAGACCCCGGTCAGTACAAACTGGACGATCTGGTCAGCCTCATCCAGTACGGCGGCTCGCCCCGGGCGACGATCTACCTGACTTTGGCCTCGAAGGCCTACGCCTTCCTGCAGGGCAGGGGCTATGTCGTGCCGCAGGACGTCAAATCCGTGGCGCCGGATGTGCTGCGCCACCGCGTGATCGTCACCTACGAAGCCGAGGCCGAGGAGAAGACCTCCGAGGATATCATCAAGAGGATTTTGAGCGAGATACCGGTGCCGTAGGGTAGGGTAACGGGGTTTCTAGTTTCTCGTCTCTCGTCTCAAGTTGTCTGTCGACTCGGGAGTTTCGAGGACTCAAAAACCAGAGTAGTTTCCGGATGAGTGGGCGGGGTCTTTCGGTTAGAAAGAACGGGGAACGTGCTGCAATCGAGAGCCCGTGCGCCCCGCAGCCTGAAACTTGAAACTTGAGACTTGAAACTTGAAACGTATCTTATAGGAACTCTATGATTCCCCGCGAGATTATCCAGAACGTCCGCCGCATCCAGATCACCACCAACCGGATGGTGACCGACGTCTTTGCCGGCCAGTACCAGAGCGTCTTTAAAGGCCGGGGGATGGAGTTCGATGAGGTGCGCGAATACCTGCCCGGCGATGAGATCCGCTCTATCGATTGGAACGTCACCGCGCGCATGGGGCATCCTTTCGTCAAGAAGTTCGTCGAAGAGCGCGAGCTGACGGTGCTGCTCCTCCTGGACCTGTCGGCTTCCTGTTTCTTCGGCACTGCCCGGATGCTCAAACGCTCTCTCGCCGCCCAGCTCTGCGCGGTCCTGGCGTTCTCGGCGATCCGCAACAACGACCGCGTGGGGCTGTTGGCTTTTAGCGACCGGATAGAGAAGTTCGTCCCCCCGCGCAAGGGGCCGCAGCATGTCCTGCGCGTCATCCGCGAGGCGCTTTACCTGAGCCCCGCAGGCAGGGGGACGGACTTGAACCTGGCTTTGGAATATGTCAACCGCGTGGCGCGCCGGCGCACCGTTACCTTCATCGTCTCCGATTTCTACGCTCCCGGTTTCGGGAAGATGCTGCGCGTCACCAATAAGCGCCACGATATCGTCGCCGTCACGGTGACCGACCCGGCCGAGCTGCAGCTGCCGCAGAGCGGCCTGGTGCAGCTGGAAGATCCGGAAACGGGAGAGCGGTTCTGGACCGATACCGGCGATGAAGCGCTGCGGCAGGAGTATGCCCGGGAGGCGCACGAGCGGCAGCGTCAGCGCCAGCGTCTCTTTGCCGCCGCGGGGGTCGATACGATCGCGGTGCGCACCGACGAGCCGTATGCCCGGAGCCTGGTCCGGTTTTTTAAGAAGAGAGAGCGCAGGATGCGATGAAACGCCTGATGAGCGGCCTGATCGCCGCACTTTTGTTCTGGGGAGGCGCCTCGGCTGCCGTCGGGGAACCGCAGGTGCGCGTCGCGCTGCCCAAAGGCGAACGCGCGCTCGGGGAGCGGTTGCGCTACGCCGTCACCGTGACGGCCTCCCGGGATGCGGTTTTTGAGGAACTGCCGTGTCCCCCAACCATGGGGAATTTCGCGGTATCCCGGTGCGGGGTTTCGCGCAGCCGGCTGAAGCCGTCGCAGCGGACCTACTGGTTCCTGCTGCGTACTTTCTCAACGGGAGAGCAGGAGATCCCCGCATTGACCCTGCGCTGGCATCCGGCCGGGGAGACCCGGTGGCGCACGCTTACCGTCGAGCCGCAGCAGGTGCGCATCCGCAGCCTTCTGGCTGCGGCGGGAGAGAAGGCTTCGCTGCGCGGGCTGAAAGAGCCGTTGCGGGAAGGATTCCGTTTCTGGTATTGGGTGGCGCTGGGCGGCCTGGCCGTTCTTCTGGGGAGCGCGGTTTTTGTACTCCTTGGCCGGCGCCGCCGGTCTGCCCTTGAGCCGCAGGTTCCCGCTCATGAACGGGCCCTCGCGGCGTTGGAAGCGTTGCAGGGCAAGGAGCTTATCCGCCAGGGGAAGGTGAAGCAGTATTTCGCCGAGATCTCCGAGATCGTGCGCCGTTACCTGCAGGACCGTTTTGCGTTGCGCGCCCCGGAAATGACCACCGAGGAATTTTTTCAACAGGCGCGGGATTCCTCCGTGCTCGACGCCCCGCAGCAGACGCTCCTGAAGGAATTTCTGGAGCGGGCGGATCTGGTTAAATTCGCGCGCCTGCAGCCGGCTGAGGCGGAAATCGAAGCGACGTATGCGGCAGCGCGCCGTTTTGTCGAGGAGACCAAAGAAAATCCAGCGGCTGCCGCCGCTCTGACGCAATGAGATTCCACGACCCGCTCTTTTTTCTGCTGCTGCCCGTTCTCTTGGCGCTTTTCTGGCAAGCGCGGCGCCGCAGGCGCGTCCCCGGCTTTTCGTTCCCCTCGGGAGAGATACTCAAAAAACTGAAAAAACCCCTGCGGGTGCGCCTGGCGCAGAACCTTATCTGGGTGCGTTTGGCCGCGGCAGTCTTTTTTATCTGTGCCCTCGCCCGTCCGCAGTCGCCGGTCGCCGATTCCAAGATCCGCACCGAAGGGGTGGATATCGTCCTGGCTCTCGATTGTTCGACGAGCATGCGCGCCGAGGATTTCACCTGGAACGGCAAACGGCGCAACCGGCTGGAGGTGGTCAAGGGCGTGGTGGAGGAATTCATTGGCGCGCGCTCCAACGACCGCATCGGGCTCGTCGCATTTGCCGCCCGCGCCTATACCGTTTGCCCGCTCACGCTCGATTATGCCTGGCTGCGCGAGAACAGCGCCCGGGTACAGATCGGCATGATCGAGGACGGCACGGCAGTCGGGATGGGGTTGGCAGCGGCGCTGAACCGTCTTAAAGGGACCAAGGCCAAAAGCAAGGTCGTGGTCTTGCTGACCGACGGGCGCAACAATACCGGCGCCATCTCGCCGCAGGCAGCTGCCGAGGCAGCGCGGGCGTTGCGCGTGAAGGTGTACACTATCGGCGCCGGGACAAAGGGCCGCGCGC
Organism: uncultured Planctomycetales bacterium; assembly: GCA_964579435.1. Taxonomy (GTDB): domain Bacteria; phylum Omnitrophota; class Gorgyraeia; order Gygaellales; family Profunditerraquicolaceae; genus CAZOGI01. The sequence continues at coordinate 21,114 of CAZOGI010000007.1, forward strand.
CCTATCCGGTGCAGGGCCTCTTCGGGAACACGGTGTATCAGATGGTGGACGTCGACCTTGACGAAGATACCCTGCGCCAGATCGCCGCCCTGACCGGCGGCGCCTATTTCCGGGCGACCGATACCCAGGAGCTTCGTTCGATCTACCGGCAGATCGACGCGCTGGAAAAGAGTCCGGTCCAGGCGCAGGGGTTTGCGCAGTACCGGGAGCTCTTCGGGTTCTTTCTCGTTGCGGGCTTGGTGGTTCTGGCGGCAGAGATCGCGGCGGCGGGGACGTTCTTGCGGACCATTCCTTAAAAGGCCATACCGATGCGCTTTGCAGAACCTTTTTACGGCATCCTCCTCATCGGCGCCCTCGCGGGGCTGGGTGTTTTCTTTTATCTCTGCGCCCGCCTGCGCGCGCGCTCCTACCGGCGTTTTGCCGATCCCGCGCTCCTGACGGTGTTATTGTCGGCGTTCGATGCGCGGCGGCGCCGCCTCAAGCAGGGAATGATCGTGGCCGCGGTTTCTTTCGGTTTCCTTGCGCTCATGCGCCCGCAGTGGGGCTTTCAGTGGCAGGAGGTCAAAGGGCAGGGGTTGGATATCATCATTGCCCTGGATACCTCAAAGAGCATGCTCAGCCAGGATATATTGCCCAGCCGCCTGCAGCGCTCGAAACTGGCCGTGGCGGATTTCGTATCTACTTTACGCGGAGACCGCATCGGCCTGGTGGCGTTTTCCGGAGAGGCTTTCCTTCAATGTCCGCTGACCGTTGATTATGCCGGTTTCCTGCTTGCGCTCGATGACATCTCGGTCGAAACGATCCCGCGGGGAGGCACGTCGCTTGCCCGTGCCATCCAGGAAGCGATCCGCGGCTTCAGGGCCCAGGAGGCTCCGTCCAAGATCCTTGTCCTGATAACCGACGGGGATGACCGGGAAGGCGATGCACTCAGAGCCGCGGAGGAGGCGAAACGGCAGGGTATTATCATCTGTTGTATCGGCGTCGGTTCAGGCCAGGGGGAGCTGATCCCGCTTTCCGGCGGAGAGGAAGGTTCGTTTCTCAAGGACCGCCGCGGCAGCGTGGTCAAGACCCGACTGAACGAAGAACTCTTGCAGCAGTTGGCAATGCGCACCGCAGGCATGTACGTGCGCGCCTCCGGCCGGGAATTCGGCCTCAAGACCGTGTATGACCAGAAGCTTTCCCGGATGCAGAAGAGAGAATTCGAAGGCAAGATGCACCAGCAGTACCACGAGCGTTTCCAGCTGCCGCTTTTGTGCGCGTTGTTTTTCCTGTGTCTGGAACCTTTGATCCACGAAAGGAAATAAGGCAATGCTGCGGCGTCTGTTCATTTTTGCCGTGCTGCTGCTGATGCCGGCGGTTGCTTTTTCCGCCTCCCGCGGTACAATACTGGAGAAGGCATACCGGCTGTACCGGCAGGGACGCACGGATGAGGCGCTGGCGCTGTATGAAAAGGCGCTCAGCCGGGATCCGGATTCGGCGCTGCTGCAGTATGGCGCCGGTACTGTCCGCGCGCACCGGGGAGAGGATGCCTTAGCCCTGGAATCCCTGCAGAAGGCGATGGTGGCGCAGGATAGGCGCGTCGAAGCGCGGGCGCTGTATAATGCCGGCGCCGTTCAGTACCGTATCGGTACGAATAAGGAAAAGAGCGATCCGGCAGGCGCCGTTTCGGCGCTCTCCCAATCCCTGGAGTTGTTCCGCGGCGCCGTCGAGAAAGATCCTTCCGATGAGGACGCGCAGTTCAACTACGAGCTGGTCGAGCGCGCCTTGAAAGAACTCAAGGAAAAGCAGAAAGAACAACCGCCGCAGCAGCAGAAAGGCGGCCAGCAGCAGGAACAGCAGTCGGCAGAATCTCAACAGGGTTCTTCCGGATCGCAGGCGCCGGAAAAGCCGCAGGAACAAGGCCGGCAAGGGCAGGAGCCGGAAACCGGGGCGGAACCGCAGCGTTCCCGGCCTCAGGAAGCGCAGGAGGATGCGGGACAATCGCCCTCCGGGCGGGAATCTTCCGGCGTGGAAAGCGGCCGTTTTGACCAGGGCGAAAGCAAAAATCCGCCAGCGGGACAAGAAACGGGCGAGATGACCGAAGACGAGGCGCGGATGCTTCTGGATGCGTACCGCTCAGAAGAGGTCCGCGGCCGTTTACGCGACCGGGCGCGCCCGTCGCCTCCTGAGACATTCGACGATTGGTGAAACGGATGAGACAGTCAGGTATGGGCCTGTTCGTTCGCAACGCATGCCGTTGTCTGGCGGTGGCCGCCGCTGTGCTGAGCGCCTCCGTGGTGCGCCCGGCGCCGGTTTTGGCAAAAGAGGTTTCTTTTGAAGCGACGCTCGATCGCCGTTCGTTATCCGTAGGCGAAGCGGGCAGGTTGAACCTGACTTTTTTCAATACCCAGAACATCCCGTCGGTGGAGATCCCCGATTCGGAGGCATTCCGTTTCCGCTACCTGGGCCCCTCGACCAGCGTCTCGATCATTAACGGCAACGTTTCCAGCTCAGTGACCCATATGTATTCGATCGTGCCTCTGAAATCCGGCGTATTCCCGCTGGGGCCTTTTGAGTTCCAGTACGGGGGCGATACCTACCGCTCCAATGCGTTGAGCCTTGAGGTCGCCGCAGCCGGACAATCCCCTGCGGGCGCGGCAAACCCGGACGGCCCGCAGCAGACCTTGCCGCAGGACGTACAGGACCGGGTCTTTCTGGTCATGGAGGTCGGCAAAAAAACCGCGTATAAAGGAGAAGTCATTCCCGTCAAGATCAAGCTGTACGTGAACCGGCTGGCGATCCGGGATATCCAGTTCCCGGAGCTCTCCCCGCAGGGGTTTTCGGCCGCACCGTTCGCCCAGCCGAAACAGTACCGCGAGGTTGTCGGCGGGATGCCGTATGAGGTTATCGAGTTTGAGAGCCGGACTTTTGCGTTGCGTCCCGGGGAGTTGATATTGGGTCCGGCCGTCGTCAAATGCAACCTGGTCGTGCAGCGGGCGGGCCGGCGCAGCGTCCCGTCCGGCTTCGAGGATTTTTTCGACTCCGACGCCTTCGAGAATTTCTTTGGCAGGTATGAGACCGTTCCCCTTGAGCTGAAATCCCCGGAAATCCCGGTCACGATCAAGGAGGTGCCGCTGGAGGCGGCCCCGCAGGGATATGAGGGGTCGATCGGCGATTTTACCCTCGAGGTGGCGGTTTCCGCTCAGACGGTCAAGGCCGGTGATCCGGTTACGGTGACGATGACCGTCGGCGGCGCGGGAAACAGCGTCAGCGTGAAAAAGCCGGTCTTCGAATCCGAGGAAGGATTCAAGATATATCCGCCGCGGGTAGAGCAGAAAGACAACGCGACTGTCTTTGAGCAGGTGCTCATCCCGCTCTCCCCGAAAGTCTCCCGGGTTCCGGCGGTGAGTTTGACCTATTTCGACACCAAGACCGAGACGTTCCAAACGCTGCGCCGGGGGCCGTTTCCCTTGACGGTCGAGAAGAGCGACGCGGCGGATGTCGCCAAGGTGATCGATTCTTCCGCCGCGTCGGTCCCCCTTGCGCAGGAAGAGATCCTGGGCAGGGATATCATCTATATCAAGACGCTGCCCGGCCCGTTTTTCAAGCGGGGGGCGTTTTGGTACCGCCAGAGGAGCTATTGGTTCGCACATCTGGTGCCTGTGGCGGCCGCGGCGGTGCTTTTCTTTTATCTGCGGCTGCGCCGCAAAATGAGCACGGACCGCGCGTATGCCCGCCGCGTCCGCGCGCCGCGCCGGGCGCAGGAAGGGTTGCGCCGGGCCGAACGGGCCTTTTCCCGGCAGGATGCGCCGGCCTTCTACGACGCGGTTTTTCAGACGATGCAAGAGTGTATCGCTTCCCTCCTGAACGTTCCGCCGCAGGGGATCACCGAGAGCGTGATTGATGAGCGCCTGCGCGAAACGTTGCCGCACCAGATGCGGGAAGAGATCCGTGAGGCGTTCCGGCAGTGCGATGCCGCGCGCTATACCGGCGCCGGATCCGGCGCCGCAGAGATGGGAAAGACCTTGGAGCGGCTGCGTGCGTTCATCAATGCGGTATCGAAACGGTTGAACTCGAAATCATGAAGGTCCGGCGATGAAAAAGCGAAAAAACGTTTTGCTCTGCGTGGTGTTTTTCGTGGCGTTCTCGCTGGGGACACCGGGTTTTGTTTGCGCGGGGCCGCAGGAGGCGTTTCTGCAGGGTGTCACCCTGTACCGCGGGAGCAAATTCGCGGAGGCGCTCGATGCCTTTCTCTCGGTGCGCGCCCAGGGTGCGGAAAACGGGCCGCTTTATTACAATATCGGGAATTGTTACGTGCAATTGAAGCAATGGGGCAGGGCCCGGCTGAATTATGAACGGGCCCGCCTTTTTATCCCCGGGGACAGCGACGTGCGCGCCAACGACGCATATGTGCAGTCGCTGCTCCAGCTCCCGGTCCAGCCGCGGTTCCTGGCGCGGGTCTTGAGCGGCTTGCCCGATGCGCTTTCCCGGATCCTGACGATAGATCGTCTTACCGCAGTCTTCTCGGCCCTGGCGCTGGCAACGGTCATTCTGGCTTTCGGCGCCGGGGTGTTTCCCCCGGGGCAGAGACGCCAGAACGTCCGGACGGCGGCAGCGGCCTTGGCCTGTCTGTGCCTGGTCAGCGGTTTTTGCCTGGCGCAGCGGGTGAGGTATCTGAGCACCGCCGCGGTCATTGTCGGCCCCGACGCGGATGTCCGTTTCGCGCCCCATGCGGAGGCGACCGTGCATTTCGTCGCTCCCGAGGGCAGCATCGTCGAGGTGCTCGAGGCGGCTCCCGGCTGGTATAAGCTGCGGCGTCCCGACGGGAAAATCGGCTGGATAGCCGAAGCGGCGCTTGAGAAAATCGATCCGAGGTGAAGGGTGGAGAACGAGCTTATTATCGTCGGTGACCGGGTCTTGATCGTTGCGGACAGCGATTCCGAACGCACGGATCTGGGCCTGTATCTGCCGCAGGGCGTGCGCGAGAAAGAAAAGGTCCAGGCGGGAACGGTGGTCAAGACCGGGCCGGGGTATCCGATCCCCGACCCTTCCTCGGTGGATGTGGAACCCTGGCAGACCCCGAAATTCGACAGCCGGTATTTCCCGTTACAGGCAAAGGCAGGCGATTTCTGCATTTTCCTGCGCAGCTCCGGGATCGAGATCGAGTTCAAGGGGACCAAATACATTGTCGTCCCGCATGCCGCCATCCTGGTGATTGTCAGGGGCGGGAGCGTCTAGCCGCACAAGGGCGAAAGGAAGGCCGGAATGCTGAGGGAATTGCGCGGGTTGTGGTATCAGCTGCGTTTTGTGAACCGCCGGCGCTATCCGCGCCTCGATGCAGGGGGCAAGGTCTCGTGCCTGTGTGCGTGCAAAAAAGAGGGGGCCGCGGAGACGTTTTTGTGCATCGTGGTGGATGTTTCCCGCGCCGGAGCGCTCGTCATGACGAGCGAGCGGAAATTCTATCCGAAAGCAAAGATCACCCTCGCCTTCAACGCGCCGTTCTGCCCGGAAGGCATCAGCCTCGAGGCGACCGTGGTGCGTACCTACCGCAAGCATGACCAGAACTGGTATTTTTCGGGCGTCCGCTTTCCCGATCCCGACGACCCGGCTCTCCTGCGCCTGGTCGGGGGACTTGCCGCCGCCGGAGCCGCGGTCAAACAGCCTCCTTCCCGTGCCGTCTGAAGCGTCTCTGCGCGCCGCCCGGCGCGGAAAGTCAGGCGCGCGATGATGGTTTTTTCTTTCCGGGAAACGGCGATTGTCATCGCCTGCATCAGCGCGTTCGTCCTTATCCTTCTCTTTGAGGCGCGCTCGTTCGTGCGTCTCCTCAGGGGCACCAGCGGCGTCTTTGTCTCTGCGCGGGTGCGCCTTCTGCGCCGCGCGTTCCACGTTCTGTTCGCCGTCGGATGCGTCTGCTTTGCGTACGGGTATTGGATAGAGCCGTACCGGCTGCAGGTGCGTTACGTGAAGGTTTCGACCCCTAAGCTGCGTTCTTCGTCCCTGCGCATCGTACACCTTTCGGACCTGCATCTGGATGAGACGGCGCGCGCCGAGGAAAAGCTCGTTTCGGCCGTCAATGCCCTGCATCCGGACCTGATCGTCTTTACCGGCGATGCCCTGAATACGCATGCGGCGCTGCCGCGTTTCAGGCGGCTGATGGCCCGGCTGCAGGCCTCGCTGGGGAAATTCGCGGTCCGGGGGAACTGGGACGAGTGGGTAGTGGCGGTCCCCGACCTGTACGCCGGAACGGGGTTTACGCTGCTTGAAAACGAATCCGTGGTCCTGCGCAAGGGCGAGGATTCTTGCGTTATTCTGGGGGTCGGGTTAAAGTATTACCCGCACGCGCGCCGACTCCTGCAGGATTCCCCCCGGGATCCGGCGCGCGTTTTCCTTTTTCACACCCCCGATGTCTTTGAGATGCTCGGCGATGAGCCGGCTGATCTGTGCCTTGCCGGCCATACCCACGGCGGCCAGGTCGCGCTGCCCTGGTACGGAGCGCTCATTACCTGTTCGCTCTACGGAAAGCGGTATGAGGCAGGCCGCTACCAGAAAAATGGGAGCGTGCTCTATGTGAACCGCGGCATCGGCATGGAGGGAGGAATCGTGCCGCGCGTTCGTTTTCTCTGTCCTCCGGAAGTGGTCTGTATCGACCTTATCCCTTCCTCGTGAGTGTTGGCATTTTTTTTGCCGCGTCGGCACAAAGAGCGGCGGGGCAACCGGGGCGATTGCGACAAACAGCTTGATGAGGCAAAAGATTGCCTCTATAATAAATATTCCTTGTTTGTAGAGTAGCCCTACGGGCCAACAAAGAGGAGTCTGCGATGAACGAATTGCTCAAAAAACTGCTGAATGCCTCCGGGATCTCCGGCTATGAAGCCGAGGTCAGCGCCCTTATGGCCGCGGAGCTGAAGAAGAGCTGCGACGAGGTGCGCATCGACAACTGCGGCAATGTCATCGCGCGCAAGGGTTCTTCCGGCCCCAAGGTGATGCTGGCGGCGCATATGGACGAGATCGGTCTGGTCGTCAAGCACATCAGCGCGCAGGGATTCCTGCATTTCGTGAAGGTCGGCGGGATCGATGACCGTATCCTGCCGGGGCAGCGGGTAGTGGTCAAGGCAAAGAAAGAGAGCATCACGGGTATCATCGGCGCCAAGCCGCCGCACCTGCAGAAAGAAGAGGACCGCAAGCGTCCGGTCCGCTACGAGGATATGTTCATCGATATCGGCTGCCCCAGCCGCGCCGAGGCAGAGAAACGCCTCGCCCTGGCCGATCCGGTGATCTTTGAGCCGAATGCCGGGGAATTTTCGAAGGACCTGTTTTTCGGCAAGGCAGTCGATAACCGCGTCGGCTGCTTCGCGCTCCTGGAGGTGATGAAACGCCTCAAGGCTAAGGCACAGGTCTATGCGGTGGCAACCGTCCAGGAAGAGGTCGGGCTGAAAGGGGCGCGCACCGCCGCCTTCGGCATCGAGCCGGAGTACGCCATCGCCCTGGATACGACGGTCGCCGGAGACACGCCGCAGACCTCCGAGAAGGAGTCGGCGCTGAAGCTGGGCGCCGGGGTTGCGATCACCATGATCGAGGCCGCGGGCAGGGGCCTGATCGTCCATGCGAAGATGAAGGATTTGTTCCTGCAGACTGCCGTGAAGAACAAGATCGCCTACCAGCTGGATGTCCTCGAAGGAGGCATGACCGACGGGGCGATCATCTCCCTTAACCGCGACGGTGTGCTGACCGGGACGCTGAGCATCCCTTCGCGCTACGTCCATTCCCCGTCGGGAGTGTTCAGTCGCACGGACCTGGAAGCCGCGGTCCAGCTGTGCGTGGCCTGCGTCGAGCGCATCGGGGCCGGACAGGTCAAATGAGCGACCTGCGCCAGAAGAAGATAGCGGTTATCGGGGTCTCCGGGTCCGAGAAGAAATTCGGTCACCGGATATTTATCGACCTGCTCTCGCGCGTCGATACCATCGCCGGGGTGCATCCGCTCAACGGCTCGATAGCCGGGCGGATCCTCTACCGCAGCCTGCCGGAGGTCCCGTTCATTCCGGATCTGGTCATAACCGTCGTGCCGCCCGAGGTGACCCTGGAAGTGGTCAAACAGTGCATCACCCTGGGCGTGCCGGAGGTGTGGATGCAGCCGGGTTCGGAATCGGAAGCGGCGATCGTTGTCGCGCGGGAGGCGGGGATGAAGGTAACCCACAGCGCCTGTTTCATGATACAGCATCAGATATGGTGAAGCCCAGGACGCTCCTGTCCGTTGCCGTCCTTTCAATCTGCGCGGCGGCTGCAGCCGCGTGGCTGGCGGCGCAGATCTTCGTTCCCCGGGCGGTGCGCTCGGTGCTGCGGCGTATTTTCCCCGAGGCTGCCGTTTCGATCGGCGCGTTCGATCTGTTCCCGACCCACCGGGCGGGATTTTCGGCGCTGACCGTGGAGCGTCCCGGCTCGTACCGGCTCTTTATCAAGCGCGCGCAGGTGCGCTACGGATTGCTGTCGTTGCTCAAAGGCAGTGTCGGGAACGTGTCGATCGAAGGGGTTGAACTCTTGGTGACCCTGCCGCGCAAACGCCTTATCGAGTTGTCCGAGTACCTGCGTCTGGACCCGCGCGGGGGAGGGGTGCGTATCGAGCGGCTCTCCCTCGCGGATGCGCGTCTGGATGCGCTCACGCAGGAGGCGCGCCTCGTTGCCCGGATCGAACGGTTACGGCTGCTGCCTGCAGCGCAGACGGTCCAGGAAGCGTCTCTCCAGATCGATTCTTTTTCCGGGATGGGGGTGGAGCTCAAAGGGGCGAAGGTCTCGGCCTCGGCGGCCGGTGCGCCGGGTGAGCTCAAGATTCAGAAGCTCTCCCTGGGTAAACTGGATCTGGAGGAGATCGCCTCCTCACTGGTCCTGGAGGACAGCAAGGTCACGCTCTCGCCGTTGACTGCCCGGATACTGGGAGGAACGGTCCAGGCGAAGCTGGAGTTCTGGCCTCTGGGTTCGCAGGCCTACTATGGCACTTTTTCGGCAAACGGGCTTTCCCTGCAGCGTATCACCGACGATTTCGAGCTGAAAGAGCGTTTTGACATGACGGGGACTTTTAACGGCGATCTGAGCATCGCCGGGTACGGCATGCACGTGAGCATGCTCAACGGTTCTTTCAATACGCTCTCCCCGGGCGGGACGCTGACCGTGACGGATAAGGAAACGGTCAAGACCCTGGCGCATACCGCCGGCCAAGACGCCGGCGCGGTCATGGACAGTCTCAGGGATTACCGTTACGATACGGGGGTGTTGTCTGTCCAGTTGCCGGAAAAGAACCTGATCCTCGATCTTCATTTTGACGGAGCGCAGGGCAAGCGGACCCTGCAGATCGTAGTGCATTCGTTCAAACTCGGAGGGATAGGCAAATGAAGAGAACCGTGCTGGCAATCCTGGTGATGGGAGCAGCGCTTGGCTGCGCGCGCGTGCGGGTCGAGGCGCCGAAGGAACCGATCAAAGTCGACGTTTCGATGCGCCTGGATATCTATCAGCATGTCGCCAAGGATATCGACGACATCGAAAGCATCGTGACCGGCGGTTCCGCCGCCCCGGCAAAGACGGGTAATGCCGGCAGCAGCCTCTTGGATCCGTTCCTGAGTCTGGCGTATGCCCAGGAATCGCTCTCTGCGGCAGTGGAGGCAGCGGCGCTGCGCCGCCGTGACCGTAACGCCGAGCTGCGTTCCTGGCAGGGACAAGGGGTGGTCGGAGAGCGTGTTGACGGGTTGGTCGAGATCCGCGAGGGGGCACAGGCGACGCCGCAGCTGAGCGAGCTGATCATGGCGGAGAACAGCGACCGTCAGGCGATCTATCAGGCTATCGCCGAGAAGAACGGGACCAGCGTCTCCGAGGTCCAGAAGCTGTATGCCCAGCGTCTTCAGGCAGACGCCCCTGCCGGAACACCGCTGCAGACAGGCGATACCTGGAAGTCAAAATAGACGCTTTGCCCCCGGGTGCCTTTTCCGATACCGCCGTTGATGGAGGAGCTGCGTGTGCGCCGGTGCCTACGATGATCCCTCTGTATCCCGAATTCGCTGCCTTGCGGCTGGAGCATAGACCCCTGTTGTCGCAGGCGCTGCAATGCTGTCCCCCGCAGACCTCCGAGATGACTTTCACGAACCTCTTTGCCTGGCGCCGCAGCTACGGTTTCGAAGTTGCCGCCCTGGAGGACTGGTTTCTGGTGCGCTCCCGCACGGCTGCAGGATTGCGCTATCTGCCTCCCCTGGGTCCGGCCGACCCCGGTGCCGTTATCGAGCGGCTCTTTGCCGACGGCGCCGATCTTTTCATCCGCCTTCCCGCTTCCCTTGCCGAACGTTTCCGGGCCGAGGAGCGTTTCACCGTGACCCCTGACCGGGACAATGCCGATTATCTTTACCGCATGAGCGATCTGGCTGATCTTCCCGGGCGCCGATACGACGGAAAACGCAACCACCTGAAAAAATTCCGTTCATCCTGCCACGCCGAATACCGCGCGCTTGACGCGCAGAGCGCCGGCGCCGCGAAGGCGTTCATCGGCAGCTGGTGCGTTCTGAAGGATTGCGATAAGTCCGAAAGCCTTGCCGCGGAACGCGCGGCGGTCTTTGAGATGCTGGAGTCCGCCGCTCTCCTGGGGATCGAGGGAGGGGTGCTGTTCGTCAAAGGGGAGCCCGAGGCTTTCATCGTGGGCGAGGAACTCAACCCCGAGACGCTCGTCGTGCATGCGCTCAAGGCAAACCCCGCGCTTGGGGGCGCCTATCAGGCGATCCTCAACGAATTCCTCAGCCGTCTGCGCGGACGGTTCGCGTACGTCAATCTCGAGCAGGACCTCGGCGTCGAAGGGTTGCGCAGGGCAAAGGAGTCGTATCATCCGTTGCGCCTGGTCGAGAAGTACACCCTCTCCCGCGCGCGCCTGCCGCAACAGGAATAAAGATGCTGCCCCGGGCCCAGATACAAGAGATAGCCAAAGAGAACTGGTCGGTCTGCTGGCCGATGGCGCTGATCATGTTCCTTATTTTTTGCATCGGCATCGCGGATGTCTCTATCGCCGGGCGCCTGAGCAAGGAGATACAGGCTGCCTACGGCATCGCCTTCCAGTTCTATTTCATCCTCGGCATTATCGGCAATGCCCTGACCGTCGGGGCGGTGGCGCTGATTTCCCGTTTGCATTACAGCGCTCCCGCTTCCGAAACCAGCTGCGCGGTGCGTACCGTGGTGACCGCTACCTCGATCGCCGGGCTCGTGATCGCGCTCGTGAGCGTTTTTGTTTCCGGCTGGCTGCCGCGGATACTGGCGGTCCCGGCGGTGCTGAAACCGATCGTGCAGAGACTGCTTGTCCTCTACGCCTTCGGGATACCGTTTCAGTATCTTTTGGTCTCAACCAACGGGATCCTGCGCGCGCGCCGCCAGGTCAGGCTTTCGCTGCTGACGATGTCTTTGGTCTGCGTCAGCAACGTGGGGCTCAATATCGTCCTTGCCTTGCATACGCCGCTGGGATTCGGCGGCATCGCCCTGGCAACGGCGCTGAGCACGGCGGGCGGCTGCGTCCTGAACGTCTTTTTTCTGCGCCGGCAGTTCGCCTGCGCGTTATCGCTGCGCCGGGATTTCCTGCGCACGATCATCCACATCGGCTGGCCGGCGGCGATGGTGCAGGTTTTCTTTCAGGTCGGCACCATGGTGCTCTTCGCGATACTGGCGTCGGTGCCGCAGCACCCGGTCGAGACGATCGCGGCTTTCACCAACGGCCTGCGCATCGAATCGATCATTTTCCTGCCCGCATTCGCTTTCAACCTGGCGAATGCGGTTGTCGTCGGCAATCTGCTGGGGCAGGGCAGACGCCGGGAGGCTTTTTCGGCGGGTATCGTGACCGCGGTGATGGGCGTCTGCGCGGTGCTGCTGCTGACCGCCGCCGTCGTCTTGAATGCCCGTTCTGTCGCGGGGTTCCTTTCCACCAATCCCGTGGTCATCCGCCAGACCGTGACCTACCTGGTGATCAGCCTGGCCTTTGAGCCGCTGATGGCCTGGGGGGTGATCCTGGGCGGCGGCTTGAACGGCGCCGGAGATACCCGCAGCGTCATGGCGGTCATTGCCTTCAGCATCTGGTGCGTGCGCGTGCCGTTGAGCTACCTTCTGGTGGTCTGGTACGGCTGGGACGCGCGCGCCGTGTGGTGGATGATGAATGTCTCGGTCACGGTGCAATTTCTGCTGCTGAACAACCGCTATTTCTCCCGGAGCTGGATCAATGCGCCGGTGCACCGGGAGGGTGAGGTGACGGAGGTTGCCGGATAGAGAGGGAACTGAAGGGGCAAAAAAGGCCGCATTCCCGGGCGCAACGGAACCAACAAAGGAGGCTGGTATGGACAGGGGCGGTTTAAAAACAGCAACGGTAGTGGCGGTGGCGGTACTGGCGTCGTTTTCGGTGGCGCTGGCAAAGCCGACGCCACAGCAGAAGTTCAGGCACGCCGACCGCAACAACGACGGGACGGTGGACCGGACAGAGCGCACGATGGAGCGGAATTGGGAGCTCAACAAGCGCTCCAACGTCAACACCAAGTGGGAGGAGAAAGCCGATACCGATCAGGACGGTAAGGTCAGCGCCACCGAGGCCGAGACGTGGAAACAGGAGAAGCAGGCGGCGACGGATCTCAACGGCGACGGCGTCATCGATTCAAACGAGAAGCTTGTTTCGTTCAAGCAGGCGCGTTCGCGCGTCAACACTGCGGTTGAGACCAAATACGACGCCGATGGGGACGGCTGGATCTCTTGCGATGAGGCAAAGCAGCTCCTGCAGGATAAGTACACCATCATCAAGACAGACGGCAAGGCCAAGGTCGATACGGCTGTCGAAAAGGCGTATGATACGAATCTGGACGGGGTCATTGACTCCAGCGAAGCCGCGCAGATAAAGGAAATTCTCGAGGCGAAATAGGGCGTGAGGGCGCAGGCGCACCGCAGCATCAGAGCGCAGGTTTGAGGCACGTTCTATCATGCAACGCCGGCTCTGGCGCACTGGTGCGCTTGTGCTCCTGTGCGCTGGAATGCGACGCATGCGCAAGTTCATCCTCGTCTTTTTTTTGGCGCTGCTGCTGATCGGGACAGGCGTTTTTGTGTACCTGAATGCCGTCGTCCTTCCCGGAAAAGTGCGCGTCCTTGTGCTGCGCGCCCTTTCCGAGACGACCGGCAAGGATGTTTCCATCGGATCCCTGCGGATCAGTCTCTTTAAGGGGCTGCTCATCCGGGATATCCTGATAGAGGACGAAGACGCCCAGTTTCTGAAGCTGCGCGAAGTGCGCTGCAGCGTCCTGCTGCTGCCGTTCTTCAAGAAGCAGCTCGTCGTGCCGCGGCTGCGCCTGAAAGGCGCCGAATTCTTCATCGAGCGCCGCCTCGACGGCAGCTGGAATCTCGATAAGCTGCGCCTGCCGCGCGCCGCAGAGGCTCCGGGGGGAGTGCGCCTCTTTATCTCCCGCGTCACGCTCACCGACTCGACCGTTCGCTTCCGCGATGCGGCGGTTGCCGACCCCGCATTCGTCAAGACCGTAGAGAACCTGAATGCCTCTGCGGCGTTCTCCCTCTCCAGCACCGTCGCGTTCTCCTTCAAGGCGGAACTTCCCGGGCCGCTGCGCTCGAAACTGAGCGGGACAGGGACGTATCAGATTCTGCGGCAGACGGCGCAGGCCAAACTGTCAGCCTCTACGGTTTCTCCGCGCGATTTCCAGCCGTATTACCGCGCCAGCGGCATCAAGAACGAATCGGGAACTTTGAATGTGCGGGCAATGCTCTCTTCGGACAAGAAGGGGATCACTGCGCGTCTCGAATACGAAACCAGCGACATGGTTTTTTCCCGGGAAAAGGTCTCGTGTGCCGTTGCCTGTTCCGGCACGACCGAGCTGGGATGGGATTTCAAGGCCAAGAGTCTTTCCCCACGTACCGTACTCTTTGTGCGGCGGGTGGATCTCTTCGGCGTGCCGCTCCTGGAGCGCCTGACCGCCAGTCAGGGGACGGTGCGTTTCCAGGGACAGCAGGCGCAGGTTCAGGACGCCCGTGTGGTCCTCTGGGATATCCCGTGCAGCGTCTCCGGGACGTATCGCTTTGCCCCGGAGCCGTCGTACGCGCTGCGGTTGGAAACCGGGACTGATCTGCAGACCCTCACGCGGCTTCTCGCGGAGAAATTTTCGCTCGTCATCCCGGCGCGCATCTCTGGAGACGCGACGCTTGCCGTTGCCGTGCGGGGTAGGCCCGGCGACCCGCAGCCGCCCTCCTATGAAGGAGAGCTCGTCTCTTCGGGGGCAACGGTCGTCTTCGCCGGGCTCGACAAGCCGCTGGAGGCAGTGGCCGGCACGCTCCGCTTCGATACGGGCGGGCTTTCCTGGGAAGGGCTGCGCGCCCGTTTTGCCGCGGTCGATTACACGCTGACCGGAACGCTGGAGAATTTCCTGGCGCCCTCCGTCAAATGCACCGTCGATTCCGCCCCGCTTTCGGCTCAAACGCATTGTACCGTCCTGCCCGATTCGATCGCCGTCTCGAAATGCGCCGGCCGCTGGTACAACAGCCGTTTTTCGGCCAAGGGTCTGGTGATGAGGAACGCTGCGCCCCGGCTTCCGGTCCGGGCGCAGGTCAATGCGGAGGTGGCGCTGCAGGATCTGGCACGGATGTTCCCTGCCCGAAAAGATCTGTGGGAGAAGATGCAGCCGGCCGCTACGGTGCGGGCTAAATTCTCCCTGGACGGGGACGTGCGCGCCCCTGTTTCTTGCGCCGTCGAAGGGCGCCTCTCCGCCCCCGAACTGACTGCATGGGGCCTGCGCGGCAGCGACGTCTTCTGTATCGTCTCGCTCCGGGATTCCCTCGCCGAGCTGCAGCACTCTTCGGCTTGCCTCTACGGGGGAGAACTGCAGGTCCAGGGAAAGATGAATCTCTCTTCGGCGAACCTGCCCTACTGGGCGACGGTGCAGGCACAGGGCGTGCGGCTGCAGGATTGGCAGAAGGAAACGGCTGCGGCAAAGACCAAGGACCTTGCGGGGACCGTCGATCTCTTCATGAAGCTCAACGGGTTCTCCCATAACCTCGATAAGCTCTCGGGGGCAGGAACGCTCTCGGTGCGCAACGGCAGGTTCTGGCAGCTCAACCTTTTCAAGGGTCTCGGCTCGGTCATCTTTATCAAGGATTTCGAGCGCATCGTCTTCACCAAGGGCGAATGCGCCTTCCTGATCAAAGACCGCTTTCTCTCCAGCGACGACGTCAAGATGTTCAGCGCCATCGCCGAGGTCAACGGTCCGGTGCGTATCGGGTTTGACCGCTCGCTTGAGGCGCGCCTGAACGTCAATGTGCTGGACGAGATGGTGCCGCTCTCGGGGACCTTCCGCGACGTCACGACGGCGATCGTCGGACAGGGAGGCCGTTTCGGCGTCATCACGGTGGGGGGCTCACTCGACGAGCCGAAGTTCAAGTTCAAGACCGCGGTCGGCGATATCCTGAAAGGACTCAAAAATGTCTTCTTCAACAAAAGCCAGTAGCCGCCCGCGCGGCGCCGGGACAGCCCGGCCGGTCTTCAAAGGCAAGCTCCTGTCGGTTTTCGTGCGCACACACCGTTACCCCGGCGGGTACACCGGATCCCTGGAAGTGGTGCAACATCCGGGGGCGGCGCTGATCGTGCCGTTTCTGAACCGCGATACCGTGCTGATGCTGCGGCAGTACCGGCCGGTGGTCAAAGAGTATCTCTGGGAATTGCCGGCAGGCACGCTCGCCGCAAACGAGTCCCCGCGCGCCTGCGCCTGCCGTGAGCTCTGCGAAGAGACCGGATACCGGGCGGCGGCGATGCGGCGCGTCGGTTCGATCGTGCCGGTCCCGGGGTATTCGACCGAGCGGATACATATTTATGCCGCGCATACGCTGACCGCGGCAGCCGCCCATCAGGAGGCCGACGAGGTCCTGCGCGTGCACGCGCTTTCTCTGGCGCGCATACGCGCCCTGGTCCGCAAGGGGCGCGTCATCGACGCCAAGACGCTCTCGGCCCTGGCGTTGTGCGGGCTGCTCTGAACGAATACCGCGTGCCGGGCCTAAATCCGGCTTGATAACGGGACATGGTCCCGTATAATGAGGGTAAAGGCTCCCCATGTTCTTCCTCCTCATTCTGCTGGTCATCGTAACTGCGGGTTTGTTGTACTACGGCATCGCTCCTGCGGGAGGGCCGCGGCCAACCCGTCGCGCAAAGGAGCGCCGCAGCCGCAATACCTCTTTTGATCCTGGCCTCGCCGAAGAGATCAAACAGCAACAGCAAGCCAAACCGACCCTCGATTCGATTAAAACGGAGCTCCAACAGGCGCGCGCGGACGCAGAGCGCCTGAAGCAGGAGTTGGAGGGGGCCGTCCTCGCTCAGGGACAGCTCAAGGAGGAACTGGCGCGCCGCCAGGAGTGGGTTTCCCGCAGCGAAGAGAATACCCGCAAGTTCAAGACGGCAGCCGACGAGGCGGGAAGGAAATTCCAGGAGAACGAGCGCCAGCTTCAGGATGCCTTTGCCCGGAATGTCGAGCTGACGCGGCAACTGCGCGAAAGTTCCCTCCTCTGCGAAGAGCTTCAGGCCAAAGGCAAGCAGATGGCCGAACAGATCGAGATTATGCGCCATCGCCTCGATAAGGACGCGGCACAGCTTAAAGAGCAGGCGCGGCAGATCGAATCGTTCAAGAAAGAGAAGGAGATCAGCGACTGGATCCCGAAGGCGGAATTCAACCGCTTGAACGAGGAATATTCGGAGTTGGAGAAAACCCTCGAGGCGCACGAGGAGAAGATAACCGCGCTCAACGAGGAGATCGCGCGCCTGCGTTCGCAGCGCATCGGCCAGGGCTTTGATGCTCCGGCGGCCGCAAAGACCCCCGCGGAACCTGCGCTGCCGCAACCACCCGCAGCCATCGCGCCGCAAGAGGCGGTTGTGCAACCGTCGCAGGAATTGCCGCCGCCGGAATCTGTTCCCGCTGCCGAAGTGTTCAGTCCGGCGCCGGTCCCGCCGGAGCCCGTCGCTGCGGTTCCTGAGGCGGCATCTTCCGGTGACGAAGCGGTCCCTGAGGAAGCAGGCGTCTTGGCCGCGGATGATCTTCCCGTCGCCTCCGCTGGATCGGACATTCCGCCGCCGGCCTTCGATCTGACGCGGGTGCGCAATATAGGTATCATGGCGCATATCGACGCCGGCAAGACGACGACGACCGAGCGGATCCTCTTTTACTGCGGCAAATCGCACAAGATTGGCGAAGTCCATGACGGCGCAACCCAGATGGATTGGATGAAGCAGGAGCGCGAGCGCGGCATCACCATTACCTCCGCGGCGACGACCTGCTTCTGGAAAGACCACCGGATTACGGTCATCGATACCCCCGGGCACGTGGATTTCACGGTTGAGGTCGAGCGCAGCCTCCGGGTGCTGGACGGGGCGGTTGCGGTCTTTTGCGCCGTCGGGGGGATCGAGCCGCAGTCCGAGACCGTCTGGAGACAGTCGAATAAATACGGCGTCCCCAAGATCGCCTTCGTCAACAAGATGGACCGCGTGGGTGCCGATTTTTTCGCCGTGGTCAAAGGCATCGACGAACAGTTGGAGAGCGTCGCGGTGCCGCTGCAGGTGCCGCTGGGCCAGCAGGATGCCTTCCGCGGGGTCATCGACCTCATCGAGCTGAAGGCGTATACCTATGATGAGGCGACCCAGGGCAGGACGGTGGTTGAAGAGCCGATCCCCGATGACCACCGGGAGCTGGTCTCCGCGAACCGGGCGCTGATGCTGGAGCGGGTCTCGGCAGTCGACGAGGCGCTGATGAAGAAGTATCTCGAGGCGCCCGAGACGATCTCGGCGCAGGAAGTGCGCGCTGCCATCCGCGCGGGAACAATCCAGAACCGTTTTGTCCCGGTGCTCTGCGGGACGGCGTTCAAGAACAAAGGGGTGCAGCAGCTGCTCGATGCGGTGAACGCGTATCTGCCTTCGCCCCTGGACCTGCCCGCCGTCGAGGCGCACGGGATCGACGGGCAGGAGAAGACGCTCCTGCGCGCACCCGATTACCGCCAGCCGTTCACGGCGCTGGCCTTCAAGGTCCAGGCGGATCCGCACATGGGCAAGCTCGTCTACGTGCGTATTTACTCCGGGGCCCTGGAGACCGGTACGTATGTCCTCAATACCCGCAAGAACAAGCGGGAGCGTGTGGGCAGGATCGTGCGCATGCACGCCAACCAGCGCGAGAATATCGAATGCGCCTATGCCGGGGAGATCGTCGCGGTCGTCGGGCTGGGAGTGACGGTGACCGGGGATACGCTCAGCGACCCGCGCGAGGCGGTGCTGCTGGAGGCGATCCAGTTTCCCACTCCCGTCGTCTCCCTGAGCATCGCGCCCAAGACGCGCGCCGACCAGGACAAACTGGGCCGGGCCCTGGCGCGTCTGGCCGAGGAGGATCCGACCTTCATGGTTTCCTCCGACGAGGAGACCAAAGAGACGCTCCTGACCGGGATGGGGGAGCTGCACCTTGAGATCATCGTCGACCGCCTCAAGACCGAGTTCGGCGTCGAGGCGATCGTCGGCCAGCCGAAAGTGGCGTACCGCGAAACGATCCTGAATAAGGCTTCGGCCGAAGGCAAATATATCCGCCAGACCGGCGGCCGCGGCCAGTACGGTCACGTGGTCATGGATATCGCCCCGATCGAGACGGGAGAGACGTTTGTCTTCAAGAACAGCATCAAAGGAGGCGCGATACCCCAGTCGTTCATCCCGGCGGTGGAGAAAGGGATCGTGGAGGCGATGCGCAAAGGCGTCTATGTCGGCTATCCGGTCGTCAACGTCATGGTCGAGCTGACCGACGGCTCGTTCCATGAGGTCGATTCATCGGAGCTGGCCTTCCGTATCGCCGCCAGTATCGGTTTCAAGGAGGCGTTCCTGAAGGCGGCGCCGGTCCTGCTTGAGCCGTGCATGTCCCTTGAGGTTACCGCGCCCGAGGAATATGTGAACAGTGTCATCGGGTATATCTGCTCGCGGCGCGGCAAGGTCCTGAACATGGACGCCAAGGGCAAGCAGAAGATCGTTTCCGCCGAAGTGCCGCTCGCCGAGATGTTCGGTTACGCGACGGCTTTTCGTTCGCTTACCAGTGGCCGGGCCAACAGCTCGATGGAGTTCAAGAATTACCAGCAGGTGCCCAGAGAAATAACCGAAAAGATAATGACCGAGAAGAAAGCGCAGAAAAAAGAAGAGGCGTGAATCAACGGAGTGCGGTGCGGGGATTCCTGACGGGGCAGCAGCAACGCTGTCCCGTTTTTTCTTGCTTTTTGCGTATCTGTTTATATAATAAATGATTATGGAAACAAAAAAGTCTGTCACGCTCGGAGCGGTTGTATCGGCCTGCATTTTGGCGGGCGGGTGCGCTTTTCTGCTTTCCCGCAGCGTGGAACTTATCCGGGAGCGCGCTGCGTTGCTCCAGGAGCGGGACCGCGCCCGCACGCTCATCCTGACGCTTCAGCAGGATAGGCGCGCCCTCCAGCAGCCGCTGGAGCAGGAGCGCCGGAAGGCGGCAGTTGCCGGGTCAGACTGCGACGCACTCGCGCGGGTCGTTCGCGCGCAGGAGGAAAAGGTTTCTTCTTTGGAAAAGAAACTCGTCGGACTCAAATCGCTTCTGGAGGGTTCGGTGGAGCAGATCCGTTTTTCCGGCGCAACGGATGATACGTTGCGCGCGCAGATCGAAGCCGCAGAGGCGCGTGTACAGGCCCTCGTCCGGGAGAATACCCGGTTAAAGCAAGGGCAGGTGCGCGCGCTCCGGAAGGGGAGTGTTCTCGCCGAGCGTCCGGTTCGTGTCCTGCCCGCTCCCGCTGCGCAGGAGCAGCGCCAGGAGGCGCGGGAGAGTTGTCCGGAGCACAACCGCGGGTTCCTGCTCAAAGACGGCCGCTCGACGTTCCAGGGGCCTGCAGCGGTTGAGTATCTGAAAGAATCCCGGGTCCCGTAAACAACGGCGGCTGATACGCCGCTTTTTTTTGCCTTGAGAGCCGATGATCACCATCCTCTATATCGTCTCCATAATCCTGGCGGTTATCATCGCGGTACTGTTGGTCTATCTCTCCCGCCTCTCCGGCCAGGCGCGCGTGCAGGTGCAGGCGCTCAATGCTTCCTCAGATCCCGGCGTTGCGCCGGAACCCTTTGTTGCGGTGCCTGCCCCCGAGACGAAGCCGGGGGATGTCGCGGGTAAAATCCAAGAGGAACTCTCGGCGGTGGCCAAGGACGACGCCGCGCTCGATGAGGTGAGCGGCCGGATAGCCGATATCGTCGCGCGCGAAGTCCAGGTGCGCGTGGCGCAGTCCCACCAGGAGCTCGGCCGCAAATACGAAGAGATCATCACCGAGAAGACCAAAGACCAGGAGGTCGTCTGGAACAAATATAATCAGGTGCTCGAGGAGAAGCGCGAGACCGACGCGGTCATCCGCAGCCTTGCCGAAGGGGTCGTGGTCGTCGGCAAGGACGGGAAAGTGCTGATGATGAACCCGGCGGCCGAGAAGCTGCTGGGGGTCAAAGGCAAGATGAAGATGGGCAAGCATATTGCCAGCGACCTGAAAGAGGAGCAGCTGATAACGCTGGTACAGGGGCCGGCCCAGGAGCAGGACAAGGTTATCGAGGTCTCCAGTTCCAACGACGAGACCAAGCGTATCATCCGCGCCAGCAGCGCGGTCATCGAGAACGAAGCGGGCAAGACCGTCGGGATGGTCTCGGTCTTAAGCGATATCACCAAGCACCGGGAGCTGGAGCGCCTTAAATCCAATTTTGTCGCCAGCGTCTCCCACGATTTGCGTACTCCCCTGGTGGCGATCGAAAAAGCGGTATCGCTGGTGTTAAGCAGGGTCCCCGGTCCGCTGACGGAAAACCAGCAACAGTTCCTGCTCATCGCCCAGCGCAACCTCAAGCGTTTAAGCAGCATCATCGACGGGCTGTTGGATCTCTCGAAGCTTGAGTCCGGGAAGCTGGAGCTGGAGCGGGTGCGCTGTTCTCCCGTGCAGCTGATCAGCGCGGCGGTGGAGACGCTGCGCAGTTACATCGAAGCCAAGGCTCTGGTCATTGATACCCGTATCGCCGCCGGCCTGCCGGAGTTCGCCGTCGACTGCGAGCGTGTCGAGCAGGTCCTGACGAATCTCCTCGGCAATGCCGTGAAGTTCAGCCCGCACGGCGCGCGGATCACGGTGGAAGCGGATTTCTCCCGCCCCAAGAACGCGGTGGTGGTCAGCGTCGCGGATAACGGTCCCGGGATCGCCGAGGAGGACCTGTCGCACGTCTTCGAGAAATTTTTCCAGAGCAAGGACGCCGCGGGCGGAGAGATCGGCGGCATCCGCCTGGGGCTCTCGGTCGTCAAGGAGCTGGTGGAGTTGCACGGGGGAGCGGTCTGGGTGGAGAGTGCCGAAGGCAAAGGGGCGAAATTTTCGTTTTCCATCCCGGTCGAATAACGTTTTCTACGGAGGGATTTCATGGACAAAGAGATACGGGTATTGCTGGTGGATGACGAGCCGGATTTCATGCAGACCATGGCATTCTGGCTGAAATCAAAAGGCTATATCGTGCAGACGGCCGCCAACGGGCAGTTGGCGATCGAGGAGGTCAAGCGCCAGCGTCCGGATATCGTCTTCCTCGATATCAATATGCCGGTCATGGACGGACTGGAGACGCTCAAGGCCCTGCGCGAGTTCGACAAGGACCTGCCGGTTATCATCGTCAGCGCCTATATCGACGATCCGCGCGCGAAAGCGGCGATCTCGCACGGGATGTCCGGGATGTTCTACAAGGGCAGCGATTTCAACGACGGCCTTGCGCTCCTGGAAACCGTGCTGCGCACGCACCGCAAACTCAAGTAACCAACAGAGGCTCATCTCTTCGATCGGAGTCCTATGGGGACATTCTCCAAAAAAGGCCTGGGGTTGGCTTCGCTGGTTGTCCTCCTGGTCGCTGCGACGCTGTATTTTCGCTCCTACACCGTTTTCTTCCCGCAGCTGAAAGAGCAGGCGCGTTCTATCATCGAGCAGCAGCTGCGCCAGCAGGTGACCCAGGAGATCATGGCGCGGTTCCCGCAGTTCAACGAGCTGGCGCGGGCCAATCTCATCAAGCTGCGGTTCGCCGAATACAAACGGCAGAACAAGGCGGTCTTGGCTTCCCAGACGCAGCAGCTCTACCGGCAGTTCAGGGACCGGTTCCAGGACGAGCGAGGGCAGACCTACCTCATGGAGCTGGACTGCTGGCACTGGAGCAGATACGTCGAGAACGTGCTGCGGCTGGGCCATCCGGGGGATCAGGTCGTGCACGGCAGGCAGCTGGACCTTTTCATGCTCGCTCCGCTGGGGAGTTATCTTCACTGGGACAATTTCCTCTTCTACTTCTCGGCGGCGCTCTACCGGATGTTCGTGATCCTGCACCCCGTGGCTCTTTTCACTTTTCTGTTCTATCTGCCGCTGCTGTTCTCGGCCGTGTTCTGTATCTGTCTTTTCTTCTTCGCCTACCGTCTGGGGAAACTGCCGGCGGCAATCATCTCCTGTCTTCTGGTGTGCCTGAGCCCGATCTTCATCCCGCGTTCCTGCGCCGGTTGGTTCGATAAGGACATCCTGAACCTGCTCTTTCCGCTCCTGGTCGTGTGGCTCTACGCCGAAGGTTCGGTCTCGCGCACGCTTCGTTCCCGGGCTCTTTTTTCCTGCGCGGCGGCTTTCTGGGTGGGGATCTTCTGTTTCAACTGGACGTTCTGGTGGTTCATTCCCGCCATCGTTATCGGCTATGAGCTCTGTTGGATCGTTTCCCTGGCGGCACTGCAGGTGTTTTTAAAGAGGGAGTGCGCGCTTGTGCTGCGTGAACGGGTGTTTTCGACCGCGGTTTTCGCGGGGGCAAGTCTCTTTTGGGTGCTCCTGTTCTGCGGCCGGGCGCCGCTGGAGGAGCTGTACCGGCAGATGCGCCTGGCGCTCATCCTGAACAAGCCGCTGATGTCCACGATCTGGCCGAACGTCTATTCCACCGTCGGGGAGCTGCGGCGCCTTTCGGTGCGCGACGTGGCATTCTCCGTCGGCGGCCCGTTTGTCTTCTCCTTCAGCGTCACCGCTTTCCTTTCGCTGCTGCTGCGGCAGGTATTCTTCCGCGCCTATGCAGGGGTCAAGCGGGAGACGCTGTTCTTATTGTCGTTATGGGCGGTGGCGATGCTCTTCGCCAGCTCCCGCGGCATCCGTTTTGTCGTCTTCCTGGTGGTGCCGCTGGGCGTTTTTTTGGGCTGGGCCGTCAATGAGCTCTTCGAGTTTTTCCGTCCGTGGTACCGCCGCGCGGCGTACTGCGGCTGTATCGCCGTGATCGTGGGGCTGGCGGTCTTTTTTGCGGTCAAGGCGCATGCAAGTGCCCGGACGCTCTTCCCGCTCATGAACGACACCTGGTATAAAGTGCTTTCGATCGTCAGCGAGAAATCCCCGAAGGAGACGATACTGAATTCCTGGTGGGATTTCGGGGACTGGTTCAAGGTCGTAGGCAAGCGCCGGGTTATCTTCGACGGGCAGAGCCAGGATACCCCGCAGGCATACTGGATGGCCAAGGCCCTGTTGAGCAACGATGAGAAAGAGTCGGTGGCGATCCTGCGCATGCTCAACAACGGCGGCAACCGCGCCTTTGAAACGATCAACGAATACCTCAAAGACCCGCTGCAGGCGGTGTTGCTTTTGGAGAACGTGCTCAGGCTCGATCCCCCGGCCGCCCAGGAGCGGCTCCGGGAGACGCTCCCGGCGGGGACGGTCCAGCAGGTCTTCAATCTGCTCTATGCCCGTCCGCCGCGCGCCTGTTTCATCGTCGATCCGACGTTGCAGGCCAAGATGGCGGCGATCTCCTATCTGGGGAACTGGGATTTTTCCAAGGTTTTCCTTATCCAGAATTTTTCCAGTCAGGAGAAGGATCGGATCATCGACCGTCTGGCCTCACTGGGGCGTAACGTCGATGACGTTCAGCGTGCCTATCAGGAAGCGTTTATCATGCAGCGTTCCAATATCGAGCAATGGCTCTCGCGTACGCTGCTTATCTACGGCGGTATCGCCAACGGCCAGGAGAGGGACGGTGTTGTTTTCTTCGATAACGGGCTCGTCTACAGCCCGCGCGAGCAGGTGGTGCGCTCCAGCGTCGGCCGCATTCCGCGCAGCTTCTTCGTCCTGAGGGAGGAGGAGGTCGTCGAGGTCTCGAATCCGAACGCCAACATGAACGTCAGTGTTCTTATCTTCGCCGTCAAGGACGCGTATAAATGCGTCCTGCTTGACCGGGAACTGGGCAAGAGCCTCTTTTCCCGGCTGTATTACTTCAACGGCAAAGGGCTCAAATATTTCTCTTCTTTCATCGACGCTGACGAAGGTAACGACTATATCCGCGTCTTCTATCTGGCATGGTGAGCTATGTCTTCTGATCCGCAGGTTTCGGTCGTTCTGCCCTGCCTGAACGAAGAAGGAGCCATCGGCATCTGTATCGGCAAGATCCGTGAGGTCTTCGCGCGCGAGGGGCTTGCGGGTGAGATCATTGTCGTCGATAACGGCTCAACCGACCGCTCCGCAGCCGTCGCTGCCGCGGCAGGCGCCCGGGTCGTGCTCGAGGCGCGCAAGGGGTACGGTTCGGCCTATCTGCGGGGTTTGCGCGAGGCGCGGGGGCGCTTGGTGGTCATCGGGGACAGCGACAATACCTACGATTTCAACGAAATCCCGCTTTTCCTGGAACCCCTGCGCTCCGGCAGGGCGGACCTGGTCATCGGTTCCCGGTTCCGGGGGCGCATGCAGAAAGGCGCGATGAGCTGGTCGCACCGCTACCTGGGCAATCCCGTGCTCTCGGGGATCTTCCGCCTTTTTTTCCGGACGCGCCTCAGCGACATCCATTGCGGCATGCGCGCCTTTACCCGCGAGGCGTATCAGGCGATGCAGCTGCGCACGCTGGGCATGGAGTTCGCCTCCGAGATGGTCTTCTCGGCTTTGAACCGTGATCTGCGCATCGTCGAGGTGCCGGTCTCCTATGCGCCGCGGGAAGGGGAGTCCAAGCTGAGCCCCCTGTATGACGCCTGGCGCCATCTGCGGTTCATGCTTCTGTACTGCCCGGTCTGGCTCTACTTTGTCCCCG
The DNA here is from genome assembly GCA_964579435.1 of uncultured Planctomycetales bacterium. GTDB lineage: Bacteria > Omnitrophota > Gorgyraeia > Gygaellales > Profunditerraquicolaceae > CAZOGI01. The sequence goes on from CAZOGI010000007.1 coordinate 46,174, forward strand.
GCGCCGCCGGTTTCACGGTCGGGATGGCGCTGCTCTTGATGCTGGTGCGCGGCCCGGTGCTGTTCTGGGGGCATAACTGGGACGTGCACCTGATGGTTTTTGCCAGCGTCCTGAGCATCCTCTTCTATCAGATCCTGCATTTGGGGGTATACGCCCATACCTTCGCGATCCAGCAGGGGTTCGTCAAATACGATCCTCTGACCCGTTTTTTCCAGCGCACCTTCAACCTGGAGCGCGGCATCGCCCTGGGGGGCGCGATCGGCGCGGCGGGGTTCGGGCTGCTCCTGTTCATCTTTTTCGAATGGTTCGGTAAGGATTTCGGGGCACTGGAGCGCGTGCGCGAGGCGCTCCTGGGCCTGACGCTGGTGGTAATCGGCCTGCAGACGGTCTATTCGTCCTTCTTTATCAGTTTTCTCTACCTGGAGCGGCAATGAAGCTTTCGGTCGTCATCCCGTTGCGCAACGAAGAGAAAGGCGTTGCGCGCGTCGTCGAGCGGCTTTTGGCGGTTTTGCAGGAGAACCGCATCGATGCCGAGTGTATCCTGGTGAACGATTGTTCCCAGGACAACACGCCGCGGGTGTTGCGCGAGCTGGCGGCCAGGCATGCGCAGGTGCGCTGTTTCGATTCCCCGGCGCCTCACGGTTTCGGCATCGCCATACGCGCCGGGCTGGCGCAGGTGTCCGGGGAGGCCGTCGTCATCTTTATGGGGGACGCCTCGGATCAGCCGGAGGACGTCGTCCTCTATTATCGCACGCTGCAGGAGGGGTATGACTGCGTTTTCGGCTCGCGTTTCATCAGGGGGAGCCGTGTTTCGGGGTATCCGCTGGTGAAGCTGATCTTCAACCGAGCCGGGAACCTGCTCATGCAGTGGCTTTTCTGGGTCAAGTATAACGATATCTCCAACGCCTTCAAGGCCTATCGGATCGGCGTGATCCGCGCCGTGCAGCCGCTGGTCTCGCAGTACTTCAACATTACCGTCGAGATCCCGCTCAAAGCGATCATCCGGGGTTTTTCCTACGCGGTCGTCCCCATCCAATGGCAGGGGCGCGAGAGCGGCATCAGCAAATACCATATCCGGGTTCTGGGGCGCAAATACTTCTTTTCGATCCTCTTTGTCTGGCTGGAGCGGATCCTGCTGGACGAGGAGATTGCCCGCACCCGGCACAAAGGCTAACCGATGGATCTGGCGACGTTCAACATCAATCTTTACCGCAACCGTTTTTCTCCGCGGCTGATCGCCCAGAAGAAGCGCGTCTGGCAGGTGCTCTGCCGTCATTTTTTCCAGCGCTACATCCGGCCGTCCGCGACGGTGCTGGAGATCGGCTTCGGGTACGGTGAGTTCATCAATAGTATCGTTGCCGCGCGCAAGTACGCGGTCGAGGTCTCGGAAATCAACGCCCAGTACCTCAAGCCCGAGGTCACGTTCCTGCGCTCCGAGTTCACCCGGATCCAGCTGCCCCTGCCGGATGAATCGGTCGACCATGTTTTCATCAGCAACTTCACCGAGCATATCCTGGGCAAGGAGCGCCTGATCAAGATCTTCATCGAGATCCACCGGATCATGAAGAAAGGGGGCACGTTCCTCATCCTGGGGCCGAATATCCGTTACTCGATGGACCTGTACTGGGACTATTTCGACCACCACATCCCGCTCTCCGACCGCGCGCTCAGGGAGGTCCTCGAGGCGCTCTCCTTCCGGATCGAGCGGTGCGTCTCCCGGTTCCTGCCGTTCACCACCCTGAGCCGCTATCCGAAACATCCGCTGTTTGTCTGGCTGTACCTGAAGATGCCACTGGCCTGGCGTTTCCTGGGCAAGCAGCTCTTTATCGTGGCACGTAAAAGCGCAGAATCCCCGCACGCACCGCAAATGGTCCCTCCGGCATGACCGGCGCACTGACGGCAGGAGAGAGGATAGGCGCGCGCATTTCCCTGGCGCTCATCGTCGTTCTCGGGTTCGCCCTGCGGCTCTACAACCTCGATTTTCCTTCGGTCGGATACCACAACATGAAGGAGAACGAGTACCTGAGCATGGCACAGGAGATGCAGCGCACCCAGGATTATGTGACGCGGCGCATCTATTTCTACAACGGATTCGAGGAAACGCCGACGGTCCGGTACTACCCGCAGCCGCCGCTGGTGTCTTACCAGACGGTCCTTGCCTGGCGGTTTTTCGGCGAGAACCTCTGGGCGCCGCGTCTGGTGAATGTCCTTTTCGGGACCGCTTCCATCGTTCTGACCTATCTGCTGGTTCAGCTCCTGCTCGCCAATGTCGCGCTTTCTCTCTGGGCGGCGCTGGTGATGGCATACCTGCCCCTGGCGGTTTTCTTTTCGCGCAACCTGCAGCCGGAGAGCCCCGCGTTTTTCTTCATGCTGCTGGGGAATGTCTGTTACCTGCGTTTCTGGCTGAAGAAGAAGAGCAAAGACCTTTTCTGGGGCGGCATTGCTTTTGCCGTTGCGTGGGCGTATAAATTCAGTTTCCTGGTCGGGATGCTGCCTTTTTTGCTCGTCGTGCCCTGGACGGATATGCTGCGCCGCGCGGGCGCGTTCAGGAAAAAAGCGCTCTGGGCCGCCGCATCGTTTCTGCCGGTTGTCGGTATGGTCCTGTGGCTGGTTGCGGTGAAACAGTGGCAGTTCGATCCCGATGAAACGCTCAACCGCATCAAGCTTTTTTCCGTGTTCTCGCCGTCTTACTGGCTCAAGAACGGCAAAATGATCTGGTGGTATATACAGGGC
>CAZOGI010000007.1:48916-101929 GCA_964579435.1 uncultured Planctomycetales bacterium
CCCTGGCCGCCGCGGGCATGGCATGCGCGGCGGCGACCTCCCGAAGCATCCCCGGGCGCTTTATCCTTGGCTGGGGGGTTTCCCTGGTGCTGTATGCGATGGTCTTTCCCGACCACATCAACCAGCACAATTATTATCAAATGCCGTTTTTGATCCTGGTTTGCTGCGCCAGCTCCTATGGTCTTGTGCAGATATCGAATTTTCTTTCCAGGCTCGTCAAAAAAGAGACGCTTCTGGCGCTGCTCATTATCGCGGCGCTTGTTTCTCTTCCTTTCGCTCGGGCGTCTTTGGTGCGCATGTTCGGCAGCGTCTTTATGGGGCTGGATGTCGCCGGAGAGTCGCTGCGCGGCCTGAGCGCTCCCCACGAGAGGATTTTCCTGAACGCGTATCCTCAGGGGCAGGGCATAGCCCGTTATGCGCGCCGTTACGTCGGCTGGCCGAAAACGTTCGATGAATTCAGGGCAATGGAGCAGAAGTACGGGATCCGCTACCTCTGTTTCTATCCGGCAGAATTTGCGCAGAGGCTGCAACTGCAGCACCCGGAATGGTTTTCGTACGTGCGCAACAATTACCACGTTAAAGAGGTCGGGTTAACGGAGGAACCGCGTAAACTCTATTTCATAATCCTTGAGCGTGGGGCCGCCGATCCTTCGCAGAACTTCCTTACTTCTTTCAGCGGGTCCCTGCAGTTGCGTACCATCTATCGGGTTTTCAGCAATTTTCTCTTTTTCTACACGTTGCGGCCGCCGCCTTTGCCTGCTGCTGAAGCGCCTGCGGCTGCGCAGGCGCAGTAGCGGCATGCACGAGCCCTTCATTTCGGTCATCATTCCGGTCAAGAACGAAGCCAAACTCCTTGAGCGTTGCCTCGATTCGCTGGCGAGGCAGAGTTATCCGCGCGAGCGCTTCGAAGTCATCATTGCCGACGGATGCTCAACCGACGGGACCAGGGAGGTGGCGCTGCGTTTCGGCGCCCGGGTGGTGGAGAACGCCAAGCAGGTGGTTGTCTCCGGACGCAACTGCGGGTTCAGCCAGGCGCGTGGTTCGCTAATCGCCTTTACCGATGCCGATTGCACCTTTGATGCAGCGTGGTTGCGCAGCGCGGCGAAGTATTTCGCAGAACCTGCGGTCTCGGGGGTCGGCTGCATTACCCTGCATCCGCAGGACGGTAGCTGTTTCGAGCGCGCAGTCGGGATTTTCTTCGGCGTCGCCGCAGGGGCCGGGGCGACCGTACATCTGCAACAGCTCAAAGAAGTGCGTCAAACCAAGGATCTGCCCGGCTGCAACGCTTTCTATCGCGCCGAAACGCTCTCTGCCGTCATGCCGCTGGAGGAATCCTTCCTGACTGCCGAAGACGTATGGATGAACTATTGCCTCAACGAGCGGGGGGCCCGGCTCTATCTCGCCCCGGATGTCGTGGTCACGCATTACCGTCGTTCCCATCCGGCGGCATTCCTGCGCCAGATATACCGCTTCGGCATCGGACGCGCGCAGGTCGGCAGGCGCCGGCGTTCGTTGCTGAGCGCGGCTCATGTTGGGGCCGCGCTGGCTCCGCTTTTGTTGTTGTCCGCCGCGGCTGTTGTCGCCGCCGCCGCAGGGGCGATCTGGTCGATTGCGGGGGCTGCGTTGGTCGCAGCGGTTCTTTTTTTTCTGGGGCTCCGGCGAGGCCGCTCTGCGGCAGTCGCGGGCATGTTCGTGCTGGTCTGCGTTCTATTCTTGACTGCCTGGCCAGCGGGTGTTTTGCGGGAATGGTGCGTGCCGCTCAAGGATATACGGGGGCGCTAGAACGATGAAAGTGTCTTTTCTTATTCCGCCGGTGCTTGACGGGACGGGCGACGTCGACCGCTGCTTCGGCTGCAATTACAGCATCTATTTTCTGCCGCTTCTGCCGGCGCTTTACGCGGCGACGGTTTTACGCCCGGCGGTCGATGCCGTGGCGATCCACGATTTTGCCGCGCAACGCAAAAGCGCCGCCGATTTCGAGGCGTTTATCGCCGCCGACGATTCGGATATCTACTGTTTTTACTCTGTCTTTCTTTCCCAGAGCACCGACACGCGCGCGCGCTCCCTTATCCGCGCGCGCAGGCCTAACGCGCTCTTCGTCTACTGCGGGCCGCAGGCGACCTTCGCCCCCGAAGTCTTCCTGGATGCGCCGGATACCTATGTCGTGCGCGGCGAGCCGGATCTCCTGGTGCGTGCGCTCATCGAGGCCATCAAGGCAGGGGACCGTTATCCGTCGCTTTCGGGAGTCTCTTTTTTGAAAGACGGCCGGCGGTTCGATGCTCCTGCCGCCGCGCTCCTGAGCGATATCGACGCCCTGCCGATTCCCGACCGGACGCTGCTGGATCATCGCCCCTACAATAATCCCAAGCTGCGTTCGCTGCCGCATACCGCCGCGCTTACCTCGCGCGGCTGCTTCGGCAGGTGCTGGTACTGCGTGCCGAATTCCCTCTCGTACGCCCAGGAGTTGGAGTATAAGCGCCATTTCGGCAGAAAACCTCCTCCGCGCGTTCATTCTGCGCCCCGGGTCATCGAGGAGGTACGCCAGATCGCGGCGCAGGGTTTGCGTTCGGTTTCCTTTATTGATGACCAGTTCCTGTGGGATGAGGAGCGTACGCTGCAGATCTGTGCCGGGATCAAGGATCTGGGTCTTGAGTGGTCATGCCTGTGCCGGCCCGAGCGCATCACCGGGGCGGTTGCGCGCGCGATGAAGGAGGCGGGTTGTTCGTATGTCGACATCGGCACCGAATCTTTCGTCCCGGAGATACTCGATGCCATAAAAAAGGACGTCGCTCCGGAAGCGACTACCGAGGCGGTGCGGATCCTCAAGAAAAACGGGATCGAGGTTGAGCTCAACATCCTGCTGGGCGCGACTCCTGCCGAAACCGAAGGCACGATCCGCCGGACACTGAAAACTGTCCGGTCTTTGGATGTTGATTATGTTTTATTCAGCATCGCTAACCCCTTTCCCGGCACAGACTTTTATGCCGCTGCAAAAAAAGAGGGGTGGCTTTTTTACGGAGAATATGTCCCCCGCGATCCGGCGCGTGACGCGATTATCTCTTATCCGCACCTCTCGAAGGAGCGTCTTGAGCGGCTTTGTGCCGGGGCATATGCCTCGTATTACTTGCGTCCGCGCTATCTCTACAAACAATTGCGTTCGCTGCAGAGCGCGCGCGATTTCCTGAGCAAGGTTTCGGCCGCCGCACGTTTCTTCTTCAAACTCATTTTTAAAAAACGCTGATGTCTCTTGAATGCAAATGATCCTATGAGTGCCTCCGCAGCAGCTCCAGATCCATCATTCCCTCCCAGTACCACCCTGAGGCAGAAGATCTTTCTCGTCTGTTTCGGTATGATGCTTTTGGCGGCAGGCTTGGAAATCGGATTGCGCCTCGGCGGTTGGGTGTTCACTACTCTCCAGGAGCGGAGGAATTGGCGGGCTTTGGCCGTGCAGGAGGACGTCCGGATTCTTTGCCTTGGCGAATCGACGACCGCATTCGGGGGAGAGAATTCCTACCCCGCGCAACTTGAGCGCCTCCTTGATTCCCGAGCAAAGGGGAAGCGTTTTGCGGTTATTAACAAAGGGATTCCCGGCATGACGACGCGCTATATACTCGAGCAGCTGCCCGAAAACCTTCGTTTGTACCGTCCGCATATCGTGCTGGCGATGATGGGGGTAAACGACCGCCAAGAGGTCAACTTGTACCGCAGCCATCTGGCAAGCGGTGGGGATCTGCTGCGGACGCTGCGCGTCTACAAGCTGGTTGAGCTCAGCATTGAACATCTGCGCGCGAAGTTGAAAATGTTCGCAGCCAAAAGCGAGGCGGCGTCTTTATCCGGCCAGGCCCGGGAAACGGCCGCGACCCTGGCCGCTTTCCAGCGGCGTATCGCAGACTCCCCGCGCGATATCAACCTGTATCTTGAATACATCAATTATTGCATTGATGCTGGTCATATCGATAAAGCGCGGGGGCTGATCAAAGAGGCGCTTGCTTTCGATCCGGGAGGGGTTATCGGTCTTCTTGAGCTTTCCTGGTTATACAAGCAGCGCGGGCAATACCTTATCGCGGAGGAGGCGCTCAATGACGCATTACGGCAGAATCCCCAAAACACTGCGCAGCTGCAATACATCGGGTATCTTACGCGTGTCGAATTGGGGAGGCTGTATAAAGAGCAGGGGAGGTTGAGCGAGGCGGAGTCTGTTTTCGTTTCGCTCCTGCGCGACGAATCGGCAAACGCCATTGTTCTTATCGAGTTGGGATGGCTTTATCAGATGCAGGAACGCAGCGATGAAGCGATCGCTTTCTTCGAAAAAGCCTTAACCTTCGACCCCGATCAGTACCATGCGCATCTGGAGCTGGGAGGGTTGTACCGTCTGAAGAGAAATTTTCCCCGCGCCAAAATGCACTATTATGCCGCATACAAAAGCCGTCCGGGTTTGATCTATGCGATTACTGGCCTTGCGTGGATATATGCGGAGGAAAAGGATTATGCGAAGGCTGCAACAGTGCTCCAGTCAGCCTTGGCACTTTCTCCGGAAAACTTCGCGCTCCGCGCGTGCCTGCGCGGCCTGCGCAAGCGCAATCCTGACGCGAAGCTGCTCAACGCTCAGTTTGAAGACATGGATGAATATTTGCGGTCACGCTTCAATTCGGTGACGCGCATGAACTTCCTCAAAATGCGGGATTTGCTGTTGGCGCAGAATATTCAGTTGGTCTGCGTGCAGTATCCGCTGCGCAGTGTCGAGCCGCTCAAGCGTCTCTTCCGCAATGATCCGCGCATCGTTTTTGTCGATAACGAAAAGACGTTCCGGGATGCGGTTGCGCGGGAGGGGTATCGGGCTCTTTTTATCGATATGTTCGCGGGTGACTTTGGCCACTGCACGCAGAAAGGCAATCGGCTGCTTGCGCAGAATGTTGCCGATGCCCTCGCGGTTTTCCTGGGGTACCGGTAACGGCGGACCGGTGGGGGCGGACAGGGTGTAACCTCCTGAAACAAAAAGCGATTACGGTGATAAAACTATTGACAAGAGTGCCTGCCTATGGTATATACTGAAACTAGCGTATTTAGGGTAAGTACCCTAACTTCTCAACCGGGTCATGAAGAAAATGATTGCGCCTCCCAAAAGCAATTACGACCGCATGATATCCGCAAAAGACCTGGTTTCGGCCTTCCGCATTTCGTATCATACTGTTAATCATTACACTGATGTCGGACTTTTGCCTGTGGCGGCAAAGAGGGGCAATGTCCGTTTCTATAACAGGAACTTGGTTGCGCGGCGCCTGAAAGAGATCAAGCTCCTGGCAGCGCAGGGGTATTCTTTGCGTCTTATTCGCAAGCGGATAATCGGCGTCTAAATCGGGAGTCCAGCGGGTGTCCAGAGCAAAGCGCTGATGAGAAAAAGGTCACCAAGTGTAAGCCTGTTCCCCAGAATAAAGGGATCAGGCTTTTTTATTTTGATTTAAACAAGGCTAAAACATGAGCTATTACAGGATGTTAGGATTAGAACGCGAGCCGTTTTCCACCAGCCCTGATCCTGATTTCTTTTATTTGACCAAAGAGCATGAAACGGCTTTGACGAATATCCTCATTGAAACCAGGCTCAAGCGCGGCCTTTCGGTCGTTCTGGGAGATGTCGGCACCGGCAAAACGACCCTTTCCCGCAAGCTCATCCAGGAGCTGCGTTCGCGCACGGATATCCTCTTTCACAGTATCCTGAATCCGACCTTTGAGAACGAAAAAGTATTCTTGAGCTACCTGTTGAAGAATTTCGAGATAGACGGGCAGTACCAGGATACCGATGAAGCGCTGATCCAGCTGCGCGAGCGGTTCGAATCGTTCTTGTATGAACAAGGGGTGAGGCAAGGTAAGACCGTTGTCCTGATCATCGATGAATGCCAGAAGCTCAGCCAGGCAACACTGGAGCAGCTGCGCGTGTTCTTGAATTACGAGACCAACGAGTTCAAATTGCTGCAGCTTATCCTTCTGGGACAGTTGGAGTTTCTCGATCATCTGGAGGGCATGCAGAATATGTATGACCGCATCAGTTTCAAATCGATGCTCAACGCGCTGGATCTTGAAGAGACGCGCGCGCTGATACTCTTTCGCCTCCGGCAGGCCGGTCTGCGCAAGGAGTGGCTTTTCAGCGAGGATGCGTTCAGGCAGATCCACATGCATGCGCACGGCTATCCCCGCCAAATAATGATGCTCTGTCACAAGGCCCTCAAGGCGCTTATCATGAAGAACCGCTGCGCTGTTGACGCGGCGCTCATAAACGAGTTGGTCGAAACCGATAAACAGACAGATTGGTTGCAGAAACGGATTCCTGCGTTCCCGCATGCCGGCGTGCGAGCGTTCGATATGCAGGATGTCGCGGGGGGATGAGAACGATGAGGAAGACAACGGTATCGGTCTTGATGGTCATCATAAGCGTTGCCGGGGCGTGCGGGTACTGGTGCGCGCGGCGGACTCCTGCGGTATCCGCGCGCGCCGGCGGTTTCGTCCGGGCGACGCGGTCCATGGGGTCTGCGGCAGCAGTGCGCCGTGACGCGGCGATCCCGTCTCTGGATCAGGAGTCGTTTCTCTCGCGTGTTAATGCGATTGAGGCGGACAACTATTTTCTCGGGGAGAGTCCTCTGCCCGCGCCGCAGCCGGGCGCTGAACCGGCGGGACCGTTCCCTGCCGCGCAGACAAGCAAGAACCTGTTGCGCCTGAAGGAGTACATCCAGGGCCTGGAGGCGCAGAATGCATCCCTGCAGCAGGCGGCCGAATCGGTCTCCGCTGCGCTGGCGCAGAAAGATCGCCAGATCGAGCAAATGCACAAGCAGGCGGGGACGCTGCAGGAGAACCTGCGCGCATTACAGTCGCGGCTTGCGCTCAAGGATCATTTCGATCAGCAGGAGCGCGAAAAGCTCAGCGAGCAGATAAAGAGCCAGGAAAAGATTATCGCAGATATGGCTGCCGTACGGGTCCAGCTGGAGCAATCGGTGAAGACTTCTGCCGATGCCGCTCAGGCGGCGGCCAAGGAAAATGCGGCGTTGCAGGCCCAGTTATCGCAGCGGCAGCAGGAGCTGGAGCAGGGCAGGAAAGAACTGGAGCGACAGCAAGCCGAAATAGCGAAAAGGGATTTTTCCCTGATGTCGTTTGAGCAGAAAACGCGTTCCCTCTCCGAGGGGGCACGTGCTAAAGAGCGAGAATTGGAGGCTCAGATTCAGAAACTGACCTCCGCCCTGAGCCAGCAGGAGATGGTGCGCGCAGACCTGGAGCGGTCCCGGGAGAGTCTTGCCGACGCACACAGAGAGCTGGCGGAGGCGAAAAAGGCTCTTGAGGGTCTGACGAACACGTTGGGTGCGCGGGAAGCGGAAATCGTCTCGCTCAAGAATAACATCGAGTCGATGCGTAAGGAGATGGATGCGGCGCGCATGGATCTGGCGGTGAAGCAGAATGAGCACGAGCAGTCCCGTAAAGAATCCGCAGAGCTCAAGGAAGCGCTCGTGCTCCAGAAACAATTGACCGACAAGGCACAGCAGGAATTCGCCCGGACCCAGGAGGCGTTGACTGCGGCACAAACGGAGCTGGGCAAGACCCGCGATGATCTGAAGAATCAGGTCGGGATGGTCGAACTGGGGCAGAAGGTGATCACCGAGTTGCGCGCAATGGTCGAGGACCGGGACGCGCAACTGGCGGCTTTGCGTCAACAGATGCAGCAGCTGACCGATGAGCGCGATGCAGCCCGCAAGAGCGCAGAGCAGCTGCGTTCGGAATTGCAGGAGAGCAGCCGCAGCAACGCCGAGCTGAAGGTCTCCCTGTTCGGGCGCGAGCAGGACCTCAAGGACCGTGACGAGAAGGTGCGTAAGCAGCAGGAGGAGCTCGCCGGAGCCGTCGGTACGCACCAACAGCTGCAGGGGCGGGTCAGTTCCCTGGAAGAAGAGTTGGCCCGTGCGCGGGAAGCCGCGCGCAGCCAGGAGGAGAAGATCGCTTCTTTCGAAAAGGATACCGCGTCGCTGAAACAGCAGCTCGAAACGGTTCGGGAGGAGTCGGCTGTTTTGCAGCGGGAGCGCGAAACCCGGGAAGCGGAATTGAGGAAGCTGAAGCTCGCGCAGGAAGAAGCGGCGGGCAGATACGAATCCGCAGCCGCAGCGGCCGCGGAGGCAAAGGCACAGCTCTCGGCGCTGGAGAAAGAGAAACAGGAGCTCAGGAAAGCGGCCGATCAGCAGCAGGAGTTGCAGGCGAAGAATCAATCGGCTTTTGCCGCCGCGCGCGAAGAGACGGCGCGGTTGCAGAAAGAGCTGGAGTCCGTGCGGACGGAGAAGGAATCGACGGCCGCGTCCGTGCGCGAGAAGGAAAAGGCGCTTCAGGAGGTGCGGGCCGCTTCCAACAGCGTCGAGGCGAAATTAAACGGGGTGCAGGAGGATCTCCTCGCGGAGCGGCAATTGCGCGGCAAGTCCGCCGAGCAGCTGAACCAGGCGCTCCTCCTCAACGACGCTTTGAAAAAAAGGCTCAAGGCGATATACGTGGAGCTTGAGATGCTGCGCGCCGAGCGAACGAGGAAACGCTGAGCCTATGCCTGCGGAAAGCAACCTTTCTCCGGAAAGACAGCTCCTGAAGATCATCGAGAAGCCGGCAGGTGCACCGCCTCCGCCGGGACGCATCAAGTATCAGGGGGCTTTTGCCTTGCCGGGCAATGCGCTTATCCTGGGGGTCGCGGCGCTCTCCGCGAAGCTGAGGGGTTTTTTCCTGCCGGCAGGCGCGCGGCAGTTTGACCTCAAGACCCTCAATGCCGCCCTCAAGGTCGTGCTGGGGGGATTGGCGCTGTACCTGGTTTTCGTGCTGGTCGATTCGGCGATGCTCCTGAACAGGGATCTTTCCGTCAAGCTCGGCGACGATCAGCCGGCAGGGCAGCGGCAGGAATCTTCCGTGACGCTGCTGAAGGCCGCTTCCTATTACCTGGAAAAGGCGCGTTCGCGCGATATCTTCAACATGGGCAGCCGCACGGTGAATTTCGAGCGCGCCGGCCAGCTGAAGCTGCCTTCGCAAAAGATCGTCGAGGCAACGCAGCACCTTCGTCTCGTCGGGATCGCCTGGTCCGATGATCCGGACGTGATGATCGAGGATACCAAGAGCAACCGGACTTATTTCCTCAAGAAGGGCCAGATCATGGAGAATGAGATCCGCCTGCAGGCGGTCTTCAAGGATAAGGTGACCCTGGCTTATGGCGGAGAGGAGATAGAGCTGCGATGAGGCGTCCGTGGGCACCGGCTGTGGTCCCCGTTGTCGCCGGGGTGCTTTTTTTCTCGCATCTCGCGCTGCCGCAAGCCGCCGCATCTTCGGCAGAGAACCGTTCGCAGGAGGCGCGCATTTCCCTGAGTTTGCGCAACATCGATATCATCGAAGCGCTTAAATTCTTTTCGCTCAAGTCGGGGTTCAATATCGTTCCCACGCAGCGGGTTTCCGGCAGGGTCTCCCTTTCGGTCGAGAACGTCCCGGTGCGCGACGTCTTTGACATCATGCTTCGTTCCAACAACCTTGCCTATGACAAACGCGGCGACATCTACAACGTGATGACCGAACCGGAGTACCGGCAGCGGTTCGGGAAAAATTTCTTCGATAGCCGCCTGGTGCGGGTCTTCCGGCTCAAATACGCCATCCCCTCGCAGGCATTCAGCATCCTGGAAGGCCTCAAAAGCGAGATCGGCCGTCTGATCGCCGATCCCGAATCAGGGGCGATCATGCTCATCGACACCCCCGAGAAGATCGCCGAAGCCGAGAATGCGCTGCAGGCAATGGAGCAGCAGAGCACGGTGAAGGTCTTTGACCTGAAGTACGCCCGCGCCAAGGATATCGAGGAACAGCTGAAGCTGCAGCTGGATGCCAAAAAAGTCGGCACGGTCAAGGCGGATGACCGCACCAATCAGATCATCGTGCAGACGCTTCCCGAGCGCATGAACAACATCGCGGAGCTGGTGCGCAGCCTCGACAAAAAGACCCAGGCGGTCCTCATCGACACCAAGATCATCAAGATCGTCCTCTCAGACCAGCGCGATACCGGCGTGCAGTGGGAGGGGCTCTTTGACCTGGCGCGCCAGTACGGCATGGCGTACCTGGGTTCGTATCCTTTCAGCGTCCTGACTTCGGGGATTACCAGCCCCACCTTCCAGACGCGGGCGGACTATTACCAGGCGAATCCGCAGATCGGCTCGTATCCGTTCAGCGGCACGACCGCCAGCCTCAACGCCAGCACGAAGGTGACCCCGGGAGAGCGGATCCATATCGGCATCGTCGACGGGAAGCGCGACTTCGACGTCGTCATCAAGCTGCTGCAGACGCTGGGGAAATCCAAGGTCATGGCCAGCCCCTCGATTGCGGTCATCAACAACCAGGAGGCGAAGCTGCATATCGGCGAGCGGCGCGCCTATGTGACGACGACGACCACAACCGGCACCACGACCACCACGGTCTCCGAAGAGGTTACCTACGTCGACGTCGGCATACGCCTTTCGGTCACCCCGCAGATCAACGACGACGGATACGTCACGATGAAGGTGAAGCCCGAGATCAGCAACGTCATCGGCCAGGTGATCAGTTCCAGCAACAACATCATTCCGATCATCGATACCAATATTGCCGAAACGACGGTTATCGCCAAGAACGGTTCGACCGTCATCATCGGCGGCCTGGGCCGGGAAGAGAAGACCGAGACGATCGAACAGGTCCCGATCCTGGGCAATATTCCGCTCGTCGGTTTCCTTTTTCGCAATAAGACCGCGACCACACAGCGGGTGGAGCTGGTGATCATGCTGACTCCCGTTATCTTCGAAGGGGACAAGCTGGTTCCCCCCAAAGCAACCGATAAGCTCAACGTCAAACCGGTGAAACAGTTCGATGTGTTCCGTCCGCAGCTGCCGCAGCAGGACCTGCGGCTCGTGCCCCTTCAGAACGATCTGACCTCCCAGGGGTTCAAGCCCTACGGGGGCGTACTGCTGAAGCCGGAGCTTTTTTTTACCAAGCCCGCGCAGCCGCTCGACGGATTGCGGCCCGAAGGCGAGTTCATGGCAAAAGGGACCAAGGCGTATAACTAACAAGGGCATCGGTATGCCGTTTAAAAAGGTGCGCTTACCTATGGGAAGAATACGTATCGGGATGACGGTTGTCCTTTTGGTGGCCGGCTTTTTCTCCCCCGGTCTGGCGCAGCAGCCGCCGGGGTACGGGCATAAGATCGACGTTCTGCTCGACGATTTCGAACAGATGAAAGAGCAGTTGAACATCGCCCGCCAGGCGTACCAGAAGCTTAAAGAAGAGTGCGTTTCCGAAGTCAACCGCAACGAGAACCGCTATAATCAGCTGCAGGAAGAGCGTAATAAGATCGCCCAGGAGCTCGCGGCTTTAAAGGAAAAAGAGAATACCTTCAAGCAGCAGTCCGACGAACAGGCAGCCCGTTACGCCCAGCTGCAGCAGGAGCTGGCGAAAAAAGACGAGTCAATCGCGCAGGCGCAGCAGCAGAACCTGCAGTTGCAGGGGAAAATTAAGGACCTGGATTCGCGCATCAGCTCCCTTCAGGATGAAAAGACGGTCCTGCAGGGTCAAGGGGATGTCTTTCGTTCGCGGGAGCAGTTCCTGCAGAGCGAGTTGAAGGAGGCTGAATCAAAGATCTCCCAGTATGAAGAGCAGGGCCGCTCCCTCAATCAGCAATACCAGCAGCTATCAGCCGCCCTCCAAGAGAAAGAACGTCTGGTGACGGCCTTGCAGCAGGAACGGCAGCAGGCGCAGACCGAGGTTCAGGCAACCGCCGCGCGGCTGGCAAAGGTGAATGAGGAAAAAGGCAAGATCGAGGATGAGCTGAGCGCGTCGCGTTCAAAGGAGAAGGCCGTGCAGGCGCAGTTCCAGGACCTGGCGTCTTCGACGGTTGAAAAAGACCGTTCGATAAGCGAGCTGCTCTCGGTGAAACAGCAGCTTTCCGCCCAGGTGAAAGAGAGCGAGATCAAGGCCGCCCGGCTGGCGAGCGAGAAAGACGCGCTGCTCACCCAGCTGAACGCGGCGAAGGTCAAGGAAGATTCCCTGCAGAGCAAAGTCGTCGAGCTGCAGGCGCGTATCGCCAGCCTCGAGTCGGAAGGCTCGAATCTGTCCGGGCAGCTGCAGCAGCTCTCTGCCGCGCTGCGCGAGAAGGAGAAGTCTCTGAGCGATGTTTCCGCCGAACGCCAGCGTTTGGCGCTGAAAGTGCAGGAGTACGAGGTCAAGGTCGCGCAGCTTTCCAGCGATAAGGCGGCGCTGCAGAATCAGTTCGAGGCGACCCGCAGCAAGGAGATCTCCCTGGAGGCGCAGGTCAAAAACCTCGCCGGGTCGCTGGTTGAGAAGGATCAGACGATCGCGGAGCTCTCCCGCACCAAAGAGCAGCTGGTCAATCAGACGAGACAGAACGAAGCGCTGCTGGCGCAGTTGAAGACCGAGCAGTCCGACCTGCAGGCGCAGTTGCAGCAGATGAAGGGATCGATCCAGGAAAAAGAGAAGGGGATCGTCGAGCTGGCGCAGAACAAGCAGGCGCTCCTGGCGCAGGCCCAGGATTACGGGGTTCGCCTGGGGCAACTGCAGGAGGAAAAGGTCAGCCTTTCGGGGCAGCTGGAGGCTTCGCAGTCGCGCGAGCAGGCTTTATTGTCGTCGGTCAAGGAATACGAGGACCGTTTGAACAAGGCCCAGACGGAGAAGAACAACTTCCAGGGCCAGATCCAGCAGCTGACCGTCTCGATAGCCGAAAAAGACCAGAAGATCGCCGACCTGACGCAGAGTAAGTCCCAACTTGCCGGGCAGCTCAAAGAGTATGAGGCAAAGCTGGGGCAATTCACCACCGACCGCTCGAGCCTGCAGAGCCAGCTGGACGTGCTGCGTTTCAAGGAGCAATCCCTGGAAGGGCAGACCAAACAGCTGGCTACCGCCTTGCAGGAGAAGGAATCGGTCATCGCCGATTTCAGCAAGAGCAAGGAGCAGCTGGGCACGCAGCTGAAGGAGTACGAGGCGCGTCTTCTGCAGATGCTCTCCGAGAAATCGGCCATGCAGGGCAAGCTCGACGAATTCAAATACAAAGAGTCGCTCGTGCAGCAGGCGCAGCAGCTCAGCGCCGCCGTCGCGGAAAAAGAGCGTTCGATCTCTGACCTGACGCAGAATAAGCAGCAGCTCTTCAGCCAGTTGCGCGATTTTGAGGTCAAGCTTTCGAAATTGCAGTCGGAGAAAACGAAGCTGCAGAGAGAGATGGAGGAGTCCCGCGCCAAGCAGCCGAACCTCAAGAGCCAGATCCAGCAACTGGCTGCCGCGCTCAAAGAGGCGGAGACGTCCATTGCCGGTATCGGCGAATCCCGGAAAAAAGGGTTGGAGAGCGCGCAGGATCTGGAGACGCGTCTGGGCCAGCTCCATACCGAAAAGGCGAGCATGCAGAGCAAGCTCGATGCCATCAAGACCCAGGATCAGTACCTGCAGATCGGGGTGCGCGATTACGAGAATAAGCTCATGCAGCTGCAGAGCGAAAAATCGGGCCTGCGGGGACAGATCCAGCTGTTGACGGCGGCAATAGAGGAAAAGGATAAGGTGATCGCCGAATTCTCGCAGAGCAAAACCGAGCTCTCGGCGAAACTCAAGGATTATGAGGTTTTGCTGGCAAAGCTCCAGTCTGAGCGTTCGCAACTGCAGTTCAGGACCCAGCAGTCTTCCGCTTCTCTTCAGGAGAAAGAGAAGACGATCGCAGAATTGACCGAGAGCAAGCAGTTGCTCTCCGCGCAACTGAAGAGCTCCGAGATACAGCTGGCGCAGCTTTTGACCGAAAAGAAATACCAGGAAGGCCAGATCCAGCAGTTCAGCGCGCAGCTGAAGGAGTACGAGCAGAAGATTTCGCAACTGAGCACCGAAAAACAGGACCTGCAGTCGCAGTTGGATACGACCAAAAGTAAGGAGCCGACCCTGCAAGGGCAGCTGCAGCAGCTTCTCTCCGCCATCCAGGAAAAGGACAGCCAGATCGCTCAGCTTACGCAGCTGAAACAGCAACTTTCGGCGCGTGTATCCGAAACCGACGCTCAGGCGGTCACGATCAAGACCGAGATCGACAGCCTCAAACAGCAGCTGACGCATCTGCAGGGTCAGTTCCAGGAGAAAGAAAAGCTTGCGGCCGGTCTGGTGAAGGATCTCTCCGAGTGCCGCAAAACAGGGGATAAAAGTCAGAAGGCGTTGGAAGAGAATAAGTTCCTGAAGGATAAGCTCGGAGATTTCGAGAAAAAGCTTTCGCAGGTCGCTCCGCTCAAAGACCGGCTGGTCAAAGAGAATGCGGTTCTGCATTATAACATCGGGGTTTTGTACCTGCAGCGTCAGGAATATAAAGAGGCGTTGGTTGAGTTCCAGAAGGTCCTTGAACTTAACCCGGATGATGCCTCGACGCATTACAACCTCGGCTTGATCTATGCCGAATATATAGGTAATAAGGCAAAGGCGATATTTCACTTCAAACGATACCTTTTGCTTGATCCGGCTGACCGTGATGCGGACCGGGCGCGTAAGTACATCCTGACCTGGGAACAGTGGCAGGAAGAGAAGCCAACTTCTAACTAGACAATGAGATACCTTTTTGGTTTAAAACGGGTGATCAGTCTGGCCACCATCTGCTGTTTTGTTCTTTCTTTCCCGGTTTTCCCTTGGGATGCGCGTTGTTGGGCGCAACAATCGGCAACGACCAATGATTTTATGGCTCCGCGGACCCTGGAGACCCAGGAAGAGCTTATAGAGGAAGAGCAGAAACCGGCTTCTGAACAGAAGCCTGCCCCGGCACAGCCGCAGCCGACTGCGGTTACAGAGATTACGGCTGCTCCTGATGCTCAGGCCGGCGCGCTCTCTGCCGAGGCCAAAGAAAAAGAAGCCCTGCGGGTTGAGCAGGAGCAGGAAGCGCTGCGCAATCTTCCTGTCGAAGAGCGGTTTAAGATGCCGATTTCCCTGGATTTGCGCAATATCGACATCCTGGAAGCCCTGAAATTCGTCGCGACCAAAGGGCAGCTGAATGTCGTGGCCACCAAGAACGTTTCCGGCCGGGTGACGTTGAGCCTCAATAACGTCGCCTTGCGGGATGTGCTTGACCTGATGCTGCGCTCAAACGGCCTGGCAATGGTGCGTATCGGGGATATCTTCAGCGTGATGACCGAAGCCGAATATAAGGCGCAATACGGGAGGAATTTCGCCGATATCCGCAAAGTGCGGATACTGCGGCTGAGTTACGCGATCCCCGAGCAGGCGTTCAGTCTCTTGGATGCCCTCAAGAGCGAGATCGGCCGGGTGCTCGTCGATCAGGAGTCGGGCAACGTGATGATCATGGATACCCCCGCCAACATCGAGCAGATCGAGACGGCGCTGAAGGAATTCGAGAAGGAAAACCTGATCCGTGTTTTTGTCTTGAAATACGCCAAGGCGAAAGATGTAGAGGAGATCTTAAAGGTGCGCCTCGATGCCAAGAAGGTCGGATCGATCAAGGCCGATGAGCGCAACAACCAGGTTATCGTGCAGGCCCTGGCGCAGCGCATGGAGGAGGTCGAGGCGCTCATCGTCTCCCTCGACAAGCCGACCAAAGAGGTGATGATCGATGCCAAGATCGTCAAGGTCAAGCTCAGCAACCAGCTGGACCGGGGTTTCGAATGGGAGGGGCTCTTCGGCATCGCCAAGAAATACGGCACGACGTACCTGGGCTCGTATCCTTTCATCGTCAATACCTCCGGGGCGAGCACCCCGACGTTCCAGACCCGCTCCTCCTACTATAACACCGCCGAGCCCGACGGTACCGGCGGGGACATCGGTTCGTATCCTTTCAGCAATACGACTTCTTCGTTGAGCGCCAGCTCCAAGGTTACGGTCGGGGAGCGTCTGCATCTGGGTATCTTCAACGGCGTGGACCGCGACTTCGACGTCTTGTTACAGTTCCTGGATACGATCGGCACGACCAAGGTCCTCTCTAACCCTAAGATCGTGGTGGTGAATAACCAGGAAGCCAAGATACACATCGGCGAGCGCCAGGCCTATGTCACCACGACCACGACGACCGGCCAGACGACCAGCACGATCTCCGAAGAGGTGACGTTCGTGGACGTCGGGATACAGCTGTCGGTGACCGCCAACATCAACGATGACGGGGTGATCACGATGAAGGTGCGCCCCGAGATCTCCAGCGTCAGCTCCATCCTGGTGACCCCGACGAACAACAAGATCCCGATCATCGATACCTCGGTCACCGAAACGACGGTGATGATGCGCGACGGCACGACCCTGTTGATCGGCGGCCTGCGCAAGGACGAGAAGACGGATACGGCTTCGCAGACGCCGGTCCTGGGGAAGCTGCCGGTGGTGGGCAATGCCTTCAAGAGCGGGACCTACAAGACCGACCGGACGGAGCTTTTGGTAATGATCACTCCGCATATCATTTCCGGCGATCAGCTGCAGGTGGGAGGGGAGCATTATTTCGGCGAGAAACCCGGGAAGGATTACCGGGAGTACGAAAAGATTTCCAGCGGCCCGAAAAAAAATGAGGCGGTCCCGGCTGCGCCGCAGGTCAAGGTGCAGCCGAAGGAATACCGCGAGTATCCCGGGATGGGCGAGGCGATCGCTGCGCCTGTCCAGCCGCCGATCAAGATGAAGGGGATAAAAGAATGAGTTTTCTTCCTAGGGGGTTGCCGGTCAAGAACGCATTTTCCGCTTTGAAGGATAAGGGCAGGCTCCCGCTTGTGCTAGGCGGCGCGGGAGGCGTCATTATCCTGGTACTTTTGCTCGTGATCTCGCTCATGGGGATGCGGTTGCGGCAACTCTCGGTACAGCTGAGGCAGCAAACGGGTTTATACGAACGCCTTGTAAGACAGGGAGGGGATCTCAAGGCAAGTTTTGAAAATGCGCAGACAGAGGCAGCGACCCTGCAGAAACAGCTTACTGCAGCCACGGCTGAGCAGGCGCGGCTTGCTGCTCAGGTAAAGGAGCTTTCTGCCGAGCGAGAAAAGGCCGCGGCTTTGGAGAAAGAAGCGCAGGGGATGAAGGCGGATCTGGCTAAAGTATCCCGGGATCTTGGAGAAAGCGAAACAGCGCGTAAATCCGCGCAGTATCAGCTGGATTCGATTACTGAAAAGTTTAAAGTGACTGAAAAAGAAAAAGATGCGATCTTGATCGAAAAAACGGGATTACAGGTTGCTTTGGATGAAGAGAAGAACAAAACCGGATCGCGGCGCCTGGAAGAAGAGAATGCGGGTTTGAAGAAAGAGAAGGAATCGCAATCCAAGGAATTGAAGCGTCTTTCAAACGAGTTGGCTCAGTCGCAGGAAGAGAATCGGGTTTTGCAGCAGGAAGTGGCGGCATTGAGCAAAAAAGCCGGAGAGCTCGGTGCGGCATATAAAAAAGCGGAAAAGACCAGCGACCATTTGGCTGATCGGATCATTGACGCTCCGGGGCATATGGCGGATCTGGCCCGGCAAAACCAGGTTCTGGTCAAGCGTACCGGCACCATGCACTACAATATGGGTGTCTTTTATATGAAACGCAAGGAGTTTTCCCGCGCCGTCGCGGAATTCAAGCGCGCGGTCGAGTTGGTCCCGGCAGACGCGCAGGCGCATTTTAATCTCGGATACATCTACGCCGAGCACCTGGGAAACCGTTCGCGTGCGGTAAAGCATCTGCGCACGTATCTTGAGTACGCCCAGAAAGACGACAAGGACAAGGACTGGGCGCAGAAATATATCATGACCTACGAGGCGTGGGAAGCTAAGAAGCCGATTCAATAACCGTATGTGCCGCAAAAGGTTTTGTTCCTATTGTTTTGTTTTTTCTTTGTTCTTTCTCAATCAGGCACAAGCAACGGGAGGAGAGGTCTGGCGGCAGGAGGTTGAGGTTTCCCCGCAACAGGCAAAAGAGTATGCGGGGGAATTTTTCGGTGTCCCGGTGCCTATACAGAATTATCTTTTTGTCCGCGGCGTTGTTTCCGTTTTCGGGATACCGCCGGGAAGCCAAAAGCCGCAAGACGAAAAAGAATTCGAGGATCAGGTCTGGGAGCAGTTGATACTCTCTTATGAAGCGTTCCGCAGGGGAGTCCAGATAAAAGACGAAACGCTCGCCGATGAAGTCTCCAGGATCCTGAAAGAGGAAAAGGCTGATTTCGACTGGAGGTTGGACAAAGAGAAATTCGCCGCATGGCTTAAGGAGAAGCTCGGGGCAAGCCCAGAGCTTTTTCAGAACCAGGTCAGGCATCTGTTGCAGATACAGAAGCTCAAAGAAGAGGTTTTTGAAAGCGTCAAGCCGCAGGTCAGCGACGCTCAAGCGCTCGCCGAATACACCAAGGAGCGCAGTTCCCTCAGCGTCGAGCTTGCGCAGTTTGACACGCGGCGGGAGGCGGCAGCGTTTTTCCGCGAAGCCCGTTTCTCCGACGAGAAATGGCAGGAGCAAAAGAAAAAGAGTCCCGAGCGGTTCCGGCGGCCCGGTTTCGTATCGACGGAATTTTTGATCGACCTGTGGAAAATCCCGCGGCTTGCATGCGAACGGATGATGCGCTATAATACGAATGGGGTGTATCCTCCGGTGCCGGTGTACAAGGGTTACGGGGTTTGCAAGGTCCTTGAAAAGAAACCGGCCGACCGGAAAGGATTCGAAAACGTGAAAGAGTCGCTGCGCGCGCAGGTAGAGCGTCACCAAAAATTCGGCGCCCTTGCCGCGTGGCTTGCGCAACTGAAAAAACAAGCAGGGGTCAGAACATATAAGACAGGAGGAGGCAGATGAAAAAGGTTTTCGTGATCATCGCGGGAATCGTCGTTGCGGTCCCTCTGTGCGTCGCCGCCCAGGAGGCCGAAGGCAAGAAACCGACTGCGGTCAAGGTCCAGGAGACGAGCGCCGCCGCCGAGCAGTCGATAAAGGACATCATCCGCAATCAGGCCATGGAGAAGGCCAAGGAGACGCTGGCTGGCCAGGAGTGGACCGTGTATCTGACCGCCGCGGACGGCAGGGGCCGCGGTTATGAAACGGATGTCTTCACCTTCAAGGACGGGAAGATCAATTCCCAGTCTCTGGCCAAAAGAGGCTATGCCGAATCGAACTTTTCGCTGACCGCCCAGGACGACGGGTTGGTGATCTGGGAGACGATGAAGGTGAATGAGGAGGACGGGATCGTCTTTCTGCGCGGGGAACTGCGCGAGACGATGATGAAGGGTGTGGTGAGCATGCAGCCGAAAAAGGGAGAGAAAAGATCCCAGTATTTCTCGACCGTAAAGCCGGAAATGCCGGCTGCGCCCGTTCAGGAAAAAGAGAAAAAGGCAGACGAGAAAACCAAGAAAACGAAGGGAAAAAAATAACATCGGGTTGCGCTCGCAAATGGCCAAAAAAAGGGACGTATTCAGCGCCTTGCAAAGACGCCCGGATTATGGTATCCTTTAACCAGGAACCTTATACACATTCTTTGAGTGTTCGAAAAAGGCAAACTTCGAGTAATCGAAGGGCGCAAAGCTGTGCGTCCCGGAGTATCTCCGGGAAAGGCAAGTTGCCGGACATCGCGGGATATTCAACACATGATCCCAGGTAAACTGCCTGGGATTTTTTTATTTTTCCGGCAAAGTGCCAGGCACCGCCGGCCTGATTTCGAAGGCGGCCGAGCGCGTACCAGGCACGGGCAATAAAATATATGCCTCGGTTACCGAGAATTTATCTTTCGAATTGTCTGTATTTCATTTCTGTAAAGGGCAGCCTTGGTGAAAAAGTTTTTCAGGATGAAAAGGACGGGGCGATGTACCGCGAGTTGCTTAAGAAATATAAAGAGCAGTACGGGTTCAAACTCTTCGCCTACGGACTGTTTCCCGGCAGCGTCAACCTTTTGGTCGAGTTGAAAGAAGGAGAGACGCTTTCGATGCTGATGCATGACCTGAGCTCTTCCTACACCAAGTACTACAACGGCCGCTACGCGCGCAAAGGCCATCTCTTCCGCGAACGTTTCAAGTCGGTTGTCGTGGAGAAGGAGCCGTACCTGATGCAGGTGATCCATTACATCCACACCAGCCCCGTCCGCCAGGGGCTGGCGCGCGAGCCGTTCGAATATTTTTCCTCCAGCGCCCTTGCCTATGCCTGCGCGAGCGACTCCGCATTGAAAGAGCGCAATGCGGGGTATCTGGGAGCCCAGCTGGTTGACATCGGCTCCGAGATCGCCGAGGCGCTCGGTGTTGCGCGCCTGGCGGGAGCTTCGGCGGGCGGGTACGCGGATCTCTTGAGCGCGGTGACCCGGCAGGAGCTGGACGCGCTCGCCAAGAAACTTACCTCGGAGGCGATCCTGGGATCGGGCGCGTTTGTCGGTTCGATCGAGCAGGAGATCGAGAACCGCGACGCGCAGGAGCGCGTTTCCCAGTGGTCGATGAGCCCGGCATTTTCCTTTTCGCTCCTGGTGGTTTTATCCGGGGCGGTCTCGGGGGTGCTGTATTACCAGAAACCCCAGCCCGCCGTCCCCTCGTCGCCGGTGGTGATCATCAAGAACGAAGCTCCCCTGACCGAGGAGCTGAAGGATATCGACGCGACCGAATGGATCACGGAGCTGGTTCCCGACAAGGGTACGCGCGGCGCCTATCCCCGTTATGACAAGATCACTTTCCTCAACAACACGGTGCGTTCGGACTATTTCCTCACCGAAGGGTTCGTCCCCTCCAACTATTCCGCGCATCTTCAGGAGGACGGGCTCCTGGTCTGGGAGACGATGCAGCGCAATCCCAAAGGCGACGTGATCTTCTGGCGCGGGGAGGTCAAGCAGGGGGGTATGCGGGGGGTTTTCAGGAAGAAATTTGCGGACGGGAACTCCGAAGGGGTGACCTTCAAGAGCCCCGGGTACTATAGGGTGGCGAAATGAAAAGACTCTTCCTGCTTTTGGCCGGCATCCTGGTGGGCGGGGTGTGCCTGTCTCAGGCGCAGGCAGCTCCCAAAGATGCGGCAGGGACGCGTGCCCAGCCGGCGGCGGTCCGGATGCAGCCCAAGAAAGTCCGCTCGACTAAGGAAGTCCAGGGGCGCATTGCCGGGATCGGGAAACGGTTTATCGCGGTGACGTACTATCTTGACGCCACCAATGCGGATGAGGCCGAGATCCACCTGACGGTCGATCCCGCGGGCGTTAAGCTTGATCATGTCCGTTCCTGGGATGAGCTGAAGCAGTTCGACATGGTGCGGGTGCAGTATGAGGAAGAGACGGTTACCGATGAGGCCGGTTCGCGCACCACCAACAAAGCCAAAACGGTCTCTTTCTTGAAAAAAGGCGCTGCTCCCGTGCCGCGTCAGAGCACGCCCGAAGGACAGGGGATGGATGTCTTGGTCAGTGACGGAGGCGCATAAGCGCATATGTGGGTAAAGATCAGAAAGCATAAAACGTATCTGTTCCTTTTCCTGCTGATCGGGGTCAGCGCTGCCGTCTTTTGGCTCAGCAGCACCAATTCAGAGGCCTACCAGATAAAGCGCGTCATCCGCGGTTCCTATATCTTCAATACGACCGCTGAAATCACTACGGTTGACCTTGAAGACCCCAACGGCGATACCATTACTACGGACAGCCTTCTGGGGGGGGAACCGATCAACCCAGATCATGCTTTCCTTATCATGTCGAATTCTCTCAACTCCGAGGACACCAGGATCGGCGATGTTTTCGGCATGATCGATGATCCGACACACGTGGTCTTCGCCCACTACCGCGCCAACCCGGCGGTCTATGTTAATTACACTATCGCTGAATTTGTCTCGGGAGTGAACGTAACGTCCGGTCTGACGACTTTGGCCGAGACCTCTCTGGGTAAGAATATCACCATTGCCAGCATCGGGAATCTTTCACGCGCCTTCCAGCTCTTGACGTGGAAAGTCTACAATACCAATACCGGCGAGAACGAACGGACGCTCTTCAGCGCCAGTTTTCTAAACGCGACCGTCGTGAATCTGCGCCGCGGGGAGACCGGCGGTGCCGCTGGGTATAACGCGGACCTGGTGTTTCAGGCGATTGAATTCGACCGTGACGTTACCGTGCAGAACGGAACGACGATTTTTGCCAATTCGACGACCCAGTATAATCAAGGCATCTCCGAAGTCGATATCAACAAAGCGTTTGCGGTTTTCTCCCGCAAGTCCGGTAATGAAACGCGCCAGACCACGAACACCGATTACAACGCCAATCTGGCAGGCAACGAAACGGTCTATCTGGTCGACGGTTTGCTCTCCAACAGCACCAACCTGCAGCTTACCCGCGTCGGGACGCGCAACCCCAGCAACCTCTATATCCCCTGGTATGTGGTCGCCTTCAACAATTCGGGGTATGTCCAGACTAACCGCACGACGATCGCTTCGGGAGGCGGCACCTCGACCAACGTAACGGTCGCTGCGGTTGATCCGACCCGCAGTATCGAGCTTGTCTCGGTGGGCGGCGGTTTGAATACGGTCAGTTACGGCGCCTCCCGTGTCGCTGCGGCGCTCACCAATGACACCAACCTCAGGTTCTTCCGTAATGCCACGAACGCAACCGTGTATGTCAGTTCCTACGTCGTCGAATTCCCGCCTCTGGATGTCTTAAGCCCCAACGGCGATAACGGCACCGGCAACTACAGTACTCCCGAAGTGTGGCGCGTCGGCGATACCAAGCCGATCGATTGGCTTTGCGCCGACGCGGTGCGTACGCATCCGGTTGCCGTCAAGCTCAACACGACCAACAGCTCCGACGGGTTCAACTATTCCCTCTACGTCAACACGACCGATGTGGTGAATGCCTCCTATAACGGCACCGCCAATAACGGTACCTATACCTGGGATATCCCCGCGGACATAAACGGCGTCAACCTGATCGGCAACCAGCTGCGCATCGCCGTCATCAATACCAATTCGACGTACAACAGCACCTACGGCGGCAGGACCCTGGACGTTTCAAACGGTCCCTTTGTCATTAAGGGCAATATCACCAATGTGACGCTCTCCGCCGGAAGCGAATGGTACCACACCGATGCCAACCGCACGATCAGCTGGAACAAGTACGGTAACCTCTCGTACTCATCTTTCAATATTACCTATTCACTCGACGGTTCCTCTTTCTCGCGCCTCCTGCCCGGGACCTCGGATGCGATCACGACCGCTTCCGCCAACTGTGCCGACGGCAACGATACGGCCTGTTCCTGGGATATCCCCAGCGTCCCCGATATCATCAACGCAACCGTTTCTTTCCGCGTTGCGATCAACGCCGATCAGGCGGACGTCAAGGCCGAATCCTCCTCGAGCGTCACGATCAAGCCGCGCCTGGTGATTACCTCTCCCAACACCAACGTCACCTGGTACGCCTCGGAGAACCGCTCGATCACCTGGGATAAGTTCGGCAACTGGAGCAAGACCGGGCTCGGTTCGAACCTGGTGAACATCAACTATACTTTTGCCGGCGGCGGGGGAGGGGTGATCGCCAGCAATTATGACGCCGGAGTCACCAACGGCACTTATCAGTGGGAGGTGCCGATCGGGGCGATCAATGACCTGGTCCGGATCTCGATCCAGGGCGTTCAGGATGACATGAGCCTTGCCGCCTCTGACGAATCCGATGCTACCTTTGTCGTCAGCCCCTTCATTACCGTCAACAAGCCCGATTCCCCCGGTCCCTACTTCATCAATGACTCGATGTATATCAACTGGACCATCCACGGTACGCTCAGCACGGTACATGCCTGGTACTATAACGGCACCGCCTGGGACCATATCACCCCGACGAACGGCGTCCCCGCCAACGACAGCGGCGTCAACTCCAGCGCCTACACCTGGGCGCAGATCCCCGCCGGGGCGATCAACGAATCGGTCATCATCCGCGTCGCCAACTACTCCGGTGATTTCACCCCCGGTGTCCCCTTTGATGATGCGGTGTATAACGTCACTATCCGCGGCAAGCTGACGGTTGAACGTCCCAACGCAACCGATACTTTACGCGTCGGCAATACCTCAACCAGTGTCAGCTGGAACGCCGAAGGTTTCCCCGACGGCGATCTGGTCAATATCAGCTTCGCCCGTTACGGCAATTTCAGCGACACGCCCAACGTCACGGTCCTGGCCACGAACGTCGTGGCGAATAACGAGATCTGGCCGTGGCCGGTAGTGAACGATTCCATCACTTCAAACGGCGTCGTCCGGATTACCTGGACTCAGAACTCCTCCCTCTACGACGATTCCGAACCGTTCGGCATCAAGGGCAATATTGTCCTGACCGCGCCCAACGGGCCGCAGGCCTACCATATCGGCGGCGCCGGCGCTGACGGCAATGTGACGATCAACTGGACGACCGTCGGCTCGCTGGGTGAGGTCAACCTTACCTATACGATCAACGGTACCGAGTATTTCATTACGAACCAGAGCTGTCCTGCCGCGAACAACTATTCGTACACCTGGCCGATCCCTTCCGATGCCCAGATCAGTGAGGATGTGCGGATCAAGGTGTATCAGGTCGGGCAGGAAGCTTATACCAACGACTCCTCCGACAATCTGTTGGCGATCCGCGGCTCCCTCGACCTGACCGCCCCCAACGGCGGCCAGATCTGGCAGGTCCATACGAACCAGACCATCAGCTGGTCGCGCACCGGAACCAGGATGGGGGATATCCAGATCCAGTATTCGACGGATAACGGCGCCAATTACAACGATACCATCGCTACCGTCAATGCCTCCAACGGCACCTATACCTGGAACGTTTCCAACGTGCTCTCGGCGAACCCCAACATGCTCTACGATCAGATGCGCGTGCGGGTGTATTTCGATGCCAACACGACCGATCAATCGGCGAGCAACTTTACGGTCGTGCCGCGTTTCGAGATCACCCGGCCGCTGGTTACCGATGAATTCGCGGTCGATGACACCGAGAATATCACCTGGGTGATGAACGGTTCGGTCTCCCGGGTACACCTGTATTACTGCACCGCCGGTTGCCAGGACCAGGCCAACTGGACCAAGATCCCGACCGACCCGGAGCCCTGGACCGTCTCCGGCGTCAACGGGACCTATCCGTGGGTGGTGCCGAACGCCATCGGCAGTGCGGTCAAGGTGCGCGTGGCTAATTATTATTCGAATACCACCGGCCAGGCAATGGCCAATTCCTCGGATTTCACGGTCAAGGGCAAGATCGATATCGTCAAGCCTGTCTCGGCCGAAAACCTGACCGTTGATGATTCGTATATCCTCCAGTGGACGCCGCACGGGACCCTGGGCAATTTCACCATCACCTACGCCGATAACGGGATAAACTTCAACGATACCGTCGCCTCCGGCGTCAACGGCACGACTTCCCTTTGGACGGTCCCGGATAAGATCC
The DNA here is from genome assembly GCA_964579435.1 of uncultured Planctomycetales bacterium. Taxonomy (GTDB): domain Bacteria; phylum Omnitrophota; class Gorgyraeia; order Gygaellales; family Profunditerraquicolaceae; genus CAZOGI01. Next base: position 74,229 of record CAZOGI010000007.1, read on the forward strand.
CCGGCGCCAATAAGCGCGTGCGCGTGACGAGCGACTTATACCCGACGACGTACACCAACTCGCCGTATTTCAATATCACCGGAGCCATACAGCTCTTGACGCCCAACGGCGGCGAGAATTATTCGATCGGCGGCGCTGCGGTGCCCATCACCTGGACCCCGCACGGGTCCCTGGGTACGCTCAATATCACCTATGACGGCAACGGGGGAGCGGATAATTATACCTATATTATCAATAATACCGTCTCCGCTTCAGCCGGTTCGCTGAGCTGGAGTATTCCTACCGACTTTACGCCTTCCACCAGCGGCAGGATAAAGGTGCAGAGTTTGACCTACGGGTACGTGAGTGATACCTCCAACGGTTCATTCACCATCAAGAGCGGCATCAGCATGACCGCGCCCAACCCTCCGTCGGCCGGCTCCTCCATGGTGGTCGGCTCGAATTACAACATCACCTGGAGCACGCTGGGCAACGTCAGCAAATACCACGTCTATGTCTCGTATAACGACAAAGCCGACTGGTACCAGATAGGGGAGAACGTAACCACGACGTACCGCCTCTGGCAGGTTGCCGACCAGATCAAGACGACCCCGCAGCTGTATTTCCGTATCGAAGACGCCTCCAACCCCGACACCTCCTTCACCAATGCCAATGCCAGCGCAATCAAAGGAGCCGTCCAGGTTATCGCCCCGGACGGGGCCGAGGAAGTGGTGAAGGGAACGACCCAGCAGATACAGTGGAAGCCGAGCGGTTCGTATCCGGGAACGGTGCTCCTGCAGTATTCTAACGACAGCGGCTCAAGCTGGATCAATATCACCACGCGTTCTCCCGGCGCCGACAACGTGACCCAGGCGTACAACTGGACCGTGCCGGATGACATAACGCCCAACGCCGTAGTCCGGGTCCTGACCCAGACCGGCAATGCCACCGTCGATGTCAACGATACCTCGAACGCCACCTTCATGATCAAGGGTAATATCGGCCTGATCGAGCCCAACGGCGGGGACCTCTGGTATGTCAACGACACGAACCGCCAGATCCGCTGGAGCGCAACCGGCACGGTCACGCCGGTCAAGATCGAGTATTCCCTGGATAACGGCGGCAATTGGTCGACGCTGACCAATAACGTCGCCGGCGTTGAGGGGATCAATGCCTACAACTGGACCCCGGTCCCCGAGAGCCTCAAGAGCGACAACTGCCTTATCCGCGTCTCGGACAACCGCACGGCCTTTGCTTCGATCGTCACCGATACCTCCAATGCCACGTTCAGGATCAGGCCGCAGATCACGATAACCCAGCCGAGCCTCAACGCCAATATCACCGCCAATAGCGATACCACGCCGCTGCGCTGGACCTCTACCGGTACGTCGATCAATCAGGTGAACGTCGAGTATTCCACCAACGGCGGCGTCAACTGGACGACGATCGAGAATAACGTCCCCGTTCAGAACGGCTCTTTCTACGTTTGGCCGCTGGTGCCGACGACGACGACGAGCGATGCGCGGGTGCGGGTGTATGACGTCGACACCGGCATCGTCAACGTGAGCGCCACCTCCCCGCAGTTCAATATCGTCGGCAAGCTCATCCTCTCCGGCCCCGACGGCGGTCAGAATTTCCCGGTCGGTACGACCCAGTACATCACCTGGACCTCGGCCGCGGTAAGCCTGGTGAATGTTTCCTATTCGCTCAATAACGGTTCTGCCTGGACCCCGTTGGGGCAGGTTGCCGCCGCCAACGCTTCCTACCCGTGGGTGATCGATAACGACACCCAGGTTTCCAACGAAGCCCGGGTGAGGATCCAGGATGCCTTCAATCCCAACGTCGTCTCTGACGTCTCGGCCAACATCTTCAACGTGACCGCGGTCTTTAATATCACCCATCCGGAGTCGGGGGATATCGCCTATGCCGAAGAGCCCTATAGCGTTACCTGGACCAAGGCAGGCTTAAACGTCAACAACGTCACCCTCGAATATACGACCGAGCAGGCCGGGATCAACTGGAGCTACGTCAAGACCGACGGCGACAATACCGTGCCCAATACCGGCTCCTACAGCTGGACCGTTCCGGGTGCGGTGCTTTCAAGCTACTGCAAGCTGCGCATGCGCGACCCCAACCAGCCCAATGCAAACGATACCGGCGCCGGGTATTTTGACCTGCGCGGTAAGGTAGACGTTACCTCGCCCGACGGAGGAGAAGGGTGGCAGATAGGTGAGTTGCGCAATATCACCTGGACCAAGAAGGGCAATATCGCCGCCGTCAATTTAAGCTATTCGACGAATAACGGCACGAACTGGACCGACCTTGCCACCGGTGTCGGCGCCGCGCTGGGGACCTGGGAGTGGAACATCACGACCTCCACCGTCACGACCACCCTGGGCCGGATCAAGGTCGAAGATGCCTCCAACCCGCTCATCGTATACAATCTTTCGAATAATTCGTTCCAGGTCAAAGGCGCGGTCAGTCTTGCGGCTCCCAACGGCACCGGCGTGGTCCTCACCTATGACAATATCAGCGCCTACAACATCAGCTGGACCACCTACGGCGGAATATCCAACGTGCGCATCCGCTACTCCGTCAACAACGGCGCAACCTATCCGTATACGATCAGCAATTCCACCGCCGCCGGTTCCAGCCCCTATTCCTGGACGATTCCCGATTCGATCGGCCCGACGCTGAGGGTCAATGTTTCCGACCTCGACAATCCGACGGTCTATGCCGAGTCGAGCGATCCTTTCGCGATCAAGGGCAGTATCCAGCTGCTCTCCCCGGACGGCGCAGAGACCCTGGTCAAGGGCGCGACCCAGGCGATACAGTGGAAGCCGACCGGCACCTATGCGGGCAACGTGCTTTTGCAATACTCCAATGACAGCGGCTCAAGCTGGATCAATATCACCCAGCGGCCTGCCGGCGGCGACAATATGACCCAGCTTCACAACTGGACGGTCCCCGACGATTTCACCGCCGACGGCATGGTCAAGGTTTCGACCCTGATCGGCAATGCGACGGTCGATGTCAACGATACCTCTAATGCCACCTTTATGATCGCCGGCGCCATCACGGTCCAGGAGCCCAACGGCGGGGATCTTTGGTACGTCAACGATACGAACCGCCAGATCCGCTGGAGCGCAACCGGTACGGTCACCCCGGTGCGTATCGAGTATTCCCTCGACAGCGGCGGAAACTGGACCACGATCATCAACAACCTGACCGGCCTGGAAGGAAACAATATCTACAACTGGACGCCGATACCCGAATCCTTGAAGAGCGACTACTGTCTGATCCGGGTCTCGGATAACCGCACGGCCTTCAATGGGACGGTTACCGATGTCTCCAACGCGACGTTCCGTATCCGGCCGCAGATCACGCTCACCCAGCCGGCGCTCAACGCCAACATTACCGCAAATACCGAGAATACGACGCCGATCCGCTGGACCTACACCGGCACCGCGATCCAGCGCGTCAACGTCGAATATTCCACCAACGGCGGCGTCAACTGGACCGCGATAGAGAATAACGTGCAGGTGCAGAACGGCACCTTCTACGTCTGGCCGCTGGTGCCGACGACGACCTCCAGCGACGCCCGCATCCGGGTCTACGACGTGGACACCGGCCTTGTCAACGTCACCGCCACTTCCCCCCAGTTCAACATCATCGGCAAGCTCATCCTCAACAGCCCCAACGGCGGCCAGAACTGGAAGGCGGGCTCGACCCAGTATATAACCTGGTCTTCGGCGGCAGTCAGCCTGGTGAATCTTTCGTATTCCATAAACAACGGTTCTGCCTGGAACGACCTCGGACAGATCGCCGCTGCCAACGCCTCCTACGGCTGGGCGATCGACAACGATACCCAGGTCTCCAATCAGGTGCTCATTAAGATAGAGGATGCCTTCAATCCGGCGGCGGTCTCTGACGTCTCCAACGCCACGTTGAGCATCATCGCGGCGTTCAACGTCACCACTCCGGAAAGCGGCAACGTCGTGATCGCCGAAGACCCCTACAACGTCACCTGGGAGAAGAAAGGCCTGGGGGTCAGTAACGTCACGCTGCAGTATTCCACCGATCAGGGCCTCAACTGGAGTTATATCAAGACCGACGGCGACAATACGGTGCCCAACACCGGGACCTATACCTGGACCGTTCCGGGAGATGTGCTCTCCGAATACTGCAAGGTCCGCGTGACCGATCCCGCTAACGCCAACGCGACCGATACCGGCGCCGGCTATTTCTATCTGCGCGGCCAGCTGCAGGTGGGCGCGCCCAACGGCGGCCAGAGCTGGCAGATCGGGGACCTGCGCAACATCACCTGGACCAAGAAAGGCAACATCACCAACGTCGATATCAGCTATTCCGCCAATAACGGCACCAACTGGACCGGGCTGGCTTCAAGCCTCGCCGCCGGCAGCCTTATCTGGGAATGGAATATCACTCCCAGCATCCAGACCAGCACCCTGGCCCGGATTCGCGTCGCCGATTCCGGGAACCCGCTCATCGTCTACGACGATTCCAACTCGACGTTCGAGGTAAAGGGGAGCCTGGACCTCTCGCAGCCGGACGCCGCCGGGATCGTCCTGACCTACGACAATCTGAGCACCACCAATATCTCCTGGGCGCCCTACGGCGCCATTGCGAACGTGCGCCTGCGCTACTCCGCCAACGGCGGCTCGACCTACCCCTATCTGATCATCAACAGCACCAATGCCAACGCCAGCCCCTACGGCTGGACGATCCCCGATGCGATCGGGACGACCCTTAAGGTCAACGTATCCGACGTCGATAACCCGACGGTTTTCGATGTCTCGACCGAAAATTTCACCGTCAAGGGAGGGATCTCGGTTCTTTCTCCCAACGGCAACGAGAATATCGTCGTCGGGACCAACCAGTCGATCCAGTGGAAGCCGACCGGGACCTATCCGGGGTTCGTGAAGATCTATTATTCCAACGACTCCGGCGCCAACTGGACCGAGATCGGCGAGGCAAATGCCGGCGCCGATAACGTCACCCAGGCCTGGTACTGGGACCCGGTGCCCGATGATATCAATACCAATTCCCTCATCCGCGTCAATACGCAGTTCGGCAACGCCGTGGTCGACGTCAATGATACCGCAAACGCCACCTTCCGTATCCGCGGCAACATCCAGGTTCAGTCGCCCAACGGCAACGAGCTTTGGTACGTCAACGATACGAACCGCCAGATCACCTGGTTTGCCACCGGCACGGTCAATCCGGTCAAGATCGAGTATTCGCTCGATAACGGCGGCAACTGGACGGCGATCACCAACACCTACTCCGGGGTCAACGGCAGCAATACCTATAACTGGACGCCGATACCCGAGACCCTCAAGAGCGACTACTGCCTGATCAAGGTCTCCGACAACCGCACGGCATTTTCCGCCAGCGTCACCGATACCTCCAATGCCACCTTCCGCATCCGGCCGCAGATCACGATAACCCAGCCGGCGCTCGATGCCAACGTTACCGCCAACACCGAGAATACGACGCCGATCCGCTGGACCTATACCGGCACCGCGCTCCAGCAGGTCAACGTCGAATATTCCACCAACGGCGGCGTTAACTGGACGACGATCGAGACGAACGTCCCGGTCGCCGGCGGCTCCAGTTATGTCTGGCCGCTGGTGCCGACGCTGACCTCCGCGGATGCGCGCATCAGGGTCTATGACGTGGATACCGGCATCGTCAATGTCACGGCGACATCGCCGCGGTTCAACATCATCGGCAGGCTGATCCTCAACAGCCCCAACGGCGGGCAGAACTGGCCGGCAGGCAGCACCCAGTTCGTGACCTGGTCGGCATCGGCCGTGAGCCTGGTCAACGTTTCGTATTCCCTCAATAACGGGACCAACTGGACCCTGATCGACCAGGCGCCCGGCGCCAACGCCTCGTACCAGTGGGTTATCGATAACGATACGCAGGTCTCCAACGCCGCCCTGATCCGGGTCGCCGACGCCAACAATCCCAACGTCGTCTATGATGTCTCCAATGCCACGCTCAACGTCACCGCGGTCTTTGATGTGACGCATCCGGAGTCGGGGGACGTGGTGACCGCCGAGGAGCCGTACAATATCACCTGGACGAAGAAGGGCCTGGGCGTCAGTAACGTCACCCTGGAGTACTCGACGGATTACGGCAATAACTACAGCTACGTCAAGACCGACGGGGACAACACGGTCCCCAATACCGGCACCTATCTGTGGGCGTCGGTACCCGGCAATTCGCTCTCGGAATACTGCAAGATCCGCATCACCGATCCCGGCCAGCCCAACGCGGTCAATGCCGGCGCCGGCTATTTCTACCTGCGCGGCAGTATCTCCGTGACCCGGCCGGCGGGAGGGGAGAGCTTTAACTTAAGCACGCTGGAGGATATCAACTGGACCAAGAAGGGCAATATCACCGGCGTCGATATCAGCTATTCCTCTAATAACGGCACGAACTGGACGGCGCTGACGGCAAGCGCCGACGCCTCTGCTTTAGGGTGGGTCTGGAATATCACCCCGGTGACACAGACCACGACCCAGGGCAAGATCAAGGTCGCCGATTCGGCGAATCCGGATATCGTCTACGGTATCTCCGGAGGCACCTTCGGGATCAAGGGGCGTGTTGAAGTCACGCAGCCTTCGGATGCGGGGATCGTCTTGACCTACGGCGGCCCGGCGTACAACATCACCTGGACGCGCTTCGGCAGCATCCAGGAGGTCAACCTGCGCTATTCGACCGATGCGGGCGCGACCTGGCCGAACGCCACGATCATCCAGGATAACGTGAATGCTTCCGCCGGCACCCCCTATGCCTGGTCCGTGCCCGATGCCATCGGCACCAACCTGAGCCTCAAGATCACCGATTCCAGCGACGCTTCGGTGACCGATACTTCGAACAATACCTTTGCCATCAAAGGCGGCATGCTGGTGGTTGCTCCCAACGGCGGGCAGACCTTCGTCAAAGGCACCGAACAGCAGATCCAATGGAAGCCGACCGGTTCCTATTCCGGAGACGTCCTCCTTGAGTATTCCTCAAACGGCGGGACGAACTGGACCAGTATCGATACTCCTGCGGCCGGAGCCGATAATGCCACCCAGACCTTCAACTGGACCGTCCCTGATGCGATCAGCTCAAGCGTCCTAGTCAGGGTCTCGACGCAGACCGGCAACTCCTCGATCGACGTCAACGACACCTCCAACGCCACCTTCAAGATCAAGGGCGGCGTCTCGGTGGTCGCACCCAACGGCAACGAGACCTGGTATGTCGGCGATACGACCCGCCAGATCCGCTGGAACGCGGTCGGGACGGTCAGCCCCGTCAAGCTCGAGTATTCCACCGACGGCGGCACCGGATGGTCGACCATCACCGATACGGTCACCGGCGTCGAGGGCCTCAATATCTACAACTGGACGCCGATCCCCGGCACGATCAAGAGCGAGCAGATGCTGGTGCGCGTCGGCGATAACCGCACCGGCTTTGCCGATGTAAACGACACCTCCAACGGCACCTTTGCCGTACGCTGCGTGATCAACGTTACCCAGCCGACTTCCGGACAGAACGTCGTGGTCAATTCCAACAACACCCCGATCCGCTGGTCCTCTACCGGTTCGGTCTTAAGCTCGGTCAACATCGAATACTCCACCAACGGCGGCGCCAACTGGACGACGATCGAGAACGGCATCGCCGCGGCCAACGGCACCACGTATGTCTGGCCGCTGGTGCCGACGACCGCCACGATCAACGGCAAGGTGCGCGTTTCGGACGCCGACAACCCGGCTATCAACGGCACTTCGGCGACCTTCAATATCGTCGGTTCCCTGCAGGTCGTTTCCCCCAACGGCGGCCAGCATCTCAAGGTCGGGTCGAACCAGTCGATCACCTGGATCGCTACGTCGGTCACCTCGGTCCAACCGTATTATTCATTGAACAACGGCTCGGATTGGATCGCGATCGGCTCGCCCGTTCCCGGCGTCAACGGCACCGCGCCTTGGGATATCGATAATAACACCCAGGTTTCCAACCAGGCATTGGTCAGGGTTGAGGATGTTTCCAATCCGACGGTCGTCAACGATACGTCCAATGCCACATTCGACGTCATCGCCTCTTTCGATATCACGCATCCCGAGAACGGGGACATTATTTACGCCCAGGATCCCTACAATATCACCTGGGCGAAACAGGGCCTGGGTGTTTCCAACGTGACGCTCGAATATTCGACCGATTCCGGCTCTAACTGGAATTTCGTGGCAACCGGCGGCGACAATACCGTGCCCAATACCGGAACGTATTATTGGGCTTCGGTGCCGGGCGGCACACTCTCCAACTTCTGCAAGGTGCGCGTCAAGGATCCGGCGAACAGTTTTGCCAACGATACCGGCGCCAGTTTCTTCTCGATCCGCGGCAATCTGACCGTTACCCGGCCGGCGGGAGGGGAGAGCTGGGACCTGGGCACGACCGAAGCGGTCAACTGGACCCGCAAAGGCAACATCACCGCCGTCAATATCCTCTATTCCGCCAATAACGGCACGGACTGGTCGGCGCTGGTTTCCGGCGTCGCCGCAAGCAATCTTACCTGGAACTGGTTTATTGCCAACAATACCGAGCTCTCGACCCAGGGCAAGATCAAGGTCGCCGATGCGGATAACGCCGATGTGGTCTACGGCGTCTCAACCGGTACCTTCGGCGTCAAAGGCCGCCTGCAGCTGGAAACCCCCAATGCCGCGGGGATAACGCTGACCTACGGCGGCAGCCCCTACAATGTGACCTGGTCGCGCTTCGGCGCCATCGAGAACGTCACTTTGCGCTATTCGACCGACGGCGGCCTGACCTGGCCGAACGCGACGATCGTCCAGAGCGGCATTAACGCTACCAGCGGCACGCCTTATGCCTGGCCCGTGCCCGATGCCATCGGCACCAACCTCAGTATGCGCATCGTCGATGACAATAACGCCCAGGTGTACGACATCTCCAACAACACCTTCGCCATCAAGGGATCTGCCCTCATCGTCGCTCCCGACGGCGCCCAGAGCTGGGAAAAGGGATCCCTGCAGCAGATACAGTGGAAGACGATCGGTACCTATCCGGGTAACGTCCTCCTGCAACTGTCTTCGGACAACGGAGGCAACTGGACCAACATCACCCAGGCCTCGGCCGGCGCCGACAACGTCGTGCAGACGTACAACTGGACGGTCACCGACAGCATCAGCAACCTGTCTTTGATCAGGGTCGCGACCCTCGTCGGGAACGCCTCGATCGACGTCAACGACGCCTCCAACGCCACCTTTAAGGTCAAGGGCAACGTTTCGGTCGTCGCCCCCAACGGCGCAGAGATCTGGTATGTCAACAACACCAACCGCCAGATCCGCTGGAACGCCATCGGCACCGTCAATCCGGTGAAGCTCGAATTTTATAACGGCAGCGCATGGAACCTGATCAACGGCGCCGTGACGGGGACCGAGGGGCTCAATATCTACAACTGGACGCCCATACCCGACGCCAAGTGCGAAGACTGCCAGGTGCGCGTGAGCGATGCCCGCGTTGATTTCCCCGAGATCAACGACACCTCCAACGCCACCTTCTCGATCCGGCCGGTGATCAACGTCACCCAGCCGGTTTCCGGACAGAACGTCGTCGTCAATTCCAACTCGACGCCGATACGCTGGACGTACAGCGGCACGCACCTGTCCCTGGTTGATATCGATTACTCAACCGACGGCGGGACGAACTGGACGTCCATCGAGGCGGGGGTTGCGGCAGGCGACGGCAATTCCTATGTATGGCCGTCGGTGCCGACGACCACGACCAGCAACGCCCGCATCCGCGTCTCGGATAACGCCAATCCGGCGATCAACGCCACCTCCGCGCTCTTTAATATCGTCGGCAGCGTGCGCGTCGTTTCGCCCAACGGCGCCCAAAACTACAAGGTCGGCTCCAACCAGTCGATCACCTGGACCGCGACCTCGGTCACCAGCATCCAGGCATACTATTCCCTCAACGGCGGTTCGGTGTGGAATGCGATCGGCTCTCCGGTCCCGGCGGTCAACGGCACGCTCGCCTGGGACATCGACAACAATACCCAGGTCTCCCAGAACGTCCTGATCCGCGTCGAGGATGTCTCTAATCCGACGGTCGTCAACGATACGTCGGATGCGGCCCTGGCGGTCATGGCCTCCTTTGATATCACCAGCCCCGAGAGCGGCGCCATCGTCTATGCCGAGGACCCCTGGAATATCACCTGGGCAAAGCAGGGCCTGGGCGTTTCCAACGTGACGCTGCAGTATTCGACGGACCAGGGAGTGAACTGGAGTTACGTCAAGACCGACGGCGACAACACCGTGCCCAACACCGGGACCTACTTCTGGGCATCGGTCCCGGGAAACACGCTCTCCAATTACTGCAAGATCCGCCTCACCGACCCGACGAACGCCAACGCAACCGACACCGGCGCCGGGTATTTTGACCTGCGCGGCAACCTGACCGTCACCCGGCCGGCAGGCGGGGAGAGCTGGGACATGGGGACGCTGGAGAATATCAACTGGTCCCGCAAAGGCAACATCTCCACCGTCGATATCAGCTATTCCTATAATAACGGCACCAATTGGACGACGCTCATCTCCGGGGCTCTGGCCACGAATCTTACCTGGGTCTGGAATATCACCAACGCCACTGCCCTGACCACCGAAGGCAAGATCAAGGTCGCCGATTCCTCCAACGCCGATGTGGTCTTTGATCTTTCCGAGGGCACGTTCGGTATCAAAGGGCGCCTGCAATTGAATACGCCCAATGATGCCGGCGTCGTCTTGACCTATGGCGGGGCGCCGTACAACATCACCTGGACCCGTTTCGGCCAGATCGCCAACGTGACCTTACGCTATTCGACCGACGGCCTGGTCTGGCCCAATGCCACGATCATCGACTCGGGCGTCAACGCCAGTTCCGGCACCCCGTATCCCTGGTCGGTACCCGATGCCATCGGTACGAACCTGAGCATGCGTATTACCGACGACGACAACGCGCAGGTGAGCGATACCTCCAACAATTCGTTTGCCGTCAAAGGCAACATCCAGTTGCTCTCCCCGGACGGAGGCAACGATTTCCTGCGCGGCTCTATCCAGCCGATACAGTGGAAGCCGACCGGCACCTATCCGGGCAACGTCCTTCTACAGTATTCCTCCAACGGCGGCCTTAACTGGACCGAGATCGGCAGCGCCTCGGTCGGGGCGGATAACGTCGCGCAGACATACAACTGGACGGTGCCCGATGCCATCAGCGCCGCTGTTTTGGTCAAGGTCGGCACGCAGACCGGGTATCCGTCGATCGAAGTCAACGATACCTCAAACGCCACGCTGCGCATCAAAGGCAGCGTGCTTGTCTCCATGCCCAACGGCACCGAGACCTGGTACGTCAACGACACGAACCGCCAGATCCGCTGGACTGCGGTCGGCACCGTCACCCCGGTCAAGATCGAGTATTCCGATGACGCAGGCCTGAACTGGTACCTGATCAACGATTCGTTCACCGGAGCCGCGGGCCTGAATATCTTCAACTGGACCCCGATCCCGGAGAACTTAAAGAGCGAACAGATGCTGGTGCGCGTCAGCGACAACCGCACGGGTTTTGCCGACGTCAACGACACCTCCGACGCTACCTTTGCCATCCGCTGCCAGATCAACGTCACCCAGCCGGTCTCCGGACAGAACATCATCGTCGGTTCCAATACCACGCCGATCCGCTGGACCTATACCGGTACGCAGCTCAACACCGTCAACATCGATTACTCCATCGACGGCGGCGCCAACTGGACGAATATCGACTCCGGCGTCCTTGCCACCGCAGGCTCCAGCTACGTCTGGCCGCTCGTTCCCACGACAACCACGACCAACGGCAAGATCCGGGTCGCCGATTCCGACAATGGCCTCATCAACGGGACCTCGGCGACCTTTAACATCGTCGGCTCCCTGCGCGTGGTTTCCCCCAACGGCGCCCAAAACTGGCTCGTCGGCTCCAACCAGTCGGTGAGCTGGGTCTCGACCTCGGTCTCGCAGGTCCAGGCCTACTATTCGCTCAATAACGGCACGAACTGGACCGCGATCGGCTCTCCGGTCCCTGCGGCCAACGGCACGGTCGCCTGGGATATCGACAACGACACCCAGGTCTCTAACGCCGTCCTGGTCAGGGTGGAAGATACCGCCAACCCGACGGTCGTCTATGATCATGCCGACGCGGTCTTTGCGGTCCTGGGCGTCTTTGACGTGACTAACCCCGAGAACGGGCACCTGGTGTACGCCGAGGATCCCTATAACATCACCTGGACGAAAAAAGGACTGGACCTCTCCAACGTTATCCTGGAGTATTCGACCGATTACGGCAATAACTACAGCTATGTTGTCGCCTCAGGGAACCATACCGTTCCCAACTCCGGGACGTATTTCTGGGCATCGGTGCCGGGAACGAGCCTCTCGAGCTACTGTAAGATCCGCATCACCGACCCGAATAACGCCAACGCCACCAACACCGGCGCCGGCTACTTCGACCTGCGCGGCAGCCTCAACGTCACGCGGCCGGTGGGAGGGGAGAGTTGGCAGGCGGGAACGCTGGAAAATATCACCTGGACCCGCAAGGGCGCAATCTCTTCGGTCGACATCACCTATTCCTATAATAACGGTACCAACTGGACGACGCTGGCAAGCGGCGTCGACGGTTCGCTCCTGATCTGGCCGTGGAACATCACCGCTTCGACCCCGACGACGACCCAGGGTAAGATCAAGGTCGCCGATTCTTCGCGCGCGGATGTGGTGTATGCGATCTCAGACGGCACCATCGGCGTCCAGGGCCGCCTGCAGCTGGTTACGCCCAATGATGCGGGTATTGTCCTTACCTACGGGGCCACGCCGTACAACATCACCTGGACCAAGTTCGGCACCATCGCCAACGTGGGTTTGCGCTATTCGACCGACGGCGGCCTGACCTGGCCCAATGCCTCGATTATCACCGATAGCGTCAATGTTACTTCCGGTACGCCTTATCCGTGGGCGGTGCCGGATGCGATCGGCACGAACTTGAGCATGAAGGTTACCGACGTCGATAACGCCGGCGTCAATGATATTTCCAATAATACGTTTGCTATCAAAGGTAACATTCAGCTCATCGCTCCCGACGGCGGGCAGAGTTTCCTGCGCGGGACCGAGCAGCAGATCCAGTGGAAACCGACCGGCACCTATCCGGGCAACGTGCAGTTGCAGTATTCAACCGACGCAGGCGCCAACTGGACGAACATCGCCCAGGCCTCGGTCGGCGCCGATAACGTCACCCAGGCGTATAATTGGTCTGTTCCGGATGCCATCAGCTCCAACGTCCTGGTTAAGGTCGCAACGACCACCGGCTATCCTTCGATCGAGGTCAACGATACCTCAAACGCCACGCTGAAGATCCGCGGCAGCGTCCTGGTGACCCAGCCCAACGGCGCTGAAGTCTGGTACGTCAATGATACGAACCGTCAGATCCGCTGGACCGCGACCGGAACGGTCAGCCCGGTTAAGATCGAGTATTCGACCAATAACGGGTTTGACTGGGTGACGATAAACGAAACCTTCGTCGGCGTCGAGGGTATCAATACCTATAACTGGACGCCTATCCCCGATACCCTCAAGAGCGAACAGATGCTGGTTCGGGTAACGGATAACCGTACGGCGTTTCCCGAGGTCAATGATACGTCTAACGCGACCTTTGCCATACGCTGCCTCATCAACGTCACGCAGCCGGTCTCCGGACAGAACGTGATCGTCAACTCCAATGCAACGCCGATCCGCTGGACCTATACCGGCACCCAGCTTAATACCGTCAACGTCGAGTATTCCACCAACGGCGGCGCCAACTGGACGAGCATCGAGTCAGGCGTGGCGGCGACTTCCGGCTCGACCTACGTCTGGCCGCTGGTGCCGACAACCGCTACCAACAATGCCAAGGTGCGCGTGGTCGATTCCGATAACCCGGCGATCAACGGGACTTCGGCGACCTTCAACATCGTCGGGTCCCTGCGCGTGGTTACGCCCAACGGCGGCCAGAATTGGGCGGCCGGTTCCAACCAGTCGGTGAGCTGGGTTTCGACTTCCGTCGGCACCGTGCAGCCGTATTATTCAATCAATAACGGCTCTTGGACCGCTATCGGTAACCCCGTATCCGCCTCCAACGGCACCGCCCCGTGGGATATCGATAACGATACGCAGGTTGCCAATTACGTCAAGGTTAAGATCGAAGATACGGCTAACCCGACGGTGGTCTATGACGAATCCGATGCGGCGTTCGCTCTTATGGCGGTGTTCGATATCCTCCAGCCTGAATCCGGCAACGCCGTTATCGCCGAGGAACCTTATAACATCACCTGGACCAAGAAGAGCCTGGGGGTAAATAATGTCACGCTCCAATATTCCACCGATGGTGGCGGCAATTGGAGTTACGTCAAGGCCGATGGGGACAATACGGTGCCCAATACCGGCTTGTATTATTGGGCATCCGTACCAGGAGCAAGCCTTACGAACCTGGGGAAGATCCGCATTACCGATCCCAATAACGCTAATGCTACCAATACCGGAGCCGGGTATTTCTACCTGCGCGGCAATATTACGGTCACCCGGCCCTCGGGCGGGGAGAGCTGGAACATGAGCGATACCGAGGCGATCAATTGGACCCGCAAGGGCAACATCCCCTCGGTCGATATCAGCTATTCGTATAACAACGGCACGAACTGGACGACGCTTATCGCGGGTGAACCTGCGGCAAACCTGGGATGGGATTGGTATATGGACAATGCGACCACGCTTACCACCCAGGGCAAGATCAAGGTCGCCGACACCGCCAATCCGGATATCGTCTATTCCATCTCAAGCGGGACCTTCGGTATCAAGGGGCGCCTGCAGGTCCTGACTCCCAACGCCGCCGGGACGGTCTTGACCTATGGCGGGGCGCCGTATAACATCACCTGGGCGCGTTTCGGCCAGATCGAGAACGTTTCCCTGCGCTATTCGACCGACGGCGGCCTGACCTGGCCCAACGGCACGATCATCCAGACCGGCGTCAATGCCTCTTCCGGAACCCCGTATCCGTGGACCGTTCCCGATGCCATCGGCACCAACTTGAGCGTCAAGGTTACCGACGAGAATAACGCGGTCGTCTTCGATACCTCCAACAATACCTTCTCGATCAAAGGCGCACTGCTGGTGGTTTCGCCTAACGGAGCCGAAACGCTCCTGAAGGGGTCGCAACAGCAGATCCAGTGGAAGCCGACCGGTTCCTATCCGGGCAATGTCCTTTTGCAGTATTCGGCGAATAACGGCGTCAATTGGACCAATATCGCCCAAGCATCTGCGGGCTTGGACAATGTTACCCAGATCTATAACTGGACCGTGCCGGATGCCATTGGTACGGATCTTCTGGTCAAGGTCGGCACCCAGACGGGCAACTCCTCGATCGAGGTCAACGATACCTCCAACGCCACTTTCCGCATCAAGGGCAGCGTCCAGGTTACCGCTCCCAACGGCGCCGAGGTCTGGTTCGTCAACGAGACGACCCGCCAGATCCGCTGGAACGCCGTCGGCACCGTGACGCCGGTCAAGATCGAGTATTCGACCGACAACGGCGGCAACTGGATACCGATCACCGACAGCTATACGGGCGTCGAAGGCCCCAATACGTACAACTGGTCGGCCGTGCCGGACGCAAAGAGCGAAGAGTGCCTGGTGCGCGTTTCGGACAACCGCACCGCTTTTATCAGCGAAGTGACCGACGTCTCCAACGCCACCTTCTCGATCCGGCCGGTGATCAACGTCACCCAGCCGGTTACGGGCCAGAACGTGCCGGTTGACTCCACCACCACGCCGATCCGCTGGACCTATACCGGGACGGTTTTAAGCCTGGTCAACATCGATTACTCCACCAACGGCGGGGTCAACTGGACGACGATAGAATCGGGCGTGCCGGCAGCCAACGGTTCGACCTACGTCTGGCCGGTGGTGCCGGTTATCCGCACCTCCAACGCCAAGATCCGCGTCGCGGATGCCGATAACCCTTCGATCAACGGCTCTTCCGGCACCTTCAATA
Source organism: uncultured Planctomycetales bacterium (assembly GCA_964579435.1). Lineage (GTDB taxonomy): Bacteria > Omnitrophota > Gorgyraeia > Gygaellales > Profunditerraquicolaceae > CAZOGI01. The sequence goes on from CAZOGI010000007.1 coordinate 90,318, forward strand.
TCGTCGGTAAGCTGGAGCTCTCCGTCCCCAACGACGGTTCGCAGAGCTGGGAGATCCTCAGTAATTCATCCAGCGTCATCGTCTGGAACGCAACCGCGGTGACCACGGTCAACATCTACTATTCGGTCAACGGCTCCGGCGGCCCCTTCAATTACACCGGCTCGGTCAACGCAAGCCTGGGTTCGGTCAACTGGGACGTCCCCGGCATCGTCACCAACAACGCGCGCATCCGCATCACCGACGCCAGCAACGAGAACGTCACCCAGGACATCTCGGATAACGACTTTAAGTTCGTCGAGAAGTTCGACGTGACGCAGCCGGAGAACGGGGTGGTCCTCGTCGCCAATCAGAGCTATGATATTCGCTGGACGCGCAAGCTTGCCGGCGCCCTGGCAACGGTGAACCTGTGGTTCTACAACGGCACTAACTACACCCTGATCGCTTCCAACGCCTCCAACAACGGCGTCTACAGCGGCTGGCAGGTGCCCAGTACCGTGATCTCGGAATTCTGCAAGATCAAGGTCGAGAGTTCCATCAATAGCAATAATTACGCCGAGTCGGATCCGGTCTTCGGCATCCGCGGCAATATTACCGTTACTTCCCCCAACACCGGAACCGAGCAGTGGAGCGCCGGGTATTCGTATCCCATCAACTGGACCTTTGTCGGGCCGGTGCAGAACGTGACCGTGCAGTATTCGGCCAACGGCACCGACGGGCCGTGGAATACGCTCATCGGCCGCACCCCGGCGGGTTCAGGCGGCCTCGGCGGCTGGGATTGGCTTATCACCAACGACACGCAGCTTTCGACGTACGCCCGCATCCAGGTTTTCGACGCGGATAATTTCGGCTCGCTTACCACCGATTATTCCAACAACAATTTCACCGTCCGGGGCGGCGTGCGCGTCGATTCTCCCAACGCAACCGGTATCATAGCCAAAGTCGGAGACCCCTACAATATCACCTGGTCGACCTTCGGCGCCATACAGAACGTCAACCTTTCCTACTCGCGCACCGGCCAGGATCCGCCCTGGTTTACTATCGCCAACTCTATCGGGGCAACGCCTTCGAATTACAGCTGGGAGGTTCCCGACGCGATCGGCGAATACCTGCGCGTGCGGGTGCTGGATTCTTCGAACCCGAACGTCCAGGATGTCTCCGACATCAACTTCACGATCGTCGGCAAGGTGCAGGTCGACAAGCCCGACGTGGGCGAACCTGACTGGTCGGTCGGGGACGTGCGCCAGATCAAGTGGACGCCGACCGGTACGTATTCTTTCGTGCGTATCGAGGGTTCTACCAACGGGTTCGCCAACGAGAGCACGACCTGGAATATCACGACGATAGAGGCAGGCACCAGCGGCGTTCAGCAGACATACAATTACACGGTCCAGGACAAGATATCCAATAACGTCAAGATCCGCGTCGTTGACGCACAGGCTTCCCGCACGCCGTATGTCCAGGACGTTTCCACCGAAGCTTTCAAGATCAAGGGTAAGATCACGGTGGTCGCTCCCAACGCCGGGACAGAGGAATGGGTCGCCGGTTCGACCCTGGCAGCATACCCGATCATGTGGCAGACCCTGGGTTCCATTGACCAGGTCAAGATAGAGCTCTGGGATGGGGCGAATTGGCTGTTGGTAGCCAACTCCACGAACGCCTCTGCGGGGGTCTTCTCCAACTGGACCGTGCCGGATGCGGCAGTCAACGCGACGAAGCAGGCGCGCGTCAAGGTCACCAACGTCGCCGATACCGACGTCTACGACATTTCGGATAACCTTTTCCTGGTCAAGGGCGCCCTTTCGCTGACGGCCCCGGCGACGCAGGGAGAGGGGATCCGCGTCAACAACACCTATTACGTCAACTGGACCAAGACCGGCGTCTATGCGGGGGCCGACACCGTCAAGGTCGAGTATAATACCAACGACGGTGCATGGAAAAACACCTGGAGCGATATCCTCAATTCGAGCGGCGCGACGATCGACGCCAGCCTCGGGACCTTCCCCTGGACCGTGCCGGATGACCTTTCCCCGAACGTCAAGGTCAAGATCACCCGCAACGCCTATCCCGCGGTCAGCGCGATATCGCCGCAGGTGCGTATCATCGGAGATATCACCGTAACGAATCCGACCGTCGGCTCCAAGTGGCTGGTCAACGACACCTACTCGATCAAGTGGCAGAAACAGGGTTCTATAGCCAACGTCTCGATCAGCTATACCACCGACGGCAGTAACTATACGCTCATCACGTTCTATCCGGGCGGCTCCGGCGATACCGGTTATGCCTGGACCGTGCCGAACATCGCCGGGATCGTCTCGCCCAGCGCCCGCATCCGCGTCGCGGACACTTCGGATTCGACCGTCTATAACCTTTCTTCGCCGTTCAGCATCCTGCCTAAGTTCACGATTACCGGGCCGCTCGCCGCTCAGAAGCTCACCGCCAACCGCGAGGCCTATATTACCTGGGACCGCTTCGGCCTCAATCCGTCGGTGAACCTCTACTATTCCAAGACCGATTTCGTCGAAGGCAACGGCACCCTGATCGTCTCCAATGTCACCAACAACGGCAATTACACCTGGAACGTCCCGGATGAGCTGACCAACAACATGAGGGTGCGCGTCGCCTATCCGCTCGACGAGACCGCCTTTAACACCTCGGCGGCGTTCAGGGTCGTGCCGGGGTACAATGTGCTCTCCCCGTACAGCTCCACCACCGACAAGTGGCCGGTCGGTACCGTCCAGCAGATCCGCTGGAATTGCACCAGCGCCAATGCCCCGACGGTCAAGTTGTACTATTCTATCGACGGCGGCGGCAACTACAGTTACCTGATATCGTCGAACGCCTCCAACGTCGGCACCATCGATGCCGTGCGCGTCTACAACTGGTCGGTCGAGGACCAGATCACGACAGCCTTCCGTGTCCGGGTTCAGGACGCCGACGCCGGACGCAGCGATATCTCCGCCGAAAGCCCCTACAATTCCAAGATAATGGGTTACTTTAAGATCAATTATCCCAACGGCAACGAAACCTTTACCATCTATTCGCCCTGTACCATCACCTGGGACTACAACGGCTCCAGTGTCACCCAGGTGAAGCTGGATATCTCAAACGACAACTTTGTCAACAACACGACTTCGATCATCGGGGTCACCGCCAACGACGGCATCTACAACGAGGGCAACTGGACCATCCCCGACATGCCGACGGCAAACGCCAAAGTGCGTGTGATGGCCCTGACCGATTCCGACGCATACGACACCTCCGACAATTACTTCAAGATCCGCGGCGCCTTGAATTTGAGCAGTCCTGTCGACGGGGACCGCCTGCAGATCGGTTACAACACGACCCTGCGCTGGAACACGACCGGTACGATCACCCGCGTCAATATCGTGGCGTATTCGACGCAGACCGACGACCCGCGTTTCAACTACACGGTGGCCAGCCCGTACGTGATTCAAAACAACTACACCGCTAATGTCCCGAACGGCCAGACCAATTACACCTGGGTCGTTCCGGACAATGCCACGGCATACGCCCGTGTCCGGGTCGTCGATTCCGGAGATCCGGAAGTCTATTCCGAACACAGCGGCAACGTGAGCCTGATCGGGTCATTCAACATCACCTCTCCCAACGGCAACGAATCGCTCGTCGTCTATTCGACGCACAACATTACCTGGATCCCGACGGGAAGCTCGATTGCGACCGCCAAGATCACCTATTCGACCGCCGGCCTCAACGGCACGTTTGTCCCGATCAACGATACCTACGGCACCGCCGGTGACGGCATCGTCGCCAATAACGGCTCCTACGGCTGGTTCGTTCCCAATACGATCTCCCCGAGCGTCTTTTTACGCATCGAGGACCCGTTTGATCCGAGCGTCAACGATACCTCATCCGGCTCCTTCAAGATCCGGGGTAACTTCTCGATCATCTCGCCGGTCGGGGGAGAGCGTTGGGTGACGAACGAAAACCAGACCCTGATGTGGAATATTACCGGTACGATCCCGCGCGTCAATATCCTCTATACGCGCGACAATTTGACCTATGAGTATGCCGTCGCCAATCTCTCCGCTTCGGAGGGCGACAACAACTATATATGGAAGATCCCCGATCCGGCCGTGGTCTATTCGCTCAATTCCTCGAGCTTGCCTCTGAATATAAAGGTGCGTATTGAAGACGCCAACGACACCAGCGTTTACGCCGATTCGCCAACATTCAAACTGGACTATTACAACGTCACCTGGGATGTGCGCGACTTCCTGACCAACCTGCCGATCGCAGGCGGCCTGCAGGTCAACGATTCCTCCGGCTGGGCACAGTCAAGCCTTGCCTCGCCGATCTTCCATAAGACGCCCTTCGGGTCATGGGAGGCTGCCTGGTCGCATAAGGATTACGGCGAGCAGACCTCAAAGTATGTTTCCGACCGCGACCAGACGGTGACGGTTCTCTTGGAATCCAAGGTCGTGCACGTCTGGGAATCCCGCACCGAATATGTCTATGACCCGGCGGCAGACCGGCTCTCCTTCAGTTCGACCCTGGTCCGCGACGGTTCGGTCGTCACCGGTTCCAACCGCGGCACGATCACCGTCGTCAATTATGACGGCAACCTGACGGCTGCGACGACCGGCCGTGGCGCCATAACCCAGAGCGCTTTGAATCTCTCGACCTTGACCGAGGCGGAGCTGGCGGCTTTGAATTCGACCGACCTGAACCTGACCGGCCTGAACCTCACCGAATACCTGCCCGCCTTCGTCGCCAACACGACGCAGTCGCAGTTGCAGGAGTATTACCTTGAGGCAAATCCGTCGCAGGATGTGTATTTCAGCGCGACCAAAGACCTGATCATCCAGTGCCGCGACCCGGACAGCGCCGGGTTCTTCGAGTATTCGCTCACCAACGCCTCCCTGAACACCTCCAAGGTCTACAACGCCAAGGCCAAGACCGAGAACGTATTGCGCGGCAAATTCCGCACGCCGTTCCTGATCAACCTCTTGACCTTCCAGCAGCTCTATGAAGTGGCGACCCTGGTCAATACGCGCATCGACGTGCCGCTGACCGTGATCCAGGCGGATCTGCTCAACACCCTGAATAACCAGACCGCGACGATCCAGTCGAGCCTCGATACCCAGACCGAGATCATCAACGATAAGATGGACGAGCAGCGCGCGGTCATCGATAACGCCACGGTGACCATGGTCGGCGTCATCAACAGCGCCGCGGTTGAGCTGCAGTCCAAGGTCGACGCGACCCTGGCGAGCTTCGAGAGCCGCACCTACACCGCCATCGCCGACCTGCAGACCGGCGCCAACCAGACGATCTCCGCCTCCGTCCAGGCCCTGGCGGCGTCCGATGAGCTGGAGGCGACCGCCAAGAAATATTCCTGGGCGGCGACCGTGGCCCCGAACCCGGCGCTCAGCGGCGACACGATCACCATTTCCCTGCAAGGACCTCCGGGCCTTGCCCCGATGGTCGATATCTACAGCTGGGACAACAAGGCGCTCTTCTCCGGCCAGAGCTTCGAGATCGTCGAGGAAGGGCTCTACCAGTACGACTTCATCGCCGACACCCGTTTCGCCCCCGGCAAGGCGTATACGTACATCATCCAGGAACAGACGACCGGCGGTTTGGTGACCGGCTCGGCCGTCGTCGAATCGATGTCCATGACGACCGTTGCCGGCCTTGCCGCGGCCGCTCCCGAAGCCGAACGCGCGGCCAAGAAGGCGCTCGACGCGATCAAGGCGGTTGAGGCGGTCGTTACCTCCGACGACAATATCAATATCGCGATGACCCTGAAGAACCTGAAGGATTCCGTCGATACCCTGCCGTCGATGATCCAGGGAGAGGGCGGCGGGCAGGTCAAGGATGCGGTCAACGAGATCGCCGAGCGGCTCAAGGCCCTGGGTATCGGCGAAGGGTTCGATTTCAGCGAGATGCTCGAAGAAGCGCTCGGCGAGAACCCGGCGCTCAAAGAGGTGCGCTCCAAGACCGACTCGATCAACTCCGTGGTGCAGGTGCTCCTGCAGATCTTCGAGGCGCGCTTCGGCGGGGTCGATGCGCCGATCATCTCCACCACGCTTGCCCCGGGCAGCGTGCGTTTCCGGGTCGTGGCCGTCAACCCCTCCAAGATGCGCAAGCAGCTGGTTCAGGTAAAGACCTACCTGCCGCAGGAGGTCAAACCCCGCGACATCGTCGACTTAGGCGCCCTGGAGCTTGAATACGACGCCGACAAATCGATCTACTACGTCTATAAGTCCAACGTCGAGCTGGCCCCGTCGGAAGTCCGGGTCTTCGAGGTCGAGGTCAACGACATCTGGATGGTGCCGCAGAAGGTCCTGACGGACCTCTCCGACCGGACCGAGTCGATCATGACCCGGCTGGAGAAGACCGAGTATTTCGAGCGCGCCAAGGTTATCGCCGACTCGATCTACCCGCGCCTGCAGGAGATCGAAGCGGCGCAGTCCGACGAGACGGTCTCGCGCGCCCAGCATATCGGCATCTACCGCGACAACCTGACGAGCCTGGGCCAGATCAAAGAGGATATCGCCAAACTCGAGAAGATTCTCGCCACTGCCGGCGGGCCGCTGGCTCCGGAGATGCTCGCCAAGCCCAAGGTCAAGGCCGAGGCGCCGACCAAGACGATCACCTGGATCGTGATCTTCACCATCATCATCTTCATCGGCCTCCTGGCGGGGGTGCTCTTCTTCACCTGGAATCGCCAGACCCGCACGACGCGCGAAGAGCTCCTGGCCGCGCGCAAGTCCTCGTTCCCCGATGCCAAATCCGAGGACCAGGAGTCTCCTTCTTCCGGGCCGCCGGAAGAGGGCAAACAGCAATAGCCCCTCATGGAATTGTCGGTTTCGGTTTTAAGCCCCCAGCGCGTCATATTCCAGGGAAGCGCCAAGAGCCTCATCTTGCCGGGAGAATCCGGGGTGTTTGAGGTCCTGCCGTTTCACAAGCGTCTCCTGAGCCGTCTCCTCTCCGGGGTCGTTTTTATCGACCAGAAACATTTCCCCATCAAGCGCGGCGCCGTCCAGGTCAATCAGAACCGCGTTATCATCATCGTTGACGAACCGTAAGCCAGGTCACTAGGTCACTAAGTCACTAGGACACTAGGTTGCCAGGACACGAGGAGAAGAAAGACCTGGTGTCATAGTGTCCTAGTGACCTAGTGTCTTTGACAAGAACCCGTTGCCAAAAAAAGACTTCGGTGTTATAATAAACCTACAGAAATGGGGCGCAATCTTACCATAATAATCATATTTTCGTTCTGTATCTTGGGGCCTTCGGCAGTGTTCGCGCTCTCCAGCTATGCCAGTATCATGGCTCTGGGGCGCAACCCTTCGAGCGCGCCGAAGATCTTCACCGCCATGATTATCGCCCTTTTCTTTGCCGAGGCCCTTGCCCTGGTGGCGATGCTCATCGTCTTTCAGCTGCTGACAGCTTCATAATATTTTTTTTGCCGAACGACCGCCCCGGAAAACTGCGGCGGCCATCGACCGAAAAAGGAGTAACCGATGCTGCTTCTTTTCTCGCTGATAGTGCTGCAGGTGATTATCTTTGGCGCCCTCATCTTTTTCTTCCGCAAGATCATGACCCAGAACGTCTCCCAGGCGACCCAGCACTTAGAAGAGCTCAATAAGGAAAATACCGAGAAAGAGAAGATGGTGACCCGGCACCTGGAGCTGGCCAAGCAGGAGGCGCAGCAGCTCCTGATCAAAGCCCAGGAGGAAGCGGACGCAGCCCGCGCCGATATCCTCAAACAGGCGCAGGAGCAGCGGGATACGCTCCTCGCCCAGGCCCGGCACAACAGCGAGGAGCTCATCCAGCAGGCGGATAAATCCCGCCAGCAGCTTCTCGCCGAGATCCAGGAGCGCATCGCCAAAGAAGCGGTGCAGAAGGCCTGCGAGTTGATCGCGCGCGTCCTGCCGGAGGATTTCCGCAGAGAGGTGCATGAGCGCTGGGTCAACGACCTGCTCTCGAAAGGGTTCACCCAGCTTGAGCATCTGCGCATCCCCGAAGGCCGGCAGGAGGCCAAGGTGGTCACCGCCCTCGCGCTTGACGACGGGCTGCGGGCGAAGATCGCCGAGCGGCTCAAGGCCGCATTGAGCCGGGATATCGTTCTGCAGGAGGAAGTCCAGGAGCGGCTGGTCGCAGGGTTGATCATTTCGGTCGGCAGCCTCGTGCTGGACGGGAGCCTCAAGACGCGCATCGAGGAGCGGGCACGCTAGATGGAGACCGGTACCGCGGGCCAAGCCAAAGATCTGGCGGGATTCCAGGTCAGGGAAGTCGGCACGATCCAGTCCGTGCGCAAATTCATCGTCAATGCCACGGGTATGCCCTCGTGTTTCAACGGCCAGATGGTCTCCTTCGCCAACGGCACCCCCGGCATCGTCATGGGGTTTACCGAGGAGCGGGTGCAGATCCTGGTCATCGGCGACGCCGGTTCGATCCGCGCCGGAGATTTGGTCTACAACGAGGCGCGCGCCCTGACGCTTCCGGTGTCGGAGCATTTCATCGGGCGCATGGTCAACAGCCTCTGCGAGCCGCAGGACGGGCTCGGGCCGATCGAGGCTCAAGAGCGCTATCCGGTCTTTATCGTCGCACCCGGCGTCATGGACCGCCAGCCGGTCAAGGAGACGCTGGAGTCGGGGACCCTGATCATCGACGCGATCATCCCGCTGGCAAAAGGGCAGCGCCAGCTCCTGATCGGCGACCGCCTCACCGGCAAGACCACCGTGGCGCTCGATGCGATCCTGAACCAGAAGGGCAAAGGGGTGGTATGCATCTACTGCTGCATCGGCAAACCCTATTCGGCCCTGATGAAGGTGCTGGATATCCTGCGCGAAAAGAACGCCCTCGACTACACCATCGTCGTCACCGGCATCGCCTCGGTTTCGACGGGCGAGCAGTACCTGGCGCCCTACACCGCCTGCATGCTGGGGGAATATTTCATGGCCCAGGGCAGGGATGTGCTCCTGGTAACCGACGACCTGACCAAGCACGCCTGGGTGTACCGGCAGATCTCTCTTTTGCTGGAGCGCGCCCCCGGCCGCGAAGCCTATCCCGGGGATATCTTCTACATCCATTCACAGATGATGGAGCGCGCCGGTTACCTCAAGGAGGAGCTGGGCGGCGGCTCGATGACCTTTTTGCCTATCGTCGAGATCCTGCAGGGGGACCTGACCGGCTACATCCCCACCAATCTCATCTCGATGACCGACGGGCAGCTGTATTTCTCGACGCAGCTTTTCAACAAGGGGTTCAAGCCGGCGATTGATTTCGGTTTGTCGGTTTCGCGTATCGGCAACAAGGCCCAATGGGGGGCGATGAAATCACTGAGCAAATCGCTGCGCCTGGATTACCTGCAGTATAAGGAATTGCTGCAGATGACCCAGCTGCGCACGGGCGGGCTCTCCAAAGAAGCGGAGGCGCGCCTGCGCCGGGGCGAGGCGATCAACCAGCTCATCACCCAGGACAAGAACCGTCCCGTCTCCCTCGAGGAGCAGATCCTGTTCCTCTACGCGCTCAACAAAGGGGTGCTTGACACCTTGTCCAACAGCCAGGTGCGGCTCTTCCGGGAGAAGATTCTGGCGTTTGTGCATACAGAGTATCCCGAATACGCAGAAAAGATCCGCGGCGGCCGCGAGCTGACCGATGAGATGAAGGCGCGGCTGGACGCGGCCCTGGCGGCGTACCTCAAGAGCGGATAGGCCTTTTTCCATGAAGACGCTGGCGACCGTCAAGAAGGATCTGGAATTTAACCGGGGGCTCTCTTCGCTTATCGAGGTCCTCAAGAACATCGCCGTTTCCCAGTACCGGGCCCTGGAAAAACGGATGCGCACTTTCGACGTCTTCCTGGAGACGCTCGAGGAGTTTTTCGGCCTCATCGATTTCTCGGCGGTCACCCATCCGTTCTCTTTTTCGCAGGACCTGCCCCAGGCGGTGCTGGCGGTCACCTCCGACAGCGGCCTGTTGGGGGGTCTCAATATGCAGATCGTCTCCGCCGCCGTCGCGGAGCTGGAGAAGAAACCGGGGCAGCTGATCGTGGTGGGGGAGCGCGGAAAGATGTACGCGCGCGAGAATAAGATGCCGGTCGTTTCTTTCGGCGGCATCAACGACGAGCAGCGCTCTGCCCAGGCGCGGCAGATGGCAGATTTCCTCCTGGAGAGGGCCCGCGCCGGCAAATGCGGCGATATCCGCGTCGTCTACGCCCATCCGGTGTCGTTCACCCTGCAGAAGGTGCAGACCGTGGTTATCCTGCCGTTCCAGGCCCCGGCGTCCTCCGGCACCAAGGCGGGCGCGGCGACCGGGGATGTGATGCTTGAGTCGCGGCTCGACGACGTCGTCGAATACGTCGTCTCCCAATGGGTGGTGCAGAAGCTCTATGAGATATTCGGGTTCAGCCGTCTCTCGGAGTTCGCGGCCCGCTACGTGCACCTGGAGGAGAGCCTGCAGAAGCTTAAAGAGATGGACGGCAAGCTGCGCCTGGAGTATTTCCGGATACGCCACGAACTCATCGACCGCAACATGCGCGAGCTCTTCAGCGCGCGGTTGTTGTATGCGTCGTAGGACAGAGCGCCTCCGGGGCACAGGACACACACCCCGCGCTCAAAAGAAGTTGCGCTAATGTTGCGCCTTCTGCGCAAAGTCACCAGACACATGACACAAGTTAAGTTTGGAGCTTGGAGTGAGGAGTCAGGAGTAAATGCAAAACCTTAAATTCCTATGGAAACCAGTTGCACAAACATGAATCTACGCCAAACGCCCCACTCCCAACTCCGCACTCCCAACTTTATTTTTAACTACGGATCATCCCATGAGCGCTGCTAACGGCCGCATCATTTCCGTGCAGGGTCCTGTGGTCGACGTCAGGTATGAGTGCGCCGAAGACGTCCCGAACATCTACTCGATGCTCCTGACCAAGACGATCGAGGGCAGGGAGGTTGTCCTTGAGGTGGCCGAGCATGTCCCGGGCAACATCGCCCGCTGCATCTCTATCGACGCCACCATCAATCTGCAGCGCAACCAGGATGTCTCCTTTACCGCCTCATCTATCCAGATCTGCGCCGGCGACGTGCTCTACGGGCGCCTCGTCAACTGTATCGGCAGGCCGATCGACCAGAAGGGAGAGCTTTCAAGCCTTGAGCAATTGCCGATCCGCCGTCCCGACATGGGAAGCCGCGTCAAGCTCGCGCGCGACAAGTCGGTGCGCAAGGGTTCCGAGATCATGGAGAGCGGCATCAAGATCATCGACCTGCTGGCGCCGCTGGTCAAAGGCTCCAAGACCGGCATTCTCGGCGGCGCGGGCCTGGGCAAGAGTGTTTTGACCCTGGAGATCATCCAGCACATCGTCAAGAAATACCAGGGTTCCTGCGTGTTCGTCGGGATCGGCGAGCGCATCCGCGAGGGCAACGAGCTCTACTACGAGCTCTCCAAGCACGACGTGCTTTCCAAGACGATGATGATCTTCGGCCAGATGAACGAGCCGCCGGGGGCGCGTTTCGGCGTGGCGATGACCGGCATCACCATGGCCGAGTCGGTGCAGAAGAAGAACCAGGACGTTCTGATGTTCTGCGACAATATCTTCCGGTTCGTGCAGGCGGGCGCCGAGATCT
>CAZOGI010000008.1:0-94406 GCA_964579435.1 uncultured Planctomycetales bacterium
CGGCAGGGAACCGGTACATTTGTCTCACCGCGGCAGATTCAGGGAAGCCGGGGCTTTCGGGAACAAACCGCTTTCGGTGCCCCATATCACGACCTCGCTGGCGTACATAAAGCGGCGCGTCTTCGACGATCTTTTTTTCGACGAAACCTTCCCGGGCATCCAGTACGAGGACGCCGACTTCAACTTCAAGGCACTGCTCAAAGGCTACCGCATCCTCTATACCCCCAACAAGGCGATCCATTTCGGCTCGCAGACGAAACAGCAGGACCCCGATTACCTGCGGCGCATGCGTATCAGCTTCGCGTACTTGTACGAACGCTGGTTCAGACAAAAGACCTTCCTTCGATTCTTGTCCGAGAAAAAACTGCTCACCCGCCAACTCCTCCTCAGTACCGACGAAGGGGGATGGGCGGCTGCGTACCGTGCCTGGAACCGCTTACGCCCCGGAGGAACCCCGTGACCGGCGCGCCTGCGGCGAAACTCTCGATTATCGTGGTAAGCTACAACACCCGCGCGCTGACGCTGGAATGTCTGTGTTCGGTCTTCACGACGCTGGACGGTAATTTCTTCCGGCTTGTAGTCGTAGACAACGCCTCCGGCGACGGCTCGGCGGAAGCGATCGAACAGGAGTTTAAACAGGTCACTCTCCTGCGCAACAACACCAACCGCGGCTTTGCCGCCGCCAACAACCAAGCGCTGCGCCTTTGCCGCACCCCGCTGGTGCTACTGCTCAACAGCGATACCGTGCTTTCACCCGGCGCCATCGAAGCGATGGCGGCATTTTTGGAACGCACCCCCGATGCGGGAGCGGCGGGATGCGAACTGCGCGATAAAGAAGGGGAGGCGCAATTCTCCTGCAGGCGCTACCCCACGATCCGGCTGGCGCTGCACCGCTATTTCGCAATCGACCGCCAGGCATACGCCTACGACAAAAGCGACCCGCCGTTCCCGGTCGAATCCCTCTCCGGGGCGTGCCTGATGTTCAAGAGAGAGGTCTACGAAAAGATCGGCGGGATGGACGAGCGTTACTTTATGTTCGCCGAAGACATCGATTACTGCTACCGCATCAACAAAGCGGGACTGAGGTGCTATTTCCTGCCCGGGGCCTGGATCACGCACCTGGGCTCACAGAGCCTCGGCAACGAGTATTACACCAGCATCTCGGCATTCGCCCGCCATCCGCTGCACCGGGCGAACTATCTTTTTTACCGCACCTATCACAACTGGGCGATGGCGGCTCTGTACTGGCTTATCTACCGCAGCGGACTCCTGTATCTGCGGCTCTACGGGCCGCTCGTCTCCTGGCGCGACCGTTTCCAGAGCTCAAGCGGCATCCATGTTTCGAGACGGGGGATAAAAAAAACATGAACGGATTTGTCCGGAGCGCTCCCGAAAGAGCGGCCATGCTCATCATCCTGGCCGCCGCCGTTTTCTGGATGAGCTGCGTCACGGCGCAGCCGGTCCTGGAAGACGGCAAGAGCGGCTACCTGGTCCTGGCAACTGCCCTGGCGCAGAATCACGGGTACCGCGACATTCACTATATCGACCGGCCTGCCCACATCCCCTGGCCGCCCGTGCTGCCGTTTTTGCAGGCGCCGATAGTCGCCTGGAAAGGGTTGCGCTACGATCTTTTCAAAATCCTCTCCGTACTCTTGGGAATAGCAGGCCTTGTTGTCCTCGCGCGCCTCATGAGCCGCCGCTGCGATCCGCTCCAATACCTCTGCCTGATCGGCCTGACTGCCGTCTCCGCATCGACGCTACGCTATACCCAGACGCCCTGGTCGGAGATCCCGTACCTGCTGCTGAGCCTAACGGCACTCCTTGCCTTTTCCGATACGCACAACCGCTTTTCTGCGAGATCACGCCTTGTGCAAGCGCTCCTGTTGACCTTGACCTGCATGACCAGGCTCCTGGGCCTGTGTCTGGCGTTCGCCGTTGCCTGGTGGATACTCGCCGACCAAAAACACCGACCGCGCGCGCAACGCTTAAAGGATGCCGCCGTTACCTGCCTGCCCGCCTTTGTTTTTACCGGCCTCTGGTGCGTGCGCGCCCTGCGCATCGACCGCTTCAGTTCCCTGATCTTCTATACGGACATGGTATCGGAGCCTTTTTCCCTCTACGCCAGGACGTTCCCGAACGTGGGAGCGTACGCCCTGACGGTCGTAAAGAACGTCTATGCGCTCGTCTTCTATATCATTCCCCAGCTCATCTGCGGGATTAATTTCCACGGGCCGACGCTGCCGGCGGTTATCCTCTCGGGGCTGACCGGCTTCGGCGCACTCATCTCCTGGCGGAAATCCCGCCAGCCCGCAGAGCGCTATTGCCTCGTGTATACGGTAACGCTCCTGCTGTGGACGGCTACGGCAAGCAGGGGAGAACGCTACTTCTTCGCGCTGCTGCCGTTTGCGCTCTTGTATTTCCTGCGGGGCAGCGGATTGCTGCTGGAATCCATCATCAGGAAAACCGCCGCTCGACAGAGCGTCGCGGCGCTCTTGGCCGTTGCCCTTTTGATTTCCAATACCTTGGGTATCATGCGCCTGCGCCGGGAGCAGGAGGCGCGCGACGCACAAGCCGCTTCGCTAGTCGCCGCGGCCGGATGGATCAAGGCAAACACCCCCCCGACGGCACTGATGATCAGCCTCGATCCGGCCGCGCTCTTTCTACTTACCGACCGTCTCAGCCGGCGCGATATCCTGAAACCGTCGGGGAAGCCGGCAAAGGCTTTCCGCACCCTCAGCGACGGCTATCTTGTTGATTCGCCGCTCTTCGGGCCGTTTTTCCCCTTGAGGGAACTGGCCAAAGAAGAACCTCACCGTTTTGTGCTACAATACAAACAGGGGGACGTTACGGTCTATCGTATCCGCAGGGCTTCTCGCGCCAAACACTAAAACCATGTATACGCTCATTTGCTTTTCGGTCAACAATTGGGAGATGCGCATGGCGCGCAAACAGCAATTCATGCGCGCCCTCTCGCGGCACCCGAAAATCAACGCCGTCCTCTACGTCGAACCGCCGTTCGGTTTCTTCTGGCTCTTTACCCGCCCCCGGGCGGAGCGCTGCCGGGAAGAGTTCATCCGCCGCGCACAGCGCGCGCTCTCGTTCAGGATCGAGTTGCTCGACGAAAGACTATCCCTCTTCACCCCGCTCTTCTTCATCCCGGGATCGTCCCGTTCCCAATGGATATACAACCTGAATCTGCGGCTTGCCACGCTCATCCTGCGCCGGCGGCTAAAGCTCGCCCCGGAAGAAAAGATCATCCTGTGGCTCTACCATCCTTTCGATTATCCGCTCCTGGAGTATCTTCACCCACGCGCCCGCACCGTCTTCGACTGGGCGGAAGACTGGGCCGCGTATTTCACGGAATTGCCGCAGCGGCGCAGGCAGGAGGTGAGCCGCTGCGAAGAACGCATCATGCGATCCGTCGATACGGTTTTGCTCGTGCCCAATCCGCTTCTGCAGGAACGCGCCGTCTCGCTTAACCGCAGGACCTTTGTCGTCGCTGACGGGACCGACCCGGCAGTTTTCAATACCGGCCTTTCCGCGCCGCCGGAGCTGGACTCGATACCCGCGCCGCGCATCGGCTACTTCGGGACCGTTTCAAAACGTTTCGATACCCGGCTGCTGGAAACCCTGAGCCGGGAGATGCCGGACTGCTCTTTTCTCGTGGTCGGGACGATCCTGCGGGAATCCCGCGAAACCGGCCGGCTGAGGCAATGCACGAATATCCATTTCCTTCCCGCGCAACCCTACGCGCGGCTGGGCGGGTTTGCCGCCGCGTGCAAGGTACTCATCATGCCGTATCTGCCCGAGGAAACCCGCTCGCTGCCGACCAAGATATTCGACTACCTGGCCAGCGGCAAACCGATCGTCTCCACGGCGCTGCCGTCCCTGGAGCCGTACGCCGGGCTTATCCGGACCGCCTCGACGCCACAGGAATTTTCCGCGCAGGTCCGCGCCGCTTTAGCGCAGAACGATCCGGACCAGGAAACCGCGCGCAAGGCATGCGCGGCCCGCAACACCTGGCAGGAGCGGGCAGAGGAGATCATCAAGATACTCGAGCTGTAACTATGCAGAAAAAACGGATACTGATCATCCCGCATTCAACCAACCCCCATGTGCGCACGCGGCTCGGGGAGATCGGCGCGATCCTGGCGCGAACGCACGAGGTATTCTTTCTGCGCTGGCACGAAACGCCGGGGGGCGGATTCGGCTCCCGCGCCTGGGCGGCAGCCAAAGACCTGCTCTGCGCTCCTTTCGTGCGAACGGATTCCCCGGGCACGGCGTTGAGCGTAGCGCTCCTGCACCGGCCCCTTGCCGCCCTCAGGAGATTCAACGCGCTGCAGCTGCGACGACTGATCATCGAGCGCCGCATCGACACCCTGATCAACGGCACGCACTATTTCTTTTTCACCCCCCCGCAAACGAAAACACGCTACACCCATATCTTCGACGTCAACGATCTGCCTGCAGAGGAAGAAAGATCGCCCCTGGGCAGATTCGCCGCGGCTCACGCTTGTCACGAGATCGCCAAAGCCTCCGTCGTCACCACTTGTTCGCGCAGCCTCACCAGGTACCTCCAGGAGCGCTACCGGCGCAGCGTTCGTTTTATCCCCAACGGGGCGCACCTGAACGAATTCGGCGCCGGCACGGAAGCGGCGGCGCAGGCCGTCCGCAAACGCTTCGGCCTTGAAGGCAAGACGGTCTTCGGATACGTCGGTAACGTCGCTGCCTGGATAGACTTCGAACTGCTGCTGGATGCCTTCAAAAAACTGTGTGCCGCGTCACCGGCCGCCCGCCTTCTCATCGTCGGGGACGGACCGGAACTTCCCCGCCTGAAACAAAAGCACGACGGCCCCGCGGTCGTCTTTACCGGCGGGGTAACGCCCTCCGCCATCGCCGCATACCTGCAGGCAATCGATGTCGGCGTGCTGCCGTGCAAAAAAACCCTCTTTCAGGAAATGGCCTTCCATACCAAGCTCATCGATTACACGGCGGCACGCAAATGCTGCGTCGCCACCGATCTGGCCGAGATCAGGGAACTGGGCTTTCCTTCGATCCTGACCGTCCGGGGCAGCGCCGAGGAGTGGGCCGGGGCAATGCAAAACGCGATCGCAAAGACATGGGACCCCGAATGGGAAACGCTCCTTCGGCCGTACGACTGGGAACAGATCGCTGCTTCCTTTAACCGGATCATCGACGATGGATCATAGACTGCGCACCCTGCTGCCGATACCGCTTGTCCGCCTGGCCCGCTTCCTGCGACACTTTAGCTACCGTCTCTTTGACGCCGCCGGCTCGCTCGTCTTTCGCCTCTTTCCGAAAAAGCCGGCGCGCGGCGGCCCGGTGCGCGCGATCCTGCTCATCCGCATTGACCGCATCGGGGATCTGGTCCTGACGACGCCGGCACTGCATGCCGTCCGCACCGCTTTTCCCGGCGCCCGGATCGACCTCTTGCTGTCGGCCTACACCAAAGATCTGCTTGCCGCCTCAACGGACTTTGACCGTCTGCTGATCGAAGGCAGGGACCGCATCAAGGGAGAGTACGATCTGGCGATCGCCTTCCTTCCGGGCATCAGGGCGAATTTTCGGGCCTTTCAGAGCAGAGCGGGGATGCGCATCGGTTACCGGGGGGCCGGCGGCTCCTTTTTCCTGACCCATCCAGTCACGGATGACCGCGCAAGACGCCTGCGCCACGAGGTCGAATCCGCACTCGAGCTGGCGCGTCTGGCCGGATGCTCAGGCGACGATACGCGGCTGCGCGTGCCCCTCTGCGCCGAGGGAGAATCGTTTGCCGAGGACTTCCTGCGCGCGCACGGCCTTATCGGCAAAACCCCCCTCGTCGCGATCCACCCGGGCGCGCGGCAGCGCTCTATCCGCTGGAAGAGCGAACGCTTTGCCGCGGTCGCCAATCGGCTCGCGGAAGAGCGGGAGGCATCGATCATCATCATCGGATCGGCACACGAAGAGGCATTAACCAAAGAGGTCGCCTCGCTCCTGCGCCGCCCGCCGGTGCTCGCGCTGGGGCTGCGCCTCGATGCGCTCGCCAGCCTCCTGAAGCGCTGCGATCTGTTTATCGGCAACTCGACCGGACCGATGCATATCGCCGCTGCCTGCGGCGTGCCGGTGGTCGCCGTATTCGGCGCCCGCCATCCGCTCGACAGCGCGGCAGCATGGGGCCCCTGGAGGACGCGCGCGCGCATCGTCTCGGCTCAAATGCATTGCCCGCGCTGCCACCCGGGCGACTGCCGGCGCTACGACTGCATGGCCGCCGTAACGGCTGAAGCGGTATTCTTTGCAGCCGGGGCCCTGCTCGCCGAAACACGGACACCTTGACCATGGATTACCGCTCGATACTGGTTATCAATTTGGGGGGGATCGGGGACGTGCTCCTCTCGACGCCGGCCCTGCGCGCCCTCCACGAACGCTTCCCCCGGGCGCGCCTCGATCTGCTGGTCGTGCCGCGCTGCAGGGAACTGCTCAGCGGCCTCACCTACCTCAACGGCATCTACACCCTCGAGCGCTCGAACCCCGCGCGGCTCCTCGGCAACATCCTGACCCTGCGCGCGCTGCGCCAGCGGCGCTACGACCTTGGCCTGAACATGCGCACGCTCGTCACCAACAGAGGCGCACGATTCATCAAACTACTCCTGTCCGCGATCAGGCCATCCCTGACTGCCGGGAGAAACACCTGCGGACGCGGGGTCTTCTTCAACATTTCGATCCCCGAAGAGCTGCCGGGAGAGCGCTTCGAAGCGGATTACGATCAGTCCCTCGTCGAATCCCTCGGGGCCGCGATACGGGACCGCTCCCTTGATCTGACCATCGCCGCGCAACAGCACGCCAGGGCAGAAAAGATCATCCGTGCTTCGGCTCACCCCGAACGCATGAACATTGCCGTGCATCCGGGAGGCAAGCCGTCGCACCGCTGGCCGTTGGAACGTTTCGCGCTGCTCATGCGGCGCCTGGCGGAGCGTTTTGACGCGCGATTCTTTCTGACCGGGGACCGCAATGAAAAAAAACTCTGCGCCGCTCTGGCGAGACGCTCGGCGGTACAGGCAACGGACCTTTCGGGCGCGCTTTCGCTCAAAGAGCTGGCGGCGCTGCTGCTGCGATGCCGGCTGCTCATTACCAACGACACCGGCACGATGCATTTGGCCGCTGCCCAATCCGTGCCCCTGGTCGCGATTTTCGGGCCCGGCTATCTCAAGCGCTACGACCCGCGCGTCCTTTCAGCGCAGAGTCGCGTCGTCTTTACCGAAACACCATGCGCCCCCTGCGACCGTACGGTCTGCGCAGACGCACGATGTCTGGGCGGGATCAGCGTAGAACAGGTCCTGAACGAAACACTGCGGGCCTTGGGGGAACCGCCACGATGAGCGTGCTCAAAACCGCCTATTACCGCCTGCGCACCAGATTCGCGCCCGACGAAGGCAGGGGAGAACCTTCCAGCGGCGCCTGGCAGGAAGCGGTGCGCGAAAAGGCGGCGTCGCTGACAACACCGCTGCAGCCTGCAAGGCTCCTGGAAATCGGCTGCGGGGAAGGGCTCTTTCTGAAACGATTCCTCGGCAGATCGGCTGCGCCGGCCCTGACTGCCGGCATCGACCGCTCATGCGAGCAATTGAACCGGGCCGCCGGGCGCCTGCAGGCTCAAACACGGGGCACCTCAGCCCTCCTGAGGGCTGACGCGCTCAAACTGCCGTTCGCCGATTCTTCCTTCGACACGGTCGTCTGCCTGAATGTGCTCATGAACCTCCCGGCGCAAGAAAAAGCGGCGGCACTCATCGCCGAAGCTGCGCGCGTGCTGCGACCCGGAGGCAGGTTCCTCTTCGATATCCGCAACCGCCGCAACCTCCTCATCCGGATCAAATACCGCCTGGCCCCTTATTACGACGGAACGATCGACCGGGCGCACCTGCGCGCCTACGACCAAAACGAGATCAAGAGCGCCCTTCGGGGGGCGGGACTGACGCTGGCGCGGCTGCACCCCCTTGGCTTTCCCGCAACTGCCGCGGCGCCGATACTGCTTTTTGAGACGGAGAAAAAATGAGCTTCGGCCCCTACCGCATACCGGTCGTCGGATATCCGTTTTGCGCGCGCGAGCTTTTTTTGATCCCCAAACCCCGGGCGCGGGAACGATTCGCCGCGTCCCTGAAGGCGTACCTGGGGATGGCATCCGCGCTCCTTCTCGACTCAGGGACCGCGGGGCTTCTGATCCTCTTAATGGCCCTGCGCAGGCTTTCGGCGAAAACCGAGGTCATCCTTCCGACCTATACCGCCGCCGGCGTCCTCTTTGCCGTGCGCAGCGCCGGACTCCAGCCGGTGCTCTGCGACTGTTCGCTCACCGATTTCAACCTGGACCCGGCAGACCTGCCGCGCCGGGTTAACGCCAACACCCTGGCGATCGTCGTCGCGCACATGTTCGGCATACCGATGGAGGAGACCCCAACGCTTAAGGCGCGCTTCCCCGAGACCTTCCTCATCGAAGACTGCTGCCAGGCGCTCGGCAGCAGGATCAAAACAGCTCCCGTCGGCTCTTTCTCCGATGCGGCGGTCTTAAGCTTTAATCGGGGCAAAAACATGCCGCTGGGCTGCGGCGGATGCGTCCTCGCCCGCGCGCAGGAAGTGGCCAAAGCACTGCAAGAAACCTACCGCAGGCAAGTCGGTGCCTGCACCATACCCATGCGACTGGCATCGCAAGCCCGGCTCCTGGCGCTCGCCGCGCTCATGCAGCCCCGGCTCTACGCACTCTGCAGCCCTGCCCTCGCCGGAATGCGCGAACGCATGCCTTCCCCGCACATACAGCCGCACAGCCTGCCGCCGTTCCTGGCGGAAGCCGGAGACCGGATGATCGCTCGGCTCGACGAACTAAGCGCTGTTCGCAACCGCACCGGAAGCCGCCTGCTTGAGGCAGCCCGGCGCAATCCGCACTGCGACATCCCGCAGATACCCGCGACGAGCTTTACGGCGTTCAACCGCGTGCCGCTGCTGGTACGGGACACGCGGATCCGGGAGACACTACAGGAGAAGCTGTCCGCAAAAGGGATCGAGACCTCGCCCATGTACGGGGCTACCCTCGACCGGCAATTCGGCCTCGCCTGCGCAGAAGGCGATCTGGAGAACGCCCATTCTTTCTGCGCACAGCTCCTGACCCTGCCGGCGCATCCGCTGCTCAGCCCCCGGATGGCCGATGAGATATGCGCGGTCCTGGAAAGAGGAGACCGGGGATGATCCCGCTGCGCAACCTCAACCGTTTTCTGGGAAAAGCCCTGCGGCAACCGCGGTATGCCCTGCGTGTCCTGCGTAAACGCCTGCACGCGCAGCTGCTCTACCGCCGCACGGACGCACGCGCCGCAGCTCCCGAAGCGATCACCCTGTTTTTAACGCATCGCTGCAACCTCCACTGCCGCATGTGCGGACAGTGGGGAGAATCCGGCGTCACCAAAAAAACCCATCCCGAACGGATTACCGAGGAAGCCGATGGCGCGCTCCTGGAACAGCTGATCGATTCGGTTTCCCCCTTCGGCCCGTCGATCACGCTCTTCGGGGGGGAACCGCTCCTGTACCAGAACGTCCTCGGGCTTATCCGGCACATCAAAGAGAAGAAACTGCACTGCGTCCTGATCACCAACGGCTCGCTCCTGGAGAGGACGGCAGCCGGCCTGCTGGAGGCCGGGCTCGACGAACTCAATGTCTCGCTGGACGCCTACGGGACGCTGCACGACGAGATCCGCGGGATGAACGGGCTCTTCGAGCGCATCGCCCAAGGGCTCAAGGAAATCTCCCGTCTCAAGAAAGAGCGGAAAAGCGCCAAACCCCTGGTCAACCTCCAATGCACGATCACGCGCTACAACCTCGAAGCGCTCGAGGGGCTGCTGCGCGCGGCAGAGGAGACGCATGCCGACTCCCTGACCTTCCATCACCAGATATTCCTCGACCGCGAGGCGCTGCGGCAACAGCGCCGGACCGATGAGCAGATCGGCGGCGATTCCGGCGACTGGGAAGGGTTTGTCTGCGATCCCAAGATAGATCCCCAACGCCTCATGCAACGCATACACGCCATCCGCGCCCGGCGCACCTCATTCAGCGTCGACTTTTACCCGAACTTCGGCGCGCGGCAGATGCAGCGCTACTACGCCCCGGCGTCTTACCGCCCGGCGCAACACTGCCGCTGCCTGAGCCCCTGGCTCGTCGCCTACGTTTTTCCCGACGGCTCGGTGCGGCCTTGCCTCAACAGCACGTATTCATTCGGATCGCTCAAGGATAAGCCGTTTCTGTCCGTATGGAATTCACCCGCGGCGCTTGCCTACCGGCGCGCGCTCCGGGAGCGCGGGATCTTTCCGGCCTGCGTGCGCTGTACCGAACTCTACCGATACTGACCTATGGGACGCATACGCATCGCCCAGATCATCACGCGCATGGACTGGGGAGGATCCCCGGACATCGTACGCATCCTCTGCGAAAACCTCCTGCCGCAGGAATTCGAACTGACCCTGGTCATGGGCATGACCCGTAACCCGAGTGAGCGGACAAAGCGGTTCCTCGACTCTTTTGCCGGCGCCAGCGTCACCATCCCGGAACTGGTGCGCGAAGTGTCCCCGCGCAACGACTATGTTGCCTGGCGGAAACTGCGACAACTCTTTTCTTCGGCACGCTTCGACCTCATCCATACGCATACCACCAAGGCCGGGGCACTGGGCAGGCATGCGGCGCTGAGCGCCGGCTGCAAGCAGCTGGTGCATACCCCGCACGGCCATGTCTTTTACGGTTATTTCCATCCGCTCTTCACCGTCCCGCTCGCCGCCCTGGAGCGCACGCTCTGCCGCCGTACCCGCGCCCTCGTCGCGGTGACGCAGCTGGAAAAAGAGGATTATCTGCGCCTGCGGATCGCTCCTGCAGAGCGCATCCGGGTCATTCGCCACGGGCTGCTTTTTGCCGAAACCCCGCCGCAGGCACATCTGCGCAGGCGCGTGCGCGCGGAACTGGGCGTGCCGGAAGAAGCGTTGCTGGTGAGCATGATCTCCCGGCTGGAGCCGGTCAAAGGCCCGCAGTATTTCATCGAAGCGGCGCGCCTCCTCGCCGGATCCCTGCCGGAAGCCTATTTCCTCGTTGCCGGAGAGGGGAGCCTGCGCAGGCGGCTCCAGGAGCGACTGCGGCGACAGAGCTGGGGCAAACGGGTCATCTTCACCGGCTGGAGGCAGGATACCGCTGCGCTTCTTTCGGCGAGCGATATCCTGGTATTGCCCTCGCTCAACGAAGCCGCCGGGCTCATCCTCATCGAAGCCCAGGCACAGGCAGTGCCGGTCATCGCCTCCGCGGTCGGGGGCGTGCCTGAAATGATCAAGGACGCACAAACCGGCTTTCTCGTCCCGCCGGCGCAACCGCAGCGTATCGCCGAAAAGGTCCGCGTCCTGGCGGCCGATCCCGCAGGACGCCGCGCGATGGCAGGGCGGGCGCGGGAATGGGCCCGCTCGGTTTTTTGCGCCGAAGAAATGGTCGCCAAACACCGGATGCTCTACCATGAACTCTGCCGGTAACCGGATCTGGCTCTGCCTCCTCGGCATCATCCTCTGCGCCGGCGCAGTTGCCCGGGCGCAAGATGAGCTGCAGGTCCCCGTGGCGCTGCATCTGTCCTCGCGCCTCTCCGACGGAAACTACACCATCGCCCAGATCGCCCGGGCCGCCCGCGCCCAGGGGATCGGCGCTTTGCTCCTGAGCGAGCGCGACCTCATGCGCTGGGAGTACGGCCTCTGGCCGCTGCGCACGCTCATCCGCAGGCGCGTCGAGACCGCTTCGATCCTGCGCCTCGGCCCCGAACGCTACCTTGAAGAATGCGCGCGCAACGAATCGGAACAGCTGCTGATCATTCCCGGGACGGAATCGGCGCCGTTTTACCACTGGGAAGGAAATCCCCTGACCGGGCTCAAACTCATCGGCTGGCACCGGCATATTCTCTGCCTGGGGCTGCGCCGGCCAAACGATTACCGGGACCTGCCGGTTATCGGCAACGCGCGCGCCATCCCTGCGCGCACCGGCCGGCAAAGCGTTCTGCTCGTCAGCCCCGCGCTCTTGATCGCTCTGGGGCTGATCCTGATGCGCCGTCGGCGCTTCTCCTACACCGACGCCGCGGGGAAAGAGTGGGGGCCGCCCTCGCGCCTCTGGACCGCTGCCGGCAGGATCATCGCCGCCCTGGGGATTCTCTGGACCGCCCACAACTTCCCGTTCCGGGAACCGCTCTTCGATCAGTACCGCGCCGAGACGGGAGAACGTGCGTACGAAAACTATATCCGTTACGCCAACGACCGCGGCGGCCTTACCTTCTGGGTACACCCTGAAATCCGCAACAGCGAACGCTTCACCGGGGTGCTGGTGGAAACCATGCCGTACATCGAGGAACTTTCTGCCCTCGACGGATACACCGGACTGAGCCTCTTTCCCGACAGCTATGACGCGATCGGCAGGCCGGGCCGGGCATGGGACCGGCTGAACCTTGACTTCGTCGCGGGAAAACGCGGCGCCCCGGTCTGGGGTGTCGGGGGGATTGCCTTGGATACGGGCGAGCTCGATGCGGCGCTGCGCTACGTCTCCACCGTCGTGCTGGCAGAGCGCTACACGCATGCGGGGCTCCTGCAGGCCCTCGCGCGGGGAAAGGCATACCTGGTGCGCGGCAAGGATGCTTCGCGGGCGAGGCTGGAATCGTTCAGCGTCATCGATACCGCCCACCCGGCCGAACAGGCGCAGGCCGGGGAACAACTCTCCCTCAGCGGCGCGGCGGCCCTGCAGATCAGCGTGAGCGTCAAAGAGCCGCTGTCGCCGGAACTGACGCTGCGCGTCATCCGCAGCGGCCGGGTCATAGTCGAGGAACCCATACGCTGCCCCTTCAGCGGGATCGTGCGCGACCCCGAAGCGCTGACGCAGGAGCGCGGCTTCTACCGCCTGGAGATCGAATCGGCCGATACGCTGATCGTGAGCAATCCGGTGTTTTACCGCATTCAAGGCACCAGGCGCCTAGCACCAGAGACAGGAGAAACAACGCGCCCTCGATCCTGACCGTTCAACGGCCTGTTTCGTGTGCCGTGTCTCTTGTATCGGGCAAGACCCCTGTTTGACATTACGCGCGCGCTCATATACAATACTCTACGATGATACTGAGCGTCCACCAGCCCCAGTACATTCCCTGGCTGGGCTATCTCGACAAGATCGCCCGCAGCGACGCGTTTGTCTTCCTCGACTGCGTCCAGTACAAGGAACGCGAGTTCCAGAACCGCAACAAGATCCGTACGCGCGGCGGCTGGGCCTGGCTGACGGTCCCGGTCGTCTCCAAGGGCAAGGGGAGACAGCGCATCGACGCGGTGCTCATCGACAACCAGCGCCCCTGGAGACGCCAGCACCACAAAAGCCTCTGCACCTGGTACGCGCACGCCCCGTTCTTTGCGCGCTACGAGCCGTTCCTGGCCCAGACCTATGCCCGGGAATGGGTTCGGCTCATCGACCTGAACGTGCACATCATCCGCTTCCTCCTGGAGGAATTCGGCATCGCCACACCGCTCTCCTTCGAATCGCAGTACGGCATCGCCGCGGCCAAGACCGAACGCATCATCGCCCTCTGCGAAACCCTCGGCGCCGGCACCTACCTCTCGGGAGCAGGAGGCAGGGACTACCTCGATGAAGGCTCATTCGCCGCTCACGGCATCGCCCTGCAGTACCAGTCGTACCGGCATCCGCAGTACCGGCAGCAGTGGGGCGACGACGGGACCGGCTTTATCCCGAACCTCTCGGCGCTGGACCTGCTCTTCAACGAAGGGCCGCAGTCCGGCGGGCATTTCCTGCATCCCCAACACACGGAGGCACTATGAATATCCTGGCTATCGGCGCTCATCCTGACGACATCGAGTTCGGATGCGGCGGCACGCTCATCCAGTATGCGCGGGCCGGCCACCATGTCTTCCTCCTGGTCCTGACCGACGGCTGTTTCGGCGGCTCCTCCCAGGTACGCGTTGCCGAGCAGAAGAGCGCCGCCAATTACCTGGGCGCGCGCGAGCTCTTCTGGGGCAACCTCCAGGACACCGAGCTCGTCGATAACCGCGAGCTCATCCTCAAGATCGACGAGACCATCCATAAGACGGCGGCGGACACCGTCTTCATCAATTACCCGCACGACATCCATCAGGACCACCGCGCCCTTGCCGAAGCGGGGATATCGGCTACCCGCTATGTCACCGAAGTCCTCTTTTACGAAGTCCCGACCACCCAGCATTTCGAACCCGACATCTTCATCGACATTGCCGCGGTCCTGGACCAGAAGCTCAAGCTCCTGGAACTGCACGCCTCGCAGGTCGACCGCACGCGCGTACAGAACCTGACGATCCTGGAGAGCGCCCAGGCATGCGCGACGTTCCGCGGATTCCAGGGCAGGGTCAAGTTCGCCGAGGGATTCAAGGCGCTGCGCGTCCTGCGCAGGGCAGGCTAAATATATGCGCTCGCTCCTGACCGTCCTTCTGTCGCTGGTGGTGACCGCCGCCGCAATGCCGCTGTGCATCGTCCTTTCCCGGAAGCTCAAGATCCTCGACCATCCCGGCGGCCGCAAAACCCATCTGCAACCGACCCCGCTTCTGGGCGGACTGGCGGTCTACCTGGGATTCCTGACCGGGTATCTCCTGAACACCCATGAGACCGGGTTCCTGACGCCGCTCTTTTGGAGCGCAACCCTGGTCTTTGCGGTGAGCCTCTTCAACGACATCCGGCCGCTCTCGGCGGCAGCGCGCCTGCTCGCGCAGCTCCTGGCAACCGGAATCCTCATCGCCAACGGCTGGCGCATCAGCTTCCTGCCCGAGGTCTGGTGGGGCGACGCCTTCGAGATGCTCGTCACCGGCGTCTGGGTAACGGGCATCACCAACGCCTTTAACTACCTCGACGGAGTGGATGCCCTGGCGGCGGGATCCGCGGGGCTCAATTTTTTCGTCTTCTCGGTCATCCTCTTTTCCTCGGGACAGATCGGCCTGGCGGTCTTCGCGGTCTCGGCGATGGCTGCCTGCCTGGGCTTTATCCCTTTCAACGTGAGCCGCCGCTTCAAGATCTTCCTCGGGGATGCCGGAAGCACCTTTCTAGGGTTCACCCTCGCGGGGATCTCCCTTGCCGGGAACTGGGCCCAGGCCAACGCAGTCAGGATCGTGATCCCGATACTGATCCTGGGGGTGCCTATCTTCGACATGACCTTTACCACGGTCATGCGCATCAAAGAGGGGAAGGTCCGCTCTCTCGGCGAATGGCTCGAATACGCGGGCCGCGACCACTTCCACCATTACCTGCTCTCCCTGGGCCTGAAGCCCCTGCAAACGGTCCTCTTCATCTTCTTCGTCACGCTCTCCCTGGGAATAAGCGCGATCATGGTCTCCAACGACCGGCCGTTCGAAGCGTTCTTGAGCGTCTCACAGGGCATCATCATCTTCAGCATAATCGGAACCCTGATCACCCTCGGGCAACAGCAGATCCGCCGGCAGGAGAAAGAATCGAAAACCATTGACAAATGCATTTAACATCTTACAATAAATAGAGATGTATACTGCTTACTGGGGACTGACAGAAAAACCGTTCGAGAACACCCCGGACCCGAAATTCCTCTTTCATTCGCAGCAGCACAACGAAGCGCTGGCTCGACTGCTTTATGTTGTGCATGAGCGAAAGGGCGCGGTGCTCTTAACAGGGGAGTATGGGAGCGGAAAAACTTTACTTACCCGTGTCCTCTGGCAAGAGCTGCAGCAGGAAAATATCTACCAGTCGGCCTTCATCCTCAATCCCCGTTTAAACGGCGTCGAATTCATCCAGGAGATCGTCAACCAGCTCAACGGCGCCGAAACCACCCCCAGCAAGATCAATCTTTTCCACAGCCTCCACAAGATCCTCTATGCCAACTACAACGCCAAGAAACACACCATCATCATTATCGACGAAGCGCAGGCGATCAAGGATCCGGACATTTTCGAAGAGCTGCGGCTGCTCCTCAACTTCCAGCTCGACAACACCTTCCTGCTGACCATCGTGCTCATCGGACAGCCGGAGCTCAAGACCACCGTCAGGCAGCTACCCCAGCTCATGCAACGGCTGGCCGTGCGCTACCACCTCAAAGCGCTCAACAAAAGCGAAGCGATCGATTACGTCCTGCACCGCCTGAAGGTATCCGGGGCGAAAGAGGAGATCTTCACCGCCGAAGCGCTCGCCGCGGTCTACAACTGCGCCGGCGGCATCCCGCGCAAAATCAACAATATCTGCGATTTGGCGCTGCTGGTGGCGTTCGGCAACGGCCAGAAATCGATCGACGCGCGCGTCATCAACGAAGTCACCAAGGACCTGGAGATCGAGCTTCCCGAGAACACCCAGCACGTCGATTCCATCCAGAAAGAGCGCACCCCGCCGAGAGAACAGGAAAAGACCGTGCAAGAGGATGTTTCGCGGTCCGGGCCTTCTTCAAAATAACGTCCCCATGGTCGACCTCTCCAAGATACTCAGCAAAGCAAACCGGTTACCGCAACGCGGCGCCGAACCCACCCCGGCAACGGCGGGTGAGCCGAGAACAATCGGGGAGATCATCACCCGCGCCGCGCCGCAGCAGCTCAACAAGATTGACAACCCGGAGTCGGTCGCCCTTTACCAACAGGCATGCGCCGCCGCCGAGGCGATCTACGCCTCTCCCGCGCGGCAGGGCGCAGGAAACTTCCTGCCTTCGCTGACCGAGCTCATCTCGACCCTGGCGACGCGCCTCATGCAGGAAGACCGGACCCTGCTGAAACGCTGCCTGAGCGATTACGCACAGAACGGCTATTACCTGCCGCACCATGCAGTCAACGTCTGCCTCCTTTGCCTGGAACTGGGCATCGGCATGGGATATGACCGCGCCAAGCTCACCGAACTGGGAACCGGGGCGTTCCTGCACGATATCGGGCTCGTGCAGTTCGCCGAGCTCATTACCAAACCGGTCGTCTTCGACGAAAAAGAGCACGCGGTCATCCGCCAGCACTCGGCAACCGGCGTCTCGACGCTGCAATCGCTTTCCCCCGAGGTTCCGGCAGCCATCCTCTCGATCGTCGCCCAGGCGCACGAACGCAAAGACGGCTCCGGCTATCCGGCGGGATTAAAGGACTCCGCGATCACCGAGTACGCCCAGATCGTCGGCATCGCCGACGTCTACGAAGGCTTCATCCACACACGGCCCTACCGACCCAAGATCAATCCCCTGGAGGCGATCAAATTCATCCTCGACAACAAAAAAACCTTCGAACCGGCGATCGTCAAGGTGCTCCTGCACCGCATCGGCATCTATCCGCTCGGCTCGGTGGTGCGCCTCAACACCAAGGAGATCGGGGTCGTCACCGACAATAATTACGATTCTCCGCTGAGCCCGGTGGTCAGCGTCCTCTCCGACACCCAGCAAAAAGAGCTCCCGCAGCCCAAGATACTCAACCTGGCGGAAACCAGGGGGGTCATCTATATAGAGGATTGCCTCAACGCATGAAGACCTCTCCCCTGGAACAGACCGCTTTGCGCTGCCTGCCTGCGCTCCTCTGCGCGGCGCTGCTGCTGAGCATACCCCCGCAGCAGGGCTGCGCCGAAGAAGACACGCCCAAGCAGAGACAGGCGCAATTGCACTATATGATGGGCAACCGCCTGGTCCAGGAGAAACGCTACAAGGAAGCGCAGGAAGAATACCGTCTCGCGTTGAACCTCATCGAAGAGATCGACGATCTCTTGGAGCTGCCCTATGGCAGCTCCCTGGACCCGCAAACTTCGGTTGAAACGGATATACAACCGGCCGCCGCAGCCCCCGGGACGCATGCCTGGTCCCCGGTGCTCTCCGCGCCGCCCCCGTCGTCTTTGCCGCCGCTGCGGCCGCAAACACAAGAACCCGCCGCTCTTTCGAGCGGAGACGCTGCTTTCGCGCCGCAGGCACCACCCGCCCCGGCAGCCGAGCGGCGCGCCGCGACCACGACCGGAATCTATCTCATCGACGAAGGCGACGTCCTGCAGCTGTCCGTCTGGCAGAATCCGGACCTGGAGCAGGAAGTGATCGTGCGCCCCGACGGGAAAATATCCTGCGCCCTCATCGGCGATGTCGATGCCTCGGGCCTGACGATCCCGGAGCTGGACGGGGCCATTACCGAACGCCTCAAGGAATACATACGCTCCCCCGAAGTCTCGCTCTCGCTCAAGAAATTTTCCGGCAAAAAAGTAATCGTCCTGGGAGAGGTCAAAGAGCCGGGCATTTATTCGGTTACCGGGGCGAAAACGATCCTGGAGGCGATCGGCCTTGCCGGAGGGCTGACCCAGGACTCGGTGGCATCGAGTGTCATCGTCATAAGCGGGGGCTTAAGCAACCCCAAACCCCGCCGGATCAACCTGACCAAAGCCCTGCACAAGGGGGACATGTCCAACAATCCGCCGCTACAGGCAGAAGATATCATCTTCGTCCCCAAGAAATTCATCGCCGATATCAATTACATCCTCATGCAGGTGCTGGAGCCGCTTACCAAGGGGGCCCTCAACGTCAAGGAGCTCGAACGCATCTTTTAGCCCCTGCCGCCAACCGCCAACGCTTAAAAAAGTTCGCCTTGACAAAGAGAGACGATTCGATTATATTGAAATTTCATTTCTTTTACCTCTGTTTTAAGGAGCTGACGACATGAACAAACTGACCGTACGAACGATCGATTGCAAAGGAAAAACCGTGCTGATGCGCGCGGACTTCAACGTCCCGCAGGACGCGCAGCTGGCGATCACCGACGACACCCGCATCCGCGCGACCCTGCCCAGCATCCGGCTGCTCCTGGAGAAGGGGGCGGCAAAGGTGGTGCTGATGAGCCATCTGGGCCGGCCCGACGGAAAACCGATCGCCAAATACAGCCTCAAACCTGTCGCCGAACGCCTGGAGCAGCTGCTGGGGGAAAAAGTGCTCTTTTTGCCGGACTGTACCGGTGCGGCGATCCAACAGGGGATCAAGAGCGCTGCGCAACGGCTGATACTCCTGGAAAACTTGCGCTTTCACGCCGAGGAAGAGAAGAACGACCCCGCGTTCGCCCGGGAGCTTGCCTCCCTGGCCGATCTGTACGTGAATGACGCTTTCGGCACCGCCCACCGCGCCCATGCCTCAACCGAAGGGGTTGCGCACCATCTGAAGGCTGCAGCCGGGCTGCTCCTGGAGAAAGAGATCGAATACCTGGGAACTGCCGTCGCCAATCCGGCAAAACCCTTCATGGTCATCCTGGGAGGGGCAAAGGTCTCCGACAAGATCGCGGTTATCGACAACCTCCTGCCCCAATGCGACGCGATCCTCATCGGCGGCGGCATGGCCTACACCTTCCTGAAAGCGCAGGGCAAGGCGATCGGCAACTCAAAGCTCGAAAAAGACAAGATCGAGGTCGCCCAGGGGATCCTGGCTAAAGCGGCGCAGCTGCACAAAGAGATCCTGCTGCCGGTGGACCATGTCATCGTCTCGACGATCGATGCGGCTGCCGCGACAGACATCGCGCAAGAGACGATCCCCGACGGCAAGATTGCGGTGGACATCGGGCCGGCGACGATCGAGCTCTTCCGCAAGAAACTCGCCGCGGCCAAGACCATCGTCTGGAACGGGCCGATGGGCATCTTCGAAATGAAACCCTTCAGCAACGGCACGCGGCGGATCATGGAGAGTATCGCCGCGGGAGCAGCGACCACGATCATCGGCGGAGGAGATACCGCCGCCGCTGCCGCCCAGTTCGGGCTCGAAGGGAAGATGAGCCATGTCTCAACCGGAGGCGGGGCAAGCCTGGAATACCTCGAAGGCAAAACCCTCCCGGGCATCGCCGCCCTCGCGGAGCGCTAAAAGATGAGAAAAACCATCATTGCGGGGAACTGGAAGATG
Source organism: uncultured Planctomycetales bacterium (assembly GCA_964579435.1). GTDB lineage: Bacteria > Omnitrophota > Gorgyraeia > Gygaellales > Profunditerraquicolaceae > CAZOGI01. Next base: position 19,892 of record CAZOGI010000008.1, read on the forward strand.
TATAAAACGATCGGCGAGGCGATCGAACTGGCCAACGGCCTGAAACGCCAGCTCTTCGAGCTGGACGCCGACACCGTCGAGGCCGTCCTCTGCCCGCCGTTCATTGCCCTTGCCGACGTCGCCGAGACACTCGAAGAGAGCGCGATCGGCCTCGGGGGACAGAACGTCCATTGGCAGCCCGAAGGCGCCTTTACCGGCGAGATCTCCTGCGCGATGCTCAAGAGCGCCGGATGCGGCTACTGCATCATCGGGCACTCGGAACGCCGCCAGTACTTCGGCGAAACCAACGAAACCGTCAACCGCAAGCTGCTCGCGCTCCTGCAGAACGACCTTACCCCGATCGTCTGCGTCGGCGAAACCCTCGCCGAACGGGAAAAGGACCGCACGGAAGCGGTGCTCACCGACCACGTCACCAACGGCCTCAAAGGACTCGACCGGCAGACCGCTTCGCGGCTGGTCATCGCCTACGAGCCGGTCTGGGCGATCGGAACCGGCAAGACCGCCACGCCCCAGCAGGCGCAAGAAGCGCACCGTTTCATCCGCGCGCTGCTGGCGAAGCTCTTCGGCGAAGAGGCCGCGTCGGAAATACGCATCCAGTACGGCGGCAGCGTCAAACCGGAGAACATCACCGAACTCATGAGCCAGCCCGACGTCGACGGAGCTCTCGTCGGCGGGGCGAGCCTGACCGTCGCCTCCTTCGCCTCGATCGTCACCAAGGCGGCGGCCGTCAAAAAATGACCCTCGCTTCAGCTTAAGGAGAAGTCGAATGGAAATCGCGCTCATCGCCCTTCATGCCATCATCTGTATCTTGCTCATCCTCATCGTCCTCATCCAATCCGGCAGGGGAGGCGGGCTGCTGGAATCCCTCTCGGGAGTCGAGTCGATGTTCGGCACCAAGACCAATGCCCTGCTGACACGCACGACCACGGTGCTCTCGACGCTTTTTTTCCTGACCTGCCTGAGCCTTGCCCTCTTCTCGGCGCACCAAAGCCAGTCGCTGCTCAAAAACGTCGTTGCGCCCGCGGCGCAGGCCGGCACTGCCGCAGCCCCGTCAGCGACCGAAGAGGCGACAGCCGCCGCGCCGCAAACCCCAACGGCAACTCCGGAAAAACCGGCTGCAGAACCACAAACACCGAAGGCCCCCTGACACGCGCGTGACCGTACGGTCGTCTCTCTCTATACCGAACAAAATACTACCCCTCGCCGGGGTAGTTTTTTTGTGCCTCGCCGTTTTTCCGGCCGCAGCGGCGCAGGACTGCGGCGACGCGATCGTCTCCGCCTCGATCTCCGACGCACGCACCCTCATTCCGCTCTTGGCATCGGATTCCGCTTCCGCGGATATCTGCGGCATGATCTATAACGGGCTCGTCAAGTACGACAAAGACCTCAACCTGGTCGGCGATCTCGCCGAACGCTGGGAGATACAGGACAACGGGCTGACGATCATCTTTTACCTGCGCAAGGACGTGCGCTGGCACGACGGAGCCCCTTTCAGCGCCGAGGATGTAGCCTTTACCTTCAACGCCGTCATGGACCCGTTGGTCAAAACGCCCTACCGGGGGGACTTCGAGCGTGTGCGTTCACTGGAGGTCGTCGACCCCCTCACGGTGCGGATAACCTATAAAGAGCCCTTTGCCCCGGCCCTCTCCAGCTGGGGAATGTCGATCTTGCCCAAGCACATCCTCGCGGGAAAAGACCTGAATACGACGCCGCTCTCCCGCGCGCCCGTCGGCACCGGCCCCTACCGGCTCAAGAGCTGGAAAACCCAGCAGAAGATAGAACTGGTCTCTTTCCCGGGCTATTTCGAGAGACCGCCGTGTATCGGACGTACGGTCGCCCGCGTCATCCCCGACGCCGCGACCATATTCCTGGAGTTACAGACCCAGGGCATAGACAGCGCCGGCTTATCGCCCCTGCAGTACCGTCGCCAGACCGATTCCGCCTTCTTCGCGCAGCAGTACCGTAAATTCCGCTTCCCCAGTTTCAGCTACGTCTACATGGGCTACAACCTGCGCTCGGAACTCTTCGCGGACATACGCGTGCGCCGGGCGATCAACGCGGCCGTCGACAAAGAAGAGATCATCTCGATGGTCCTGCTGGGGCTGGGCAGGGCTGCAACCGGCCCGTTCATCCCCGAATCCTGGGCCTTCAACGGCAGCGTCACGCCGGCCCCCTTTGACCCGGCGCTGGCGAAAAAACTCCTGGCAGAAGCGGGCTGGAAGGACACCGACGCCGACGGATGGCTCGAGCGCAACGGCAGGCGTTTTTCCTTCACCCTCATCTCCAACCAGGGCAACGAGGAGCGCTCCAAAACCGCCCAGATCATCCAGCGCCGCCTCAAGGAAGTCGGCATCGAAGTCAAGATACAGATCGTCGAATGGAGCGTTTTTTTGAGCGAGTACATCGACAAACGCCGCTTCGATGCCGTGCTCCTGGGCTGGTCCCTGCCGCGGGAACCCGACAATTTCGACATCTGGCATTCTTCGAAAACGGGGGAGGGAGAGTTCAATTTCGTCTCGTACGCAAACCCCGAGGTCGACGAACTCCTGGAGCGCGCCCGGCGCACCTTTGAGCTTTCGGAGCGCGCCCGCTGTTACCGGCGCATACATGCCATCCTCTACGAAGAGCAGCCGTATTTGTTCCTGTATGTCCCGGACAGCCTGCCGATACTGCACCGCCGCTTCCGGGGCGTGGAGCCGGCGCCGGCGGGGATAGGCTATAATTTTATCGAGTGGTGGGTCCCGAAAAACGAACAACGCTACAGCCGATTTCAGCCGTAGGGAGAACTGATGCTGCGCTACATCGCCGGCCGCTTGCTGGGCATGATCCCGCTCTTCTTCGGTATAACGATGCTGAGTTTCCTGGTCATCAAGCTGGCGCCCGGAAAATCAGTCATCCTGCAACAGGCCCTCAATCCCCGGATATCGGCGCAGGAGCTGGCGCGCCTGGAAAAACTGGAAGGGGAGGACAAGCCGGTCCTGGTGCAGTACCTCAACTGGCTGCGCAACATCGCGACTTTCAGTTTCGGCACCTCTTTTTCCGACGGCCGTCCGGTCGCAGAAAAAATTATCGAGCGCATCCCGCTGACCCTGGGAATCAACCTCGCCTCGCTGCTGCTGATCTGCCTCATCGCGCTGCCCCTGGGCATCTACACCGCCCTGCGCGCGGACAGCGGCATCGACCACGGCATTACCGTCATCGGATTCCTGATCCTCTCGGCGCCGGCGTTCTGGCTGGCGCTGTTGTGCATGCAGCTGTTCTCGATCCGGCTGGGGCTGCTGCCCCTCTCGGGGGTCACCTCGCTTGATTTCGAATACTTCAGCCTCCCGGAAAAGATCATCGACGTCATCCGCCACCTGCTGCTGCCGGTGCTCATATCGGGGTTCGGCGGCTTTGTCGGCCTCTACCGCTATATGCGCTCCAGCATGATCGAAACCCTCAGAGCCCCGTACATCACCGCCGCGCGCGCCAAAGGGCTGCCGGAGCGCACCGTCATCCTCACGCACGCCCTGCGCAACGCCGCGCTGCCGGTCATCACGATCCTGGGGCTCTCGCTCCCGGGACTCCTGGGAGGCAGCGTCCTCTTTGAATCGGTCTTCGCCATCCCCGGCCTCGGACAGCTCTTTTACGAAGCGGCGATGATGCGCGACAAAAACCTGATCATGGCCGAGGTCGTACTCGTGGCGGTACTGACGATGCTGGGGAATCTCCTGGCAGACGTCGCCTACCGCCTCGTCGACCCGCGGATACGCACGTGAAACGCGCCAACGTTCTGCTTGTAACCGGCATCGCTCTGATCGCGCTCCTGATCGTCCTGGCGCTGGCTGCGCCGCTTGTATCCCCGGCTGACCCCGCTTCGATCGACAAGGACAACCTCCTCATGCCGCCCTCGCGCGCTCACCCCTTCGGCACCGATTCCCTCGGGCGCGATATCTACAGCCGGATCCTCTACGGGGCGCGGGTATCGCTGGGTATCGGCCTTATCGCCGTCGGACTTTCGACGCTGATCGGGGTGGCGCTGGGCGCCCTGGCCGGCTATTACGGCGGCTTCCTCGATTCCCTGATCATGCGCGCGGTGGACATCATGCTCTGTTTTCCCACCTTCTACCTGATCCTGGCGGTCGTGGCCCTGACCGGGCCCTCGGTCTTCAACATCATGGCGATCATCGGCTGCACCAGCTGGATGGGAACCGCGCGCCTTATCCGCGGGGAGATCCTCTCCCTGCGCGAACGCGAATTCATCCAGGCCGCCCGGGCAATCGGCGCCTCACCGGCCCGCATCATCGCACGCCACCTGGTACCCAACGCCATCGGCCCGGTCATCGTACAGGCAACCCTGGGCATCGGGGGTGCGATTTTGCTCGAATCGGGATTGAGTTTTTTGGGCCTGGGGGTACAGCCGCCGACCCCCAGCTGGGGCAATATCCTCATCGAATCGAAAGCGACGCTCGGCGTTGCCTGGTGGATAACCGTTTTCCCGGGGTTGAGCATCGTCCTGACCGTCGTCAGTTTTAATTTCGTCGCCGAAGGGCTCAAGAAAAAATGGTAAACGGATCCTGCGCAGCGCTCCTGGAAGTCCGCGGCCTCACCGTTCGCTTCCGGCACGACACCGGGATGCTGCCGGCAGTCGAAGACATCTCTTTTTCTATAGGCAGGAAGGAAACCGTGGTGCTGGCAGGGGAATCGGGCTCGGGCAAGACCGTGACCGCCCTGGCGTTGTGCGCGTTGCTTCCTGCCAACGCCGTGATCGAAAGCGGCTCGGCGCTCATGGAAAATACCCAGCTTATCGGCGCCTCTGCCTCAACCCTGGTCAGGGTCAGGGGAAAGAAGATAGCCTATATTTTTCAGGAACCCACGGCATACCTGAACCCGGTGATGACCGTTGCCGAGCAGATAATCGAGGTTATGCGCAACGATCACCCGCAGACCACGCCGGCGCAATGCCGCGCCGAAGCGTTGCAGCTACTGGAGCGCGTCCGGATCGCCTCGCCGCAACGCGTTCTGGCGCAGTATCCGCACCAGCTCTCAGGCGGGATGAACCAGCGCATAAGTTTGGCGATCGCCCTGGCGTGCAGGCCGCAGCTGCTGATCGCGGACGAACCGACGACGGCGCTGGACGTCACCACGGAACACCAGATCCTGCTGCTGCTGAAGGAACTGCAGGCTTGCCTGGGGTTCTCGATGCTTTTTATAACCCACAACCTGGGTATCGCCCGGCGCATAGCCGCGCGCATCTGCGTGATGCACCGCGGCCGCCTCGTCGAAGAGAACGCCACCGAAGAGCTCTTTGCCCGGCCCCGGCATGAGCATACGCGGGAGCTGGTGCGCGCGTACGAACGGATCGGAACCCTATGATTCTGCGAGCGGAAAACATCACCAAACTTTTTCCCCTCTGGCGCAACACGTTTTTGCCCAACGCTTCCGTCCAAAGGGCCCTTGCGGGAGTAAGCTTCTCGGTCCGGCAGGATACGACCCTGGGCATCGTGGGGGAGTCCGGCTGCGGGAAGACCACGCTGGCAAAGATACTCCTGGGGCTGGTACCCGCAACGAGCGGCACGGTCTGGTTCGACCCCGATCGTATCAGAAATTTCCGTAAAGACGTGCAGATCGTCTTTCAGAATCCCTATAACAGCCTCGATCCGCGCATGCGCATCGCCGCTACCCTCGGTGAGCCGCTGGCGATCCACCGCATCGGATCAGTTCGTGACTATCGCAGACGCGCAGCCGAACTCCTGGAAATGGTCGGCTTGCGGGCAGACTCGCTGGGACGGTTTCCCGCCGAATTCTCCGGAGGACAGCGCCAGCGTATCTGCATCGCCCGGGCCCTGGCCTGCGAACCGAAAATCCTGGTCCTGGATGAACCGATATCATCGCTGGACCTGACGGTCCAAGTAGAGATGCTGGAGCTCTTTGAGCGCCTTAAAAAAGAGCTGCATCTGACGTATCTGTTTATCAGCCATAATCTTGCCGTCATAAAAAGCATCGCGGATGAGGTGATCGTGATGAAAGACGGAGTCATTGTCGAAAAAAACAGTTGCAGCGGAATATTTTCTTCTGCCCAGCATCCCTATACCAAAGCATTGCTGGAAGCGGGAAGGTACAATAATAATCTACCATAAATTATATAATTATTGATTATGGTAGATAAAGATGCTATACTTTTTACAGAGGCTGCCCATGCGTACATCCTTTGACCGGGGAGTAACCTTAGTTGAAGTCATGCTGGCCGCGGGGATACTGATCTTTGCCCTGAGCGGGATGCTGGCGCTTTTCATACATTGCATGAACCTTAACCAAGCGTCCCGCCATACCGCAGAGGCAAGCAGCCATGCCCAGATGATCGTTGAACAGATCCGGACAACGAATTTCGGGGCGATCGAGGGCAATATCACGCAGTGGAATCTCACGACCAGCCAGTTGCAGTCGTCTCCGTACAGCCTCAATACGCTCACCAACGAAACAGCCATTACCAACGTCACCATCTCCGGGAATCCCCTCGGGATCTCGGTAACGGTGGCCTGGGACGAAAGGGGGAGCCGGTCGATGTCCACGCGCGTGGACACGCTCCTGACCGACTACTGAGTATGCGCGGATTCACCCTGTTGGAGCTGCTGGCCGGAGCGCTCATCACCACCATCCTGGCGGCGGCGGTCTTTTTGGTGCTGTCTTCCGGCGACGCGACGTTCCGCATGGACGCAGGCTGGGTTGACCTGCAGCAGGAAGCGCGCCGCGGCATAAACGCGATGGTGTCGCCCCTGCGAGAAGCATCCGGCGTGGTCATCACCAGCGACGATGCCAGTTCCGACCGGATCACCTTCAACACGACCGTGCAGAGCGGGATCGTGATCTACCGCGACAGCGACGCGCGCCAGATCATACGCACCGCCGCGACAGGAACGCCCCAGGTGCTGGCAAACGACAATGATGCCCTTAATATAACGCTCTCCGGCGACGTCCTGCGGATCGCGGTGCAGCACTCCCGGTCCGTTTACTCCCGGCCGACGCTCACCTTTAACCTGACAGAAAGGATCGTGCTGAGAAATGAATAACCGGGGATTTGCGCTCATCTTCGGATTCACGATCATCGCGGTGCTGGCGATCCTTGCCGGGGCAACGCTCTCGCGCAGCATAAGCGAGGTCCGCCTGACGCAGGAGTATACCGAATCCAACCAGGCGTTCTGGCTGGCGGAAGCCGGGCTCGCCCAGGTCCTGGCGACGCTGCGCAATGACTCTTCCGTCACCTCGATCAGCGCGACCCCGTTGGGCAGCGGCGGCTATTCGGCGGCGATCTCCGGAAGCGGCACCTCGCGGACCGTTATCGGCTCGGGCTTCTTGCCGTACACAAGCCCCCGCCTCACGCGTTCGATCCAGGTCACGATGGTGCGCCATGTCCCGCCTGATTTTTACGACAATGCCATCTATTCCGCGGAGAACGTGGACCTCAAAGGCACCACCTATATAGTCAACGGGAACGTGACCTATGCCACCAACATCACCAATACCGGCAACATAAACGGCACCATTGAACAGGATGCCTCGATCTCGCCGCTGGCGCGGCTGGACTTCCAGCAGTTGCGCACGATCAGCGTCGCGCAGGGGAATCTGTATGTCGTCAGCGGCAGCAAACTCGTCAACCAGGCAACCGGCCTGGAAGGATTCCCCGCATCGTTCTGGTACTCGGCGCCGACGAACTCCTCCGACCCCACGACCGGCACGCCCAACATCGTCTATATCGAGGGGGACCTGACGCTCAACGGCAACATCGGGACCATCGGCGGATTCTTCGTCGTCGCCGGAGACGTCATCAACACCCCGGATATCACCCAGGATGCCACGATCAACGGCATCGGGATGGTCGAAGGGGCGATATACACGCGCGGTGAGTTCCGGATAAACGGGGGAGGAGGCAACCTCAACGTCAACGGCGGGGTCTGGTCCGGGGACCAGGCACGGCTCAACGGCAACGCCCAGGTCGACTACAACGCAACGATCATGGGAGCGATCGAAGGGCTCGGCCTCTCCGGAACGTTCCAGATATCCAATTGGCACGACCTGGCCAATAACTAAGACACCAGACACCCGAGACAAGGCACCAGAGACCAGGGGCAACAAAAAATTATAAGAAGACAGGCTATACCCCTCTTCTCATTCCACACTTCAAATCCCCCCTAAAGCTTCTGTTTTAGCGCTGCTGATCAGCACCTCATTTATTCTACCAAAAATTCTTATTTATTTAATTTTGGTAGTTTTTATGCTATACTTGTTTTGGGAGGAGGCGACGGGGTATGCGCAGATACCTAAAGAAAAAGGGCACAACCCTGGTTGAACTGCTGATCGCCAGCATGATCCTGGTGGTCGCCTTCGGCGGACTCTGCAGCAGCCTGGCGGCAACGGTCTTTATAATCGATACCGCCCGGGACGAAACACAGGCAATTACCGACCTGCGCAACATCATGGAACGCATCCGCTCGACGCCGCTCTCTAATATCGTCTCGCTGTTTCCCCATAACGTCGCAAACGGCCCCGGCAGCAACCCGTACAGCGCCATCGTCGGAGGCTTTCAGCTTACCGCGGAGGCCATCACCATATCGTACCAGGATCCCAACAGCGATCCCCTAAAGATCTGCGCCCAAGTACAGTGGCAGGATCGCCGGGGCACGCTCAGGAGCATGCTCCTGAGTACCGCAAAAACGCGCTGACCATGAAAAACTCACCGGTTAACAGAGATGCTCGTCGCGGGTTCTCGCTTTTCGAAACGCTCCTCGCCTGCACTCTCACCTGCATCATCGCCGCTGCCGTGTACCAGATGCAGATCGCCGGATGCACCGGCATCGAACACGGCAAAATCAGGGCGGACCTGCAGGCACAGGCGCGCAATACCCTGGCGCGGATACAGGCGGAGCTCTCGGCTGCCACGCGCGCGCAGGCAAACACTCCCCCCAACATTTCGATTCCCTCGGCCCCCGGCAACACGACGATCACCTTCTATCTGCCGACCTACACCTTTTCGGGCAACCGGATTACCGGAGTGGTCATGGATACCGACGGCGCGATAGTCTGGGACGTGAATAATCCGGTGAGCTTCGAATACGATCAGTCTAACCGTCAAATACTACGCCGCCAAGGAGCCTCTGCCAGCGTCATCGCAACGCACGTCTCAGGCGTCACCTTCACGGACAGCGTCATCGATCCGGCCCTGGCGCTGGATGAAGTCCGGCTTGAGGTACAATTAGAGATGCAGACAACCCAAGGCAGAACGGTCCAGATCAGCCTGCCCTGCCTTATCCGGCTGCGCAACTAAAACAGGGAGGCACCCATGCGCCCGGTCACGCGCGGACCAAACAGACGAAAAGGACAAGCCCTGATCGCGGCATACCTGGCGATAACCGCGCTGCTTGCCCTGGCGGCGACGATCTCGACGAAAGCCATCTCCGAACGCAACACCGCAGCCCATCGGCAGATGCACTCCCAGATCTTTTATCTCGCCGAAGGGGGGATGGAAGAGACCCTGGCGGCATTCGCCTCGCAGATCGCTGATTACCAGATCAGCCCGGAGACCGACACCTTCAGCTGGAACTCGACCTTCGCTCCCTTCTCCAACGCCAGCGTCCGTTCCGAAATAACGCCGATAGACTCCGCAAGCAGCATGATCAGCGAATCCGACACCAATATCCTGGTGCGCCGCTATCTCATCAACTCAACCGTCACTCATCCCGACAACCCGGCACTGACCATCACCATCCACCAGATATTCGTCCGGCGCCTCATCCCAACGTTCCAGCATTCGGTCTTCTATGACCAGGACCTGGAGATGCTCCCCGGACCGAACATGACTCTCACCGGACGCATCCATTCAAACCAGGACATATACCTCGATTCCCATAATGCCTTTACCATCAATTCGACGTATCTTCACTCTGCAGGCAACATCTACAACAACCGCAAAGACGACTCAAGCGTGCTGGGAGGGGATGTTTACATACGCATCAACGCAACGAGCCCAATACAGTGGGCGGCCATGAACAACCTCGATTGCGACAACGCCAACTGGACCAGCGCCGCCCTCGCGCGCTGGAACTCAACCGTCATGAGCAGCGTCCACGGCGTGCGGCGCATCAGCGCACCATCGGTTGCCTCCGTGCAACCGGGCGGTTACTACGATACCGCGGCAAACGTCAAGATCATCGACGATAACATCTATCGGGGCGGGGTACTCCTGAGCGAAGGAACCGATTATCCCGCCGGCACCATCACCGCCAACAATACCTTCTACAATAACCGCGAAGGCCGCAGGGTGCGTATGACTACTATCGACCTGCGCAAGCTCGCCGGCTTCAGCAGCGCCAACGCTACCGCAGCCGATTTTCCCAACAACCTGCCGTCAAACGGACTGCTCTTCGCCAGCCGCAGCAGCGTACCGACCGGAGAGCAGGCGGGGATACGGCTGGCCAACGGCTCCGAGATACACCGCAGCGGCGGCCTCACCGTCGTCACCAACGACCCCCTCTATATCCAAGGGGATTACAACACCGTCAATGAGAAACCCACCAGCGTCATCTGCGATGCGGTCAACCTCCTCTCCAACTCCTGGAGCGACACCGCAAGCACCCTGACCCTGACCAGCCGTATCCCCTCGGCAACCAGCGTCATCTGTGCCTTTATCGCCGGAGTCGACGAAACGACTTCCGGCCAATATAACGGGGGACTGGAGAATTACCCTCGCCTGCACGAAAAATGGGACAACCGGCAGTTGGCGATCAAAGGTTCTTTCGTCAGCCTGTGGGAAAGCCAGGTCGCAACCGGCAGCTGGGTCTATGGCGGCACCCAGTATACCGCACCGACGCGAAGCTGGCAGTATAATACCGCCTTCAACAACCCCGCCAATCTTCCGCCGTTCACCCCCTGGGCGGTGGAGACCCGACGCATCGCCTGGTGGGTAGAGAATTCTTAAGCGCACGGGAGCACCAGGAACAAGAACACAAGAATGAAGCAATCAGACAGTGCGCTCGAACAGCAAGCGCGACACCCGCGCCATTCTGATTAACGCGGAGTGTTTGTGCCCCTGTGCACCGGTACGTTTGTAACCACGCACCCCTTGCGCTTGCCTGTCTTTTCCTCTATAATAATCGTCATGCTTAAACTCCTTGAACCTTATATAGTAGCGTTCATCCCGCTCTTTGTGGCGGTCGATGCCTTCGGCAATATACCGCTTTATATCTCGCTGGTGGAGCATCTGGGCAAAAAACAGCGCGAGCGGATCGTCTCGGTCGCCGTCTCTACCGCCACGGTCGTCGCGCTCCTGTTCGTCTTCATCGGCAAAGCGGTCTTCCATCTCATCGGGATATCCATCTCCGACTTCCAGATCGCCGGAGGCGCCCTGCTCTTCGTCATCGCCATGCGCCTGCTCCTTCCCGGATCGGCAAAGGCGATCTATGTCGCCGACAACAGCAAGGATATCGGCGTATTCCCCCTGGGCACCCCGCTCATCACCGGACCGGCGGTCCTGACCACCACGCTGATGATGCTGGACTCCCACGGCAAAGCGGCAACCCTCATCTCGCTGCTGCTGAACATGCTCATCGTCTGGGTGACGCTGGCCAAAGCGGAATTTTTTCTGCGGGTCATGGGGGAGAACGGCGCCCGCGCGTTCGCCAAGATCATGTACGTGCTTTTGGCGGCGATCGGGGTGATGATGATCCGCCGCGGCATCGGCGCGCCATGAAACGCGACGTCCTTACCTTTATTATGGCCGGGGGCAAAGGGGAACGGCTCTGGCCGCTCACCAAAGACCGCACCAAACCCGCGGTCCCGTTCGGCGGGATATACCGCATCATCGACTTTACCCTGAGCAACTGCATCAACTCGGGCCTGCGGCAGATCTACGTGCTGACCCAGTACAAATCCGCCTCGCTGCACCGGCACGTGCGCCTGGGCTGGAGCATCCTTTCCTCGGACCTGGGCGAATACATCGAGTTGCTGCCTGCCCAGCAGCGGCTGGGGGAGAGCTGGTACCAGGGGACCGCCGACGCCATTTTCCAGAACATCTATACCGCTGAGTCGGAAAAACCGGAAACGGTCCTCATCCTGGCCGGCGACCACGTCTACAAGATGAATTACTCCTCGATGATCTCCTTCCACCGCAATACCGGCGCGGACATGACCATCAGCGTGATCGAGGTGCCGCGGGAATACGCGCCGCAGCTGGGGGTCATCGAAGTCGATTCGATCGGCCGCGTCCAGGGATTCCAGGAGAAACCAACGGCACCCAAAACGATAGGCGAACGTCCGGACCGGATTTACGCTTCAATGGGGATCTACGCCTTCAGCCGCGCGGCACTGGAAGCCCTGCTGATGGAAGACGCGCATAACGAGTATTCGAAGCACGATTTCGGCAGGGACATCATACCCTTGATGCTTAAGAAAGGCATGAAAATTGCCGCCTACCATTTCATAGACGAAAACCGTAAAGAGACGCCGTACTGGCGGGACATCGGCACCATCGACGCCTACTATGAAGCGAACATGGACCTCATCCAGATCGACCCGGTCTTCAACCTCTACGACACCGAATGGCCGGTCCGCACCTGCCAGGAACAGAGCCCGCCCGCCAAAACCGTTTTTTCGGGTGAGGAGATCGGCGGGCGCATCGGGCTGGTCCTGGACGCACTCGTCTCCAACGGATGCATCATCAGCGGCGGCAAGGTCCAGCGTTCGATCCTCTCCCAGAACGTACGTATCAACAGCTTCTCCCAGGTCCAGGACTCCATACTCATGGAAGGCGTAGAGATCAGCCGCCATGCCAGGATCCGCCGCGCGATAATCGACAAGGAAGTCACCATACCGCCAGGGATGGTCATCGGTTACGATCCCGAGGAGGACCGCAAACGCTTCCTGGTGACCGAATCGGGGGTCGTGGTCGTCGCAAAAGGGACGGAGATAAAATGAAAAAACCGGTTGAGTTGCTGCGCAAGGCCCGCATCGCCGACGTTAAAGATATCCAGACCCTCATCCACTCTTTCGCCCAGGCGGACCTGATGCTGCCGCGCTCTCTCAACGAGCTCTTCGACCATCTGCGCGACTACTGGGTCTGCGAGCGCGCCGGCAAGATCATCGGCTGCTGCGCGCTGCACGTCTGCTGGCAGGACCTGGCCGAGATCAAATCACTCGCCGTCGAACGCAGGCTCCAATGCAAAGGCATCGGCACCCGGTTGGTGGAGGCCTGCATGAACGAAGCAAAAACGATGGGGGCCAAGCGCGTCTTCGTCCTGACCTACCAGCCCGATTTCTTCAAACGGTTCGGGTTCCGCAGGGTTACCCACGCCTCGCTGCCCCATAAGGTGTGGGCCGAATGCATCAATTGCCCGAAATTCCCCGATTGCCGGGAAATCGCACTGTTAAAAACCTTGTAAAAAAACCGATTTGTGGTAAGATATTTTTTTTGTACGGCAGCCGCCGGTCGGGGGCTGCGGATAACCACCATCCGTAAGGAGGCAGGAATGGATTATCTGTTTTCGGAAGAACAAAAAATGATCCGCGACCTCGCGCACAAGATTGCCGAGGAGAAGATACGTCCGGTCGCCGCCAAGTACGACCAGAGCGAGGAATACCCCTGGGAGGTCATCAAGGTCATCGCCGAATCGGACCTGTTCGGGCTCTTCATCCCGGAAGAGTACGGCGGAATGGGGGTCAACGTACTGAACCTGTGTTTGGCGACCGAGGAATTTTCGCGCGCCTGCGGCGGTATCGCGGTCTGCTATGCCGCCTCGGCCCTGGGGACGTTCCCGATCGTGCTCTTCGGCAACGACGCCCAGAAGAAAAAGTACCTGCCGGCCCTGGCCAAGGGAACGAAGGTCGCCGCCTTCGGCATAACCGAGCCGGAAGCCGGCTCCGATGCCTCGGCGATCAAGACGACCGCGCGCAAAGAGGGCGACCACTACGTCCTCAATGGTCTGAAACATTTCATCACCAACGGCGGCGACGCGGAAACCTACGTCGTCATCGCCATGACCAACAAAACAAAAGGGGCGCGCGGGGCATCGGCGTTCATCGTCGAAAAAGGCACCCCGGGCTTTACCTTCGGCAAGAAGGAGGACAAGTTCGGCATCCGCGCCTCCTCGACCCGGGAGCTCATCTTCACCGACTGCAAGATCCCCAAGGAAAATTTGTTGGCGAAGGAAGGCATGGGCTTTATCGTCACGATGCGCACTTTCGACATGTCGCGTCCGGGCGTTGCGGCGCAGGCGCTGGGGATCGCCCAGGGAGCGCTGGAGCTGGCGGTCAAATACGCCAAGGAGCGCCACCAGTTCGGCAAATCGATCTCCAGCTTCCAGGGAATCCAATGGATGCTCGCCGACATGGCGACCGAGATCGAGGCGGCGCGCGCGCTGGTCTATGCAACCGCCCGGGCGGTCGATGCCGGCTCCAAAGACGTCTCCAAGGAATCCGCCATGGCCAAGATGTACGCCTCGGACGTGGCGATGAAGGTGACGGTAGAGGCCCTGCAGATCTTCGGCGGGTACGGATACATGAAGGAGTATCCGATCGAGAAGTACATGCGCGACGCCAAGATCACCCAGATCTACGAAGGCACCAACCAGATCCAGCGCAACATCATCGCGCTGCAGCTGATCAAGGAGCTGGCGAAATAGGTCACGACCTCCAAACACACAAGACACAAGACACCAGACACAAGACACATGACACAAGAAAAGCGCATCGAACGCTGAGAGACGAAAACAGGAGAAGACGCGTCCCTCCCTCAATCCCATGAACATACTCGTCTGCATCAAACAGGTTCCCGAAACAACCGACGTGCGGATCAACCCCGAAACTAATACCCTGATCCGCGAAGGCGTCAAATCGATCATCAACCCCTTCGACCTGTACGCGATCGAAGAGGGGGTGCGCCTTAAGGAAAAGAACACCGGCACCGTCACGGTCATCACCATGGGGCCACCGCAGGCCGAAGGCGCGCTGCGAGAGGCCATTTCCATGGGAGCCGACGCCGGGATTCTGGTTTGCGACCGCGCCTTTGCCGGCAGCGACACCTGGGCAACCAGCTATACCCTGGCCGGGGCGATACGCAAGATCGGCTCTTTCGACCTGATCATCTGCGGCAAACAGGCATCCGACGGAGATACGGCGCAGGTCGGGCCGGGTATCGCCACCCACCTGGACATCCCGCAGGTCACCTACGTCAAGAAGATCGAGGAAGTAAAAAACGGAAAAATGCGCGTGGAGCGGATGATGGAAGAGGGTTTCGAGATCATCGAGCTGCCGCTGCCGGGGCTCATCACCGTCGTCAAGGAGATCAACGAACCCCGCATCCCTTCGCTCAAAGGGATGATGCGCGCAAAATCGGCCCCGATAACCACCTGGACGCAGAAAGACCTGAACCTGGACCCCAACTCCATCGGATTGTGCGGCTCGCCGACCCAGGTCGTCAAGATCTTCTCGCCCCCGCAGCGCAGCGGCGGAGAGATCCTCAAAGGCGAACCTGCCGAGGTCGCCTCAAGACTGGTCCAGCTGCTCAAAGACGAGGTCCATTGATCCATGCCCATACAGATCCTGGTTGAAAAATGCACCGGCTGCACCCTCTGCGTCAAGGCCTGCCCGTTCGACGCCATCCGCATGATGGACAAAAAGGCGCAGATCGATTTCAACAAATGCACCCTCTGCGGCGCATGCGTCTCGGCCTGTAAATTCAAAGCGGTGCTCCTGGAAAAAACGCCGCTCAAATGCGACCTGCCCGGGATAAAAGACTATGCGGGGATATGGGTCTTTATCGAACAGAAGAACGGGAAGGTCCAGTCGGTCGCGTATGAGCTCCTGGGCAAGGCGCGGGAGCTGGCGGAAAAACGCGGCTGTTCGGTCGCCGCGGTAGTGATCGGCAACCAGATGGACGAATCGCTGGATGAGATCATCTGGCACGGGGCGGACACCGTCTATCTGGTCCAGGCCCCGGAGATCGCCCATTTCCAGGACGAGCCCTACACCAACATCCTCTGCGGCCTCATTCGCACATACAAGCCCGAGATACTCCTCTGCGGCGCGACCTCGATCGGCCGCTCGCTCATCGCACGGGTCGCCATCAAGGTGAACGCCGGGCTCACGGCGGACTGCACCGGCCTGGACATCGACCCGCAGAAGAAGATACTCCTGCAGACGCGCCCTGCCTTCGGCGGCAACATCATGGCGACGATCATCAGTCCGAACCACCGCCCGCAGATGGCGACCGTGCGCCACAAGGTTTTCCAGCCGCTGGCGCCGGACAAAAAACGCAAAGGAACCGTCATCCGCGAGACATTCGGCGCCGAGGCGCTGGCTTCGCGCACCCGGCTTCTGGATATCGTCGAAGAAGTCGAGAACCTTGTCAATATCGCGGAGGCTGACATCATCGTCTCCGGAGGAAGGGGCATGGGAGGAGGGGAACAGTTCAAGCTGCTGGAAGAGCTGGCCCACACCCTCGGCGCCGCGATCGGCGCTTCGCGCGCGGCAGTCGATTCCGGCTGGATGCCGTACTCGCACCAGGTCGGCCAGACCGGGCGCACCGTCGCGCCGAAGCTGTATATCGCCTGCGGGATCTCCGGGCAGATCCAGCACTTCGTCGGCATGTCTTCCTCCAAGATCATCGTCGCCATCAATAAAGATCCCGATGCGCCCATTTTCAAATTCGCCACCTACGGCATCGTCGGAGATCTCTTCCAGGTGATCCCGGAACTGACCAAGCGTTTCAAGGAGACCCTTAAACGCTAACCGAGGAGACAGCGCCCTATGGATGCGTCGGATAAACGCAAGTACCCGCGGCTCTTCTTCAACGTCAAGATCGATTACCAGAAGGTCGACGCCAACGCCCTGCCCCTGGCCAACACCTACAGCAAGAACATCGGGGGAGGCGGCATCTGCATGTTCTCGCTGGAGAAATTGGAGACGGGCACCGGGATCAAGCTGACCTTCACGCTGCCCGACCATAACAAGACCGTCGAAGCGCTCGGCAAGGTCGTCTGGGTTGACCGCTTCAGCATCGAGGACCGCCAGAACGAGACCGCCTACGAAGCCGGCATCGAGTTCGTTGATATCAACGACAAAGACCGCGCCCTCATCCAAACCTATGTCCTGGGGATCATGAAACAACCCTCCTAAGAATCCTCGGAAACGCCACGCTCCTTTTCAGTAAAATATCCATAACTGTCTGGAAAATTTATAATTACGTTAATCTCAATCTTCATTCTTTAGCACTGTTTCTCAATCATATGTCAAGAAATGTAAAGATTCTCCTTGACAAATCGTTTCCCTTTGGTACAATTGCAGTTAAGATGAACATGAAAGAACCTTCCGCTGCAGGCCTTCTCACCATCGACGAGCTTTCGCTCTACCTGAAAGTCACCCGCAGGACCATTTACGACTGGCTCAAACACAATAAGATCCCGGCGATCAAACTCGTCGGACAGTGGCGTTTCCGCAAAGAAACCATCGACGCCTGGATCGAGCACAACTCAAAAGCGCAATGACCGGCCTTTCTGAAACAGTGAAACGCTCCCGATTGCCCCTCAAAGGAGGCGCCCCCTATGTATTTTAAACAACTCCAGATCGTCGGCTTTAAATCATTCTTCAACAAGACGACCCTCGATTTCGAGCCGGGGATGACCGCCATTGTCGGGCCCAACGGCTGCGGCAAATCAAACATCTTCGACTCGATCCGATGGGTGCTGGGCGAACAATCGGTCAAAGCCATGCGCGGCGCCCAAATGGAGGACGTCATCTTCAACGGCACCGAGAACAAGGAAGCCCTCGGCATGGCCGAAGTCTCCCTCACCTTCGACAATTCGCAACGATTCTTCCCGATGGACCACCCGGAGGTGGTCATTACCCGCAGGCTTTTCCGTTCGGGGGAGAGCGAATACCTGCTCAATAAACAGCTCGTGCGCCTCAAGGATATCAACGACATCCTGATGGGGACCGGCATCGGCGCCGAAAGTTATTCGCTCGTGCAGCAGGGCAAGATCGACCTCGTCTTAAGCTCCCGCCCCGAAGACCGCCGCCTCGTCTTCGACGAAGCATCGGGGATCAGCAAGTACAAGGCGCAGAAACGCGAGACCGCGCGCAAGCTCGAGGACACCGAGCAGAACCTGCTGCGCGTCAACGATATCATCCAGGAGGTCAAACGCCAGATCACCTCGCTGGAACGCCAGGCGAGCAAAGCCCGGCGCTACAAAGAAGCGTTCGAGCAACTGCAGGCAAAGGAAGTCAGCCTTGCGGTCATCCAGAAGAAAAAATTCGTCGCCCAGAAAACCGCGCTCATCAAGACGATCGATGAGCTGCAGGAACAGGAAACCTCCCTCGGCGAGCGCATCAAGGAGCTCCAGCAGCAGATCGCCGCGCGCCAGGCGCAGATAAAATCCCTCGAGGAGCAGATCGCGCGCCTCAAGAACGAACTCTTGGCCGTGCAGGGCCGCATTACGCGCAACGAAGAATACATCGTCTTCAACGAAGAACGCCTGGCGGAGCTGGAAGAAACGCGCGCGCAGCTGAGCGCGCAGCGCGAAGAGACAAAAACGCGCCTGGTCGCCGACGAAGAACAGTTGGCGCTCATGCAGCGGGAATACGATTCTCTGGAGCAGGCGCTGCGTGAAAAGCAGGAACTCCTCTCCCGTCAGGAAGGGGAGCTGGCGACCATCTCACACCTCATCAAAGAGGCGCACGAGCAGATCGCTCAGGCCAAGAGCGGCATCATGGACATCACCGCGCGCATGACCGCCGCCCGCAACGAGATCGTCTCCATATCCTCCCAGCAGCAGGTCAAGACCGCCCGGCAGAAGAGGCTGGAGCTGGAAAAAGCAAAGATCCGGGAGGAATCCGCTTCGGTAGAGACGAGTTTGGAGGCGGTTTCCCGGGAGCTCGGCAACCTCGAGGCGGCCTTCGGTGAGATTTCCGGCCGCATCAACGCGACGAAAGAGCGCCTCCAGGGCGAAGAGGCGGCCTGCGAACGCCTGACGGCTGCCCGGGCAGAGCTGGAGAAACAGAAACTCTCGCTGGAATCACAGCGGGAATTCATCGCGCAGCTGCGCACCAAATACGAAGACATCAACGAAGTCATGAACGCGGTCATCTACCTGGACAAGCCCTTCACCGAGAACACCTCCGGTTTGGTGGTCAAGATACGCGCCTACCAGCCCGGACAGATCCAGCTGCACCCCGAACAGATGGTCGCCCTGGCCAAGATTTCCGGCGAGGCGAAGCCGATCGACCTGGACGCAACGCGCATCGGCGAACGAATCGCCCAGATCGAACAGGAGATCCTCGCTTTGAGCGGGGAGGTCGGCGCCAAACAGAAGATTATTCAGACCCTCAAATCCGAGACAAACCGGCTGCAGGATGAAGCGCGCGGCCAGGAGATCACCCTCGCCAATAAACGCGCCCACCAGCAGAACGTCAGCGAACAGCTCCAGAAGATACGCCAGGAAGAGGAGATCATCGACCTGGAGCTGGCCGACGTCAATACCGAAATGGAAACGCTGGCGCAGAACCTGCAGAAACAGCACGCGCTCCTCTCGGATACGGAAAACGAACACCGCAGGCTCGAGGAATCGATCGCCGCTTCCCAGGCGAACATCGCCCAGGAGAACAGCCGCAAAGAGGGGACCTTGGTGGCGATCACCCAAACGCGCACCGAATGCGAAGAGCTGAAACGGCGCATCGCATCGGACGGGGCGACCCTGCAGATCATCCGGGACACCTGCGCAAAAGACCGCGACGCGATCGAGCGCCTCAGCGCCCAGATCGAAGAAACGGGGCTCAAGCGCACGGCGACCGAGAACGAAATCGAGAGCCTCAAGCGCCAAATAGTTCAAGCAGAGCAGGAGATCATCGCCCGCGACGAGGAGCTGCGCCGCAGCGAATCCGACCTTTCCGCTTTCAACAACAGCATCGCCGAAGAGGTCTCCCGCATATCCGCCGACCAGTCGGAACTGGAAACGCTCAAGAACCGGCTCTACGAGCTGCAGATGGAAGGCAAAGATATCGATTTCAGGTATCTGGGCATCAAGGAACGGATACTGCAGGGTTACAAGACCGACATCGACACCATCTCCGACCTCACCGAGGAGCTCAACGAGGAAACCCTCGCCCAGGAGATCCAGGGGCTCAAGAGCAAGGTCGATTCCTACGGCTCGGTCAATCTGGTCGCCATCGAAGAATACGACGAACTCAAGGTCCGCTTCGACTTCCTCAACCAGCAGCAGACCGACCTTTTGACGGCGAAGGAATCGCTGCACGAGGCGATCCTGAAGATCAACCGCACCACCCGCAAGATGTTCATGGAAACTTTCGAGCGCATCCGGGAGGAGTTCAAGAACCATTTCCGCCTGCTCTTTAACGGCGGCGACGCCCAGATCTATCTGCTCGACGAACAGGACCCGCTGGAATCCGGCATCGAGATCATCTGCCGGCCCCCGGGAAAGAAACTGCAGAACATCCTGCTGCTTTCGGGCGGAGAAAAATCGATGTCGGCGATCGCCCTGATCTTCGCGATCTTCCGCGTGAAACCGACCCCGTTCTGCGTGCTGGACGAGATCGACGCGGCGCTGGACGAAGCCAACGTCGACCGTTTCAGCCGGATGCTGCAGGAATTCACCAAAGAATCGCAATTCATCGTCATCACGCACAACAAAAAGACGATCGCCAATGCCGACGTGATGTACGGCATCACGATGGAGGAGTCCGGGGTTTCCAAGATCGTTTCGGTCAAATTCGGGCAGAAGAAGCTCGCCGCCGAAAACACGCTCGAACCGGCAGCGGCATAGAGCAGATACAGGAAACAGGGCACCAGGAACAAGGAGTGACCGGTAACTCTTTGTCTCTGGTGCCCTGTCTTTTTGTTGCCTGTTTAAGAATTAAAGGCGAGCAGACAGCAGGTGGTATTCTTGCCGCTGTGTTTGGCTTGATAGAGCGTTTTATCGGCAAAACTGAGGAGTTCCGCAGGGGTTTTGCCGTCCTCAGGATAAGTACTCACCCCCAGGCTGGCGGTCAGTTTCTGATGCGGCATGATCTCTTCGTGGATAAACGCATGCTTGCCGATATCCTCCCGCAGGCGCTCCGCGATCAGGAATGCCTCGCGCTTGTCGGTCTGCGGCAGGATGACCATGAATTCCTCGCCGCCGTAGCGGGAGACGAAATCCATCTTGCGGGAATGGCTCTTGAGCAACTGGGCCAGGTCTTTGAGGATCGTATCGCCGGCCTGATGCCCGAACGTGTCGTTATACACCTTAAAATCGTCTATATCCAGCGCGATCAGGCTGACCGGGACTTTAACCGCCTTTGCCTTCTCCAGCTCCTCCTGCAGGGTAAACTGGAAATAGCCGTGGTTCCACAGCCCGGTGAGGGAATCCTGGTGGGTGCGGATAACCGTTTTTTCGTACAGATGCGAATTCTCGATCGCCAGGCCCGCCTGGTTGGCGAGCATGATGAGCATGCGCAGGTCGCTGTTGGTGATCGATTTTTTGGTGATGAAGTTGTCGGCCAAAATGATGCCGTTGACCTTGTCCTTGGCTTTCAGCGGCACGACCGCCAGCTCCTCGGCCTTGAGCAGCTGGATGACCGGGTCGTTGGCGTAACGGCCGATCGCCTCTTTATTCAGATGCAGCGGCATCCCGTCCAGCACGCAAAGGGACAGGAGGCTCTCGGCGTTCTCCTTCAGGGAAACCTTTACGTGCTTGACCTGACGGTTGAAAGAGGTCTCGGGCGCTCCGTTCAGAGCCTTGTAGGCGCCGATAAGCTCCTCGAGGCTTTTGCGCTCCTGCTCGATCTGCTTCCAGATGCGGTTCGCCTCATCGCCGCTTTCGGGACCGATAGCCATCTTGCCTTCGATCAAACCTTCTTTTTCGTTAACCAAAAAGAGGATGGAGCGGTTGAAGCCGAGGCCGATGTGTGCGGTGACGCCGGTGAGGATGATATAGAGGATTTCATCGAGCTTGAGGGTGGTACGCATGGCGTTGGAGACCTCGTAGAGAACCGTCAACTCGGTCTTCGTGCGCTCAAGCTCTGCTTTTATCCGATCCAGCTCCTGCTTGAACTCTTCAGGAACAGGGTGTTTTTCGATGGTCATAAGTCATCCCGGCGCCTTTCTTGCCCTTTGGGGTTAACCCCGGGGCTCTCTGCCGAGGGATTTATAGGAAATGTAGCACATTTTTGCCCTTCTGTCAAGCAGCGGTACGCTCCTTGACGCAGCGCCGCAGCGGATTCACCATTGCACTAACCGATTGATTATGCTATAGTTAACGCATGAACACCCTACGGTTTCTGCGCCGCGGCCTAATTTACTGCCTCTTCCTGCTCCTGGCGATCACCGCCGCAGACTTTATCCTCTACCGCATCTACTGTTTTCGCAACAAAATCCCTCCCCGTTTCACCCCCTGCATCGGCCTCTCCGATCTTTCCCGGCTTACCGGCCCCCTCAGCAGGGATAAGAAGAGCGGGTACTGGAATGCATCTTTCCGCAAAGATCCGGGGATCATCCGAATCGGTTGTTTCGGGGATTCCTTTACGCAAGGAGACGAGGTCAATCAGACCCTCGACTACCCGTCTCTCCTGCAAAACCTCCTGGACCAACGAGGATTGAGCCGCGTGCAGATACTCAATTTCGGCAATAGCTGGCACGGTTTCCATCAAGCCTACCTCGTATGGAAAGAGCTTGCCGCAGACTACCAGCTCGACGGGGTATTGATCGGCCCCCGGGGCTTTTGGCAGGAGCGCGACTCACGATTCAATCATGCCTTCCCGGAACTGCCGCTTCCCGGGACAACCGCCTCGCTCCATGCCCGCTTTATCCTGGACAAACAGGGGGTGCGCCTGCTTTCGCCTGTCGGAAAAAACGTCTGCCAGCTCTCCCGGGCCTACGTGCGGTTCATCCCCGCCTGGAGATACCTGCGCTACGACACCGGCGAACCGTTTTTCCTCAAAGCGCCGATCGAGCTCTTTACCCCGAACAGGTCCCTGCGCAACGGGAACCCTTTTTATTACCGCAAAGACATCCCGCAGGAGATGGGGCTGATCTACCGCGCGCTCCTCAACGATATCGCGCAGCGCACCCCCTGGGTATTCCTGGGCAATTACGAACGGCAGATACTGGAAACCGCCAAAACGATCCGGCGGGACAATTTTTCCTGCTCGTTGCTTTTGCGGCCGCACCATTTCCCGTATCAAGCCTTCGGCGGTCACAACGGCCCCCTCGGGAACCTGGTTTTGGCGCAGCAGATGCTGAAAGTCCTGTTGGGCGAAACCGAATGCACCTTGACCATCCTCAAGACCGAAAACCTTGCCGGCGCCGCCGGGACCCCTGCGATGCCGCAGCGTCCTGAACCGCTCGGCTATTATGACGAAGCGGCTTTCCTGATCCGCGGACAGCGTATCGGCTCGCTCTTTCGCCGGCACCCGATCTGGCCGGTCTATTGCTGCGGGCCCGAATGCGCCCCGATACAAAAACCGCTCCAGGACATACACGCGCTTCTCTACCTGCGCCGGGAGGGGCAAAGCTCCCTTCTCGACGATGATTTCATCAACATACCTTTTGACCTTCGGGAAGGGATGCCGGCGCTCATCCGCACCCGCGCGCAGGGGCGCTGGCAGGACCGCCCGCTGGGCACCGTCTCGCTCCTGCATCCGGGCAGCAACATCGGCAGCATCGAGCCGCCGCAGGAGCTGCCGACCGTCTCTTTCTCCTGCGAAGCGGCAGGGCTGCGCGCGGCACACAAGGCCTGGCGCGTCAAAAACAAGGAGAGCGCCCTTTTGCTCATCGACGGCAAAGTGGTCGCGTACGGAAGAGTCGACACCCGCTCAATCACGTTCTTCGTGCCGCAGGAGCAGATGGTGATCGCGCGCGCCAGCGGCGTCGATTTACCGGATATCGATTCGTTCCCCGAGGAAGGAACGATCGAACTGGCGCTGCGCAAGGGGAAAGAGGCCGGGCACGAATTCTCCTGCGCGCGCTGGCGAAAGACGAAGGTCACCGTTTCGCTGGAGCCGCCGGGGAGGAGATTGATCAAAAACAGTGAACCCTCGTGCGCTCGATAATCCTGTACTTTGAGGCCGGTTCTGCTATAATGAACCGTTGAAAAACGCCCGAGCACCCCACAAGGAGACGACGCATCCCATGGAGCACAACCGCACCGCTGCCGCAGCGCATACAGCCGCGCTTTCGCCGTTAGAGGAATTCCTGACGCTGGTCGATATAGCCGGATACGAGCCGATCTACAAACAGGAGATCACCAACGAATCCTACTTCGGGATGCCCCTGGCCAGCATCCTGAAGGCGGAGAAACGGCTGCGCACCGCCCAGGAACGGACGATCGCCTACTTCTCGATGGAGTACGGGCTGGCCTCCAGCTTCTACAACCGCTTCAACAGCGTCCGGGAGATCTCCGCCCATAACCGTAACCAGGAGTACGAGATCTTCTCCAATTTCCGCCTCGCCGACTATTTTTTCACGGTCAAGACCGAGAACATCATCGACATCCCGCTCTACAGCGGCGGCCTCGGGGTACTGGCCGGGGATACGGTCAAGACCATGGCTGACTACAAACTGCCGGCGGTTGCCGTCGGGATGCTCTGGAACAGCGGCTATTTCAACCAGAAATTCTGGTTTAAGTTCGGGCAATTGCCCGAGAAGACGTACTGGGATTTCTACACCTATCCCGGCCTCATCCCGCTGCGCAACAAGATCAAGATCTCCCTCGCGCACGAAGACGTCTACCTGCGCCTGTGGAAATATTACGTCTACAGCTACACCCACGATTACGCCATCCCCCTCATCCTGCTCGACGCCAATGTCGAGCCCAACAGCGACAAGACCCGCCAGCTCACCGATCAGCTCTACCGCAGCGACAACGTCTGGATCAAGATCATGCAGCGGCTCATCCTGGGCATGGGAGGAGTGGAGGCGCTCTCGGCGCTCGGCTATGCCCCGGATATCTATCACCTCAACGAAGGCCACGCGGTCTTCTCCTACATCCAGCGCGCCCGCGGGCTCTCGCCAGAGGAAAAACAGGAACTCAAGAAGCACTTCGTCTACACCTGCCACACGCCCGTGGAAGCCGGTCACGACCGTTTCTCCCCGCATGACCTGGTGCTGGTCCTCAAAAAAGAGGACTACGACACCGCCGAGGAGTTCGGCAGGGATTCTACCGGCGCGATAAACCTGACGCTTCTGTCGATGAATGTCTCCTCAAGCGTCAATGCCGTCTCCCGGAAGCACCAGCGGGTGATGCAGCTGCAATTCCCCCTCTACCGCGAGCGCATCCAGTGCGTCACCAACGGCGTGCACCCGCACACCTGGATGTCGGGGCCGATCATGCAGCTGATGGAGCGCTACGCCTCGGTCTTCGAGGACATCCAGGCAAACCCCATGGCGCTGATCAAGACCAAAGCGCTCAAGGAAGACGAGCAGTTCCGCAAAGAGCTCTGGCAGGCCCACCAGGAAAACAAGAACAGGCTCTGCAGCCTCCTGGGAAAATGGAACCTCAACCCCAACGCGCTGACCATCTGCTGGGCGCGGCGCATCGCCGCGTACAAACGGCCCAGCCTGCTGCTCAAAGACGTCACGCGCCTGATCGAGATCGCGAAAAAATACGGCCCCCTGCAGATCATCTTTGCCGGCAAAGCCCACCCCAACGACAACCTCGGTTTCACCTATTTCAACGAAATGTTCGACAAGGTCGACGCCCTGACCCAGTCGTTCGAGTCGCTGCGCTTCATCATGATGGAGAATTACGACATCTCCCTCGGCAAACTGCTGACCTCCAGCGTTGACGTCTGGCTCAACACCCCGCTGCCTCCGTTCGAGGCCTCCGGCACCAGCGGCATGAAGGCGATCCTCAACGGCGTCCTGCAGATCAGCACCCTCGACGGATGGGTCGTCGAGGCGGAAGACCGCAACATCGGCAAGATATTCGGCTACCGCAGCGACACGGACAAGATCGGCAGCGAATACGAACTGCACATAAGCGACGACGCCCAGAAACTGTACGCGGCGCTGGAAGAGACCGCCGGCCTGTACTACGCCTGCAATCGCAACGGATCCATCGACCTGTCTTGCCCCTGGATAGACACGATGATCGACTGCCTTGCGGCCGGTTCGGAGTTCAATACCTACCGGATGCTGGACCAGTACAAGAAAATGGTCTGGGGCATCCCGTAAGGCGCGCCGGGACAGAAACTCCCCCGATGAAACTGCCGATCAGCGCAATCATCCTCACCCTGAACGAGGAAAACGCGGTCGGCGATGCCCTCAGGAGCATCGCCGCATGGGCAGGGGAGATATTCGTCGTCGATTCGGGCTCCCGCGACCGTACCCAGGAAATCGTCTCCGGCTTCACCCCGCATTTCATCCGCCATCCCTTCGAGAACTACGCCGCCCAGCGCAACTGGGCGCAGGATCATCTGCCGCTCACGTACGAATGGGTTTTCCACCTTGACGCCGACGAACGCGCCAGCGCCGAGCTGAGCGCGGAGATTGCCGGGCTCTTCGCCGCGGGCGCGCCGCGGCAGGACGGCTTCCTCTTTGCGCGCCGGACCGTTTTCGCCGGGACATGGATCCGGCACGGCGGCCATTATCCGGTCTATCATCTGCGGCTCTTCAAACGAGCCAACGGCAGGTGCGAAGAGCGACTCTATGACCAGCACTTCTATACGAGCGGAACGCTTCTGCAATGCCGGGGCGACATTATCAACGTCATCAACGACGACGTCGCCGCGCTCAAAGATCGGCACCGCCGCTGGGCAAAGATGGAGGCGCAGGAGCTGCGCACCAAAGGCCTGCTCGGCAGCAAGACGCTCAACCGCGATTCCCCCATAGCCTGGCGGAGAAACCTGCGCTACGGCCTGTATTACCGACTGCCGCCCTTCGCGCGCGTCTTTTTCTACTTCTTCGTGCGCCTCATCCTGCTGGGTGGATTCCTCGACGGGATAAACGGCATGCGTTTCCATTACCTGCACGGCTTCTGGTACCGCATGCAGATAGATACGCAACTCCTGCGCCTGAAGCTGCAGGCGCCAGAAAGCCCGGACCGAAAACGTGCCTGAGCTGACGCCGCTTCAATCCCCTGCGAACGCGCCGTATCCCCAATACCGCCAGTGGAAAACGCCCCGCGCGCACTCCTGCGCCCTCCTCATCCACGGACTGGGCGCGCACAGCGGCAGGTGGGAATACCTCGCGGGGCGGCTCACCGCCGAGGGGATAGAAGGCTTCGCCGTCGAACTGAGGGGGTTTGGGGAATCCAGCGCCCCGGCAGGCGACATCGATTCCTTCCGGACCTATCGAAACGACCTGCTGCGGCTGCTCTCGATCATGACCGGGCAACCCGGCGGCGAGCACATCTTCGTTATCGCAGAGAGCATGGGTGCGCTCCTGGCCCTTTCTCTTGCGGCAGAACTGCCGCCCCAGTGCAGAGGACTGGCCTGCATGGCACCCGCGTTCAAAAGCCGACTTCCGTTCTCCTGGCGCGCACGCGCCGGCTTCCTGCTCAGCTGCCTGCTCAACCCGCTGCAGCGATTCGGACTGCCGATCAAAAGCGCCGAATGCACACGCGACCCGCTCATGCGCGCTCGCATGGACCAGGATCCGAGGGAAAAACGCAGCGTCTCGGCGCGACAGCTGCGGGAGGTCCTGCGCCTGCAGCGGTACGCGGCGGCATGCGGCCCTGCGCTGTCGGTACCGGTGCTCTTTCAGCTTGCGGGAGACGACCACATCATCGACTCCGCGGCGGCGCGGCGTTTCTTCTCCCGGCAATCCTGGCCCGACAAAGAACTCATCGAATATCCGCAGATGGCCCATGTGCTGGCAATCGACCAAGGCAAGGAACGCGTCGCCGACGACCTTCTCGGCTGGATCAAGCGGCACCGGTAGGAGGGACATCCGTATGCGCACGATCGTCGCGATCGATCAGGGAACGACCGGAAGCAGAGCGCTGGCGTACAATGCACACGGGGCCTGCGTGGCCAGCGCCTACCAGGAATTCAGACAGCATTTTCCCCGGCCCGGCTGGGTTGAGCATGACCCGCGGGATATCGCTGAGAGCGTCCAAAGCTGCCTGGCGCGCCTGACGAAGAAGATACCGGCCCGCTCCATCGCAGCGATCGGCATCACCAACCAGAGGGAAACGACCGTCCTCTGGGAACGCTCCACGGGCAGGCCGATAGCCAATGCGATCGTCTGGCAGTGCCGCCGGACCGCTCCCCGCTGCGCATCGCTCCAGAAAGACGCGCGGCTGGCCGCGGTTGTGCGCGAGAAGACCGGGCTGCCGATCGACGCCTATTTTTCGGCGACCAAGATCGAATGGCTCCTCAGGAATACCCCCGGCGCCCTTGAGCGCGCGCGCAGGGGAGAGCTCTGTTTCGGCACCACCGACAGCTGGGTCCTCTGGAACCTCACCGCAGGCAAGAGCCATGCCACCGATCTCACCAACGCTTCACGCACCATGCTCTTTGATATCAACCGCCTGCGCTGGGATGCGGGCCTTTTGAGCCTTTTCTCCATACCGCAGGCGCTCCTGCCGCAGGCGCTGCCGTCTTCGGGGAACTTCGGCATCACCGCCAAGACCAAGGCGCTGCCCGCAGGCATACCGATAACCGGGATCGCCGGCGACCAACAGGCCGCGCTCTTCGGGCAGGCCTGCTTTGCTCCGGGACAGATGAAAAACACCTACGGAACCGGCAGTTTCATCCTGCTCAATACCGGCAGAAAACGCGTGCGCTCACGCCACGGGCTCATCACCACCCTGGGCTGCGCGGCGCAGACAGAAGCGGTATATGTGCTGGAAGGCTCGGTCTTCATCGCCGGAGCGGCGATCCAATGGCTGCGCGACGGGCTCAAGATCATCAACGCCGCCCCGGAAACCGAACAACTCGCCCGCAGCATCGAGGGAAACGACGGCGTGTATTTCGTCCCCGCTCTCGTCGGCCTGGGCGCGCCCCACTGGAACCCGCAGGCGCGGGGGCTGATCTGCGGGATCACCCGCGGAACAAACCGGGCGCATTTGGCGCGCGCGGCGCTGGAGGCGATCTGCTACCAGACCAGGGACGTGCTGGAGGCGATGCGCAAGGACAGCGGCTTGAAGCTCGATCGCCTCAAGATCGACGGAGGAGCGGCAGCCAACGATTTCCTCTGCCAGTTCCAGGCGGATATCCTCGGCATTCCCGTGGTCCGACCCACGATCATCGAAACGACCGCTCGGGGCGCCGCATACCTGGCCGGGCTGGGAAGCGGATATTGGGAAAACATCTCCCGGATCGGGCGCTTCGGGCAGCAAAACCGTACGTTCATTCCGCGCATGAAGAAAAACCGGGCAGACGAACTGTACCGCGGCTGGAAAACAGCCGTCGGCAAAACCTGACTTTTGACAATGAACCCCGACCGAGCGACCGGCGCTCCCGAGGCATCCCGGCACAGAGGCGTCTCGCTCTTCATCCCCGTCTATAACGCCGCGCACCTGCTCAACGACACCGTGCAGGCATGCGCCGCCTCCCTCGCCGGACTTGGGGAGGCCTGTGAGATCGTCATTGTAGACGACAATTCAACCGACGCGTCGCGTCAGCGGGCGCGTCTGCTCCAGGACCAATACCGGCACACGGGTATCCCGCTGCGTTGCCTCTCCTATACCCTTGGCCCGACCCGCCGGGAGAATTTGGCGCAATCGCTGCGGCTGGCGCGCCACGAAACGATCGGTTTCCTGGACGCCGATCGTTCCTGCGAAGCCTCTTTTCTGGTGAAGGCGATCCGGCTGCTTGAGACGGAACGCTGGGATATCGTCGTCGGAAGCCGTTATATCCCCGGCTCGACGCTCAAACGCCGCAAGGCACGGCGGATCATGAGCTTCTTTTACAACGCCACGGTCAGGCTGGTTTTCAAGAGCCGGATACGGGACCACCAGTGCGGGCTGAAGGTATTCGATAAGCGCACCGTCATGCCCGTCATCGAAGAGATGGGCTTCGACGAAACCCTCACCCGGGGATGGTTCTGGGACGCGGAGCTCCTGATCCGCGCCCAGCGCAAGGGACTGACGATAAAAGAGATGCCTGTTGATTGGACGTATGCGGACACCAGCACCTTCGAGCTGAAACGCGAGCTGCGGTGCCTGAAGGCGATCCTGCGCCTATGGCGCACCCTGCGCAGCGCCAAAATTCCGGAGCCGTCTTGCTGAAATCACCCCTGTACCGTCTCCTCGCCGTTCTCCTGGGCGCGCTCCTGCCCTTGCTGCTCTTTGAGGCCTATATGAGCCTGGCGCTGCGCTTTCCCGTCCTGTGCACGAGAGCGACGCTGAAGTTTGCCGGATATATCTATTATTGGGGGTACCGGGAAGAGATCCAATTCAAACCCGAATGCGCCCGATACGATCCCGAACTCACCTATACGCTCAAGCCGGGGGCCTGCTCCTTTAAAGGGTCGGAGTTCGAAACCACCGTAGCGGTCAACAGCGCCGGCCTGCGCGACGACGAAAATTCCCTCGTCAAGCCGGATATCATCGTGCTGGGCGACTCGATAGCGATGGGCTGGGGGGTAGACCAGGACGAAACCTATGCGCAGCTGATCGAAAAAAACGGCACGATGAAAGTCCTCAATGCCGGGATCGCATCGTACGGCACGGTACGGGAAATGCGCCTGCTCGATCGGCTCGATACATCGAACCTGAAATACCTCCTCATCCACTATATGTGGAACGACGGCCGGGAGAACAAGGCATTCGCCATGAACCGGAACTCCCTCACTATCAGCAGCCAAGACGAATACCTGCGCGTGCGATCGCTCCACTTCCGCCGCAGGCGATACTTCCCCTTCAAATACACGCTCCTGAGTTTGTATTATCCGATACGCGGGATCAAAGCGCGGATACACCAAAAACTCAACGGCGCGCCGCAGCGCCCGGCAGAACAGGATGAATCCCCGTCGAGCGAAGCGCGATTGTTCCTCAATGCGCTGCTGCATGCCTCACGGACCGATCTGACGGGAGTCAGGGTAGCGGTCATTTCCCATGAAGAATATTTTTTGACGGCGCTCAAAGAAGAGCTGGCCACCGGAGACTATCCCGATCATATCAGGGAGATGACCATTATCCCCATCCACGCGGCGTTAACGGGCAAAACTCAATTCTTTCTGGATGACCACCTCCGGGCCGAAGGGCACCGGATAATCGCCGCACAGATACACAAAACCCTCCCCCAAACCCGATGAGACACCCACAGGCAGGGGAACGATGAGCACGCATGACCTGATCATAATCGGCGCCGGGATCACCGGGGCATCCGTCGCCCGCGAACTCTCGCGCTACCGCCTCAAGATCCTGGTCCTGGAACGGGAAGAAGAGCCGGCGTTCGGCGTCTCCAAATCCAACAGCGGCATCATCCATCCCGGTATTCAGAATCCTCCCGGTTCGCTCAAAGGCCGTCTCTGCGTCGCCGGCAACCGGCTCGTGCGCACCCTCGCGCGCGAGCTGGGGGTCGATTTCAAAGAGGTCGGCGAGCTCGTCGTTGCCTTTACCGAGGCCGACCTGCGGCGCCTGCGCCAGATCGAGCGGGAGGGCATTGCCCTCGGCGTCCCGCGCCTGCGCATGGTCGACCGGGAGTGGCTGCGCCGAAACGAACCGAACCTGAACCGGGAGATCATCGGCGCGCTCCTGGCGCCCAGCGCCGGCATCATCAGCCCGTACCGCTTCGTCTACGATCTCTGCGAGAACGCCGCGCGCAACGGCGTGCGCATCGAAACCGGCGCCCGGGTAGAGGCAATCGGGAGGACCGGCGGCGGTTTTGAGGTCTCCACCTCCCGCGGGATTTTCCGCAGCCGCTTTATCGCCAACTGCGCCGGGCTCTTTGCCGACGAGATCGCGCGCATGGTCGGGATCTTGGATTTCTCCGTCCGTGCGCGCAAGGGCGAGGAATTCCTGCTGGACAAAAAACGCCAGTACCTGACAAACCGGCTTATCTTTCCGCTCCCGCAGCAGAACTCCAAGGGCATCCTCATCATCAAGACCGCGGACGGCAACCCGATGATCGGGCCGACGGCGCATGAAACCGACGACAAAAACGACCTCTCCACCAGCGACGCGGGATTGCGCGAAGTGCTGGATGCCGCCCGACGCCTGGTGCCGTCAATCGACGCAAAGGACATCATCGCGTATTTCGCCGGCCTAAGGCCGACAGTGGGGGAGGATTTCCTTATCCGCAGGGAGCCTGCGGTCCCCGGCATGATCACCGTCGCCGGGATACAATCCCCCGGGCTCACCGCGGCCTCGGCGATCGCGCCGCTGGTCGCCGGACTGCTGAGAGAAGCGGGGCTGCGGCTGCGCCGCAAGATCGTCTTTTACGCACACCGCCCACGATCGATCCACCTCTTCTCGATACCGCCCAACCGGACAAAAGCGCTGGTCGAAAAGGACCCGGCGTACGGCGATATCGTCTGCCGCTGCGAGATGGTCTCGGCTCAGGAGGTGCGCGATGCGATCCGCCGCGGGGCACGCACCCTCGACGGGATAAAATTCCGGACCCGCGCCCAGGCAGGACGCTGCCACGGCGGCTTCTGCACCACCCGCCTGATGAAAATCCTTGCCG
Organism: uncultured Planctomycetales bacterium; assembly: GCA_964579435.1. Taxonomy (GTDB): domain Bacteria; phylum Omnitrophota; class Gorgyraeia; order Gygaellales; family Profunditerraquicolaceae; genus CAZOGI01. The sequence goes on from CAZOGI010000008.1 coordinate 52,481, forward strand.
AAGAGCTTTCGATTCCGGTCACTGCCGTCACCAAACGGGGGGCGGGGTCGCAGATCGTCACCGGAGGCCCGCTCTAGTGCGCAGACGCCAGTTGGTGATCGTCGGAGCCGGACCCGCGGGCATGGCCGCCGCACTCGCTGCCCGCGCCGAGGGCATCGAGGATATCCTGATGATCGAACGCGACCAGTTTCCCGGCGGCATCCTCAACCAGTGCATCCACACCGGATTCGGGATCTTCCATTTCAGGGAAACCCTCACCGGTCCCGAATACGCCCAGCGCTTCATCGACCGGATCGAGCAAACCCCGGGCATCGAGATCAGCCTGCGCTCCTTCGCCGTGAAGCTTTCGCGCGAACGCGTCCTCACCTATCTGAAACCGGGCCGGATGGAAGAAGTGCGGGCAGAGGCATTGATCATGGCCACCGGATGCAGGGAGCGCACGCGCGAGATGGTGCACCTCGCCGGCTCCCGGCCGGCGGGAGTCTTTCCTGCCGGCCTGGCCCAGAAACTGATCAACTGCGAAGGGCTCCTGCCGGGAAGAAGCGTCGTTATTGTCGGGTCAGGTGATATCGGCCTGATCATGGCGCGCCGCTTCTCGCTCGAGGGCGCGGCGGTTAAAGCGGCCATCGAGATACTCCCCGAGCCGCGCGGCCTGGCGCGCAATATCGCTCAGTGCCTGGATGATTTCCGGATCCCCCTGTACCTGAGCCACCGGGTGAGCGCCATCCGGGGCGCTCAGCGCGTCCAGGGGGTGAGGGTGTGCCGGGTGGATGCCGACTGTACTGACGTGCCGGGAACGGAATTCGAGATGGAGTGCGACACGGTGCTCGTTTCGGTCGGCCTCATTCCGGAAAACGAGCTCCTGGAAATGGCCGGGGCGCAGATCGACCCGGCGAGCAACTGTCCCGTAACCACCAATCCCCACGCCACCACTATCCCGGGGGTCTTTGTCTGCGGCAATGCCGCGCGGGTATATGATCTGGTGGACTGGGTTACCCGCGATAGCGCCAAGGCGGGGACAGAGGCGGCGCGCTATTTGAGGGGAGAGCAACAGAACGCCATTTCTGCATGAAAAAAACATTCGTATGCATCGAATGCCCCAAGGGATGCCGCCTGCTCGCGGAGAGCGAGGGCAGCCGGCTGATCTCGGTCAGCGGACAGCAGTGCCCGCGGGGAGAAACCTATGCCCGCGCTGAAACCGAAAATCCTCAGCGCTTCGTCACCGGCACCGTACGCTGCGAAGGGCTGAACCTCAAACGGCTTCCGGTGCGTACCGACCGACCGGTCCCCAAAGACCGCGTCGCGCCGATCATGCACGAGCTGCGCACGATCGTCATTACGCAGCCGCTGGGCTGCGGCGCGATCGTTCAAGAACGCATCCTGGGGCTGGAAGCGAACCTGGTCGCGACGCGACGCATCCAAAAGGCAGAATAGGGCATTGCGGGTCGCCGCCGGCTGAACTGTCCTTGTGTCCTGTGTCTTGTGTCTTTGTAATACCTCCTCATCCTTGCACAACGCCGATTCCGTGCTACAATAGAACACGCGTCCCAACGAAAACCGCCAAACGATGAAGATCTCCTGGGAAGAAAAAAAAGGAATCGCGCTCTGTAGCCTGAAAGGGGAGCTGACCATCGATACGGCAGACCAGCTCAAGAAGGAGCTTTCGGCCCTGAGCGCGCCGCCGCGCAGCGTGATCATCAACTGCACGGGCCTGACGTACCTCGACAGCACCGGGATCGCCACGATCCTGGGCCTCGCCAAAACCCTGGAGGAGGCGGCAGCAAAGATGTTCCTGTGCTGCCTTTCCCCGAAACTGCGCACGGTACTGAGAATCACCAGGCTGGACTCGGTGCTGGCGATCTGTGACTCGCAACAGGAGGCGTTGCAACAATGCCTGAACCCGCCGCAACGGCAGCAGGAGTGAAAACCAGCAAGATATTCGAGTACGAGAAGAAGGTGCGCCAGACCTACGGAAAACTCAAAGCAGCGTACGCCGAGATCAAGGAATCGTACTCGGAGATGATCTTCCGCTTTGCCCTTGCGGCGGAATACAAGGACGAGTCCACCGGCACGCACCTGGTGCGCATCGCCGACTACTGCACCGAGATCGGCAAAGGCCTGAAGCTGCCGCGGCGCGCGCTGGAGACCCTGCGCTACGCCAGCCCCATGCACGACATCGGCAAGCTGGTCATACCGGACGCGATCCTCAAGAAACCCGCGGGGCTGACCCCCGAGGAGCGGGAAGTCGTCAAAAAGCATACCACCCTCGGCGCCGATATCTTCAAAAGCTCCTCCTCCTCGATCCTCAAGGCCGCCGGGGAGATCAGCCTGACGCACCACGAACGCTACGACGGCACCGGTTATCCCCGCGGCCTGCGGGGGGACGCGATCCCGCTCTTCGGCAGGATCACCGCCCTGGCCGACGTTTTCGACGCGCTGACCACCAAAAGGCCGTACAAAGACGCGTACGACTTTCCGCACGCCTGCCGTATCATCGCGCACGAAGCGGGGAGCCACTTTGACCCGCGCATCGTCTCGGTCTTCCTCGCGCGCAAAAAACGCATCCGCGAGATCCTCAAAGCCACCCAGGACATCGAACACTTCATTGAAGGACACTGACACCACCATGCCCCCGGACACGACCCTTGTGCATCAAGAGCTGCCTTCGACGCTTGAAGCGGTCACCGCCTTCGCCGACGCATGCATCCAGAAGCTGCAGAAGGCGGGCATCGACCAGGATAAACTCTTCTCGATCAAACTGGCGCTGGGAGAAGCCCTCGCCAACGCCGTCAAACACGGCAATAGATTCGACCCCGCGCTCACCGTGACCGTCTCGATCGAACGGCGGGAAGACGCCCTGCAGATCTCGGTCCGCGACCAGGGCTCGGGTTTCGACAGCGCCGTCGTCCCCGACCCGACTCACCCGGAGAATCTCCTGAAAACCTCCGGCCGCGGCATTTTTTTGATCCGCTCGATCATGGACCGGGTCGAATTTTTGGATTGTGGCCGTCAGGTAAAGATGGTAAAATTACTCAATCACCGGGAGGACTGATGGACATACGCGAAGAAAAACTCAACGACACCGTCGTCTGCTCCCTGGACGGGGAGGTCAACATCAACAACTCCCCCGAACTGCGCAAATACTTCGACACGCTCGTCAAACGCAGCGAGAAGAAGGTGGTCGTCGATTTCGCGCGCGTTCCCTACATCGACAGCTCGGGCCTGGCCACCCTCATCGAAATGCTCCAGCGGCTCAAGCGCATCGGCGGGGAACTGCGTTTCTGCACCCTCGCACAAAAGGTCCAGGATGTCATAGAGGTGACGAAGCTCAACCGCCTCTTCTCCATATTCGACACGCGCGAAGCGGCGCTGAAAGATTTTTAAATGGTAGAACGCCTCGGGCGCTTTGTCATCGAATACCTGCAGTGGCTCCTGGGCCTCGCCAGGCTCCTGAGAGAAATCCTCTTCTGGACCTTCATCGGCCCCTTCAAAGGCAAGGCCGCGCACCGGCAGAGCATCATGCAGCAGATGATCTTCGTCGGGATCCGTTCCACCCTCATCGTCTTTTTCGTCGATATCTTCACCGGCATCGTCCTGGCGATGCAATCGGCGTACCAGCTGGAAAAAATGGGGGCGACCATCTACGTCGCCTCGCTGGTGGCGATCTCCGCCTGCCGCGAGCTGAGCCCCGTGCTCACCGCCCTCGTCGTCGCCGGGCGCACCGGCTCGGCCATCGCCGCGGAGCTGGGGACGATGCGCGTCACCGAACAGATCGAAGCCCTGGAGACGATGTCGATCAACCCGGTGCGCTTCCTGGCGGTCCCGCGGTTTCTGGCCCTCCTCTTCATGCTCCCGGCCCTGACGGTCGTGGGAAATTTGAGCGCCATACTCGGCGGCTTCATCGTCGGAACCGGCAGCCTCAGCATCAACCCGGATCTCTATATGCATACGACCTTCAAATTCCTGGCGATCAAGGACGTCACGACCGGGCTCTTCAAGGCATTCATCTTCGGCATGATCATCGCCCTCATCGGCTGTTACGAAGGGCTCAACACCCGGGGCGGGGCGGAGGGCGTCGGCAAGAGCACCACGCGCAGCGTCGTGATCAGCTTTATCCTGGTGATCCTGGCTGACTGCGTGATGACCACCATTTTCTACTTCTCCAACGTATGACGCAAACACAGAATAAAAACGGGCCGATCATCTCGGTACGCAACGTCACGAAATCCTTTCAGGGCAAAAAGACCATCGACAACATCAGCCTCGATATCTATCCCGGGGAGACCTTCGTGATCATGGGCTGCTCCGGCTCCGGCAAGAGCACGCTCCTGCGCCTGATGACCGGGGCGATAAAACCCGACTCGGGCAGCATCATCATCAAGGGCAAAGACATCGCCCACGCCAGCGCCGAAGAGCTCAACGACATCCGCAAATCCTACGGCATGCTCTTCCAGTACTCCGCGCTCCTGGATTCCCTCGACGTCGAGGAGAACGTGGCGCTGCCGCTGCGGGAACACACGAAACTGGCGGATGAGATCATCGGGATCATCATCAAGATGAAACTCTCCCTCGTCGGGCTGCGCGGCTACGAGAAACATTTGCCTTCCCAGATCTCCGGCGGCATGCGCAAACGGGTGGGGCTGGCGCGGGCAATCGCCCTGGACCCGGACATCGTCTTCTACGATGAGCCGACCTCCGGCCTCGACCCGGTCGTCGGCGGCGTCATCGACAAGCTCATCAAGGACTTAAGCGAAAAACTCATGATCACCTCGGTCGTCGTCACTCACGACATGCAGAGCGTCTTCAACATCGGCGACCGCATCGCGATGGTGCATAAAGGCACGATCGTCCAGATCGGGACGCGCGAGGAGATCCGCAGCTCCTCCAATCCCTATATCCAGCAGTTCATCCACGGCAGCCACGAAGGCCCCATCGATTTCTTCAAAGAGAACGCCTTCGCCGAAGAAACAGCCAATCAGAAGGAGACAAGAGCCCCATGAAGAAATTCACCAACGAGATCAAGGTCGGTACCTTCGCCCTCCTGTGCCTGGCCGGATTCGCCTACCTGATCGTCTCCACCGGCAAGCTCGACTTCAAGAAAGAAGGCTACTTCCTCTCGGTGGTCTTCAACGACGCCGCGGGTCTCGAGAAAAAAGCCCCGGTCATGCTCAACGGCCTGGAGATCGGCAAAGTCGAAGAGGTCTTCACCGATTATTCCGACGACCAGACGCGCGTGGTCCTGAAACTGTGGATAGACGCAAAAACCAAGATCCGCTCCAACCCCACGGTCTCGATCAAGACGCTGGGGCTGATGGGGGAGAAGTTCGTGCAGATCACCTCGCACAAAGGGCCGACGTTCGTGGAGCCGGGGACGGTGCTGGAGGGCAGGCCCTACCTCGATATGGACGCGCTCCTGGAACAGGCCCAAACCATGACCCAGGAGATCACCACGCAGCTCAACACCCTCATAGCCCAGCTCAACGGCACGGTCGCGGAGAACAAGAGCTCCATCACCCAGATCGTCCAGAACCTGGAATCGACGACCCAGAACCTCGATGAGCTCAGCGCCGACGTCAAGGCGCACCCCTGGAAGCTGCTTTTTAAAGGAAAAGAATAGACCCGCACCAAGCGAGCACCACTTCCCGCCCGCATCCCTTGTAGTCTGGACCGGTGGTGATGCAAGAAATACCAAAGACCTCGGGCATGGGACAAAAAACACTCAAGGTTAAACTGTTTCCGTACAGCGTCGGCGTAGGCACCGTTTTTTTGGCGACCCTCCTGGGAGAACTGGTCAAACGCAGGCTCGACCCGACCAACATCGTCATGTTTTACCTGTTGGCCGTCGTGGTCGTTTCGATCCGCTGCGGACAGGGGCCCTCGATCATGACGGCTGTCCTGAGCGTGCTCGCTTTCGATTTCTTCCTTATACCGCCCTACCTGACGCTCTCCATTGACGACCTTGAATACCTCTTCACCTTCGCGGCATTCCTGGCGGTAGGCATCACCGTCAGCACCCTTACCTCGAAGGTACGAACGCAGATTCTCCAACGGCAGACCGAAAAACTCCATTCTGCACTCCTTAACTCGCTCTCCCATGATCTGAAAACACCCCTCGTTTCGATCACCGGGGCACTCAGCGCCCTGCTAGCGAGCGGTATGAAACTCACCCCCCAGCAGAATGAAAAACTGCTCATCACCGCCTACGGGGAATCCGAAAGGTTGACGCATCTGGTGAATAATTTGCTGGAGATGACCAGGACGGAATCGGGGGTTCTGCGCATTGCCAGAAAGCCGTGCGACCTGCAGGACTTCCTGGGCGCCTGCTTCGAACAATTCAAGAACAAAATCGGCAGCCGGCACATAACGATAAACATCCCCCCGGAGACACCCGAAGTTGCCGTTGATTTTCCGTATCTGCTCAAGGCTTTCACGAATATCATCGATAATGCCATCAAATATTCCCCCGAAGGTTCCCCGATCGAGATCACGGCCGCCGCGGCGGGTGCACGGATCCGCATCTCGGTGCGCGATCACGGCTGTGGGATAGGCAAAAACGACCTCACGCGCATCTTTGAAAAATTCTACCGGGTGCAGAACCCCCACAACGTGTCGGGAACCGGCCTCGGCTTGAGCATTGCGAAAAACATCATTGAGGCTCATGGCGGCAGGATCAGCGCCGAGAGCGCCCCCGGAAATGGTGCCACCTTTCTCGTCGAGCTCCCGCTCACCTAAAACCATGACAGAACAGGCGAAACTGCGCATCCTGGTTGTTGACGACGAAAGGGCAATCCGGGACTTCCTTAAAACCTCTCTTTCGGCCCATGGATACATCGTTTTCGAGGCAGCGGGAGGAAAAGAGGCCTTGGCCGGCTCGATCGAAACGCATCCCGATGCCATCATACTCGACTTGGGTCTAGCGGACAAAGACGGCAAAGAGATCATCGTTAAGGTGCGCAAACGCGCAGAAACACCGATCATTGTCCTCTCGGTCCGGGATGATCCCGACGAAAAAATAGCCGCTCTGGATGCCGGAGCCGACGACTATCTCACCAAACCATTTTCCGTCGGTGAACTCCTGGCGCGCTTAAAAGCGGTCATGCGGCGCCTGGCACCCGCGGGAGGACAAGAACGTCTCACTTGCGGGAAACTGACTTTGGATATCATCAACCGCCGGGTGACGCTCGACGGCAGAGAGATCGCGCTTTCGCCGACCGAATACACCATGCTCCAATTACTGATGACAAACGCCGGCAAAGTACTCACCCATAAACAGATCCTCCGCCGGGTATGGGACAAAACCGAGGATTTCGAGGGGATCCTGCACCTCCTGCGCGTCACCATAAGCAATCTCCGCAGCAAGATCGAACCGAACCCCGGCAGGCCGACCTACCTCCTCACCGAACCGGGCGTAGGCTACCGCCTACACACAGACGACTAGGCGGTTTTGACCTTTTTTTGACTTGTCTCCGCCCCCCCATCAGGGTATCCTAAAAAACCGAATCAACGCTTGATACACACGCTCTCCGGAGAAATCCCACTCTCTGGGTTTTTTATGCTTGCCGACACCCCTGCACGGGGACCGTGCGGGACACGAAACAAGCGCGCCGAACCGATGAAGAAAAACAGACTCCTCTGCAATGCCGCATTGGGGATCCTGGTCGAGATTGTATTCGCGCTCTTGATCATCATCCTCGGGCTGGCCCTTGCGCAGGGAATAAACGCGTCACGATGATGCTCAGACCGCAAAGATCGGACATCCAAAGCGTCGGTTATTACCTGGGTAGGATCATACTTGGCCTCGGCCTCACCATGTATCTGCCGTTCATTGCCGGTCTCGTGCTTTTCAAGGAAGCCGGACCGGCCCTCGACTTCCTGATCAGCGCCAATATCTCGGTGTGCCTCGGCTTACTGCTGGACTGGCTCTGCAAGACCGAACACGATCTGCGCGCCGGACCCGCAATGGTCGTTATCGGCCTCGCCTGGCTGGCGGCGATGACACTCAGTGCCCTCCCGCTGTTCTGGAGTTGCCACTTCAAATCGTTTCTCGATGCCTGCTTCGAGACGATGTCAGGCTTCACGACCACCGGATTGACCCTGGTGCAGGATCTGGACCATCTTTCGCTGACCCATAACCTGTGGCGCCACCTGGGACCGTTCTTGGGAGGGCAGGGGATAGCGATCATCGCGATTTCATTCCTCGTCGGAAACCCCAGCGGCTCGCTCAACCTGTACCTGGGAGAAGGCCGCGACGAAAAACTGGTTCCCAACGTCATCCACACGGCGCGCTTCATCTGGGGCATCAGCGTCACCTATTTGATCCTCGGCACACTCCTCCTGGGCCTGGCGGGACTGTCTATCGGCCTCCCGCCTCGAAGCGCCTTCTTCCACGCGGTCTGCATCTTTATGGCAGGATTCGACACCGCAGGATTCGCTCCAACATCACCCAATATTCTTTACTACCACAGCCTTCTGTATGAGATGCTCACGATATGTTTCATGGTCATCGGCTCCTTTAATTTCAATCTGCACTACCGGATCTGGAACGGAGATTTCAAGGAGATCGGCAAAAACATCGAGACTCGCTCATTGCTTCTCATCGTGACGCTCGTTTCTCTCGTCGTTCTCTCGGGACTCGTTCAGGCAGGCGTTTATCCGAACGGAATAATCCTGTTCCGCAAGGGATTCTATCATATTATTTCGGGCCAAACCACGACCGGGTACATGACGATCTATGCTCAACAGTTCATCAACGACTGGGGAGGACTGGCTCTGACGGGGCTCATCGTTGCCATGGGTTTGGGCGGATGCGCGTGTTCCACCGCAGGCGGCATCAAGATGCTGCGCGTCGGGATTATCGCAAAGGCATTCGCGCAGGATATGCGAAGCTTTCTATTGCCCTCCCGGGCGATAGTGACACAACGATTCCATCACATGAAGACAATGTTCGTTGAAGACAGACACGTGCGTACCGTGCTGATCATTACCATAGGATACCTCCTCCTTTACGCGGCCGGCACCCTGGCGGGGCTGGCGTCGGGCTACCCTCTTCTTGAATCCTTGTTTGAGTCTACGTCTGCGGCGGGCAACGTCGGACTTTCCTGCGGAATAACCGATGCGGCCATGCCCGCAGGGCTTAAAATCGTCTATATCATCGAGATGTGGGCGGGCAGGCTTGAACTCCTCTCCGTCTTCGCGCTCTTTGGGTTTTTCGTCTCTCTCTTCAGGGGCAAATAACTATGCGCCGATTACCATGGGCGATCGCCGGTTTCGCTGCGCTGACCCTTACCTGTTCGAGGGCACACGGGCAGGAACGTTCGAACCTGGAGTTGCTCAACAATACCACGAAGCATGACGGACAAAACCTGATATGCAGAGGAGAAGTAATAGGAGATATTATGCGGCGCGGTGACCACGCCTGGATACACCTCAATGACGGGACAGCAACGATCGGCATATGGGCGGCAGCCGATGATGTCCGGTCAATAGCCACAACCGGTAGTTACGGGAGGAGAGGAGACACCGTTGAGATAAACGGAACGCTCCACCGCAGCTGCCCCGAACACGCAGGAGATCTCGATATACACGCTCAGAGCCTCATAGTCCTGAGCCCCGGCTCGACTCTTGCCACCTCGGTCAGCGTGAAAAAGCGTTTCGCAGGTACCGTTTCTTTCTTCCTCGTCCTTGTATCCTACGCGCTCAAACGCATGCTTCGGCGAACCGGCTCCGGGCATACGCCCTCTGCCAACCGGCAGCCGCGGTAATTATTCCCCGCCCAGTTTACGGTTGACACCGCCGGTTTTCGGTGTTATATTTTAACCCTGCGCTTGCAGTACCCATCACCGCTTCCGCTTCCATTTTTAGCGCATGAAAGGAGTTGATCACCGTGCCGCACATAGAAGTCAAACGTGACGAGCCATTCGAGGCTGCCCTGCGCCGCTTCAAGAAAAAGATCGAGCAGGAAGGCATCTTAAAAGAGGTCCGTAACCGCAAGCACTACGAAAAACCCAGCGAACGCAAGCGCAAGAAGTCGCGCCGCCGCTGATAAGGGCACTGCGCGCAATGCCCCTGGGTCTGTCTACTTCGTGGAATGCAGCGCTCCATTCCGACGGGGCGCGCATGCTCAAGGAACTCACTGAGCAAACCGGCTTTGCCTCCTTCGAGCTGAGCTTCAACCTCACCCGCTCCATGGTCGAGGGAATCGAGGCGGCTCATGCCGATGTCTTAAGCGTCCACAACTACTGTCCGATACCCGAAGGTTTCGCGCGCCCCGAGGCGCTGCCCGACTGCTACGCGCTCTCCGCGCCCGATGAAGAACAGCGCGAGCGCGCGGTGCGCTACACGAGACGCACGATCGAAACCGCCGGCAGGCTCGGCGCGCGGGCGGTAGTCCTGCATTGCGGCAGGGTCGAGATACCCGATCGCACGCACCAGCTGATCTCGCTCTTTGAATCCGGGGAAAGTCACGGCGCGCGCTTCCGGCAGTTGCGCCAGGAGCACCTTGCGCAGCGACGTGAATGCGCAGGCGTTTTCTTAACCCAGGCCTGCGCGAGCCTCCAGGAACTCATCCCCGCCGCCCAGAAAGAGGGGATCTTCCTGGGCATTGAAAACCGCTTCTATATCCGGGAAATCCCTTCTTTCGAAGAGACCGCCCTGATCCTAAAGCGGTTTGCCGGCGCCCCGCTGCGCTACTGGCACGACACCGGCCACGCGTTCATACAGGAGCGCCTGGGGCTCAACCCCCACCTGGAGTGGCTCAAACGCTACGGTCCGTCCCTGGGCGGCATGCACCTGCACGACGTCGTCGGCCTCGACGACCACCGTGCCCCCGGCACGGGCATAATCGATTTTGGGTCCTTTGCGCCCTTCCGGCGTAAAGACACCCTCATGATCGTCGAGACGCACCGTCCGGCCGCCGCCGCAGAGATCCGCGCAAGCCGCGCGCTGTTTGAAAAAACCGCATAACACCATGCACACCCCCGTGCGTAAAGCCGTCGTTGCAGGACAATTCTATCCCGCATCCGAACGGGACCTGCGCGCGACCATCAAAAGTTTCTTGGGCCGGCCGCGTACGGCCCGGGCGGTTAAAAGTTGCCTGCTGCCGCACGCGGGATACGCCTACTCCGGGGCAGTCGCCGCGCGCACCCTGCAGCGCTGCGTCATCCCGGAGACCGCGCTCCTGCTGGGGCCGAACCATACGGGCCAGGGCGCTCTCTTCAGCGTCGCCGATCGGGGATCATGGCAGACTCCGCTGGGGGAGGTCCCGATAGACGAACCCCTGGCGGCGGCGCTCCTGAAACGCTCGCGCGCGCTGCGCAGTGACAGCCTTGCCCAGCGTAACGAACACTCCCTTGAAGTCCTGGTGCCGCTGCTGCAGTATCTGCGCCCCGATATCCGGATCGTACCGGTGACGCTCTTTTCGCAACAAGCCCAGGAGCTCGCCCGCCTCGGGGAAGATATCGCCGAAGAGGTAGAGCGGCATTGCGGCGGGGTCCTGATCGTTGCCAGCTCGGATATGACCCATTACGAGCCGCAGGAACGGGCAACCGCCAAAGACGCCGAGGCGATCAAAGCCCTCGAGGCATTGGACCCCGACGCGCTGGTCTCGGCGGTCTGCGATCTCAAGATCACGATGTGCGGGACCGCGCCGGCCCTGGCGATGCTTTCGGCAGCCAGGAAACTCGGCGCCCGGGAAGGAAAACTGATAGAATATACGACCAGCGGCTCCGCCACCGGCGACTACGCCAGCGTCGTCGGGTACGCGGGAATGATCTTTTATTGAGAAAGGCGGGTTGAGTGATGGACCAGGAACAGCAGAAGCACGTCGACGAAAGCTGGAAAGAGGCGGTCGCCAAGGAGAAAGAACGCCAGGGCAAAGAGGGAACCTTCGTCCCCCCGGACCCGGATTTCTCCTTCTTTGTGACGACCCTGGCCCTGCAGGCCTCGATCTCCCTGGGGGTCGTCGCCAACCCGGGGACGAACCAGAAGGAAGAGAACCTGGCCCAGGCAAAATTCATGATCGACACCCTTTCGCTGCTGCAGGAAAAGACAAAAGGCAACCTTACCGAAGACGAAGGCAAACTCCTGGAGAATATCCTCTACGAACTGCGCATGCAATTCATCGAGAAAAGCAAAAAAGGAGACCTGAATGCTCGATAAAGAGTTGCTGGAGATACTGGCCTGCCCGGCATGCAGGGGAGACGTTGAACTGAAAGAAGACAAAATAGTTTGCAAGAAATGCGCTAAAAAGTACCCGGTCCGCGACGGCATCCCGGTTATGCTGATCGATGAGGCACAGGAGTGATGCGCATGGCACCAGACACCAGACACATGACACATGACACAAAAATAACTCATCCAGCGGCGGCTTGTTTTTGCCTGAGATGAAAACCACTCGTCGCATCCTTATAATCCACGGCCCCAACCTGCATCTGCTGGGAACACGGGAGCCCCAGGTATACGGAAAAACCACCCTTGCCCAGATCAACCGCATGCTGCAGGCGATCGCCAAGAGACGCAAGGCCGCCCTCACCATATGCCAGTCCAACCACGAAGGCCGGATCGTCGATCTGATTACGGAGGCCCCGGGCCGCTATGCCGGACTCCTGATCAACCCTGCCGCATACACCCATACCAGCGTCGCACTCAGGGACGCAATCGCCGCCGCAGGGCTGCTGACCATCGAGGTACATCTCTCCAACATCCATGCCCGGGAAGAGTTCAGGCGCCAATCACTGATCACGCCGGTTGCCAAAGGCACGATCATGGGCTTCGGGGCGAAAAGTTACGCGCTGGGCTTAGAGACACTAATAGACCTGATCGAACAGGCACCGGCAACAGAACAGAAGAGGTCAAAACCGCGCCGGGCGCCGTATCAGCGAAGTTAGAGACTTGACACATGACACCAGTAAAAGCAAAAAAAGACTACAGATCTTTCGTAACGTTGCGTTAAAAGACGTATCCGAGCCGCCGCTGGAAGAATTACTCTTGTATCATGTGCCTTGTGTCTGGTGTCTTGTGCCCTGTGTCTTATAACACTATGCCCCTCAACTCACTCCTGGAAGCCAATAAACTCGACGCGCTGCTGCTGACCTCCTCAGCCAACGTCTCTTACCTGACCGGGACGCAAAGCCGCGATTCGTTCCTTCTGGAGACCGCCTCGCGGACCTACTACCTGACCGATTCCCGCTATACCGCAGAGGCCCGAAAGACCCTGAAAGCTTCGATCACGGTCAAACAGGTCAAAGCCGACCACTGGAAAACCGTATTCGGGCTCTGCGCGCGCTTAAAAGTGAAGCGATTGGGCTTCGAAGAAAGCGCGCTCTCCTATGCGGGCTTCCGCAGGCTCCGCCAAACCCTCGGGAAAGATATCCGGCTCATCCCCACTTCCGGCCTGGTCGAACGCCTGCGCCGCATAAAAACCCCCCCGGAAATCGCCAAAATACGCACGGCCACCGAGATCGCGGTAAAAGCCTACCGGTATATCCGGCCGCGGCTGGACCCCGGCAAAAGCGAAAGAGAGATTGAAGGAGAGCTCCAACTCTTTATGAGAAAAGAGGGTGCGACCCCTGCCTTCGACATAATCGTCGCCTCCGGGCCAAACGGCAGCTACCCCCATTACCTGACCGGCAGCCGGCTCCTGAAGCGAAACGAACCGGTGCTGATCGATATGGGAGCAAGCTATTTCGGCTATAAATCCGACTTGACAAGGGTATTCTTTTTAGGTAAAATTTCTAGTCTTGCGAAGAAACTCTACGCAATCGTCCTTTCCGCACAGGAAAGGGCCCTGCGAAGGCTTCAGCAGACCCGCAGTGCCCGGGAAGCCGACCGGGCGGCACGGGCGTATATAACCGAAAAAGGCTACGGCAGGTTTTTCGGCCACAATCTCGGCCACGGGGTAGGCAGGCAGGTGCACGAAGCGCCGATGCTTTCTCCCCGTTCAAAAGACACCCTTGAACCGGGGATGGTCTTGACGGTCGAGCCGGGGATCTACCTGCCGGGCAGGTGCGGCATTCGCATCGAAGACCTGGTGCTGATCACCGAGAAAGGAATAGAGGTACTCAGTGGCTCTCTCCATAAATGAAATGAAAGCGGGGTTGACCATCCTGGTGGATGGCAGCGTATGGGTCATCCTGGATTGCCAGCACGTCAAGCCCGGCAAAGGCGCCGCGTTCGTGCGCCTGAAGGTCCGCAATCTCAAGAATTCAAGCGTCCAGGAAAAGACCTTCCGGGGCGACGATAAGATCGAGGAAGCCTTCGTAGAAGAGCGAAAACTGCAATACCAGTACGCCAGCGGAGATTTTTACCATTTCATGGACCAGGAGACCTACGAGGACATCGCCCTGGAAAAAGCGGTGCTCGGAGAAAAAGCCGATTTCCTGAAAGATAACCTGGAAGTGACCGCGTATTCCTATAAAGGGGAGATCCTCAATATCAACCTGCCGATGTTCGTGGTCTACACCGTGACCCATACCGAACCGGGCATAAAAGGCGATACGGCCAAAAGCGGCACCAAACCGGCGACCATAGAGTCGGGAGCCAGCATTCAGGTGCCGCTCTTCGTTGATACGGGAGACCGTATCAAGATAGACACGCGTACCGGCGGGTATATCGAGCGGGCAAACTAGGAAAACGCTCCCGGGCAGGGGACCTGCGTTCCCTGAACCGCCGTCCGCTGACCTTAGCCGCGCGCGCAAGGAGAACACGATGAACCTCAAAGAAATAAAGGAGATGATCGCCCTCATGAACGAAAACGGCCTCATGGAGCTTGAGGTCGAAAAAGAGGGGATGCGCATCCGTCTCAAAAAAAGCGCGCCTGAAGGCCAGGCGCCGGCGCCGGTCATTATCGAACGCGAGGCAGTGGCCGAGACAGGCAAGGGCAAGGCCCCGACGGAGAAACCGATCCCGCCCGGCCATTCGGTGGAGATCAAAGCCCCCATGGTCGGCACGTTCTACCGCGCCCCTTCGCCGGAAGCGCCTGCCTACGTGCAGGCCGGACAAGTCATCGAGCCCGGACAGGTCATTTGCATCATCGAAGCGATGAAGCTCATGAACGAGATCAAATCAGAGATCAAAGGCAAAGTCCTTGAGATCCTGGTCGAAAACGCCGAACCGGTCGAATTCGGGCAAGCGCTCTTCTTGATCGAGCCGCAATAATCCTCATCTGCCCTTGTGCGCCCGGCACCAGTCTAGCCGATAGATGTTCTCGAAAATCCTGATCGCCAACCGCGGGGAAATCGCCCTGCGCATTATCCGTGCCTGCCGCGAGATGAAGATCCGCACCGTGGCAGTCTACTCCGAAGCCGACCGCACGAGCCTGCATGTGCGCTTTGCCGACGAGGCAATCTGCATCGGCAAGGCCCCCAGCAGCCACAGCTACCTCAATATCCCCGCCATCATCAGCGCCGCCGAGATCGCGGACGTCGAAGCGATCCACCCCGGCTACGGATTCCTCGCCGAAAACGCGCATTTCGCCGAGATCTGCGAATCCTGCAAGATCACCTTCATCGGGCCGACCCCCGCTTCCATCAAGATGATGGGGGACAAGATGGCCGCGCGCGCCGCGATGCAGAAGGCGGGCCTGCCCATCGTTCCGGGCAGCTCCAGCGCGATCAAAACCAAGGAAGAGGCGCTCAAGACCGCCCAGCGCATCGGCTATCCGGTAATCATCAAGGCTGCCGCCGGCGGCGGCGGCAAAGGCATGCGCATCTGTCACAACGATATCTCCCTCATCGGCAGCCTGATGGTCGCCCAACAGGAGGCCGAGGCAAACTTCGGCAACGCCAATGTCTATATCGAAAAATACGTCGAGAATCCGCGTCATATAGAGATCCAGCTCCTGGCTGACAAGCACGGCCACGTCCTGCATCTGGGAGAGCGCGACTGCAGCATCCAGCGCCGGCACCAGAAACTCCTTGAAGAAGCGCCCTCACCCGTCGTCGACATGAAGCTGCGCAAAAAGCTCGGCGAGATCGCCGTCAAAGGGGCCCGGGCGGCAGGATACTCAAGCGTCGGGACCATGGAATTCCTTCTCGATAAGCACCACACCTATTACTTCATGGAGATGAACACGCGCATCCAGGTGGAACATCCGGTCACCGAAATGGTCACCGGCATCGACCTGGTCAAAGAGCAGATCCGCTGCGCCTTCGGGGAGAAACTGCGCCAGAAACAGGAAGATATCCATTTGCATGGCGCAGCGATCGAATGCCGCATCAACGCCGAAGATCCCGACAACGGGTTCCTGCCCTCGCCCGGGAAGATCGAGACCCTGCATCTGCCGGGAGGGCCGGGGGTGCGCGTCGATACGCACATCTACCCCGAGTACACCATCTCCCCGCACTACGACTCGCTGGCCGCCAAACTTATCGCCTACGGGCGCAACCGGGCGGAAGCAATCCGCATCATGCACCGGGCGCTGAGCGAATTCGTCATCGCGCCGATCAAAACGACCATCCCCCTGCACCTGCGCCTGATGGAGAACCCGCTCTTCATCAAAGGGGAGGTCTCGACCCACTTCATACAGGAACTGCTCAAAGACCAGAAAGGCGCAGAAGCATGATGCGACACGAAGAGACCCGCACGGATCTTGGCTCGGTGAAGATCCACAAGAATGTCATTGCCTCCATTGCCGCCATCGCCGCGACCGAGATACCCGGCGTCAAGCGTATCGGCACCGGCCTCAAGAGCGGCATCATGGAACTCATCGGCAAGCGCGACCTCTCGGCGATCAAGATAGATATCGACAAGAACGACGACGTGCGCATCGATATCCCGATCGTCATCGTCTTCGGCAACCACATCCCGGAAGTCGCCGGCAAGGTTCAGGAAAGCGTGCGCGCTTCCCTGGAGCGGATGACGACGGCATCGATCCGGGACATCAACATCACCGTCCAGGGTATCGAAAAGGGCTAAAGGCAGCTCTCTTCCTACAAGGAGGCAGCAGATGCGCTTCTTTACGGTTCTGGGAATACTCTTCTACGCCACCATCCTCATCCTGGTCGGCACCGCCCTCATCCTGGTCGCCGTTGCTTTCTCGATGCAGACGCCGCCGTTCTCCCTCACGCACCTGAACACGGTGCTGGCGCACCTGCAGGCAACGGCCTCCACCCGCATCGTCATCGGCCTCTCGGGGCTGCTGCTGATCCTCCTGAGTTTCTGGTTCGCCCAACTCATCCTCGGGCGTTTCCAGAGGGAAAAAACGATCGCCTTCTCGACGGCTTCCGGACAGGTCACCATCGCGCTCTCCGCGGTCGAAGACCTCATCAAACGGCTCGCCGGATCGCTGCCGGAGATACGCGAATTGCGCCCGGACGTCATCGCCAAGAAGAGCGGGGCGATCATCGTCGATCTGCGGGCCGTGCTGCGCGCGGAAGCCAATATCCCGGAACTGACCGCGCGCCTGCAGGATCTGACCCGTTCCAAGATACAGGAGGTCCTGGGCATCGAAGAAGAAATCGTCGTGCGCATCCACATCGCCAAGATAATCGCGGCGGATGAGCGCGAGCGCAGGAAGAAAGACGCCGGCGCGCGCCAGGAACCGACTCAGAATTTCCCTTTCAGCGGCTATTCCCACTAGAGAAAAACAGCACTTTCGCCAATACAAACTAAAGGAGAAAGACCCATGGCACAGAAAATCGGCATCCTCACCGGCGGCGGCGATTGCCCCGGGCTCAACCCGGTCATCCGCGCGGTCGTGCGCAAAGGCATGAACGAAGGCTTCGAGATCATCGGCATCCGCAACGGCTGGAAAGGGCTGATCGAGCCGGACTCGATGCCGCTGACCCTGCAGTCGGTCTCGGGGATCCTTCCCAAAGGCGGCACGATCCTGGGGACCAGCCGCACCAATCCCTACAAGAAGCCCGGGGACGTGGACAAGGTCAGGAATGCCTTCAAGACCCTCGGCCTCAGCGCGCTGGTGGCGGTCGGCGGCGAAGACACCCTGGGGGTCGCCAATAAACTGGTCAAAGACGGCATCCCCGCGATCGTCGGCGTGCCCAAAACAATCGATAACGACCTCTCCTGCACCGATTACACCTTCGGGTTCGACACGGCCCTCAATATCGCCATGGAGTGCCTCGACCGGCTGCATACGACCGCCGAGAGCCACCACCGCATCATCGTCGCCGAGCTCATGGGCCGCCACGCGGGCTGGATCGCGCTTGAGGCCGGCATAGCCGGCGGGGTGGACGTCATCCTCATCCCCGAAGTCCCCATCGACCTGGAAGAGGTCTGCGCGATCCTGAAGAAACGCCACGGGCGCGGCAAGACCTTCAGCATCGTCGTGGTCGCCGAAGGGGCCACCTTCAAGGAGAAGATGGTTTTGCAGGAGGAGAAACTCGACTCTTTCGGCCACGTGCGCCTCGGGGGCATCGGAGAGAGCCTCGCGCAGGAGATCGAGAAGCGCACCGGCTACGAAACGCGCGTCAGCGTCCTGGGACATATCCAGCGCGGCGGTTCTCCCACGGCCTTCGACCGGATACTAGGCACCCGCTTCGGGGCCAAGGCGATCGACCTGATCATGGAGAAAAAGTTCGGGAGGATGGTGGCGCTCTCCGGCAACAAGATCATCGACGTGCCGCTCTGCGACGCCGTCGGCACCCTCAAGACGGTGGATATGGAACTCTACGACATCGCCAAAATCTTTTTCGGATAAAAAGGAGCGGCGCCATGAGAGACCGGATCACCGACATACTCCTTGAGAGTATCCAGGTAAAAGAAGAGCTCCTGCGCAACGCCGTCGGCAAGATCAAGGATATCGCCGATCTGATGATCGACTGCCTCAAGAAGAACGGCAAGGTCATCCTCTTCGGCAACGGCGGCTCCGCCAGCGACAGCCAGCATATCGCCGCGGAGCTGGTCGGCCGTTTCAAGCGCGACCGCACCGCCCTCAACGCGATCGCCCTGACCACCAACACCTCGATCCTCACCGCCCTAGCCAACGACTACGGCTATGAGATCATCTTCGCCAAGCAGATCGAGGCCATCGGACAGAAAAACGACATCTGCATCGGCATCTCCACCAGCGGCAAGGCCAAGAATGTCGCCCTGGGGATCAAACAGGCCAAGAAGATGGGGATCAAGACCATCGCCCTTTCCGGCGGGGACGGGGGAGAGCTGGACAAGCTGGCGGACGTATCGCTCCTGGTCCCCTCCACCGTCACCGCGCGCGTACAGGAATCGCACATCACCATCGGGCACATCCTGTGCGAACTCGTCGAGCAGACACTGTGCCAGGAACAAAAATAGTCACCCGCCGCCGCCTCAAGACGATCGTCGCCGCGCTCAAAAAGCGGGGGGAGCGCATCGTCTTCACCAACGGCTGCTTCGACCTGATCCATTACGGGCACGTGCAGTACCTGCAGCGCGCCCGGAGCAAAGGCGGCGTCCTGATCGTCGGCCTGAACACCGACGCCTCGGTCAGGCGCCTCAAGGGGCCCCAGCGGCCGCTGGTAAAGCTGCAGGAGCGCGCCGCGGTCCTGGCGGCGCTGGAATGCGTCTCCTTCGTCACCGCATTCGCCGAAGATACGCCGCAGCGGCTCATCGAAGAGATCGCCCCCGACGTGCTGGTCAAAGGAGGCGACTGGAAGAATAAAACGATCGTCGGCGCCGATGCGGTGCGCGCGCGGGGGGGAACGGTCACGACCATCCCCTACGTCCCCGGGCGATCGACGAGCGAACTGATCGAGAAAATCACCGAACGTTTTGGATAAGCCAATCGCACGGATTTTAGATGCCAACACCAACCGCGCCAAAGAAGGCCTGCGCGTCTGCGAAGAGATCGCGCGCTTCGTCTTCCAGGACAAGCGCCTCAGCGCCGAGCTCAAGGGACAACGCCACCTCCTGACCGCTCTGGCGGCACAGGCCTGCCCCCGTACCCGGATGCTCGCCGGGCGCGACGCCCGGGGTGATGTCGGCCGCACCGTGACCGGCGAAGAGATGAAACGTTCGTGCCTCCAGGATATTTTTTACGCCAACATCCAGCGCGTCAAAGAATCGGTTCGCGTCCTGGAAGAGTTCAGCAAACTGAAAGAGGGTCGTGCCGCGATGCGGTTCAAAGCGATGCGTTACCGCCTCTATAGCATTGAACAGCGCGCCTCCCGGCACTTTAACGCATGAACCTTATCCCGTCCGCCCGCGCCGGCCGTTCCACGGCGCATGTCAACTCGATCGCCGCAGATGAAAAGGTCCCGGTCCGGACGCTGCTGGAGCGCATAAAAGCCGGGACCGTGGTCATCCCGCAAAACCGCCTCCGGCGCCTCAAAAAACCCTGCGGCATCGGCGCGGGGCTGCGCACCAAGATCAACGCCAACCTCGGCACCTCCACCGCGTGCTCGTCGGTCAAAGCGGAGCTGGAAAAACTGCGCATCGCCCTTGAAGCGGGGGCCGATGCGGTCATGGACTTAAGCGTCGGCGGCGACATCCCGCGCACCCGCCGGGAGATACTCGCGGCTTCGCCGGTCCCGGTCGGCACCGTGCCGGTCTATGAGGTTGCCGTCGCGGCGCAGCAGGCGCACGGGGACTTTCGAGCCTTCAGCGCCGCGGACATGCTGCGGACCCTTGAGGCGCAGGCCCGGGACGGGGTCGATTTCTTCACTATCCATTCCGGCGTCACCCGCTCAAGCCTGGGCGCCCTGAACCGCAAACGCCGCATCATGGGGATCGTCTCGCGCGGCGGGGCGCTTATCGCCAGCTGGATGCGCGCCAACAAAAAAGAAAACCCTTTTTACGAATATTTTGATAAAATAATAGAGGTGGCGTCGGCATTCGATATCACCCTGAGCCTCGGCGACGGATTGCGGCCCGGCTCGATACTGGACGCCACCGACCCCGGTCAGCTCGCCGAGTTGAAACTCCTGGGCGAGCTGCGAAAACGCGCCTGGAAGAGCGGGGTTCAGGTGATCATCGAAGGGCCGGGGCACGTACCGCTGGACCAGATAGAACGCAATATCCGCCTGCAGAAAAAGTATTGCGCGAATGCCCCTTTCTATGTGCTGTGCCCCTTAGTGACCGATGTCGCCCCCGGCTACGACCATATCACTTCTGCGATAGGAGGGGCGCTGGCGGCATCCGCCGGAGCGGATTTCCTCTGTTATGTAACCCCGGCTGAGCACCTGAAACACCCCGATGCAGACGATGTGCGGGAAGGGGTGATTGCCGCGCGTATCGCTGCCCATGCGGCAGATATCGCCAAAAACTATCCCGGCGCGCGCGCATGGGACGAAGCGATGTCGAAAGCGCGCCGGAAGCGCGACTGGAAACGCCAGATCGCGCTTGCCATGGATCCCCGCAAAGCAAAGAGACTCCATGCTGCATCGCGCGCCGAGAGCCCCGATGTCTGCACGATGTGCGGAACGTACTGCTCGATCAAGCTGATGGAGGAATAGAGGGGCGGGATTGGCAAGTGCTCCGCTTGCTGCGAAGGATGGCCAGGGGCGACTTTACTAGTCTGCGGGTGTAATTCAATGGTAGAATGACAGCTTCCCAAGCTGTATATGGCGGTTCGATTCCGCTCACCCGCTTTAGATTTTTTATATAATGGATAACGGATTCATCATACGCTCCAGCGCCGTACTCTTATCGATGATGCTTTCTCTCGGCGGCTGCGCGACCGTCCCGGTGAGCGCGCCGCCTGTACCTCCCAAACCACCGGGATTCTCGGGATTCTACCACACCCTCGAAAAAGGCCAAACCCTCTGGCGCGTTTCCAAGATGTATAACGTAGACCTCGAAGAGCTGGTGCGGCTCAACGGCATCGCCACCCCTTCGACCCTGGAGATCGGCCAGAAGATACTCGTCCCGGCCAGCAAAGACAAACCCCACCTGCCGCCGCCGCAACAGGTGATCTCGGCCGCTGAGGATTTCCAGTGGCCGGTGCGCGGGCCGGTCCTGGCGCGTTTCGGATCGACTATAAACGAAATAACGGTCAAAGGCCTGCGCATCCAGGCGGAAACCGGAACGGCTATTTTGGCCGCGCGCAGCGGCATGGTCGTTTTCTACGACCCGAACCTCAAAGGGTTCGGATCGACGATCATCATCGACCACGGTGACGGCTTGCATACCGTTTACGCCCCCGCGGGAGAACCCGATGTCTCCGTCGGGGTGAGGGTGCGCCAGGGCGAACGGATCGCGCGGGTCGGCAAAACCGCGCCGGGGGAGCGGACGTACCTCTATTTTGAGATCAGGCGGGGGGCCACGCCCCAGAACCCGTACTATTTCCTCTCCAATTCGTAAGAGCCATGAAACAGGACCTGCTCAGACGAGACGCCCTCATCCAACTCCTCACCAAACGGATATCCGCCCTCAAAGACGGCTACCGCCAGAACGTCGCCCTCATCGGGCACGAGCTGATGGGTAAAACCGGCCTCGTCCTCTCGCTCCTGGATTCCTATTACGACCCGCGCACCATCCTCATCTATATCCCCGTGCGCCCGGAACCGCTGCCCCTCTTCGCCCGGCGCTTCATCGGGGTCGTCCTCTATGCGTTCCTCATCAACAGCGGCACCCCGCTCAAGGAAGACCTCGATTTCCTCCTGACCGAGGCGGGCCGGTATATCCCGCAGACGTGCGAGAAGATCCGGACGATCTTGCAGGCGATCGAGAAACGCAAGCTCGCCGGCGTCTTCACCGACCTTCTGTCGCTCTGCGACAGCATCCATCAGGAAACCGGAAAATGCGGGGTCGTCATATTCGACGAATTCCATAATCTGGAGCGCCTCGGGCAACAGCGCATCTACGCCGAGTGGACCAAGCTCATCGTCACGCAGAAAACGACGCTCTACCTGATCGTCAGCTCGCGGGTCTGCAAGGCACGCACAATCCTGGCCAAGGACCTCTCCCTGTTATTCGGCAATTTCGAGACGGTCACGGTCGAACCGTTCAGCGTCGAACGGGCGGAGCTGTTCCTGAACGGGAAGCTCAAAGGCCTGGCGATTCCGGTCGGCATCCGCGACTTCCTCAACCATTTCACCGGCGGCATCCCGTTCTATCTTGACACGCTCACCCAGGCGCTCCTCAAAACAGGGGAGCGTACCGTCACGGGAGTGCTGGAAGAACTTCTCTTACAGCCGATGGGGCTTTTCCACCAGCGCTTCGCCGCCCAACTCAAGCTCATCACCGAAACCCCCTGCGCCCAGGAATATCTTGCCATACTGCGCCAGGTTGCCGCAGGCACGACCCGCATCAAGGATATCGCGCACCTCCTGCGCAAAACCAAACGCGAACTCCTGAAACGCGTCGACTACCTATGGGAAGAGGATTACCTCACGCGCAGCGGGGATTTCCTCACCTTCAACGACCGGGTTTTCGGGTTCTGGCTGCACTCGGTCTACGAAGGGCAGCTCAAGGCGCTCACCTTCAACGGCCTCAACCAGAAGGCTGCCTTCGCCGAAAAGATCAACGCGATGATCGCCGAGTTCCTGAAGCAAGCCCAACGCCCGCTCATCGAACGCATGACCGAGCTCCTGCATTTGTTCTGCGACGAAACCGTACAGCTTGACCGGCGCAAGTTCAAACTCGACCACTTCCGCGAGGTCAAGCCCGTGCACCTGAGCGGCCGTTCGCTTAAAGAAGGGGTCATCGGCCGTTCCGAAGACGGGGTCTGGCTCCTCGCCCTCAATACCGAACGGCTGACGGAAGACGACATCTCCGATTTCTCCCGCGAGTGCAGGAAACACCGCAACAAGCTGCAGCGCAAGATACTCGTCACCCTGCAGGACCTGGATTCCAATACGTCCCTGCGGGCAATGCAGGAAAAGATATGGACCTGGAACATGGAAAACGTCAACCGGCTCTGCGACCTGTACGCGAAACCGCGCATCATCGCCGCTGCCGCCTCTCCCCATGAAGATTGGCGTCATCTCTGATACGCACGTCCCCGAACGCGCACCCGGAGTCCCCGCGCAGGCGCTGGAGGCATTCCGCACGGTGGACATGATCATTCACGCCGGGGATCTGGTGGACCTGTCGGTACTGCAGCAGCTGCGCGCGGTTTGCCCGACGGTAAAAGCGGTGGCGGGCAACATGGACCCGACAAGCGTCGCCGCCCAGCTGCCCGTCAAGGAGACCATCCAGGCAGAAGGATTCAAGATCGCCGTCATGCACGGCTGGGGCAATCCGCGCCAGCTCGTCGAGTCGCTCCTGCGCGAGCTCAAACCCGAGAAGCCCGACGTCATCGTCTTCGGGCATTCGCATCTGCCGACGAACGAAATACGCGAGGGGATTCTTTTTTTCAACCCCGGCAGTGCCACCGACACGGTCTTTGCGCCGTACCGCTCCTACGGGATGCTGGAGATCGGCAAGAAGATAACCGGAAAGATCTTTAAGATCGAGGACAACTGACATGGACCGACTCTGGGCGCCCTGGCGGATCGGATACGTTTCGGCAACCGGCAAGAAAAAGCCGGGATGCCTCTTCTGCGCGGCGGCGCGCGATCCCCGAAAACACCACGTCTTCCTGAAAAATAAGCGCTCCTTCGCGATGCTGAACCTGTATCCGTACAATAACGGCCATTGCATGGTCGTGCCGCACCGCCACACCGCGGACCTGGAGAGGCTTTGCGACGACGAACTGCTCGACCTCATGCGCACCCTCCGGCAAACCGAGAAGCTGCTCAAAAATACGCTCGCCCCGCACGGTTTCAATATCGGCATCAACCTGCGTCGCGTGGCGGGCGCGGGCATCCCCGGTCACCTGCACCTGCATGTGGTGCCCCGCTGGAACGGAGACACGAATTTCATGCCCGCCGTCTGCGGGACGAAAGTCATTTCCCAATCGCTGCAGGAACTTTTTTTGAAACTGTGCCGTGCCGCCAAAGACGTAACCCGATGAACGTACCGCCAGCCCTGGCATTCGAAAAACTCTTCCTCGCCCCGTATGCGAGCAAGAGCGCGCATACCCGGGGGAGGGTGCATCCGGAGCGCGAACACCCCTACCGTTCGGCCTATCAGCGGGACCGCGACCGCATCATCCACAGCGCCGCCTTCCGCCGGCTCGAATACAAAACCCAGGTCTTCGTCAACCACGAAGGGGACTATTACCGTACCCGCCTCACGCACACCATTGAGGTCGCCCAGATCGCGCGCACGATCGCCCTTGCCCTGCGCGCCAATATCGACCTCACCGAGGCGATCGCCCTGGCGCATGATGTGGGGCACACCGCCTTCGGCCACGCCGGCGAAGACGCCCTTAACGAGCTGATGGCGCAGGAGGGGGGATTCAACCATAACATGCAGGGTCTGCGCGTCGTCGACGTGCTGGAAGAGCGCTATCCCGGGTTCCCGGGGATCAATCTCACCTGGGAGGTCCGCGAGGGGATCGTACGCCATTCTTCCGCCTTCGACAAAAGCGGCCAGATCCAGGAATTCCTCATCCATCCCATGCCGGCCATCGAGACGCAGATCGTCGATATCGCCGACGAGATCGCCTACGACAACCATGACCTCGACGACGGCCTGACCTCCGGCCTGCTCAAAGAGACGGACCTGGAGGCTATACCGATCTGGCGTGAGATTTCCAAGCGTTTCGCGCATAATTATGCTACAATAGCACCACAACAGCGAAAGCACATGATCATCCGCTCCCTGATCGATCTGCAGGTAACGGACCTGATCACCGAAACGACGAAACGCCTGCGCGCGCGCAGGCCCCGGTCGCCCCGCGACGTGCAGCAGTACGACGAGAAGATCGTCTCTTTCAGCCGGCGCATGCAGAAGAGCCGCCTGCCCCTGCGCAGCCTCCTGATGGAAAAATTGTACCGGCACTACCGGGTCGTGCGCATGAGCACTAAGGCCAAGCGTTTTATCGTCGATCTTTTCACAATTTATTGCCAGGATCCGCTGACCTTGCCGCCCGACCGGCAACGCCACATCGCCCAGGATGGCCCCCGCAGGGTCGTCTGTGACTACATAGCCGGAATGACCGACCGTTACGCAGCCGATGAACACAAAAAACTCTTCGACCCATACGAGAAAGTATAAGCTCCTCACCCAGGCGATCCACAGCGTCTACCGCCTGGTCAATTCCACCTTCGAGCTGCGCGATTTCGTCGTGCGATTCTCCCGACTCCTGGCACAAGTCTTTAACGCCCGCGACTGCTCGTTCGTCCTGCTGGACCAGAACAAGCAGTATGCGCTCATGCGCTGCCTCATCAGCGACCACCGTAAATCCCTCACCGAAAAGAAAACCCGCATCACCGCCCGCCTGGAGCAGCGCATCATCCGCGGGCTTTCCACCGTGCGCACCGACGATCTCCTGGCCGCCCCGCTGGTCACCGACGACATCATCGGCCTCATCTGTATGCGCCGCAGGAAAAACCGTGCGGCATTCGAACGTTTCGACCAGGAAGCCCTGATGACGATGCTGGAGCAGGCGATCATCGGCATCAAGAATATGCGCCTCTACGAGGAACAGCAGCGCATCGTTCTGGGCAGCATCAAAGCCATCATCACGCTCCTGGACACGCGCGTGCCTCAGGCCTACACGCACTCGCCGTATTTCAGCCGCCTGGTGATGGCGATCGCCGCGCAGATGCGGCTGGACGAGAAACAGATCGAAAGCCTCAAATACGCCAGCCTCCTGCACGATGCCGGCAAGATCGACATCCCCATGGAGATACTGACCAAGACCTCGAAATTGACTGCCGACGAGTTCAGCATCATCAAACGCCATCCGGTCAGGGGAGCGCAGATACTTCGGCCGCTGCAGGTCCTCAAACCCGTCATCCCGATCATCATGCACCATCACGAGCGTTTCGACGGTAAAGGTTACCCGTCGCGCCTCAAGAAAAACCAGATCCCGCAGGGGGCGCGGATCATGACCGTTGCCGACGCCTTCGAGGCGATGGTCTACGGCAGGCCCTACCGCGAGCGCATGGACATCGCCTCGGCAGTCAAGGAGATCAAACGCAAGAGCGGCACCCAATTCGACCCCAAAGTCGTCGAAGCTTTCCTGAAGATCGTCAAGAAGATCCGCACAAAAAAATACTTGCATCTGCCCGTGAAATAGACGATAATAGGAACCGACTGATCCGGTCGTGCTGTGTGTGGCCGGATTTTTTAATAGCCGTGCGTATGGATAAAGGAACTCCCACCCAACTTGATCTTTTTGCTTCGCCGAAGGCGCAGCCGACCCCCAAACGGCACCTTTCGCACTCACTGTCACGGTTCATCCGAACCTTCGAAAAGGCTGTCTTCATCCTGATGGCCGCGGTCATCGTGGCGGTGATAAGCTTTTCGCTCGGGATACAGAGGGGAAGGCGGGTCGCCTCACGCAGTACGCCGCTGCCTGAACCGCCTGCCCGGCAGGAAACGCCGCTTCCTGCCGCTGCGGTACTGCCGCCGCAGGAAGCAGCGTTGCAGCCCACGACCCAGACGCCGCCTCAGCAACCGGCCGTGCCTGCCCGGCGCGCTCCCGCGACGCTCGAACAGAAGGCCACACCCTCCGGCGCCTACACCGTGCAGCTGGCCAGTTTTGACAACCACACCCACGCCCAGGCGGAAACCGCGACCCTCAAGAAAAAAGGGTACGCGCCGCTGGTGATGGTCAAAGGGAAATTCGTTATCGTCTGCGTCGGATCGTTCCCGGACAAAAAAGCCGCGGAAGCCTTCCAGACAAAGCTCAAGAAACAGTACCCTGACTCTATCATAAGGAGGTTGTAACGCCATGTCACTGCATCCCTCGCTGACCCAATCCGAGAAAGATAAAAAACACCGTTCGGTCTTGAAGCGCGCCGAGCGCCTGCGCGTGCTTATGGAAAAAACCGGCTGGAAGGAAGGGGATCCCGTCTTCGGCCTGCCGAAGCTCAAGAGCGTGCGATTCAAGATCAAGAAGGAACGCGCCGAGAAGACTCCCGAAGCGGCAGCCGCCGCAGGAGCCGAAGGCGCCGCCGCTGCCGCAGCACCAGCAGCCGGAAAAGCAACTGCCGCCGCCAAGGCACCCGCCGGCAAAGAGCAGACACCCGCAAAAGGCGCCGCGAAAGCAGCAGAAAAGAAATAGTCTCATGCGCCAAAAAGCACGGTTCCTTTCCGTCTGTGCCGTAGCCGCAGCGCTGTGGCTGGAACCGGCCTGCGTGCGGGCAGAAACGGAATTCCCGATCGACGCGGAGATCAAAGCCGAAATCGCCAATATCCGCATGGATTCGACGGTCGGCGCCGAGATCGTCTGTTCGGTACCGCGGGGGACGCCGGTAGAGGTCGTTTCCCAGCTCTACGAATGGTACCGCCTGCGTCTCCCCAAACAAGCCCCATCCTTCGTCAATAAATCCCTCGTGGCGCCGCTGGACAACAAACAGGTGCGCGTGCTCAAAGACCGGGTCAATATCCGGCTGCAACCGAGCGAGCGAGCGGCGATTCTCGGCAAAGTCGACAAGGACACCGTGCTTTACGTGATCGCAGACAGGGGGGACTGGTTCGAGATCGAACCCGTCCGGAACAGCTACGGCTGGGTCCATAAATCGCTGGTGCATCCTTTCCGCACCGGCATCACCCCGGCCCCGGAACCGCAGCTGCCTCCCAGCGCGCCGCCCCAGCGCCCGGCACCGGAATCCCGGCAGGAACCGAATTTCCCGGTCGAGATGGAGGGGATCGTACAGCCGTACGGAAAGGTCCTCAACCGTATCGCCACCCACAAGCTCATCACCCTGGTTGATACCGACTGCCCCGACGGCAAAGCCGGCTGCGTTACGGAAAAAACATTTCTCCTGCGCGGAAGCCGCCGCAGCCTCAACGCCCTGAACTACCATAAAGTCAAAGTGAGCGGCACGATCGCACCCGATAAAGAACAGCGCTACCCCGTCGTCGACATCACCAAGGTGGAGCTTCTCGATTGATCGCAGGACTCGTTCTGAACCTGCTGCTCTTGCTGGCCGCGATGAGCGTCCATGAATTCGCGCATGCCTGGACCGCGAATCGCCGCGGCGATGTCACCGCCAAGAACGCCGGGCGCCTCACCCTCAACCCGCTGGCGCACATAGACCTCGTCGGCACGATCCTGATGCCGATCTTTTTTTACCTGACCACCGGATTCGTCTTTGCCGCGGCCAAACCGGTCCCGATCAACTTCTACGCGCTGCGCAACCCCCGGCGCGACCTTATCCTCGTCGGGGCAAGCGGCCCCGCTGCCAACCTCATCACCGCCGGCCTCTGCGCCGGGCTCCTGAGGGTTTTCTCCTTCGAGCGGATCATCGCCGTGCTCCTGGTTCGCTTCATCGTCATCAACGTCATCCTGGGGGTCTTCAACCTCATCCCGATCCCGCCCCTGGACGGCTCGCGGGTCGCCATCGGACTGCTGCCGTTGAGCTGGGCGCGCGCCTACGCGCGCCTGGAACCGTACGGCTTCATCATCACGCTGATACTCATCACCTATGGAGGATTGACCCGGCTCATCTGGCCGGTCATTGACCTCATCCTGAGACTCCTGGGCCTCGGAGGCTGACCATGCGTTCACTCACCGTGCATCTTGCGCAACGTTCCTACCCGATCCATCTCGGCACCCGGATAATGCCCCAATTCGGCGCCCGGATCCGGCGCCTGTCTTTAGGGGATCTGGCCGTGATCATCACCAATCCGACGGTAGAGCGCCGCTATGGACCTGTTCTGCTGCGTCAGGTGCGAAAAGCGGGGATCGCCTGTTGTCTCTATCGGGTCGCCGACAGCGAAACCAGCAAGTCGATCGCCGACGCCTGCGCGCTCCTGGAAGAGCTGGCCCGGCTTGACCGCGGAAAAAGGATTTTTTTGATCGCGCTGGGAGGGGGAGTCGTCGGTGACCTCACCGGTTTCTGCGCCGCAACCTACCGCAGGGGAATACCCTACGTGCAGGTTCCGACCACGCTGCTGGCGCAGCTGGATTCGGCGATAGGAGGAAAGACCGGGGTCGACCTGGCGCGCGGCAAGAATCTCGTCGGTGTTTTTTACCAGCCGCGGATGGTGTTCACGGAGCTGAAGTTCCTGCAGAGCCTGCCGCTGCGACAGATCCAAAGCGGGCTGGCGGAGGCGATTAAATACGCGGCAATCATGGACCGGCAGCTCTTCGTCTACCTGGAAGAGAACATCCGCCGCGCCCGCGCCAAAGACCCGGCGGTCCTGGAACATATCGTGACGCGCTGCAGCAGCCTCAAGGCAAAGCTCGTCGAAAAAGACGAGCGCGACGAAACCGGCTGCCGCCGCATCCTCAATTTCGGGCACACGATCGGCCACGCGATCGAGACGGCGGGCCGTTACCGTTCCCACACGCACGGCGAAGCGGTAGGCCTGGGGATGATCGCCGCAAGCGGCCTGAGCGTGGCAAAAGGGTTGTTCACCGGAAAGGACGCCGCGCGGCTGCGCGCCCTGATCGAGGCGGCGGGGCTGCCCTGCGTGCTGCGCGGGGTAACCGAACGCGCCGTCATCGAAGCCCACTATCGCGACAAAAAGTTTTTAGGCAGAAGAAACAGGCTGGTGCTCCTCAACGGGCTTTCACATGCGGTAACGGCGGAAGATATCGGCCTTGCCCTCATCCGCCGGCAGGTACGCGCCCTCCTCGGGCGAAAGAAGAGCGCTTAACGGAAGCGGTTGGAAATCGTATAGATCGTCCCGCCTTTTTTCAGGTCAACCTCGTCCTCACGGATCTGGGACACCTCGTAACCCTGGAACACATCCCCTTCACGCACGATCTTGTTGTTAATGAGGGCAAACCGGTCGGCGTCGGCGAGAAAGCAACCGTTCAGGTACATCTCGGTCGGCGCTTCGTCCGCAACCGGCTCAACTGCGACCGGCTGCGCCGCGGGCGCCGGGACAACGGCAGGGGAAGGCGCCACGGCAGCGACGGGGACGGGAGCCGGTTTGACCGAGACCGCGGCAGGCTGTTGCCTCCGCTGCACCGCACGCGCCTGCGCCTTGCTTGGCCGGACAAGGGAAAGCGGCCCCTTGAAGATGCTGTTGAACAAGTATTGCGCGACCCAAAAACCAAACACCCCGAACAGAAGGGAGACTCCCAGGACCGGCAAAAGCGACGGCCCTTTGGGGGACACCGGCTTGGCGGGAGGGGCCGCGGGATTCTGATTTTGCGGATCGACGGTATTCGGTTCGACTTTCTTCAGGGCATCGTAAATTATGCTCATAAGATCCTTTCCGGTGCGCCCTTTAGGGGACGAAATACGCCCCGAACTCTTCGAGGCACCGCTGCACTGTTTCACCCGTGACCAGGCGGGATCCGGCGGAAAACCCCGCCAGAAGCGCGCGGTCACAGACCATATTGATCAGACGCGGGGTCCCGCGGGAAAACTCGGTGATCGACTCGACCGCTTCGTCACTAAAGAGCATCCGTTCCTGTCCGGCGATCAGCAGGCGGTGGATGATGTAGCCTTTGACCTCGGCGCTCTCCAGAGGGGCGATGTGGTAGCGCACGGCGACGCGCTGCTGCAGCTGGCGCAGTTCGTGCAGGGCGAGGTTGCGGTTCAGCTCCGGCTGGCCGACCAGCAGCACCTGGATCAATTTGTCCTTCTCGGTCTCCAGGTTGGAGAGCAGGCGCACCTGCTCAAGCTGCGCCGCCTTCAGGTTCTGCGACTCGTCGATGATCAAGATGACGTTATTGCGCGCCGCCGCCTCCCTGAGAAGGAAATCGTTGAGGGCGGCGACCAGTCCCAGGCGCGTCTTTTTACGGGCCTGGATCCCGAAATCGCTGGCGATCGCTTCAAGCAGCTCGACGTTGGAGAACTGGGGATTCAGGATCAGCGCGGTCTTGACCGCATCCTTTGCCCGGCGCAGCTCGCTGAGGAAAAACCGGCAAAGGGTCGTTTTGCCGGTGCCGATCTCGCCGGTCAGGACGATAATGCCTTTGCGCTGGGTGACGCCGTAATAGAGGTGGGCGAGCGCTTCTTTGTGCTTGCGGCTGGAATAGAAGAACGCCGGGTCCGAGGTGACGTTAAAGGGCCGCTCTTTCAGGCCGTAGAAGGAACAATACATGTCATTATTATAGCAAAGCAATAGACTTGACACAAGACACATGACACAAGCAGACATTAAGATGCCTATTGTTAATTGCTGACGCTTGCCTCGAATTAAAGTACACTGTCCAGCACAGCCTGGGGACACTGTCCCGAACAAAATGGAAAACGTCTCTAACCTTCTCTAACCTTGGCAGGACCCGCTGGACATTGAAGCGCATTTACTCGATTTTAAGTTTACTGCCGTTTCCCACTTCCCATTGACAGCGCCGTCAATCTATGCTATATTTGGACAAACGGGAAGAAACGCCACGGCTTTCCGGAAAGAGAATACTTCTTTATGCCCGTGGAAGTAGAGAACAAAAGGCGTTTCCCGAGGATCGGATTACAGGCGCCGCTGCACTGCACCATCAGAGGCAACGGCAAGACGATGGACGTTCTCACCGAAGACATCAGTGAGGGGGGATTGCGCTTCATCAACCCCGGCTTCATCGCCCCGAACACCCATCTGATGCTGAACCTCAACATCCTCTCCCGGACGCTCAACCCGATCGCGCGCGTCGCCTGGTCCAACACCATGCGCCACTCCTACCGCTGCGAAGTAGGCGTGGAATTCGTGGGGCTGGACGAAAAGGAACGCGTTTTCCTGAACGATTACATCTCGATGCGCCGCAGCTATTCCTAGCAGCCGGCCAAAACAAAAAGGAACCAGCTTCGATGGCTACCGAAACCGCACCCGTAGAAAAGCAGACCAACTGTCCCGCATGCAACAAACCGATCAAAAAGCTGCGTCGCTATTACCGTGACGGCATCTTCTACTGCACGAAACGCTGCTGGATCAAAAAGACCAAGAACCCCAAGGAAGAAGCAACCTCATGACCCGCCGCCCCGCTGACCGAAGACAATTCCCCCGCGTCAAGAAATCGCTGCCGCTGAAGATCATCGCCAACGGCTACGATTTCGAAACCACCAGCCAGGATGTCTCCTGTATCGGCACCTATTGCACCGTCGACAAATACATCCCGCCGTTCACGCGCCTGGCGGTCCACCTGAGCCTGCCGATCAGGGGAGAGGCGCGCAGCGCGCAGCGGCCCATCTCCTGCAAGGGCGTCGTGGTGCGCAGCGAAGACTCCCGGGACGGCCGTTTCAATCTGGCTATCTTCTTCAACGATATCCGCGAGCCGGAACGCAAGAAGATCTCCCGCTATCTGAGCCAATTCCTTCCCGCGAACGAACCGGCGCTGAAGCATTAGGGCGCCCTGACCCCGCGTGGGCACGGCACGCAACCATCCCCGGGTAAAAATGATCTGCGGCCTTATCTTCGGCCGGCAGGAAAATCTCTCCCGTGCCCTGGCTGCGCTCCAACGCCGCTTCGGCCCCCTGGACCATCAAAGCCCGGTACTCGCCTTCACCCATACCGCTTACTACGAAGAAGAATTCGGCCCCGGCCTCAGACGCCTCCTCGTCAGCTTCCGCAGGCCGGTCAAACCGCAGGACCTGAGCGCGATCAAACGTTTCTGCAACCGGCTGGAAAGGCGTCTGAGCGTCAAAGGCAGGCGCACCGTCAACATCGATCCGGGATACCTGGACCTGGCCAGACTGGTGCTGGCAACGACCAAAGATCATGCCCACCGCATCTACCTGCGTGACGGCATCTATGCCGAGGTCACGCTCTCCTACACCCGGAATTCATTCGGGCCGTGCCCGTGGACCTATCCGGATTACCGGACTGCCGAATATATCGGTTTCTTCAACCACTGCCGCTGCCTCTACCGTGCCCAATCAAAGGCGTAAACCGAAGGCTGCCGCCAAGGATCCTGCGCCGGCTTATCTGCGCGCAGCACAGAGCGGGCGGCTGCGTGAAACCCTCGCTCGCCTGCAAAGCCTCTTACGCGCCTGCAGCCTCTGCCCGCGCGGCTGCGGCGTCGACCGCACCAAGGACGAAACCGGTTACTGCCTGACCGGAGCCAAGGCGCGCGTCTACAGTTTCCTTGCCCACCACGGCGAAGAACCGCCGCTCTCGGGAACCCGCGGTTCCGGCACCATCTTCTTCAGCGGCTGCAACATGCGCTGCGCCTACTGCCAGAACCATCGCTTCAGCCAGAGCCGGGAGGGCAGGGAGGTCTTTGCGCAAGAGCTCGCGCAGATCATGCTGACGCTGCAGGCACGCGGCTGCCACAACATCAACCTCGTCACCCCCGCTCACGTCCTGCCCCAGATCCTCGAAGGACTCGCTTTGGCGATCCCGCAGGGCCTGCGTATCCCCCTGGTCTACAATACCAATGCCTACGAACGCCGCCAGATCCTGGAGCTTCTCGAGGGGATCGTCGACGTCTATCTGCCGGACATGCGCTACGGCAGCGACGATGAGGCGCGTACGGTTTCGGATGCTGCGGACTACCTGCGCTATAACCGTGAGGCGGTCAAGGAGATGCACCGGCAGGTCGGGATCGCGCAATTCGACCGGCACGGGCTCATCGTGCGCGGGCTCATCATCCGTCACCTGGTGCTTCCGCAGGATATCGCCGGGACCCGAACGGTGCTGGATTTTATCTCCCGGGAGCTTTCCCCTGAGACCTACGTCAGCCTGATGAGCCAATACCTGCCCGCGTACCGCGCGCTAAAAGACCCGCGCCTTTGCCGGCGTATCAGTAAAGAAGAATACCGCGCGGCAGAGGAGGCGCTGGAAAAAGCCGGGCTCTGCAACGGATGGACACAGGACGGCCACGGATTGGAGAGCCTTGCCGGCATCCACCTCAAGCCCGGGGATTCCGACAGAACAGGAGGATCCTGATGATCCCGAAAAACCTCGGCGAAGTCATCCGTTTAGGTGCCCGCCGTTTTCCCAAACGCACGGCGCTGATCTTCGGCTCGAAACGGATCTCGTACCGGTCCCTGGACCGGGAGACCGACCGCATCGCCGCCGGCCTGCATGCGCTGGGCATCGCCAAAGGCGAACGGGTAGCCGTTATGCTGGACAACTGCCCGGAGTTCGTCCTCAGCTATTTCGCGATCCTCAAAGCCGGGGCGGTCGTCGTCCCGGTCAACTACATGTTCAAAGCCGAAGAGGCCAGATATATCCTCCAGGACAGCGGCGCGGTCTGCTTTATCACCAGCCGCGCCAACCTCGCGCTCGCCCAGGAACTGCGCCTGCGCCTCGACTCGCTCAAATACATCGTTTCCACCAACCGCGCCGAAGGGCCGGTCATCGATTTTACCCGCATCAACGAGCCGCTCTACCGCACGGGCGAGCCTGATCCCGTCGCTCCCCAGGACCTGGCGGTACTGCTCTATACCTCCGGGACCACCGGCCACCCGAAGGGAGCGATGCTGACCCACGACAACCTTATCGCCAACGCACTGGACTGCATGCACGCCATCACCGTCACGCCCCGCGACACCTTCATCTGCATCCTGCCGCTCTTCCACTCCTTTGCCGCCACCGTCTGCATGAACCTGCCCCTCATCGCCGGGGCGCGGATCGTGCTGATGAAATCGGTGCGGCCGTTCAAGCGCGTCATCCGCGCCATCCGGCGCAACCGCGTCACGATCCTCGTCGGAGTCCCGTCAATCTACAGCGTCCTGCGCAACCTCAAGCTGCCGCGCATCCTCTCCCGGGCGGCGCTCATCAAATTTTTCAACCCCCTGCGCCTGTGCATCAGCGGCGCCGCCGCCCTGCCCGCGGAGGTCTTTCGCGCGTTCGAGAAAAAATTCCGCGTCCCGCTGCTGGAAGGCTACGGACTGACCGAAGCCTCACCGGTCGTTTCGCTCAATCCCCTGGCAGGGGAACGCAAAGCCGGCTCGATCGGCCTGACCCTCTCCCCGAACATCGAGATCCGCATCGCCGGGGAACACGGACAGGAGCTTCCCGTCGGCGAGACCGGAGAGCTGCTCGTCAAGGGCCCGAATGTCATGCGCGGCTATTACCGCCGCGACGAAGAAAACGCCTCGGTCATCCGGGACGGCTGGCTCTTTACCGGCGACATGGCCCGGCGCGACGCCGACGGCTACTTCTTCATCGCAGGACGCAAAAAAGAAATGATCAACGTGCGCGGCCTCAACGTCTACCCGCGCGAGATCGAAGAAGTCCTCTATCAGCACCCGAAGGTGAAAGAAACCGCAGTCATCGGCCTGGAGGACGAGCATAGGGGAGAGATCCCCAAGGCCTATGTCGTGCTCAAGGAAGGACAGAAGGCAACGGAAGCGGAATTCGTCTCTTTCCTCAGAGAACGCCTCGCCTCATACAAAGTACCGCGCCATGTCGAGCTGCGCGAGACGCTCCCCAAAAACACGACCGGGAAAATACTCAAACGCGTCCTCATCGATGAAGAACAGAAAAAATCAGCTCGCGCGAAGGATTAAGCTGCTCTTCCTGCGCCTGGGCCGCCTGAACGATTCGCCGCAGCGCATCGCCCTGGGCTTCGGCCTCGGGGTCTTCCTGGGGATCCTGCCCGGCGCCGGCCCGATCGCGGCGCTGGTGCTCTCCGCGCTCCTGCGCCTGAATAAGGTCAGCGCCCTTTTCGGGGCCCTGGCGACCAACACCTGGCTCAGCTTCGCAACATTCCTCTTGTCAATCAAAACCGGCGCGGCTATAATGGGTATGGAATGGCAATTGTTGCGGCAACGATGCCAGGAGCTGATGAAGCCGTTCTCGTTCGCCAAGCTCGCCGCGGTCTCCGCCCGGGACATCATCGTGCCGGTCGGGATCGGGTACCTGGCCGTCTCGCTGCTCATCGGGGCAGGCGCGTACGCGATCGCCTGGGCTATCGTCACGAGGATACAGTATGCCAAAAATAAAAACCGAGCTCATCTTTCCCGGCAGGCTTAAAGACGAAGCGATCCTCTGCGGCCTCTGCAAGAAATTCGATATAACCCTCAGCATCGTCGAAGCCTCTTTCTCGACGGATACCGGCTGGGCGATCGTCGTCATCGAAGGCGCTGAGCAGGAGATCAAGAACGCCAGCGCCTTTCTCGCGCAGCGGGGGGTCCAGCAGGAAAGCTCCAGCCTCCTCACCTAGCCGACCATGCCCTCCTTTACCCGACTGATCGAAACTTCGTTCGAATGGATGGTCGCCGTGCTCCTGCGGCCGTTCAACCTCAAGAAATGGCTCATCCTCACCTTCGTCGCCCTCCTGGCCGGGACACTCGGCGGCAGGGGATTCAATTTCTCGCTGCCTCACCGCGGCGAATCCCGGCAGAAGATCGAAACAAGAAACACTGCCGCTGCCCCGGGCACAGACACCGCCGCACCCGGATCAGCCCCTCAACAGAACGACGTGCGCTCCTTTCTCAAGGAGAACTCGGCACTCTTCGTGCCGCTTTCCATTCTCTTTACCGCTCTCTTCATCGGGCTGCTCCTGCTTATTTACTGGCTGTACGCGCGCTTCTCGTTCGTCTTCCTCGAAAACGTAATTACGAACGACGCCTCGATAAAAAAACCGTTCCGCGAGAATAAGCGCGAGGCCGGATCCCTTTTCCGTTTCCTGCTGCTGCTAAGCGTCATCTTCGGCATAATCGCCGCGGGGATAATCGGCCTCTGCGTCTTCCTGCTCTTTCGCCAGGGGGTCTTCCAGGACCCGAAAAGTTTCGGATGGCTCGCCATTACGCTCAAAGTTCTGCCGTTTATCCTGCTCCTGGTCCTTCTGGGATGCGCCTATGGGCTGGCGCATCTGGCCCTTATCGATTTCGGGCTCATCATCATGTACCGCGACAAGGTCGCGGCCGCAAAGGCACTGGGTATGACGGGGGTGCTGATCAAAACCAATCCCAAGGAATTCTTCCTGTATCTGCTCGTGAAGCTCGGTCTGGGCATAGCCACGATGACGGCCTATATGATCGTCTTTGCCGTATTGACCCTGTTCCTGCTGGTGCCCCTGGGCGCAGCCGGGGTAGGGGGGTACCTGCTCTTTCAGAAGATGCTGCCGACCCAGCGAACGGTCCTGGTCATTCTGGCAACGGTCATCGCGATGCCGCTGCTGCTGGCTATCTCGTACGCCTTTAACGCGCTCATGCTTCCCGCGGCAGTGTTCTTCCGGACCTTAAGCGTCAAATTCCTGGGGGCCCTTATCCCGAGCTACGACCTCTTTCAACCAAGCCGCCGCGAAGACAAGGGGACCGCATGAACTCCTGTGCCGCGCATCCCGACCGCGAGGCCGTCGCCTCCTGCAACCGCTGCGGCGCGCGTATCTGCGCCGAATGCCGCGTCGTCATCAAAACGCAGCAGTATTGCAAACAGTGTACCGCCGAGATAGCCGCAGGCGCGACACCGCGTCAACTCCCGGCACTGGCGGCACTGCTGAGCTTCCTTTTGCCCGGAGCCGGCCAGGTATATAACGGCCAGACCGGCAAAGGCATTCTGTTCTTTCTGAGCGCCTGGCTGATCGTGCCCTGGATCATCAGCATGGTCCACGCCTACAAGACCGCCGTCAGGATCAATGCCGGGGAGCTGACCGCCAAAAAACGCGTCGGCTGCCTTATCGCTTTCCTGTCGGTCGGCATGATCGCTTTTGTCCTCATCCCGATCATCGGGCTTCTTGCCGCCATCGCTATCCCCAATCTTCTGCGCGCGCGAATAAACGCCAACGAAGCCTTTGCCCGCAGCTCGGTCCGGATGGCGGCAACGGCATTCCAGAGTTACCGCGCGGGTCACCAGCGTTTTCCCGTCGATGAAAAAGAGCTGACCGAAGCCGAACCGCCGTACTGGAGCGGCCCGCTCCTGAACACCCAACAGCGCGGCTACCAATTCGATGCCAAGCTCTCTCCCGAAGGATACCTGCTGCGCGCAACGCCCGTCTTGTGCGGGAACACGGGGGGGACGGTTTTCATAGCCGAAACGGACAAACCCCTGCAGGAAGAACCCTGCGCCGGACCCACGCAGTCCGCTGATTAACAAAGGAGAACCCATGCATAAAAAGACCGCAGTCCTCTTGGCGGCCATCGTATTGGCCGCCGCACTGACCGCACACGCGGATACCATCGTCCTGCAGTCCGGGGAGACCGTCGAAGGCACGATCGTCGAACGCAGCGCCGACATGATCAAGGTCGACTCCAACGGCGTTGCCCTGCCGTATCTGCTCTCCGAGGTCAAAAGCATAAACGGCCAGGCGGTCCAGGTTCCTGCGCCGCAGCCTCCGCAGCAGCCGCAAGCCGTTACCCCGGCCCTCCAACAGACTCCTCCTGCCACCCAACCCGTCACCCGAGTCCAGGTCACTCCCGCGCCCCAACAGCGCCAAACCAGGACCCAGCAACTGAGCCCCCAGCAGCAGCGGCGCATCGAGAACACGGCCAAAACAGCCGCGGCAATCTTTTTCGGGCTGGGGATCTTCATGTATATCTTCATGGCCCTGTGCCTCTTCACCATCGCTCAAAAAACGCAGTCCGAACCGGCATGGCTGGCCTGGATTCCCCTGGCAAACCTCTTCCTGATGTGCAAGATAGGGGGACTGAGATACACCTGGCTGTGGCTGGTACTCGCCTGGTTCCTGCCTTTCATCGGGCTTCTGGCTCAGCTGGGACTCATGGGCTTTCTGGGCTACCGCATCGCGCTTGCCCGCGGCAAACCCGGATGGCTGGGAGCGCTTATGGCTATCCCGTTTGTCAACATCTTCATCCTGGGATACCTGGCATTCTCCCAGTAACGGACGGCTTTTTCTCTTAATAACACCTGCGCACCCGAAAGGATCGATATGCCCAAGATAGTATTATTGCGTCACGGCGAGAGCACCTGGAACAAAGAGAACCGCTTTACCGGATGGACGGACGTCGACCTCTCCGAGAAGGGGATAGGGGAGGCGCACGCCGCCGGAAAAACGCTTAAAGCAGAAGGCTTCGACTTCGATATCGCCTTTACCTCGGTACTGAAGCGGGCGATCCGCACCCTCTGGATCAGCCTCGAAGAGCTGGACCGGATGTGGATCCCGGTCCATAATTCCTGGAGGCTCAACGAACGGCACTACGGGGCCCTGCAGGGCTTGAATAAATCGGAGATGGCCGCCCAGTACGGAGAGGACCAGGTGCTCGTCTGGCGCCGCAGCTACGATATCCGCCCTCCGGCGCTGGAAAAATCAGACCCGCGCTATCCGGGCAGCGACCCCCGCTACCAGGGCATGGCGGCGCAGGATATCCCGCTCACCGAATGCCTTAAAGATACCGTGGCCCGCTTCCTGCCGTACTGGCACGAGACGATCGCCCCGGCGGTCAACGCGGGCAAACGGGTGATCATCGCCGCGCACGGCAACAGCCTCCGGGCGCTGGTCAAATACCTGGATAATGTATCGGAAGCCGACATCGTCTCCCTCAACATCCCGACCGGCATACCGCTGGTCTATGAGCTGGACAAGGACCTCAAGCCCCTGAAGCACTACTACCTCGGCGACCCGCAGGAGATCGCCAAGGCGATGGCCTCGGTCGCCAATCAGGGCAAGGCAAAAAAATAGCCCCGTGCGGCTGCATGCATGAACAAACGCTCTCTTTTTCTCCTTCTCATTCTGGGCGTGGCGGCTGCCTTTATCGCCTTTCTCGGCACGCTCTTCGATCCCGGGAAACCGGCGGCACTCACCCAATGGCTGCAGCCGGCCATACCCAGAAAACCACCCGCACCCGCGCCGCCTCCGCCTGAAAAGCCGAAAGAACCCGCCTTCCCCGATTAT
This sequence comes from uncultured Planctomycetales bacterium, assembly GCA_964579435.1. Classification (GTDB taxonomy): domain Bacteria; phylum Omnitrophota; class Gorgyraeia; order Gygaellales; family Profunditerraquicolaceae; genus CAZOGI01. The sequence continues at coordinate 93,045 of CAZOGI010000008.1, forward strand.
TCCGGCGAACGGATACTCTACACCGTCAAATACGGGGCGCTGCGGATCGGGACCGCCGAATTCATCAATAACCCCGATTCCGCCCGGGACGGGGAACGGCTCCTGCATTTCACCTTCACCACCCGGGTGACCAACTTCACCGATGTCGAGCAGATCTACAGTTCGCCCGCGACACTCCTGCCCGTGCGTGTCGAGCGCGCCATCACCCATGGGTTCTCGCGCGAGCAGATCAGCGAAAGCTACGACCAGCAAAACCGCAGCGTCACGATCCAGAAGACCAAAGGCACCAAAACCCTCAAGCCCCTGGTCATCAGGAAGGAGCGGCCGCTCAATAACGCCATTCTCCTGCCGTACTTCCTGCGCCGCCTCCGGGACCTGCGCATCGGCTCAGAGATCACCGTCAATTTGCCGACGCGCGAACTGCTGCTGCGCATCGATACCGTCGAAGAGATCACCGTCCCGGCCGGGACCTTTCCGGTCTATCATTTCAAAAGCACCCCCCGCCAGATCGAGATCTGGCTGACGAGCGACGAACGGCGCATCCCGGTGCGCATCATCGGCTCGGGGATCTTCGGCTACGAACTGCTCATGTCCGCATACACACCCCCCGCCTCAGCGAACGATCCCGTATCCCCGACGTCCCCATGACCGGCTCTGCCGCCGTCAGCATCCTTATCGCCGCTTATAACGAAGAAACTTCCATCGCCCGGACCCTGCGCGAGGTCAGGAGAGCGCTTCCGCAGGCGCAGATCATCGTCGCCGACGACGGCAGCAGCGACCGCACCGCAGAGATCGCCGCCGCCCTCACCGAAGAAAATATCCAGACCCTGCGCCTGGAGCACGGCGGGAAGGGGCATGCCATCCGCCATGCCCTCGCCGCTGCGACTGCCCCCCTCTGCGCCCAGATCGACGCGGATCTACAGTTCCCCGCGCAGGAGCTGCCGCTCCTGATCGGGCCGCTTGAGAGGGGAGAAGCAGACCTGACCCTCGGCACCCGCTACCGCTTTGGTGCGCGCATCGAAAAAGACTCGATTCCCTTCCTGAAGAGAGCCGCCAGCTGGTGCCTGGCCTGGTTCATCTCGCTCTGCTGCCGCCGGCGCTTTACCGATGTTTTTGCCGGATTCAAAGCCTGGCGCACGGATGTTCTGCGTGAACTGCGTCTGAGCGAAAACGGTTTTGCGTATGAAGCGGAGATCGTCGTCAAAGCGGCCCTGGCGGGCCTGCGCATAAGCGAAATCCCGGTCTCCTACCGCCGCAGGGAGGGGGGAGAGTCGAAAGTAAAGGTCCTGCGCCAGGCCCTTCCTCTTTTTGCGCGGCTGACACGCATGATCGTCAGGGAGACACTGCGCAGACACCGCATCC
>CAZOGI010000009.1:0-60229 GCA_964579435.1 uncultured Planctomycetales bacterium
CCAGCAACCGAAGGTTCTTGAGAGAAAAATGCAGGGATCTTATGCCTGAACCGTCAGAATCTTCGTTGCAATATCCGGATAGGTTGCAAGAAAACGCAGTTCATCATCGGTCAGCGGTTTCTGGGTATGCAGATTGGCAAGCTGCACAAGCTCAAGAACACGGCGGGCCGCTTCGTCACTTTCAAAACTGATTCCCAGTTTTTCGTACACATGGCGAAAGCCTTTCATCCCGCCATATGCACCGGTGGTAATGATGCGTCCGGTTTCGCGCATCACGGGAGTGCCGCGACCAATCTCTTCGGGCTGAAACAGTTCGTACGTCCCGGCGCTCTTGAGCGTGCTGTCCACATGGATTCCGGACTCGTGGGCAAAGATATTGTCACCGACTCCCGGCTGGTTGATCGGTATGGGCACCCCGAAGGCGTAGGAGGCATACTTGCTCAGTTTCCATGCCGCCTTCAGATTCACCCGCTCGTCGAGCCGGTACCCCTGCAGGCCGCTGCCGTAGCGCAGGGCAAGGATCACCGAGACCAGGTCGGCGTTACCCGCGCGCTCCCCCATCCCGTTGACGCAGGTATTGATGTAGGCGTCCTGCCCGCCGTCGAGAGCCGCCTTCGCCCCGGCGACCGACGTCGCCACGACCATACCCAGGTCGTTATGGCAATGGATCTCTACCGGCATCTTCACCGCCGCCACCAGCGCCGCGATGCGTTCGTACATGCTAAAGGGCGTGTCGTAGCCGAGGGTGTCGCAGTAGCGGATCCGGTCGGCTCCCGCCGCCTTTGCCGCCGCCGAGAACTCGATCAGGTATTCCATGCGCGTGCGCGAAGCGTCCTCCGCATTGACGCCGATGGAGACCGCCCCGGCCGTGCGCGCCGCCGCGACCGCGTCGGCCATCTCTTTGATAACCGAGGCGTGGTCGAGCTTGCCCTTGAATTTATGCACGATCATCTGGTCGGAGGTCGAGATCGAAAGATTGACGTGGCGCAGCTTCGGCACGAGGGCGAACGCCGCGCGCACGTCCTCGTCCGTCGCCCTCAGCCAGCCGCCCAGCCGTATCGGCTGCAGCGCGCCCCTCTCGACCAGTTCAAGGTTGGCATTGAGGTAATTCGTCTCATGGTGGGTCAGGGGAAAACCGAACTCCGACTGAAAAACCCCCAGGTCGTTGAGCATGAGGTTGAGCATCGTCTTTTCCAGCTTCGAGAGACAGATGCGGGAGGTTTGCACCCCGTCCCGGTTCGTGACGTCGAGCAGATAGATCGTGTTCTGTCTTGCCATAGGGTCACTCCTTGTTATACGATGATCAACGTTTCTTTTGCGGGCCGAAAAGCCGTTTGAACTCCGCGGGGTTGGGATCCCCGCGCGTGGTAAAAATCTCCCGGTTATCGATAAGGTATGCCGGGCCGAAAAGTACGCCGATCTCCCGGTTCAGGAAGATCGATTCCTTCAGCAGCGCCGCCCCTTCAGGAGAACGCGCGCAGGCACGCACCGCCGCCGGCGCGCCCGGCGGAAGGCACTCCTCCCACCAGGTGCTTTCGATCGAAGCGCTGCGGCAGATCAGGTACCGCCAGAAAGCGTCGGGGAAATGTTTCTGCACGCAGACGGCGCGCAGATACTCCTCGGTCTCGCGCAACCCCTGCTTGGTGTCGAAACCGTCCTTTGTCTCGGTGGCGAGGAAATGGACCGAAGGCCGGTACTCCTGAATGCTCTCCAGGACGCGCGGGGTTACCGCGTCGAAGAGACTGACGAACAAATCCAGCGCCCCGGTGCGCAGCGGCCGCGCGGTGAAAAAGGTCACCCCGCCGTATTCGGGCTTCAGGACATACCAGGCGCCCTTGCGGTCAAACTGCGCCTTGATCTTTTCAAAGACCGGCTCGGTTTCGGCCGAGCTGCTCAGCAGGAACGCCGGCAGGGTGTTCATGCCGACTGAGCGCAGGAGCTGTTCGCTGCGCGCCCCGGGATACGCCACGGTCGTCACCTTGAGGCCCGGAAAGAGCGACTGCAACATCTGCACGATCTGCTGCGGATCGCCGGTGCGGGCGGCTTTGGGCAGCACGACCGTCAGATCGACGGCAGCGGGCTTAACGAACGAACAGGCCGCCTGCGGAGTGCCGGAGCCGCTGCAGGCGCCGCGGAACCCTTTTTTACGGCAGTCCGCATCCGAAAAACACTGCGGCAGGATCTGCTGTATGTCGGGATCCGGGAGTACCGCATCCGACAGGCGCACCTCTTCGACGGTGCACTCCTGTATCCGCTCCTGCGCATCGAGCTGAAGATGCATCACGCCCAGACGCCGGCCCTGCCAACTCGCCTTGGCAATGAACGAATTGCCGCGCTTGAGCGCGGGCTTTCCTTCGGGCAGAGCGCCGTGGCTGGAGATGAGCACCTCGATACCTTTCACCTCATCGACCAAAGCCTCATCCGCCCCTTCATCGAGCTGACTGAGCACGATCACCAACTGCGCCCCCTCAGCGCGGGCCGCTTCGACCGTTTCCCTGACCGAGCGCACCGGCTCAAAAAAGGTGAGCTCCGGGGCACGGCGCATCGCCGAGAGGGCGGTCACGCCGATGAGGGCAACTTTGACCCCGGCTACCTCTTTGATCACGAAGGGCTTGACCGCCTCGCTCAAACCCTTGATATTGCAGGAGACAAAGGTAAAATCCGCCTCCCGTGCACGGGCCGAAAAGAATTCCGTCCCGAAGGAAAACTCCTCCTCCGTCACGTTGGCCGCGTCATACCCCATCAGCCGCATGGCCGTCAGCTGCACGCGCGTGCGCGTCTCGTCGAGATCGGCGTTGACGCTGTGCTCGTCGAAGGCCCCCCCCGCGAAACTGGCCCCCGCATCGACGAGAAGCGCCTGGGGATATTTTTGGCGCAGCTGTTTCAGGAGCGTGGCGCGGCGGGCGATCCCGCCGTCGGGCTCCAGCGGGCAGTTGCACTGATAGAGCATCGCGTGCGTCTCACCGGTAAAGAAAACGGTCAGCTCCTTCGCCTCAAGCCTCGCCCACCCCATCCCTGCCAGGAGACAGGCGACAAACAATGCCCTTATTCCTTGTGTCCGGTGCCTGGTGTCTTGTGTCATGTCGCCTTCAGAGCCTGATCACCTTCGCATCGAGGATATTCTCGATCTTCTTGACCTTCTCCAGGAGCTCCGGAGAAATGACGCTGTCGACGTTCAGGACGCTGATCGCCTTGCCCCCCGGCGTCTGCCTGCCGAAGGTCATCGCGGCGATATTGACCCCGTGGTTGCCCATGAGGGTGCCGAGGTTGCCGATGATGCCGGGACGATCCCAGTTCTGTATCGTAATCATCTCTTTCGAGGGGGAAACTTCCACGTAATAGCCGTCGATCTTGACGATGCGCGGCTGTTTGTTCGCCGAGAGCGTGCCGCAGATGCTGCGCACCCCCTTGTCGGTGCGCACCTCCAACTGCACGAGCGAAACGAACTCCTGCTCGCTCGAAGACTTCGCCTCGCGCACGATGATCCCGCGTTCCTTGGCCAATGCGGTGGCGTTGACGAAATTGACCGTCTCCTTGAGTATAGGCGCCAGAACCCCCTTGACCAGCGCCATCGTCAGGGCGCTCAGGTCGTACTGGACGATATCCCCGCCGTAGGTAATGGAGAGCTCCTGGAAACGCCCGTCGACCATCTGGCTGGCGAAAAGCCCCAGCTTCTCGCAGAGCGTGACATACGGGTCCAGCGCCCGGCTGACGTCGGCCTCCAGGCACGGGTAATTCGCCGCATTGCGTATCCCCCGCCCCAGGAGCGCGTCGCGCACGATCTCGGCCACCTCGATGGCGACATTAACCTGCGCCTCTTCGGTCGATGCCCCCAAATGCGGCGTCACCACCACCTGATCCAGCTTCAACAGCTCCAGGTCCGGGGGAACCGGCTCTTTCTCGAAAACGTCCAGCGCCGCCCCGGCGACGGTGCCGTCCTTGAGCGCCGCCGCGAGGGCCGCCTCATCGACGATACCGCCGCGCGCGCAATTGATGATGCGCACCCCCCGCTTCATGCGCGCGAAGGCGTCGGTTGAGATCATGTGCCGCGTTTCGTCGGTCAGCGGCGTGTGCACGGTAATGTAGTCCGAACGCGCCAGGAGCTCGTTCAGATCGACGATCTCGATGCCCAGCGAATCGGCGACCTGCCGGGAGAGGAACGGGTCGAAGGCAAGCACCTGCATCCCGAAGGAGAGCGCGCGCTTGACGACTTCGGTGCCGATACGGCCCAGCCCGACCACGCCCAGCGTCTTGCCGTACAGCTCCACCCCCATGAATTTCGAGCGCTTCCACTCCCCTTTTTTCGTCGAGGCGCTGGCCTGCGGGATATTACGGGAAAGCGAGAGGATCATGCTCACCGTATGCTCGGCGGTCGATATCGTATTGCCTGCGGGCGTATTCATGACGATGACGCCCTTTTGGGTCGCGGCATCCAAATCGACGTTATCCAGCCCCACCCCCGCCCTGCCGATGACGCGCAGGCGCGATGCTGCGGCGATGACATCCTTGGTCACCTTGGTGGCGCTGCGTACGACGAGCGCATCGTAGCTGCCGATCTCCTCCTTCAAGGTTTCGGGTTTCAGGTCGGTCTTGACCGTCACCTCAAACTCGGGCACCTCCCGCAGGATCTTAAGCCCTTCATCCGACAACGGATCGCTAACCAGTATCTTCATCATAGAGGAAATGCTCCTTTTGCCCGCCTCAATCAGTTCCAGGCATAATAAATCGGAACTTCGATTTTACCTGTGTCTTGTGTCAAGTGAAACGTATCCCGTATCCGGGTTCTTCGTTGCTACTCTCTGCTCCCCAGCTCGGTCCCCTTCTGCTGCTGCGCCAAAACCTCTTCGCTGATCTGCCCCTGCTCATAGAGGTGGCGCACCGCGTCGTGCATCAGCAACATCTTGAATTTAGCGCCGGTCTGCATCGTCGTCTCGATCTGCGAGAAATTCCGGCTCACCAGCCCCCGCTTGACCGCGATATTGGCCATACAGACCTCGCAGGCCAGTACGCGCCGCCCCCCCTCCTTGTGCGGCAGCAGCTTCTGCACGATGACCGCCCGCAGGACATACGCCAGGCGGTTACAGATAAACTCCTGCTGCAGGGCGGGAAAGAAGCTCATCATCCGTTCGAAAACCTGCAGGGTATCGATCCCGTGCACCGAAGCGATGACGAGGTGCCCGGTCTCCGCCGCCTGAAGCGCCGCCTCGACGCTTTCCGGATCGCGCAGCTCCCCGATCGCGATGACATCCGGATCCTGGCGCAGGGCAGCGCGTATCCCGTCGGAAAAACTGCGCACGTCAATGCCGACCTCGCGCTGCTTGATGAGGCTCTTGACGTTATCGTGCAGGTACTCGATCGGCTGTTCCAGGGTCACGATAACGGCGCTGCGCTGCCGGTTGATCTGGTCGATCATCGCCGTCAGCGTCGTGGTCTTGCCCGCATTCGTCGGCCCGCCGATGAGGATGAGCCCGTCGCCGAGCAGGCACAGCTCATCCACCACCTCCGGCAGCCCCAGCGTCCGCAGATCCTGGATCTGCGGACGGATATTGCGCACGACGATCTCGGGAAAACCGCGCTGATGATAAACGTTGATGCGGAACCGCTGATCGGGAACCGGAGAATAGGCGAAATCGATATCCCGGGACTCCTCGAACAGCTGCCGCTGAGACGGCGTCAGGAGCCCCGAGATGAGCGTGCGAATCTCCTCCGCCCCGAACGGCTCCGCCTCCAGAGGCACCAGGCCCGCGGCCGTCCTGACCATCGCCGGGGCATTGACGGTCAAATGCAGGTCAGAGTAGTTTCCCGCGACGAGCTTGCCGAGCAGCCGGTCGATATCCATCCGGTCGAAGCGCTGGCGCAATTCATGCTGACATTTTTCGGCGACATCGACGAAATTCAGGCCGATGACGAATCTGGTTTCTGCAATACGCTCCAGGCGCGAAACGCACGCCTGCAGCGGGATCTCGCACGCCTTCGCCGCGGGAACGAAAAGGATGACCGCCAGGCGCGTATCCAGGGCAAGCGGCGTATCGCTCTCAAAGAGCAGGCCGCTTGAGCTGATGTTGCGGGTCACGGCCTTAACCGCGACCGCTTGGGGATCGGCAAGCTGATAGCGAAACCGGATACTTAAGGCAAAACGGGATTCCTTGCGGCGTTCCTGTTCCGGGGCGTTACGCATCCCAGGACCTCCTTGCCGTTTTAAACGGCGGCACTCAAAAAGGAGCTACTCCCCGCTTTTAAGGAAAACCTCCTGCGCGGCCCTGACGCCGGCGCCGAGCGCAAAAGAATACCCCATGCGCGCCAAAACCTTTTCCAGACAGGAGATCCCGACGATGATATCGAACTCTTCGATGAAACCCATATGGGCGAAACGAAAGATCTTGCCCTTCATCTCCGCCTGCCCCCCGGCGATGGTGACCCCGTGGGTATCGCGCATCGTCTTGACCAGCTTCTCTCCGTCAATGCCGTCGGGAACGACGACCGCGGTCACGACATCGGAGGCGGCGTCCGGCGCAAAGAGCTTCAGACCCAGAGCCTTCAGCGCGGCGCGCGTCGCCTCGGCCATCGTATGGTGGCGCGCGAAGACCGCCGCCAGCCCGTCCTGACGCATCATCTTGAGGCTCTCGTTAAGGGCAATCACCAGCGAGATAGCCGGCGTGAACGGGGTATCGGTGCTCTTCCATGCCTTCTGCGCGGCCTTGAGGCTGAAATAGTAGCGGGGCGATTTCGAGAGCTCGACCAGCTTCCAGGCCTTGGGGGAAACGCTGATGAATCCCAGGCCCGGCGGCATCATCAGCCCCTTCTGCGAACCCGAGACGCAGACGTCGACCTGCCACTCATCTGCCTTCAGGTCGATAGCGCCGAGGCCGCTGATCGCGTCAACCACCAAAACCGCGGCGGTCTCTTTGACCACCGCCCCGAGCGCGCGGATATCGCTCGCCGCGCCGGTGGAGGTCTCACAGAGCGTCGAGAAAACGGCCTTGATCGCGGGATTGGCCTTGAGGCGCCGCGCCACTTCCTGCGGATCGACCGCCTGCCCCCAGGGGACGCTGATCACCTCCACGCCTATCCCGTAGGCCTTGCACAGCTCGGTCCATCGCTCCCCGAACTTACCGCCCTCGATACTTAAGGCCGTATCCCCCGCAGAGAGGAGATTGACCACCGACGCCTCCATCGCGCCGGTGCCGGAAGAGGTCAGGATAAAGACGTCGTTCTTGGTCTGAAAGACATACTGCAAGCCCGCCGCCGCTTCCTTGAGTATCTCCTGGAATTGCGGCGTGCGGTGGTGGATGATCGGCTGCGCCTCAGCCGCCAGCACCTGCGGCGGGACCGGCGTCGGTCCGGGCGTCAAAAGGTATTTTTTCCTCATGGCAAAAACTCCGTCGTTTTCCTACGCTTTCTTCTTCTGGTCGCTGATCACTCCGTCGGTGATGCCGTACTCGAAGGCCTCCTGCGCGGACATGAAGTAGTCGCGGTCGGTGTCTTTCTGGATGCGCTCCAGCGGCTGGCCCGTATGGTGCGCGAGGATCTCGTTGATGCGGTCGCGCATCTTCAGGATCTCTTTGGCGTGGCGGGAGATATCTTCCGCCTGCCCCTGTATGCCGCCCCAGGGCTGATGGATCATGATCCGGGAGTTCGGCAGCGAAAGCCGCTTCCCCTTGGTCCCGGCCGCCAGCAGCAGCGCCCCCATACTGGAGGCCTGCCCGACGCAGTAGGTGGCGACGTCGCACTTGACGAACTGCATCGTGTCGTAGATCGCCAGACCCGCCGTGACCGAGCCGCCGGGGGAGTTGATGTAAACGTTGATCTCCTTGTTGACGTCTTCCATCTGCAGGAAGAGCATCTGGGCGATGATCAGGTTGGCGATCATATCGTCGATCGGGGTGCCGATGAAGATGATGCGGTCCTTCAGGAGCCGCGAGTAGATGTCGTAGGCGCGCTCATACCCGCGCGAGGTCTGCTCGATCACCATCGGCACGAGCGTCTGATTGCGAACGGTCATGGGAAAACCTCCTCGTTGTAAGACGAACCCTTATTCGCTCTTCCACTGGGCATGACGCAGCAGGAATTCCATCACCCGCCGCATCATCTGATCGTCCTGCGCGATACCCTCTTTCTTGGCGATGGCCGAAAAGAGCAGGTACACCTTGACCTGAGCGCGGGCCTGCGGTTCGATCTCGGCGCGCAGCTGGCTTTCGCGTTCTTCTATCTTTTCCTTCGGTATGCCCTTGAGTGCGAAATCGATCTTGGTGCTCTCCAGCGTCTCCTGCGTCTGGCGTTTCACCAGCGACTCGGGCAGCTGCAGCTCCAGCCCTTTGGTGAGGGCCTCGACGATCTGCGCCTCCAGCTTCTGGCGCTGGGCATTTTCTTTCTGCAGGAAAAGCTGGGCCTGGATGGTCTGCTCCAGGACCTCCACCGAAGGATACCCCAGGCTGCGGGCAAACCCCTCATCCACCGCCTCGGCCTTGCGCATCTCCTTGAGCGAATCGATGCTGCGCTTGACCTCATCGGCGGAAACGGAAACCGCCGCATACGTCATCGGTATCCCGCGGTACTCCCGCAGCTTGATCTCCGGGCTGACCTCGACGGTCGCCTTGAAAGAGAGCGCCGTCGCCTCAAGCTTCACCTCCGAGATGTCCGGCAGCTCGACGACCTCCAACCCTTCCTGCTCCAGGGCCTTCCCGTAGAGCTCGGGGATCAGCTCCCGGACGACCTGTTCATGGGCAGCCGCGGAAAAATTCTTCTGCAGGATATCGCGCGGCACATGCCCGGGACGGAACCCCGGCACCTTCGCCTCTTTACCGAGTTTTTCGTAGACCTGGCTGAATTTATCTTTGACGACCTGGCCGTCAACGGATATGGTCAGCTCCCTTTTGACACTGTCGAGCTTCTTCACTTCGGTTTTCATTGCAATACCTTTCTGTATCGTGTTGCCGGTTCCTGTTGCCTGTTACATGCGGAAATTCTCCCCCAGGTACAGGGTGCGCGCCTGAGGGTTGTTGATCAATTCGCCTGCGGTCCCGGAGATAAGTATCCGTCCATCGGCGATGAGGTACGCACGGTCGGTGATCGAGAGGGTTTCCCGGACGTTGTGGTCGGTCAGGAGGATCCCCAACCCTTTCTCCTTGAGCTCCTTGATGATCTCCTGCGCCTCGCTCACCACGATCGGATCGATCCCCGAGAAAGGCTCATCCAGGAGAATGAACGAAGGATTCGTCACCAGCGCCCGCGTGATCTCCAACCTCCGGCGCTCCCCTCCCGAGAGGGTATAAGCCCGGCTCTTGGCCAGATGGGCGATATTGAGCTCCTCCAGCAGGCTGCTCAATCGCCGGCGGCGCTGGCTCTTGCTCAGAGGCAGCGTCTCCAGGATCGCCAGTATATTCTCTTCGACGGTCAGCTTGCGGAAGATCGACGGCTCCTGCGAAAGATAGCCGATGCCGAAGCGGCACCGCTCGTGGATCGGCAGGTTGGTGATATTTTCGTTGTCGAAGACGATCTCTCCCCGCTGCGGCGGGATGATGCCCACGACCATATAGAACGTCGTCGTCTTGCCGGCGCCGTTGGGCCCCAGGAGCCCGACGATCTCGCCGCGCTTCACCAAAAGGTTCACCCCTTTGACGACTTCGCGGCCGCCGTAGGATTTAGCCAGGTCTTTGGTTTCGAGTAAGTGCATAGTTTCTACGATAGCAAAGCGTGCCACGTCACCAGAGACCGCTGCCCACTGGTCTTTAGTGTCTTGTTGTCCTTAGAATCTTGCCTTGCGATAAAACAGCAGGCGGGACTTTTACGGCCCGAACGCCTGTTTGAAATCTTCGGTCGAATAGATGACCAGCTTCGGCTTGCCGCGCAGGGAAATCTTCTGGTCGGCGGCATTGTACACCGCTTCCTCGCAGTAGGAGACATTCTCCCCGCGCACGATCTTGACGTTGCCCAGGCAGACGATCTTATCGATCTTACTGTTGGAGAAAGAGCCGGAGGCCTCGGCTTTGGGCTTCGCATCCATATTCTTGCCGAAATACAGCTCCATCGCGTCGGCATAGATCGTCGAATCTTCTTTCTCCGCTTTCACGTTATTGTTGAACCGCGCCATATTCTTCTGATAATCGATATCGAGAGGCCCGTCGCAGGTGATGACGATGCGGTCCTGACCTGTCCCCGCCGCGGGAGCAGCTTCCGGCGCTGCCCCGGTCAGCTCCGCGGGAGTCATGGTGACGGTCACGTTCTTCTCCAGGGTCATCGTGTTGAGGTTCGGATGCCCGGTCGCGCCGGTCGCCACCGTAACCATGTTCTCCTTCTGGATATTCACCTGATCCGGGGTACTGACAACCTGCTTCTGCCGGTCCCAATCGAGGGAATCGGTGGTCAGGCGCGCGCCTGAAGTCGTCGTGATGACGACGTTGTCTTCCAGGTGCACGGTGCCGCTGGAACGGTTGAAATCCCCCTTGTCCGCCACCAGCGTCACGTTCTCATCGGCGCCGTAGAGCTGCCCGGTCAGGTTCTTGAGCTTCACCGTCTGCTCCAGGATATCCGCCGATTCGCCTTTCAGGTCCCAGGTCTTTTTGCCTTTCTCCCCGTACCCGGCGATCGAGAAATCGCTGATCTGCTGGTCCGCGGCCTGTTGCGGCGCCGGCTCCGGAGAAGCCCCGGCGCAGCCGAACCACACCGCAACCCCCAGCAGAAACGCCCCGCCTCTAGCGGTCATAGATCCTCATCATTTCTTCCCAGCGTCCCTGGGATTTCAGGATAAGCTCGGCCACTTCGCGCACCGCCCCCCTCCCGCCCAGCTTCAAAGTCACGTACGAAGCCGCGCGCTTGATCTCCGGAGCGGCGTTGAAGACCGCCACCGCCAACCCCACCCGTTTCAGCAGCGCCAGATCGACCAGATCATCGGCGACAAAGCACAACTCCTGCTCGCTCACCTTGAAGCGCTTCAGGATCTGCGGCAGGACCGCGGATTTCGGGAAGACGTTCTCGAAGACCGCGGCAACGCGCATGTCGCGCGCCCGCGGCTTTATCGCGCGGGACCCCTTGGCGGTGATCAGCACGGTCGGTATCCCGGCCTGACGCAACAGATACACTCCCAGGCCGTCGTGCACGTCAAAAAGCTTCATGTCCCTGCCACGGGAGTCGTAGATGATCCGGCCGTCGGTCAGCACCCCGTCGACGTCCAGGAGCAGCACCTTGACGCGCTTTGCCCGCTCGGCGATATGCTGGTCCATGTCGTCCTATTCCTTATACCACGCCTGCGCGCAGCAGGTCCTGCACGTCCAAAAGCCCGATCGGCACGTCGCGGTCGTCGACCACCGGGACTTCGTCGATCTTCTTCTCTTTGAGGATCCGCAGCGCCTCCGCCGCCAGCATATGCGCGACAACGCGGACCGGCGACTTGGTCATCACGTCCCGGACCCGGCGCACCGCCAGGTTCGGATCCTCTTCCAAATGGCGCCGCAGGTCGCCGTCGGTAAAGATGCCGCTGAGGCGCCCCCGCGCGTCGACCACCGAAGCGCTCCCGGCGCGCGCCTCGGTCACCGCCATCAGCACCGCCGAGACAAGCGTATTCTCTTTGACCACGGCATGGGAGCTGCCGGTGCGCATGATATCCTTAACCGTCAGCAGGAGCCGGCGCCCCAGCGCCCCGCCGGGATGATAGAAAGCGAAATCGTGCTCTTTGAACCCCCGCAGCTCCAGGAGGCAGACCGCCAGGGCATCGGCCATCGCCAGCGTCGCGGTCGTCGAAGCGGTCGGGGCCAAGCCCAGCGGGCAGGCCTCTTTTTCAACCGAGACATCCAGGACCACGTCGCTGTGCTCGGCGAGGACCGAGGTGCGGTTACCGGTGAGGGCGATGATCTTGGTCCCGATCTTTTTCAAAAGCGGCAGGAGCTGGCGGATCTCGACGCTGGTGCCGCTGTTGGAGAGGACCACCACCGTATCCGCCGCCGTCACCCTTCCCAGGTCCCCGTGTATCGCCTCCGCCAGATGCAAAAAAAGGCTCGGTGTTCCCGTCGAGGCTAGGGTCGCCGAAAGCTTCTGGCCGATGATGCCGGTCTTGCCCATGCCGGAAACGACCACCCTGCCCTTGGTCGCCAGCAACAGATAGAGCGCGTCGCGAAACGCCCCGCCGATGCGGCCGCGCAGGGCTTTGACCGCGCGGGCCTCGATATCGATCACCTGGCGCGCGCGCTGCAATACGTTGATTTTTTTCCGTTGGGTAGTCATCGCTTCAGCCCTCACCCCAGGTACCGATACGCCGCAGCTGCCGCAGCAGCCCCGGCAACGCCCGCTCGCCTATCATATTCGGCCCGTCACACGGCGCGGCATCCGGACGCGGATGCACCTCCATGAAAATGCCGTCGCAGCCGAAGGCAACCGCGGCGCGCGCCAGCGGCGCGACGAACTGGCGCTGTCCGCCGGAAGAACCGCCCTTGCCGCCGGGCAGCTGCACGCTGTGGGTGGCGTCGAAAATAACCGGATAGCCCAACGAACGCAGTATCTGCAGGCTGCGCAGGTCGGTCACCAGGTTATTGTACCCGAAACTGTACCCCCGCTCGGTGAGAATGATGCGCCGGTTGCCCGACGATTCCGCCTTGCGCACGATCGGCCCCATATCCCACGGGGCGAGGAACTGCCCCTTCTTGATATTAACCGGCAGGCCCGTCTCTGCCGCAGCCAACACCAGATCCGTTTGACGGCACAGAAGGGCGGGTATCTGTATCACATCCAGCACCGCTTTTGCCCGGGCCACCTCGCGCACGCAGTGCACGTCGCTTAAAACCGGCACCCCCACCCGGCTCTTGACCGCTGCCAGGATGTCCAGCCCCGCCAGCATCCCGGGGCCGCGGTATGACCCCAGAGAGAGGCGGTTCGCCTTATCGAAGCTGGCCTTGAAGATGAACGGGAACCCTGCGCGCCGCACGGTCTCTTTCAGGCGCCGCGCCGCCTCCAGGCACTGCCGCTGCGACTCGATAACGCAGGGCCCGGCAATGATCGTCAGACTCTTGCCTCCCACCGTCACTCCCGCGACCGGGACGCTGCGCACGCTCATTCGCCGCTCTCCTTCTGCATCAGCCGCTCCAGGTGCTGCCGCGCCTTTTCCAGGTCCTGCGGCGTATCGACCCCCACGCTCTCAGAGGCGGTTTCGATCGTCTTGATGCGAAACCCCCCTTCCAGCACCCGCAGCTGCTCCAGCTTTTCCGTCGCCTCCAGGGCCGACGCGGGCAGGTTGCGGTAGGTAAAGAGGAAATCCTTCGTATACGCGTACATACCCATATGCTTGAAATAGACCGGCGAGGCCGAAGCGCCGTGCGCCAAGAACGGTATCGGGGCGCGCGAAAAATAGAGCGCGAACCCGTGGCGGTCGACGACCGCTTTGACAACGTTCGGGTCGGCGATCTCGCCCGGATCCTCTATCTTCTTGATGACCGTGGCCATCGCCACGGAGGCATCATCCAAGAGGGCCTGCCCCAGCGCGTCGATCACCCGCGGCTGAACGAGCGGTTCGTCGCCCTGGATGTTGACGATAACCTCCACGTCCAGCGGCTGCACCACCTCGGCGATACGATCGCTGCCGGAGGCATGACCCCGCGCGGTCATCGCCACATGCGCCCCGAAAGAGCGGCACACCGAAAAGACCCGCTCATCGTCGCAGGCAATGATCAGGTCCTCCAGGAGGCGCGCCTGGCGGGCGCGCTCCCAGACATGCTGGATCATCGGCTTGCCGCAGAGCTCGGCAAGGATCTTGCCCTCGAAACGGGTCGAAGAATACCGCGCCGGAATGATACCGATGACCTTCATGCGCGCCTGCCCCCTGCCGCAAAGACCGCGGGCACGGATTGAGCGTTGCGGATGCGCGCGCACAGCTCCTGCGGGGTCGTTACCGCGGTGCCGACCTTGCCGACGACGATGCCGGCGGCGAAATTGGCGATATGGGCTGCCTGCAGCTTGCTTGCCTTGCAGGCCAGCGCCAGAGAGAACGTCGAGATCACCGTATCCCCGGCGCCGGAGACGTCAAAGACCTCCTGGGCAACGGTCGGGATGTGCGTGCGTTTCCCGGAACGCTCGAAAAGCCGCATCCCCGCCTCCCCGAGGGTGACCAGTATCGAATCCAACCCCAGGTACTCCATCACCTGGACCGCGGCGCGGTCGATGTCCGCGTCGGTAAAGAGCCGGTCGGTGTCCAGGGAAAAACGCTGTGTCTTATCGCTCAACTTAAGGCTGCGCACCGCATTCTCCAGCTCTTTGCGGTTCGGGGTAATGCACGTCACCCCCCGGTAATACTGGAAATGCTCCAGCTTCGGGTCAACCGTCAGCACCGTGCCGCGGGCCCGGGCCAAATCCCTGACCGCTTCCAGGAGCGCGCGGTTGATCACGCCTTTGCCGTAATCCTCGATGATCACCGCGTCGACGCTGCGCATCTGCCGCTGGATGAACGCAAGGATCGAGCGGTTCGTCGCCGCTTTAAGCGGCTCGGTATGCTCCCAGTCGACGCGCACCACCTGCTGATGTCCCGCGATGATGCGGGTTTTCAGCGTCGTATGGCGGGAGGCCTCGGCACGGATCCCGGCGATGGAGACCCCGCGCGCCTTGAGCGCGGCGCGCAAAAGATGCGCGTGGGAGTCCGTCCCGGTCACCCCGACGAGCGAAACCGCAGCCCCGAGGGAACGGATGTTAAAGGCGACGTTTGCCGCCCCGCCGGGGACGAAATTCCGGCGCTGGGCCCAGACAACCGGCACCGGCGCTTCGGGGGAGATGCGCTCGACACTGCCCCAGACATACTCATCCAGCATCACGTCCCCGATAACCAGGACCCGGGCTTTCGGGAAACGCCCGATCGTGCGCGTCAGTTCTCGTGCGTTCATCTGCGCAGCGCCCCCTCATCGATGAGTGCCTGGGCCAGCAGCGGCAGCATGATCTCGTGATGACCGGTAAAGGTGTACCCGTTGCCGCCGCCCTGGACCGGACGCGTCACCACGTTCTGGAACGGACGGTACTGCTGGATCATGTCGAAATTGGCCGTCGTAAAATGCGTCACCGGCCCGGCGACGTTACGGGTGATATTGAGGGCCTTGAGGAAAACCTCGGGCAGCACCACCGCCGAGCCGAAGTTGAGCGCCACCCCTCCCCGGTGCAGGAGCCGCACCTGCGCGGCGAACGACGAAAAGTCGCGGGCGCAGGCCGCGCCGACCGCGGCGCCGTCGAAAGAGGGATGCTGATGGATGATATCGGCCCCGATCGTCACAAAGACAAAAACCGGGATCGACAACTGCGCGGCCTGGCAGAGGAGGCTCGCCTGCCGGTGCGGCAGGTGCGCGCGCACCATTGCCGCGCAGACCGCCTGGCCGAATCCCTGTCCGCGCGCCGCCCCGTCGGAAACCGCCCGGTTCAGGAAATCGGCGGTCTCCCTGCCCATGCCGAAGCTGCCGTTGAGCAGGTTCTCGGCGACATCCTCGGAGGTCTGGGCCTGAAAGGCGATCTCAAAATCATGGATGACCCCGGCGCCGTTGAGGCAGACGCAGGAAATAAACCCCTGGCGCATCAACTCGATCACCACCGGGTTGAGCCCGCACTTGATGACGTGCGCCCCGGCCATAAAGATGCGCGCCTTGCCCCTGCGGCGCGCCTCGAGCAGCGCCCCGACCACCGCGCGCAGATCGGCGGCCTTCAGGATATCCGGCAGCCCTTTCAGGAATGCGCCGCAACTCTTTCCCCGCCGGGGTGGCTGGGCAAAATCCTGCGCCCGCACCTTGCTGCGGCGCTTACGCACGGAATAGGTCTTCACGTTCTGGGCGGTAATCATGGAAGTCTTGAATTTTAACACGCTTTTATCCCGATTGCAACCGTATTTTATGCGGTTTCCGGGCGGAAAACGGGGAGCGTAAAAAGGAACCTGGTGCCTTTGCCGACTTCACTCTCTACCCAGATCTTGCCTCCGTGCAATTCCACGATCTCCTTGGAAACGGTCAGCCCGATGCCGGTCCCGTGCACCTCGGTCTGCACCGCACCTTTGACCTGGAAAAATTTCTCAAAAAGCCGTGGCAGGTCCTCCGGCGGGATCCCGGGACCGGTATCCGAGACCGTCACCTCGATCATTCCTTCCCCTGTCCGGCGAGCACCGACGGTTATCGTGCCTCCCTCGGGAGTGAACTTCAGGGCATTGCTGATCAGATTGTTGAAGACCTGGATAAGACGGTTCTGATCGCCAAAGACCTGCGGCAACCCCTCTTCCAGCACAGAAGAGAGCGTAATCGCTTTCGATCCTGCCCAACTCTGGAAAACCTTGATCGGCTCGCTCACCACCGAAACCACCTCCAGCGGCTGCGACACGATCTGCATCTTGCCCGCCTCTAATTTCGCCATGTCCAAAAGATCGTTGATCAGCGCATACAGCCGCTTGGTGTTGCGCTCGACGATGGTCAGGAACTGCTCCTGATCGGGGGAGAGCGGGCCGGTCGCCTTGCTCAGGATCAGGGTAACCGCCTTGTCGGCGGCAACCAGGGGGCTGCGCAACTCATGGGTCACTTTCGCGAAAAAGTCCATCCGCTCCTGGTTGATCTGGTGTATCCGGGCGATATCCGGCAGCGCGGTGAGCATGCCGACGGTGCGGCCGTTGGCATCCTCGATGACCACGGCATTGGAGGTGAGGGTGCGCATGGTCTCCTGGCTCTTGCTGAAAAATTCGACCTGCTTTTTCGAGCCCTTCTCGCCCTCCGCGGAGAGCGCGCGCAGCATGGTGAGCATATGCTCGTTCTGCACGATATCCTTGATGTTTTTGCCGACGGCTCCCGTATCGATTCCCAGAAGCGTCTGGGCCGCGGGGTTGGCCATCAAAAGCACGCCGGCGCGGTCCACGACCAGAACCCCGTCGGTCAGGTGATGGACAATGCGTTCGATCTCCTCGCGCTCCCGCTCTACCGTCTCCAGTTTCTGCTTGAAAGACGCGACGTTCTCCTGCGCGCCGCCGGAGCCTTCGGACCGCGCCGAGAGCTGCGCGCGCAACTGCCGGTTCTCCTCCTGCAGCTTCTGCACGAGCGCGGCATCCGCCGCGGCTGCCTCCCCGCCGGCTGGCTCCTGCGGCGGCGAAACGGCACCCGCATCCGCCGCAATCCCGGCGCCGGCGAGCGCGCGATCCAGCTCCCCAACCCGGCGGCGCAATTCTTCGTTCTCCTTAAGCAGCGCCTCCTGGCCGACGGATGAAACGCGCTTCTTGTGCGGCTTCGGCGGCTCACTCAGCTCTTTGCGGATCTTCTCGACGAAAGAAGAAACATCCTCGGCGGCCACACCGGCGCGCTGGATCTCTTCGTGCAATGCCGCCAGCGCCGCTTCGCGGTCAGGCTGGGAGATGAGCACTTTTTTGAGGAAATTGCGCGTGGCGATCGCCGGATACTTCTTCTCCTTGATATCCTTGCCGACATGACCGAAGAGCTGACGCTGCAGATCCGTTACCTCCGCGGCGCTCACCACCGCTCCCTCCGCGGCGCTCTTGAGTTTCTCCTTGATCGTCTCCAGGTCGGCCAGGCTCACCTTCTCGACAAGCATCTCCTCGTCTTTCTTGATCTTGACGTAGGAGAACTGGTTGATCCCGATATGCGCGATCGAGCGCTCGGCGAGGATGTTCTTGAGCTCCCCCATAGCCTTGAGCTTGGCCGGATCCATGAGCAGCAGCTGCAGGAAACTCTCCAGCTCTGCCTCCGCAAGGCCGGCGCTGAAAGAGATACTGTCCATCTGGGTTTTCTTCAGGAAGGGGACATTCTCCTTGATCACCGCGCTCTTCTCATCCACCGCTTCGCCGTCGACGAGGATATGCTCATCCGGGGTGATGTCGATCGTCACCGAATCCTTCTGTTTCAGGATCTGATCGAGCACCCCGAAGACCTCCTTGATCGCACCGATAACCGTCGGGTGCTTCGCCGGATAGAACGAGGCGCGGCGCAGGGTCGTGACGAAAAGGAGCACCAGCTTCGTGAAAAGGGGTTTGAGCGATTGCGTTTCCATCGGATCCCTCGGCGATTATGCGCCGCTGCGGCTAACGGACGTCGTCTTCGGTTGCGGATGCCCCGTCCGGCCCCAGCGAGAAAAGGTCATAGTGGCGGTTTCTGCTGCCCGGCGAAAAATACTGATAGGGCTTTCCCCAGGCATCCAGCGGCACCGACTGCAGGTACGGCCCTTCCCACGCGCGGGGCCGGGGTTTCTGGTGCGGCCGCGAGACCAGGGCAGCAAGGCCCTGCTCGCTGGTCGGATACGTTCCCGCATCCATGCGGTAGAGGTCCAAGGCCGTTGCGATATTCTCCATGCTGACCTTGACCATCTCGCGTTTTGCCGCGTTCACCCGGCCGCTCAGGCGGGAAAAATCGATTGCCGCGACCGTCTCTTGCGTATTGAAAACGTTCTCGACCGGCGCAGGGAGAGCGACTGCCGCAGCGCTGCTGAGCGCGGGGCGGGGGCGCGGCTCCGCCTCCGCCGCAGGCACGCGCGTAGCGGCGGGAAGCGATACCGCGGCCGCAGGGACGGCTGCGACAGGAGCACTCCGGCGAACGACCGGAGCAACAGGCGGTTGTGGCGCAGCGACCGCGGGAGCCACAGCAACGGCGGCGGCCGGCTGAGGAACCTCTGCGGCGTCAGGCGCCGCAGGATGGCGCCGGGCCTGCCACAATTCTTTCTTGATATTGGCGGGCAACTCGAAGAGATCGGCGGCCATAGGCAGATCCTCCTCGACGCTGACCGCCTGCAGGATGACGATCCCGGAATCATCCGCTTGCTGCTTCAGGACGACTCCCGCATAGACCCAACTCGTCAGGTTGCCCGTACGGTATACCTGGCAGGGCTTGCCTAAAAACTCCTCCTGCCGCTGCGGCGTCGCCGCCGGGAATAAATCACGGGGAACCACGAGAGCCCGTGCCTCGACCGTGGCCTTGCCCTGGACGAGATCCAGGTCATACCAGGTCTTGGAATCGAACAACCGCAGGAGCTCCTTGCGCATGCCGCTGCCCGAGACAGGGACAACCGTCTCTTCTTCGCGCAGACGATTGTTCTGGGCATCGATATAGAGCGTCTTCTGGAGCGTATACGGCGCAGCGTCTACGGTGATCGCATTTTCGTAAAATACCTTGATGGTCTTGAAGGAACCTCCCTCGGCGCGCGGGGCGGCGGCGAGCGACTCCGCCGGTTCAGGCCGTAACGGCGGGGAGGGCGCGGATGCGTCAGACAAAGCGGCAGCCGCGGATTCCGGCGGCGACGGCAACTCCTTCCCCAGCGCGGAAGGAACAGGAGCCGCAGGGACCGGATCGATTGCCGCAGGAGGCACGGCGGCGAGCGCAGCCGGCGCAGAGGCCGGGACAAAAGATGCACTGCCGCCGGCTTCGGCGTTCAACCGCTCTTCTTCTTCCGGCGTCAGCTCCAAGCGCTGCAGGGTTTTCAAAAAATAAATACTCGGGCCCTTACGGGGCTGGTCAATCTTTATGTATTTGTCGGTCTTCTTTACCGCCGCGCCTTCGACAATCTGGCCGCTCTCCAGAACCAGGCGCGCGGCCTCGGCGCCTGACGGGAGACTGGCGCATACGGCCATACAGATAAAAAGGATTCTCTTCATGGGCCCCTTCCCTCGAGCGCTTCTTGCGCCGCTTTCAACACGTCGGAAACGCTCACCGCATCCAGACATACCCACCCTTTGGTGCAGTCATGCGCACGGCATTCGACGCACCCAGCATCCCTGTGCACGAAACGATCGTGCCGGTTCAGCGGCCCCCAGCGCCGCGGGCTCAGTCCCGGCTGCTTGCGCCCGAAGATCGAAACAACGGGCGTGTTGACCGCGGAGGCGACGTGCACCGGCCCCGAATCGTTGGAAATCAGGAGCGCGCAGCGCCTCAGGACGCTCGCCAGTTGCGCGACGCTGGTCCTGCCGCAAAGATTAAGCGCCCCGGGACCCAGACGCCCGGCAATGCCTGCGGCGGATGCCGCGTCCTGTCTACCTCCGACGATAACCGTCTTCAGCCGGTACGTGCGCATGAGCGCCTCGGCTGCCTCGGCAAAACGTTCCGCAGGCCAGCGTTTCGAGCGGCAGCTGGCTCCCGGATGCAGGGCCAACACCCGTTCCCCCGGCCCGATCCCGGCACCCTCCAAAACCTGACGCGCCCACTCCTCGGCCGCCGGGGAAAACGGCATGTACAGCGGCGGCCGTTCGCGCGTCAGTCCCGCGCGCTCCACCACATCAAGATTATAGTCCAATTCGTGTTTTTCACCAAGATGTTTCGCGTGCGCCAGCCTGCGGTTCAGGAGGAAGCCGAGCTTACGGTTATAGCCGAAGCGCAGCCGGATCCCCGCGAAAAAAACGATCAGATGGACGCGGTTCGTCGGATGAAGGATAAACGCGGCATCGAACCGGCGCCGGCGCAGCGAAAGCGCAAAACGCATCGACGCCAACCACCCCCGATGGCTCCCGTCTTTATCGTACACCAAGACTTCGTCGACAAACGGGTTCCCCTCCACCACGTCGCGGGCGGCGGGCCCGACCATGACGGCGCAATAGGCATTGGGGTAGGCGCCGCGCAGGGCCTGCAGAACCGGGGTCGAAAGGACCACATCGCCGATACGGTCGGTGCGCACGACCAGGATCCGGCGCAGCGCCGGAAGCGCACGCTCCTGCCGGGGCGCGGGAGAGAGCACCCGCCGGATCGCGTCGGTAACGGCAGAGACGCCGATCAGCGCAAGGCACTCCCTGGTCTTAAACCGGCACTGGGCCCGGCTACAAGGACGGCAAAAGATATCGCGCGAGACCGCCGCCGACGAACGCGACCAGGGACCGTAGCGCGCCTCATCCGTCGGCCCGAAGAGAGCCACGACCGGACGATCCCAATAGCTGGCAAGATGCATCAGAGCGCTGTCGTTGGTCACGACCAGGTCCGCCTGCCGCAGGATCTGCCCGGCCTCGGCAAGGTTCGTGCGGCCGCAGAGATTACACACCGGCGCCTTGGCGTGCTCGGCAATCCAGGAAGCGGTTTGGGCATCCTCCTCATCGCCGATGATGACAAAACGCAGACGCTGCGGCTGCACCAGCCCCTCCCCGACGCCTTCGCTCAAGAGCGTATCCAGCAGCGCAACAAAGCGTTCTTTCTCCCATCGCTTGGTCGAGCTGCGGGCGCCGGGGGCAAAAACAACCAGACAATCTCCTGCCTGCAGCCCGCCCTCTTTCAATAAAAGCGCCGCTTTGCGACGCGTCCTCTCATCGGGCAAAAGGACGCACGCCGGGGGACGCTTCTCACTCGCGGCACCGGGAGAGACCGCAGCCAGGTGTTCCCCAAGCTTATGGCGCGCGCGCCGCAGCGCCGCTTTTCCCAAGCGCACCCGCGCCGGCAGAAAGCCGAAAAAACTGTTGCGCAGATCGACCACCATATCGAAACCGCGGCGCCTCAACTCCATCCACAGACGAATCTTTTCCCGCAGGCGCGCCCGCTTGTCGTAGGGGATGACTTCGCTGATCCAATCTCCGGGGGCCAGGAGCGAAGCGGCGCGTTTCCCGACGAGAACGGTGACCTTGGCCGAGGGAAAACGCTCATGCAGCCGCTCAAGCGCCGGAACGGTCAGGATAACGTCGCCGATGTTGCTTAAGGTGATGAAGAGGATCGAAGTGATAGACATAAGTAGTTTGGAGTTTGGAGTAGGGAATGTGGAGCGGCAAAACTCCGCACTCCCTACTCCCTACTCCCTACTCCTGGCTCCTGACTCAATACTCGACACTGCCCTTGACCGCCTCGAATACGCGATCGACGCAAATGGAACGCATACACCGGTTATCCGGACAATCAACCCGATAGCAGGGAAGGGCACAGTCAACCGGCGCCCGGATGATTTTGACGCGCTGCGCGGGCCGCGGACCGGTGAGCCGGGGGTCGGTCGGCCCGAAGAGCCCCACAAGGGCGCGCGCGCCGGCGGCATTGGCAATGTGCAGCGGCCCGCTGTCTGCGCTCACCAAACAGTCCAGGAGCGTCGTCATCGCGATAAAGATACGCAAGGAAAGCTCGCCGCAGGCGATGACCGGCGCGGGAGATATCCCCCCGGCGATCTCCCGGGCAAGGCGCTGGTCCTGCGCCCCGCCGCTGATAACGATTCGGGCGTTGCACTCCCGGGCGAGCCGGCGCGCCAGGAGGGCCCAGGACTCTTTCGGCCAGCGTTTCGGCCCCCAATTGCCTCCGGGATTGATGCCGATAAGCGGCCCCGGCGCAGAAACCAGCCGTGACTGCAGGAAAGAGCGGGCTGCGGTTTTCTCTTCGTCGGAGACGAAAATCTCCGGCGTGCGCGCGGTCACCGCAACACCCGCGCGGGACAGGACTTCAAGATAATAATCGATACGGTGCACGGCGTCGATCTGCGGCGCCTCCAGCGGCTGCGTCAGAAGCCAGGAACGGTTTTTTGCCTGAAAACCGACGCGTTGCGGGATCCCGGCAAGTGCGCTGAGAAGGGCGCGGGTAAAGGAACGGTGCAGGAGAAAGACGCAGTCAAACCTCCTGCGGCGCAGGGCCCGGACCAGGCGCAGCGCCCGCAGCGGCCCCCGGTCGGACGTGCGCTCATCAAAAGGGAGTATCTCATCCACGGACGGGTTGCCCTGCAGCAGCGGGACGCAGCGCGGCGGGACAAGGCAGGCGACAAAGCTTCCCGGAAACGCCTCCTTGAGGCTGCGCATGACGGGGGTGGAAAAAAGGACGTCCCCCAGCCAGTTCACGCCGAAGACCAAAATCCGCTTTCTCTGCATTTTTCTCGACGCCCTTTATTTATGGCGGCGCTCCTTGAAAAATGAGTACCAGCCCGAAGATTCGAACCAGAAGACAAAAAGGTTCTTGGCGTTCTCGGAGATGCGCAGGCGTTTGAGCGCGAAGATATCGTCGTTAGCAGCGCCCCTGCCCGGATTCGTCGCAACCGCCGCCTCGTATCCGGCTTCTTTGACGAGCAAGCGGATTGCGGCGGTGTAACGGCCTTCGGGATAACTGAAGAGCCGCACCGGCACGCCGAGTCGGCCCTGGAGCATCTCTTTCGATTCGAAGATCTGCCGGCGCACCTCCCGGGCATCGGTTATATTGATCAGCGGTTCGGGGCCGATGGTGTGGCTGCCGAATTCGACGAGCCCGGAATCCCGCATCTGCGTTATTTCCTCCCAGGAGAGACGATCGCCCTGCGGCCGGCCCACTTCCTGGACGATGATGAAGACCGTCGCGGGGATCGCGTATTTTTTGAGCACGGCAAAAGCGTAGGTGAAATTGTCCTTGTATCCGTCGTCGAAGGTTATCGCGACGGTGCCCAGCGGCAGGCGCCTGCCTTCACGCACCAGGGCCGCCAGCTGCGACAGGGGGATGACGTTGTAGCGGTGACGCCGCAGGAATGCCATCTGGCGCTCGAAGGTCTGGGTCGAGACGGCAAGCCGGTTCGCATAGGGCGCATCCGGATAGACGGAATGGTACATCAAGATCGGAGGCACATACGCCCGCCGCAATCCGACGGCAAGGGCGCCGCAGCCCACAAGTACCGCCAGAAGAATACCGAACCGCTTCAGTTCCCGACGCATAGCGAATAGACCCTTTCGGTTTCCTGAACCATCTGTTCCTGGGAAAAATCACGCTCGATCCGTTCGCGGGCTGCCGCGCCGAGGCGCTCGCGCGCCGCCGGATCCCGCAAGAGGCTCAGGATAGCGCCTGCCAGCGCGTCGCTGTCGCGCGGCTCAACCAGCAAACCGCTGCGCCCATCCTCGATGAGCGTACGGATACCGCCGACGGATGAACCGACGACGGCGCGGGAAGCGGCCATCGCCTCCATCAACGCCAACCCCAACCCCTCCTGCAGCGAAGGCAAAACGAAGACATCCATCGCCGAGAGCGCCCGGGCGGTATCGGTTACTGTCGGCAAAAGAAACGCCCTCCCCTGCAAGCCTAATTCCCGGATAAGCCCCAGCAGCTGCGGGCGCATTTTGCCTTCTCCGATAATGACCAGGCGCGCCTGCGGCTGGGCGCGGCAAACCTGCGGCATCGCCCGGACCAGATACTCCAGCCCCTTGACGTCGGAAAGACGCGCGATGCAGCCGACGACCGGACCGGTGCCGCCGATCCCCAGCGCCTCCGCGGCGCCGGCGCAGGGCGCATCGCAGAAACGCCGCAGGTCGATCCCGTTATGGACCAGACTGATTCTTCCGGGAGGAAGCGAAAAATCGGCGCGCAGATGTTCGGCGACCTGGCTGCTTATGGCGATCGTGCGCTCTCCCCAGCAGGGGAAAAACCGCCGATGCCATGAAGGACGGAAAAACCCGTGGCAGGTCGTCAGATACGGGATCCCGCTGAAGCGGCTCGCCCATGCGGCAGCAACCGCGGCGACGCGGGTCTGCGCATGGATGAGGTTCACGCCTTCTCTTTTAACCCACCCCGCAAGCCGCAGGGCGCTTACCAAAACCAAAGGATGCGCCTCCGCTTTAAGGCGCAGCGGCAGCCGCAGAAGCCGCACCCCGTCTGCGCAAAAGGCATCTTGCAGCGCGCCGCCTCCGGAAGCCAGAGAGACGCTGTGGCCGTGCCGCAGGAGACCGCGCGACAGCGTCAGCAGGTAACTGGCAATACCTCCGGTATCCAGGTGCGACGTCACCAAAACGATCTTCATGACCGAGACATACCCTCCTCCGGCTGCAGGAGCCGGTTCACGGCTTCCCGCACCTCCTCGGCGCTTATCTGACGCATGCAACGCCGATGCGCGCAGCTGGGGCGGTAACAACGCCGGCAAGGGATATCCTGTTCAAGCACGACCGCGCGCGATGACGGCGGCATGTGCCGTTTCGGGTCGGTAGGACCGAAGAGCGCCACAAGCGGCACCCCCATCGCCGCCGCCACGTGCAGCGGCGCCGAATCCCCCGAAATGAAACAGACGCAGCGCCGGATAAGGCAGGCGAGCTGATTGACCGTCGTCTTGCCGCAGGCATTGATCGGCGCATACTCTTTCAGTTGGGACAGGAGCGCATTGGCCGGGGCAGCGTCGGCCGCGGTCCCGGTCAGCACCATACGGATGCCGCGCGGCGCCAGCAAACCGCAGAGGCGCGCTACCTGTTCGACAGGCCAGCGCTTGGTCTGCCACCTGCTGCTTGCCCCCAGATTGATGCCGACGAGACGCTGGGTGCCGCTGAGCCATTGGCCGCCGAGGAATTCCCGGACATACTCCTCATCCTGCGGCGACGGCCACAGGCTCAATCGCTCTCCCGCGTATTCGATCCCGAGGCTTTTGAGCACGCGGAACTGGTGGCGCACCGGCTCCAGAGGGACCCGGTCATCCTGTATCCCCCGGTTCAGCAGGAACCCCCATTTGCGGTCGGCATAGCCGAAACGCTGCGGCGCCGCGCTCAACCAGGAGAGCAGATGGCTGTCGCGGTTGTTCTGCAGATCGACGCAGATATCGAATCCCTTCCTGCTCAGGCGCCGTCCCAGCCGCCATAAACCGCGCCACCCCCCCTCCCCCTTGGAGCCGCAGACAATCACCTCGTCGACGTAAGGAGAGCGCAGGAGCACGTCCTGGAACTCGTCGCGCACGAGAACGCTTATATGGTTGTTTCCCGCGGGGAACTTCTTGCGCAGCGCCTGCAGCGATGCGCCCGCCAGGATGATATCGCCCAGGGACCCCAGCTTGATGACGAGTATCCGCCGCGTTGCCAGCGTCTCTTCATATACCGCAAGCGTGCGGCTCACCATTTCCTCCAGCGTAAAACGCCGCTCGACGATCTCCCGTCCGGCCTGCGCCAGCGAAACGGCCAGCTGCGGATCGCGCCAGACGCGCGCCGCCGCCGTCGCGATCGCAGCCGGATCCGCAGGAGGCACGAGGATGCCGCTCTGTGCGTCCCTGATGATATCGACCACCCCGCCGACTTCGGTTGCCACCACCGGCACCCCGCAGGACTGTGCTTCGATGATCACCCGGCCGAACGCTTCCTGCGTCGTCGTGGCCAGGACCAACAGGTCCAGATGGCGCAGCAGCCCGGGGATATCGCGCTGGACGCCGAGGAACTGGGTTACCCCCTGCAGGCCAAGGCGGTTCACCAGGATCTTAAGCTGCTCCTTGTAGGCCTGCTTCGACGCAGGGGCGTCGCCGATGATCCAGACCTTCAGGCCCGGAATTTCGCGCGCCAGCAGGGCCATGGCCTTGATGAAAAAAGAGTGGCCCTTCAGCGGCGTGATCCTGCCGATGATGCCGACATTGAACTCGGCGGTGCGCTTTTCTGTCGGGTCGCAATAGGGGAATCGCTGCGCGTCGACGCTGCGGGGGATGAGGCGGATACGTTCCTGTGGCACGCCGAAATCGTCGATCATGTGGCGGGCGATGGCGTTGGAGAGGACGATGACCCGTTTGCCCCAGCCCATCACGAAGCTGAACGGATGCACGCGGTAATAGCCGTGGCAGGTCGTGACGAAAGCGACGTTCTCGCTGCGGGCGGCAAAAAAAGCCGGCCAGGCAGGCACGCGCGAGCGGGCGTGCACGATATCCGGTTTTTCGGCACGGATGATCTCCCGAAGCCGCCGGTATGCCTGCAGCATCGCCGGGAGCGACTTATGGTTGACCGGCACCTGGTAGTGCCGCGCCCCGCAGGAAACCAGCTCGCGGACCAGTTCCCCTCCCGCCGAAACAACGGCGCAGGAATGCCCCCGCTGTATAAGCTGACGGGCCAGGTCGAGCGTGCCGGTCTCCACACCGCCGACGTTGAGCTCAGGAAGCACCTGAAGTATTTTCATACGCTAATCTTGCAAGGATACGCTTTTCTGATATAATTCAACCATGAGCGAAAGCACCAAAGAGCGGACCTTGATCACCCTGCTCATTATCATAACCTCTGTCATCTTCGTCATCGCACTCGCCTCTTCGATCGTCTCGACGATACGCTCCCGCTTCACCGGCGAAAACACCGTCCTGCCGGGAGAAGACGCGGCGACCGTCTGGGGCCAGACACCGGCGGCCGCAGGAGAGACAACACTGTTGCCCGGCACCAACACCACGGTGCCCGACACTACCGCCACCTATACGCCGCAGGAGCTGCAACGCCTTCAGCCGCAGCAGCCGGATTACCGGCGCGTGATCGACGGCAGCAAAGAAGAATACCGGGATTTCATGGACCGCACCAGGAAGAAACAGGCCCTTTCTCCCGCAAACACCCTGCCCTAAGGCAAGACCCGTCCGAGCGCTTTTTCCAGGCGCAAGCGGTTTTCCTCTAACAGCTGCGGCACGGGTGCCCCCCATGCCGCCTCGAGCGCTTCCTGCAGACGCTCTACCGGGGCAATACGCACATACCCCCGCTGGACGAACTCTTCAAGGAACCGTCGATGTTTTCCGCCCGGGCCTCCTTCGAAAGAGACCACCCGGCATCCGGCGCTTGCGGCCTCGGAGATCATCGAGATGCTTTCGGGGGAAACCACCGCAACGCGGCACAGCCCCATTATCCCCCCTGCGGCAAACGGCCAATTCTGTTCGTTGGCGATCACGCTCAGCGCGCAGCGCTCATGGGCGCGGCACTCCTCTTTGACCGCCTTTTCCACTGAGGCGCTGGAGCGCCGGGAAGTCGACACCAGGACCTTTGCCTGCAGCCTTTCGGCGGCGGCAAAAGCCTGACACAGCACCCGTCGGGCGAGGATTTCATCAAGGCAAAACCCCCGCGCATCCCCGCCCAACAGAACACCCACGTAGGCGCCGGACTCCTGCAGGACGCCTGCAGTTGAGGCACACAGCTGCCGGGCCTGTGCCCGCGCCACTTCGGGATCGAAAGTGCTCAACGCCCCGAAGGTCTTCACCACATTAGCCCGTTGGGGCGCACGGTCATGCTGCGGGACCACTGCAAGGTCGAACCGGGAGAGCCCCAACAAGGACGGCCGCATCACGACGATCGAGCAGGCGTCGTGGAAACGGGAGATCTGAACATTGACCGCGGCTACCGACTGCCCGCAGGATACGACGACATCCGGACACACCCCGCTGACGGCCCGCTGCGTCTGCGCATCCAAAGCCCAGCTCACGCACCGCTGGCACCCCTGGCAGCGATACCTGCCGGCCCCGAGGCAGCCGAGCGAAAAGAGCCGCTCTCGCCAGCGGCTGCGGAAACGCACCGGCACCGTCACCAGCGCACACCGGATCTTGCGCTGCGCATAGAGACGCCCGACCTCCGCGGCAACCGCTTCCGCCTGACGCTGATGGCCGGCCTTTGAGTCGCTTAAAACCAGAACCGTGCGCTGCGAGGAATATTTCCAGATCTTGTACGGCCAATAGTACTCTGCGGGGTAACGGCGGATGAACCCCTCGTAAATGCGCGCGAGAGCCTGAACGTTGGCACGGATATCGGCCTCTTCCTCGCCCGAGCGCGAGACGACAAAGGCGGGGGCGATGATCGTTTTGATGCGGGGGCCGCTTTCCCTCGTGTAGTACGCCGGCAGAATCGTCGCTCCGTAACGCAGGGCCAGCTTCACCGCACCGGTGGCGAAGGAGGCCGTACGGCCCAGAAAATCGACGAGAACGCCGTTCTTACCCCCCTGGTCCAACGTCATGCCGATCGCCTCGTTGCGCCGCAGCGCCGAGACGAGCGTTCGAAGCTGGCTCTCCCGTTCGATGAGCCGGCATCCCTTCTGGCTGCGGTAACGGTTCAGCAGCTCGTTGAGGAGGCTGGAGCGCTGCCCGCGCACAAAAAGATAAAAAGGGAATCCAAGGTTGGCGCAGATGACATTGGAGATCTCCCAGCTGCCCGCGTGTACCCCCAGGAGGATGACGCCTTTGCCCCGGCGGAAGGCCTCCTGGACATGCTCCATCCCCTCGAAAGAGATGTAGCGGCGGATGTACGCGGTGGTGATCGCGGGCAAAAAGAGCATCTCCACGATGCTCTGGCCGAAATGACGGTAAAACCGGCGCGTGAGCCCGTCTATCTGCCGGGGCGAGCGGCCGTCGCCGCAGGCGCGGTTAATCTGGGCGAAGACGCGTGCCTTGTGCCGGACGTCAAAAAAGAAAAGAAGATCCCCGATCCGCCTGCCGCACCAGAGACGCAGGCCTACCGGCAGCGCACGGATGCAGGCGCTGAAAAATTTAAAGAACGCCAAGAGCGCGTATTCGGCTATGGAATGCTTCGGCATTGTCGATTATTTTCAGTTGCACGCGCAGGAACCACAGTGAAACCCCCGGGCCCAGGGCAGCCAGGTCTTGCGGCCGTATGCGGACCGCGTCTTTCTGGGTCATCACGATCTTAGTGATCCCCATCTCCCGGCACCGCCGCAGGGCCGACTCCAGATCGCGCGCAGAGAACCGGTGGTGGTCGGGAAAAATAAATCGCTCCCCCACGGACAGACCCTGGCGCTGCAGGAGCCGTTCGAACGAAGACGGATCCGCGATACCGCACAGGAGCGCAACTGGCGCTTGCGTTAGGACCGTTATCCCCTGCAGCTTCTTCTCTGCGCCGAGGCGCTGCACGCCGACGGGTTCATACACCGCACGCACGATAAGCGCCTGCGGGCAACGTGACTTAAGCAACGAGAGCAACCCGAACAGATCGCCGGCGCCGTCGACTTTCGTCACCACCACAACGGATGCCCGCCGCAGCGCCGAGAGCGGCTCGCGCAGAAAGCCGCGCGGCAGGAGGAAACCGTTGCCAAAAGGCCCCGTCGCGTCAATGCAGACGATCTCCAGGTCCTTCCTGAGATGCCACTGCTGGAATCCGTCATCGAGCAGGAAGACATCGGGCCGGGCTTCGGCGAACGCCCGCCGGGCGGCGCGAGCCCGGTCTTTATCCACGCACACCCGAACCTGGGGAAGGTTCTGCTGGAGCATGTACGCCTCATCCCCCATCGTTTCGCTGGTGCTCCTGTGCTCCTGTGCTCTTGTGCTCCCCTTATATCCCCGGGTAAGGATAACGACCGTGCGCCCCTGGGAGATCAGATCCTCTGCGATAACCTGGACCAAAGAAGTCTTTCCGGTCCCGCCGACCGTAATGTTGCCGACGCTTATAAGGGGGGCGGGCAGGCTTTGGCGGCGCAGCCACGCGTACCCGCGGGCGAGAAAGACGCCGCCCCGATACAACAGGGAGAGCACCCGGAGTACGGCCCGCAGGCACACCCCATCGAGGCCGGTGCGTTCTCCGGTAACCACTGCATAAAGGTAAGACACTATCATTCTGTTTGGGTTTAAACTCCAACTGGGTAAAAGAGTTAGCCGGAAAGACAGAATGTATAATTATATCTCGAAAAATAAAAAATCCCAAGCTTTTTTGCCCGGGATGAGGGAATAGATTGCCGCTCTTACGCGACCGGAGGCAGATCCTGGAGAGCGCGCGCTATTTCGTGCTCGGGGTAGGCGTAATTCTTGAGTTCGCCGGAGAAAAATTTATCGTAGGAGGCCATATCGAGGAACCCGTGTCCGCTGAAGTTAAAGAGCACACAACACGATTTGCGCGCGCTGCGGGCAACGTCGATTGCCGCCTTCACCGCGTGCGCGGTCTCCGGTGCCGGCACGATACCTTCGCACTGGGCGAAAAGACGGGCAGCCTCGAAAACCTCTATCTGCGGATAGGCGAGTGCCTCAATGACTTTCTCGTGGTGCAGGGTGCTGACGATCGGCGAGCAGCCGTGGTAACGCAAGCCTCCGGCATGTATGCCCGGCGGAATGAAACGGTGCCCGAGGGTACACATCTTCAAGAGCGGCGTCAGGCACGCGGTATCGCCGAAATCATACCGGTACAGGCCCTTGGTAAGGCTGGGGCAGGCAGTCGGCTCTACGGCAATGATGCGGATCCGGGGATCGCGCAACCGGTCCTTGACGAACGGCAGGACCAGCCCGCCGAAATTGCTCCCCCCCCCGACGCACCCGATGAGGATATCGGGTTTTTCCCCGATCTTCTTGAGCTGCTTTTTTGCCTCCAGGCCGATGACCGTCTGGTGCAAGAGTACATGATTCAAGACGCTGCCGAGGGAATAATTGGCCTCTTTATTCTTGGCCGCCTCCTCGACCGCTTCCGAAATGGCAATACCCAGGCTGCCCTGGCAGTGCGGGTCCTCTTTGAGGATCGACCGGCCGGATTCGGTCAGCTCCGAGGGGGAAGCGATGACGTCGGCGCCCCAGAGGTGCATGAGGGATTTACGGAACGGCTTCTGGTGGAAACTCACCTTCACCATATACACCTTGCACCCGAGGCCGAACTTGTGGCAGGCGAAGCTCAGGGCCGAACCCCACTGCCCTGCCCCGGTCTCGGTGGTCAGGCGCTTGACGCCTTCTTTTTTATTGTAATAGGCCTGCGCAACCGCGGTATTGGTCTTGTGGCTGCCGGTCGGAGAAACGCTCTCGTCCTTGTAGTAGATGCGCGCCTTGGTTTTCAGGGCCTTTTCCAGATTGAGAGCCCGGCGCAGGGGCGTCGGCCGCCAGAGGCGGATGATGTCCATGACTTCTGCGGGGATATCGATCCATCGCTCCCGGCTCATCTCCTGGGCGATCAGGCCGAGCGGAAAGATCGCCTGGAGGTCCTCTTTCTTGAGCGGCTGCTTTGTCCCGGGGTGGATCGGCGGCGGCAGCGGGAACGGCAGGTCGGCCAAGACGTTATACCAGGCCGGCGGGATGTCTTTTTCGGGGAGGAAAATTTTGAAGTCAGGCATGGGGGTATTATAGTCGGGAGAGAGGAGGAATGCAATAGAAAAGTGACAGGGCACCTGGTGATTAGAAAAAGAGCGCGCCGCTTAGTGGGGATCTGTTCGGCTGACATACCTTTTGGGCAGGACGCGCTCTCTTTATTTCCTGACGAATTTTTGTACTTCGGGCGCCGTGGCGCCTGATTCGATGAACAACAACACCTCCTCGATATCTTTATCCGTCGCGCAGCAGCGTTCCTCTTCGCTGCGCAGGATGTCGGCGGCGCACGCCAACACCTTGGCCATATCCGCAGGGGCGACGTTATTGCCGAAACAAGAAGCGACGTAGCGCTTGAGCCGCTCTCCCGACGGAGCAATGCCGCCGGCCCAGAGCTGTTCGATCTGCCGCCATTCACCGCTCAGTTGCTGGGCAGAAACGGCGTCGCAGGCAGCGGAAAGATGCGCGATCGATAACACTGCCTGTTGCGTCACCACCGGCAGCGAACGGAAATCGATACCCCCGGTCCGGTCCGGGGTTACGCCGTCAAGGGGAGCCAGCGGGGCAACCGGGCCCGAAGAAGACGGCCCCCGACGCTCCTGTCTTTCATCTCCCGGATTCCCGCCCCCCTGCCGGTACGCAGCTTCCAGGTCGGCGCGCGACACTTCGGCCAACACAACAGAAGCCTGCAGCATGGCGCGCAACTCCTCAAGGGCAGAAACCGTATTGGCGTTGCCAAAATCGATGAACCGGACGTTCCCGGCCTCATCAATAAAGATATTCCCGGTCTGCAGCACGCCGTGATCCACCAAGTCCCCGTGGGTCAGTCCCAAGGCGTGCAGCGCCCCCAGCGCACGCATTACCTGCAAAGCGTACGTCCGCCGCTCCTGCGCAGATTCAACCTGCAGCAGCAGCTCCCGCAGCGCCACACCCGGCGCCGGGGCGGTATAAAGGACCCTGCGGCCGGCGGCATTGCGCAGGACGGCTGCCGGAACCGACAAACCCGCCTGGGCCGCCTGATTCATCGCCGCCGCTTCCTCTTCAAACCCCGCCTCGATCATATCCGCCACCGCTTCAAAGCGCCGCAGGTCCGCAGACTTGACAAAGAACCGGCGCGTCCCGGCCTGCTCAAAACGCAGCGTCCCCTGCTCGACGATCCTGCCCTGATTTTCTTTGACCTTTACCAGAACCGCACCCTCCCGCAGCGGGTCGGAGGCAGCCACTCCCAGCAATGCGCGTAACGGTGCCTCGGCCTGAGGCGCCGCCGCAGGAAGCTCCTGCTCAGGCGGCTTTGCGCTCTTAAGCTCTGCCAGCAGCGCGGCAAGCGTCTCGGCGGCAGCTCCCTCCTGCCACAGCAACACTCCCCCTTCCAGGAGCGCCCATACCGCATCGTCCTTGAGACCGCCGAGAACGCCGGTTAAAGCCGCATGCTCCTGACGGCGCAATTCCGGATGCAGCAACACCGCGAATATGCTTTCCAGCAGCTGCATCCGTGTCGCCGCATCCTGCGCCGTTACTGCTTCATGCGGGGACCGCAGGAAATGCGAGATCAACTCGTTCTGGCGGGTCACGTCTATCATGCCCATACCCAGCGGTACCGGGCGGGGCTCATCCGAGGCGCCCTGCGTGGGCTGCGGATACGCTGCCGCCGGTTTCGCGGCGCCGGCCGCAGCGGCAACACGCATCGCCTGATGCCGCTCCTGCGCCCTGCGGCGCGTCTCTTCCCGCCGCTGGCTTATCGCCTGCTGCGCCTTGGAGGAGAGCGCCGCGAGGGCTCCCCGCAAATCGCCGTTGAGCTTTCCTTTGACCTGCAGATAGGCGATCTTAAAAAGCGCCTCCAGATACGTCTCGGCGGAAACTTCACTCTCAAGCGGCATATAACAGGGATAGTTCTCGGCCAGCGCTCCGGCTTCGGCCGAATCCTCGATGCCGATAAAGGCCATGTCGACCTTGTACTTGCGCGGCCGCTGCGCCGGGGCTCCCCGCGCGTCCGGCTTCTGGTATTTGCCGTTACGAAACGCGGCTATTTCCTGTTTCAGCTTCTCGCCCGTGCCCCGGCTTCCCGTCTCCTGTCCGTCGGTGAAAACAAGGACCAGATTCTTGGTCCGTTTGCCGGAAACCGAGGGGAATTCGGTCTCGCTGAGGGTATCCAGAAGCGCGGGAGTCTCAATGCCGCCGCCGTCGCCGGTCGTCCAGATCCGGGAGAGGGCCTTTTCGATAAGCGCCTTCTTCTGCCGGTGACCTTTTGCCCGCTGCCACTCCCTGAAATCGAAGAGCCGGGTCGTCTTGGTGCTGATCGTCATCAGGCCGATATTGAGGTCCGGGTTCTTGCGCGAAAGGGCCAGGAGCAGGGAAACGTACTGGTAGAGCATATCCTCGATCGCCTGCCGCAAGACGGTATTGCCCTGGATGCTGCCGCTGACATCGACCACGAAGAGCACGTTCTGCGCCAGGCCCTTGACCTCATCCTCGTACTGCGGGGCCAGGAACATGCGCGCCGGATCCCCCGCCAGCACCCCTTCGGGGTCGATCGCCACGCCGCCTTCGGTAACGTTGCGCATCCCGACGCTGTCGTCGGTGGCGTCGCGGCTGAAAAGACGGGCATACCGCTGCATCCATTTCTGGACCGCAAGCGGCAGTTGCCGGCGCTGGGAAACCTCCATCTTCTTCTGCGGGTTCTGCTCGTCATCCACCAGCTTCTTGCCGCCTTCGAATTCAGGGACCTGCGCATCGGTCTCGGCGATCACCTCATCCTTGACATGCGGGGAAAAAGCCGGGCCGTACGAGAGGGGGATCTCGCTGACGTCCCCTTTGATATTGACCCTGACCGTCTTGGTGCGGTAATAACCGCGGTCAACGTGCGGGTAGTACTGTGCCGGATCCCGCCAGAAAGAGATCCCGCAGCGCCGCAATTCTTCGGAGGAAACCGATTCGACCGCGGAGACGATCGCACGGATACGGTCATCCTCGTAGCGCTCGATCAGCCGCAGGTTGAAACGGATCGCAAAGGCGTTCAGCAGCTCCCGCGTTGCCAGGGCATAGGCATCGTCGTGGGCCGACTTGTTCTTCTGAACCGGCGTGATGAAATTGGCGATGCTCGCTTTCAGGTAGGCCGCGGGGTCGGGAATCAACAGCACCGGGAACAGCACCGAGTAGAGCTCGACGTTTTGCTTGAGCCGCTTCGCTATCTCCCGGGAGAATTCCGTATGGCCCAGGCCGGTCTTTTCGGAGATGAAATGTCCCAGCTCGTGCGCCGCCACCTCAAGCTCGCGCGCCGCATCCCCGAGACCGATGACGACGATATTCTGGCCGTCGAAATAACCGATCGCCCCGTCGGGCTTGCGGTCGATGACGACGATCTCGGGGACGACGTTATCCTTAAAGACCGCCCCGTAGACCTCATCGCCGAGGACCTCTTTGAGCTGGGCGCGGTCAAAGGAAACCGTGCGCAGGATCGGGGTCGCCCGAAAGCGGATAAAGTGGCTTCCCGCATACTGCACCCGGGTGATATTTTCCAGCAACACCCCGTTCTCCCGGGCGTTACGCTCTATCTTCTGCGTCGCTGCCAGGAGCTGCTCGACCGACTCGGCGGCGTTATATTCCTGAATGAGCTCGGCGAGCCGCACATCCAGCAGTGCCGCAACTTCCGCGGTGCGCGCCAGGAGCCGGGCATCAACCTGGTTCATGGCGATCCCCTTGAAGAGCTCCACGAGGACCTCTTCGGCAAAGAAGGCGTAGCATTTCGCCTTCTCAGGCGCGGTCTGGGCCCGGTCATAGGCCTTCTGTGCCGCATCCAGCGCCTTCTGCATTACTTGCGCATCGAAGGAAAACTTTTCGGCCAGTTCCTGCGTTATCCGTTCCCGCTCCTCTTCGCTTATCTTTTTTTCCTCTTCCTCCTCTTTGCGTCGTTCCTCAGTATCTTCGGCGACGCGGAAACGTTCCCTGATCTCGCCGGCCAGGGCGGAGAGCGGACGCGCCGCAGAAGGCGCCGGGATCTTCTGTACGCGCGCCGGCTCAAGCGGCACCTCGAAATACCCGCCGGACGCCGGGACGATATCGATCCCCTCCAGCGCCTTCTCCCGCGCGAAATACCCCTCGCCGCGGCGATACAACTCGTCGATAATCCTGAGGATCTCCTCCCGGCTGAAGGTCTTCAGTGGTTCCCCGACATAAACCTTGCAGGCCTTGGCGCTGATCGCCGCCGGATAGTTAAAACGGTTCCCGGAGGCGCCGGAGCCGCCGTAGCGCTCGGCGGGGTTATAGGTAAGGATCACGCTCACTTCGGCGTCGACCTCGACGCGCAGCGTCTCCCCGTCGGGAGACGGGACGCTGAAAACGCGTTCGCCGCGGGCCAGGGCGTCGAGCAAATACCAGACATCGCGGGTGATATTGGCTTCGTCGATCAAGAGGCGCACGCGGTTGGAGGTCGCAAACCCTGCCGAGAGACGCCTACCGTTGACGGTGCCGACACTCAACAGGAATTCCTGTATGTTCATCTGCGCCTCGCCGGCGAAGGAGAGGCTTGCCGTCATATGCGAATCGCGCATCTGGCGGTGCGGGTTCAGGCGCACCACCGGCACGCCCTGAGCCCGGCTGAGCATATTGACGACGCTGGTCTTACCGCTACCGGTCTCCCCCGGGACAAGAATCAGCCGGCTGGGAATGAGCCGGCCGCTTGCGGAGACCATCGTGCGCTCGGCTTCCAGGATCGCCCCGATCGCCTCCCGCAGTTCGGCAGCCGGATACATGACGTCCTCGGCGCCCATCTCCTGCCAGGGGAGGGCTCGTTTCTTGTTCGCCTCGGCCATCGGAAGCGGCACACCGCCGACGGCGCTCATCAACTGCAGGCGCAATACGAGCGTTCTGCCCGTGCGGTAGACCGCCAGCCCAGGCGAAAGCTCAAGCGCCTTATCCGCCCGATCGGGAAGCTTGGCGCCTTGCAAACGGTAGACATTCGCCGGGGTGATGACGGAAAACGAATCGCCGTCCTGGCGCACGATGATCCCGTTCTCCAGATGCGTCACCGCGCTTGCCCCGTCCTTAACCGCAACGGCGATATCATAAGCGGCGACCTCGGCCGCGGTGAAGGCCTTGCTCAGGGCCGCGGAGAGCTGCGTATAATAGCGCTTCAGGGCCGCTGGTTTGATATCCGGGAAGAGCCCGCCCAAGAATCCTTTGAGCAGGATCTCCTCCTCGAAAAGCATCCGGTCGTCGGGATAGAGGCCGCGCAGATAAAAACTGCGCACCGCCCGCATCACGTACCATAACGGGTCCGTCTGTTTCTGTCCGGACGCCGCATCGTGCTGCTTGGCCAACTGCACGCGCGCGGCCAGCTCCAGGATATCACGCAGGGAATAATGGTTGTCGGAAAGTTCAAACCGTTTCTCCCGGGTAAACTCCGCCGCCGCAGAGGCGATTCGCAGAAGCAACTGCACCTCATCGGCCGAAACATCGGGGAACTCATGCCGGATCACCTGCGTAACCTCCGCCGGATCCTGCGGGAACGCAAGGGCCAGTTTTTTGAAACGGTTCGCAAAAGGAGAGGAAAGCCGCTCGATATCGGAGGTGATCACCACGATATGCACCCACGAAGGCAGCGTGTATTCGACGAGCCTTCCCGACTCGTCTTTCATGACCACGGTATGCGTGGTCTGGAGGCGGTTAAGCTTTACCAGTTCGCTGGCGGGTATCGATTCAATGTTGGTGATCGCGATCACCGTCTCCTGGCCCGGGGTTTTCAGGGAGGCCAGCTCCGCGCTCTTGACCAGATGCCTGCCGATCTCGCCTCTGATCCGGCGGAACGTATCGGTGCGCGCCGTGCGCCGGCCGGCGCCGTCGAACTCGCCCGGAAACTCGAAGGATTCGCTCTCGAAGAGATGCTTTGCGGTGACGAACGGATGCCCTTCGACGATCTCCAGTCGCTTGCCGAAACGCAGGCACATGAGCTTGACCGCTTCCAGCCCGAATCCGCCTGCCGGCTGATTCACCAGCACCTGCCTGCCGCCGGCATCGACCATATGCGCCAGGATGCTTACCGCATCGCGCATGCGCGCGGAGTTCTCCCAGAAAGCGACCTGCGTTTCATCGACAAAACGGGAACGTGCAGCCGTTACGGGCGCCTTGCGGGGACTGAGGGGGCGGTAATCGGGGAAAAATTCCCTCACGATTCGTGTAACTTCCTGGCGTTCGGCAGGATCGAGCAGGCCTTCCGCATAATTGACCGTAATCTGCTCATACAGAGCCTGCTTGATCCGCCGGGGTTCCCGGCGCAGCTGCTGCACGATCTCGATGAGGTCGCGCGGGCTGATCGTGCGTTTCTGGGGATGGGAAAGGCTCAGCTTATTATGAAGGTGGGCCAGCTGCATCTTCAGCTCCGCAGGGAACACGGCCCCCTCGAGGTAATAATCGATGAGTGAGCGAGCGTCCTCATAGCTGAGGATATTGTCGACGCGGATCTTGCCGCAGAGCTCATCCGCCGATTGCGGCAACTCTTTGCGGCCTTCGGTCTTGAAATGGTAATTCTGCGTGATCACGAAGCTGAACCGCGGGTGGCGTTTGATCACTACCCCCTGAAGGCCGGGATGGAAATCACCGAGGTCGATCGCATCCTGGCGCGCTACCGTCACCAGCCAGCGCAAAAGATGCCCGGCGGCATCCGAGACGCGCCCTTCATCCGCGATATAGACGCCTCCTTCGCTGTAGGCCCGCAGGAAATCGAGCAGGTACCTGCCCGATGCGTCTTTATCGAGCGCGTTGAGGGCGATCTCCCTGCCGCGCAGCGTCACCGCGCCCAGAAGCGCGGAAAGATCGATCCATTTGTACATTCCTTCTTCGAACGATTCCCGCGCGCTCACCAGCGCTATTTCGTGCGAAGAGGTGGTCTTGCCGCCGCCGGGATCGCCTTCCAGGACCACCGGCAATCCCGCGCGCTCAAAGAGCAGCTTCGCCGCTTCCTGCGCCAAGAGATTCTGCAAGGGCGCCTGGAGCCGCACGCGCTCGGCAACGCCGTCCCTGATGAATTCGTAGCGGCCGTATTCGTCGAGCTGCCGTGCCGATGCGTACGGAGTCTGGACCTCGCCGAGACGGTACGTGCGTCCGCCCAGCGTCGCGGTAATGCCGTACCAGACGCGGCGCTCTCCCGGACGCAACGCCGACTCCCGCAGCGCGAACTCCCGCTGGTAGCGCACCGCCCCGGCTTCCAAGCCGATCCGGTCGAGGAACTCCTTGCGGAAATCGCGCGGCGCAGCTCCTTCCCCGGCAGCCTCCTCTTCCGCGGCAAGGCCGCTGCCCAGCAGATGGTACGCCAGCAGCCGCAGGAGCACTTCATCGAGCGAGCCTTCCTCTGCCCTGCGGTTGATCTCCGCAAGAAAAGCGTCGACATTCGGCGCGCCGAGACGGTTGTACGCATACAACCCGGCATCCTTCTGCGCCTCAAAAAGTTCCCAGGCCGCACGGGCGCATGCCGCCGCCGCAGTGCGCAGGCGCGCCGGTACGGCCCCGGAAAATCCCGCTTCGAGGCGCGAGGCGATCCACGGCCCGTCGATCGTCTGGGCGAGATTGACCGCAAAGAACCGGTCGACATCGGCCGGATGCAGGGTGATCTCTTCGTTGGCCTCGCCCAGAATGACAAAACGCAGGTTCGACGGCTTGAACCCGATGAGGTAGCGCACCAGCGAACGGCGCTCTGCGGCAAAGAGCGCTTCAAGGCTTACCGCCAGGGTAGTGCCCGTCGCCTGCTCATACGCGCCGCGGACCCGCTCGAAAGCGCCGGATACGCCCAGACGGCCGATAACCGAATCGATCAGATCATCGTCGATAATATCGTCGACCTGCAGCCAGTTGGTCTGGAAGAATTCGTTCAGGAGCGGGGCGACTTGCGGATTGAGGTCGAGGTACCCCTGCACCCAGGCGCAGTGCTGGCGCTCATCCAGATGCGCCTGCAGGATCAGCGAGCTTAAAACCCCCAGCTTGTTTGACGGCTCCCCGTCTTCGGGGGTTTTGCTCAGGCCGCCGATGAGCTTTGCTTTGGTATGGAAACGGCTGATATTGACCGTATGCTCCCGCACCGTCCCTGCCTGCGGGAGGATCGCCGCGCGGATGCGCGGGAAGCCGACGGTCTGGTTATCGAAGACCAAAAGCGGGATATCGAGGGAAAAATCGCGCAGGAACGAAAGGAGTTCCGCTTCGGTCGGCGGCGCCAGGTCGCCGGTCACCCCGGCCAGGATCCCTGCGGCAACCATACGGTCAAACTCATTCTCCCACATCCGCACAAAAACCACCTGAAGCAGAATTTCAAACGCCCGCTGCGCCGGCATCCCGTTCGCGAGCAGAGAAGCGTACAAGGCACAGAAACGCTCGACCTGCCGGGGAGTGATCTCGCGGGAGGAGACAAACTCGCCTTCCAGGACCCCGCGATTGAACCGGTTATAGACCGCGGCAAGCGATTGGGAATGGCGCCTGGTCTCGGCGGAAGACTCAGCGATGCCGGATTTGCGCAACCAGCTCTCCATCAGACGCAGGGTGATCTCATTCATCTCCTCGGCCGAACGCTCCATACTGTAGACCGCAGGCATCATCGCAGCCACCGCCCCGGATATCCCGTCTTCGCGCATATTTCCGGTGGCGATATGCAGCTGGTCCCGGCCGAACGCCACCGCTTCAAGGGGATCGTCCGGATCGAAACCCTGCCCAGGGAATTCGGCGCCGAAACGCACCCTGCGCCCGGCCAGGGTGGGCCAGAGCCACTGCAGGAAGAAAACGCGGGTATCTGCCTCGTTATAAATGAAGAACGCGTTATCCTCGCCCTGTGCGCGCCAATAGTCCGGCACCCGCAAACTGATGCCCTGGCGGCTCAAACCCAGCCCGCCGCGGAAGAACCCCAAATCGATCTCCTTGTTCAGGGTATATTCGTACGGCTGCGCTCCCACGACATCGGCGAATACACGGGCAATGGTTGTCTTGCCGCCGCCGGGGGAACCCATCAGAAAGATGAATTTGGATGGCGCAAAGCGGTGCACGCGCGCCAGGAGACAGAAGATCCTCTCTTCGGTAGGCGTCATAAAATAATCCCGCTTGCCGCCGCTTGCCTGACTGACAAAACCTTCAAGCGCGTCCTTGAACGGGATCCCGCGATGCCGGGAAAGGAATTGCCCGAAGGCGCTTTCCGGACTGACCGGGATACTGATGCCGCCTGCATCTATCCGATCCCCTGACGGGGAGAGGCCGACCGTAAAACCGGGCGTCTCTTTAAGGCCCAGCAGAGACCGCAATTCGGGAAAGATTTCTTCCTGCTCCGGTGCCGGGACTTTGGAACTCAAATGCAGCCACGCCTCCTGCTTGATGAGACCGGACAGCGCGCTCTCGGGCGCACCCTCCTGCAGGCGTCCGGCGACGTACGAAGCTATCTGTATGACATCCTGCAGCAGGTACCGTTCCCGGAGCACCGGATGCCCCTGCAGATCTTCCCACAACCCGACGAGCGTCTCCGCCGCTTTGCCGGAGAGCTTAAAGCGCCGGGCCAGATACGCGCGTATCTCCTTGGTCCCCGGGACGCCGAGGAAAAACCCGGAAGAACGGTCCATGAATGACTCGTCGCCGATATCGGCATCCTCGTGCATCGTCATGACGATCTGCAGGTTCTTGGGCAACGGCTGCTCCCCGATCATTCTGCCGTCAGCAGCTTTCTCGTTTGAAAGGGTGACCTTGCGCTCCAGGAGCACCTGGTGAA
Organism: uncultured Planctomycetales bacterium; assembly: GCA_964579435.1. Taxonomy (GTDB): domain Bacteria; phylum Omnitrophota; class Gorgyraeia; order Gygaellales; family Profunditerraquicolaceae; genus CAZOGI01. The sequence goes on from CAZOGI010000009.1 coordinate 41,309, forward strand.
GCGCCATGCGCAAATCCCCGGAGGCATACTCGATATTCTCCAGGACCAGATACACCTGTTGATCGGGATTCTGCCGCGCCACTTCCATCATCCGGGCAATGATGCCGCGGCTCCACTGCGGCCGGTGGGTAGCCGGATCCGGCAGGCTCCTGCCGAAGAATTCGCCCACCTGGGAGAACCCGCTCATCGGTACGGCAAATACAAGGGTATTGTCCTGGAGGGAGAGCGACTCAGCCGCCATGTTGGCAAAATGATTCGACGGGGTAAAGAGCATCAGGGGCAGCCCGCAGGCGCTCGCCCGCTGGGCGGCGACGATAACCTGGCTCTGCGATTCCAGCGCCGACGGCGGCAGCGGCGTCCTCTCGAACGTCCCGCGCGAAAACAAATCCGTCAGCTTGCTGCCGGTCAGCTCTCCGCGATTGGAAACGCTGGCGGTGACATAGAGCGGCGCATACTGCTTGCGCAGGAAGACCTCGCGCATAACCGCCCCGAACATATGCTCTTCCCCGCGGCCGATGTAGCGGCCGTACACCGTCCAGGCAGTCAGCTGGAAGAGATCGAAGAGACGGGAAACCGCCTCTTCCGGATTCTGCAGGTAGTAGCGGCTGAAGACCTTGTTGAAACGGTGCACCTCGCGGAAGGTTATGCTCCCGCGCAGATGCAACCGTCCGCTCTCGGCCGCTTCCTGCAGGGTCTCGGCGATCTCTTTGCTCAAGAGTTGTATCGCCTTGAACTCGTGGGCGCTGACTTTGGGTTTAAGCAGCGCCTCGAAACGCGGATACTGCTGGCGCAAGCTCTGGCGCAGGTCGCGGTAGAGCAGGATCGCATGCTGCGGGAGCATCTTCTTGGCCGCGTTTGGATCGCGCGCGACGCGCTTGGCTTCTTCCTTGAAGGCGACAAAGTCCATGCCTTCGGTAACGCCGCTGTAGCGCATGCCGATATCGATGTAGTAATAGAGCAGCCGGTCGGGATCTCCGTTCTTTCCGGCGCCGCAGAGCCGGTCCAGCTCCTGATCGATGAGCCTATCGAGCTCTTGTGCCAGCGCCTCTTCAGCGGCCTTTGCCGATGCTGTCTGGTCTATGGCTGATACGGGCGAGAGCCTGGGCTGAGCCTGCTCTATCTGCGCCCGGTATTTCTGAAGGGCACCCTGCGGGTCGCGGTGGATAAGGACGAAATCTTGCTGCATAAGGGCGCAAAATTCCTTCCACGGCAGCCGGTAAAAAGCAAGCAGGACTTCGCGTTTTGAAGCCGGAAGCTTATCCAGAACCGACGTTTTGGGCGGCCGATCGTGCATGACCGTCTCGTAATAGATATCCAGTTTCAGGCGCATGGCGCGACGGACGTCTCCGGCAATCGCCGTCTCGATATACTCCCCCTGCCCCCACCACTGACGCAGGTCCGCAAACGGCGCATCCCCGAACACAAGCGCCCAATCCTCCTGGAGCGAATCGCCGTGCAGGGAATTCCCGGGCTTGCGCAGATGTTGTTTGGCTGCCTCCTTCGCCACGTCGAGCATCTTTGCCTTTGCCAGGCCGCGCACGAAACGCAGCGCTGCCTGTGCAGGCAGGCGCATACTTTCCAGCGCACTCTGGAGCACATGGGCATGGAACGTTCTGACCTCATTTGAGGCATCTGCATCCTCGATGAGCCGCAGCGATTCCTCGGCCAACGCCGGATTGTTCACCACCGCAGCGACACAAAAAGACCGATAATATGACCGACCCTGCTCGTCCTGGTCCTCGGGCCGCAACATCTCCAGGGCATCCCGGTCCAGGACGATCCCCGGATTACCCGTAAGACCTCCTGCCAGCATATGCAGGACCGCAATCCGCAGCGCGGTATTGGAAGGATCCTGACGCACCGCCTGCAGGCAGATCTGTGCCAAGGCCGGTGTATGGGCGATGCCATACTTAAGCGCATCGGCCAGCAACATCCATGCCCAATTCGCGTCGGGCTTAAAGAAAGAGAGGAGCGTGCGGAACCGATCCTCGGGGAAACGGAAATTTTTCTGACGGCTGAGCGCCTCCCCGAGGGCGCCGGCATAATCAGTAGCGACCGTTCTCTGCGCGATGATCGCCCCGATCAACATCATGATGTCCGCGTCGCTGACGGTAATCTCTTGATTGCGGTTGAGCCCGCTCCTGAGCGCATCACCTAAGCCGTGGCGGACATACAGCGGCTGATCGTGCCGCAGCAGCTGCAGGATCCGGCCAATCAGCTCAGGACGTTCAGACGCAGCTATCCCCACCGCCTCACTCACGTATTGCGAGACATCATCGAGATGATATTCAATCGCATCACCTTTCAAGGCAACAACGACCCGGTCCAGGAGATCGGGGTTGCGCGCCAGCGCAAGAGCTACCACCCGCCGCAGCGCTTCCTTGGAGGAATTGTCTCCCCGGTACCCGCGCACCAGCATCGACAGCAGCGTATCCAGATGAGCCGGAGTAATCTCGCAACGCCCCGCCCCTTCAAGCGCCCGCTCCAGAGGACCGGTCATTTTGTAAATAGAGCTGCCGCCTTGACGGAGCGAATTGACCAGCAAGGTCGTCTCCGCTTCGTTTAACCGGACCGACTCATGTGCCGTAAGAACACGCGCCAAACCTTCATGGAAGAGCGAACGCTCGAAGCTGCCGGTCGTCAGCTTCTCGATAGCATGCAAAAGCAGCGGCGCCAGTTCTACATTGTTGACCGCAGCCTCGCTCAACGCCTCGACGAACATGGAATACGCCATGTGCACGGTAACGTTGGTCTCCAGACAAACATTCAGCAGCACCGTTGCTTCCTCCCTCGTCAGTTGCACCCCGCGCTGCGCCTTAAGCAGAGCCAGAAGCTCTTTTGCCTTTTCGCTTGCCGCATCCACATCGCGGGAAGCACCCAGGGCATCCGCGGCCATCTGCTGCAGGAGCTGATGTGCCCGGGCATGCTCGGGGCTTGAAAAAACGGCCTGCGGCACCAAGGGCGCGTCCGCGGGCTTCTTTGACGTCTCCTGCGTCTGAGGCGGCTCAACGGTCACGGGCGCCGGCGTCGTCTGAGAAAACCGCTCCCAGGCAGCCCGCGGCTCTTGGTGTACCGCCTCGAAATCGTTGCGCATGAACCGGCAAAACTCTTTCCAGGGGATACGGTAGAAGATCAGCGCTTCGGGCACGACAGGCTGCGCCGAAAGAAGCTCTCGGGTTTCGCGGGCATGCTTCAACCGGTATACTTTTTGTTTAAACGCCGCAGCGGCCGCGTCGGTTTCGGCGAAAACCGCCGCCTGATACTCGGCTTCCAAATCGCCGGTTATCTCGGAGACGAAATCAGGATCGACCAGGAGGATCTCAATGACGTTCGGCAGTATCAGCCGGTTATCCTTTAAACGCTCCAACAGATACGCCTTATCCTGAGCACTGACAAACCCGGCAAGGGCCCCGAGATTTCCGGGGCGAAGGTTCGCAAAACGAAGCAACGCCTCGATAACGGATTTCCAGGCGCCAAGCGTTTCTGCCGTGACCAGCCCGTATTCGGCAGCCAACGCCAAGATGCTATACGCTTCAAAACCTTTATTGGCGCTCTTCTCTGCGATGAGACGCAACAGCCCCAGGTCAAGGACGCTTCGGTCCAATCTTTTGCCGGCAACATCATTCACCAGACCTTCCAAGCGCATATATGCCTCATCTGCCTCGAAATCTGCCGCCCCCTGCCTGACTGCCGACACCAAAAGCTCCTGCAACTCCCCGATATGCTCGCGCACCGGAAACCCCGCCCTGGCCATTGCCGTCAAAACCCTTAACGGCGCAAAGGCAAATCCCCGGTTTTCGATAATAACCGTCGCGATCATCTTCGTAACCGCGTCCCGGTTCGCCGCATCGGCTGCGCCGCTCTCAACCAGCGCATCCGCGCATTCTCTTAACCTGCGTTGTCCTTCAACAGCATCCGGCGATATTTCGCCTGCGTCAACGCTGCCCTCAAGGCTGCGGTAGAATTCATCTTTATCCACCGCCAAAGGATTGGCCGGTACCGGTAGCGCCAGGACCTGCGGATTGCGGTGGATTGCATCATATCCGTGCTCCTCGATCGCCTTACAGAACTGGCTCCAAGGCGACCGGTACAGGCCGATGAGTGCCGCCAAGACAGCCGGGTTTGCGTATTCCTTAAGCTTCCGGCCGGCGCTGCGACGCTGTATTTGGCAATATTTGCGCTGCTTAAAGAGCATTGCCTTATGCGCATCAGGTGAGAGGAGGGCATCGATATACGCCTCCTCATCCCCGGATATGATCGCGAAATCGCCGCCGCTGCGCTCCTGCGACAGGAGAATGAGTTGGACATCGGAATTAAAAACAGCGCCCGCGGCAAGCTCGGCCGCAGAAAGCGTTTCTGCGCGGGACGTCAAAGCCCCGAAATTCCACTCGGGAACCCCGGCACGCAACCCTTTGAACAACGCCAGCACCTGCGGCACATTTCCTGCGGTTGCCGCCCCCGAGCGCACCAGACTCCCCAGCGCAACATTCGCCGCAAGCAAGACATTCGAATCGCGGTAACGGAAAAGTTCCTTGAACAACTCCGCGACCTCGGAAAGATTGGCCGGGGTGATATACCGCGCTTCGGCCAGATTACTCATGAGATTATAGATCTGGAGAGCGTCGGCCTCCGCAATGCCCTTGAGGATATCCTCAAGGAAAGCCTGTATTGCGGCAAAATTATTTACGGTGACCGCTCCGTTGTACGCCAGGACATTCAGCATCCCCAACCCGTGACGATGCTTCTCCCCTTGCGCGATATTGAGCATCGTAAATAACCGCTCGATTGCAGGAAGGGTATCCGGCGTCACGAGCTGTTTGTCTGCGAGAAACCGAAAGACAAGAATCACATCAAGAAGGTTCGTCCCCGGCTGTTTCCCGAGAGCTGCGAACATCCGGATCACCTGTTGGCGATTCTCAACGGTCAGGGCCCCGTTATTGATCATCGGCACGACATAGCGTTCCCTAAAGGTCGCGCGATCTTCGGGCGTAAGATATTTTTGGACCGCCTTGAAAAATTCCTCTACTACCTGTTCTTGGGAGACAGCCCCCGGAGCCGCTTTGATGAGTTGAGAGGGGTTACGGTGCCCCGTCTCATAACCCTTTCCCTCCATCACCGTGCAAAACTCATCCCAGGGAAGGCCGTAGATGCGCACCATTTGTGCCAGAAGCGTCGGCTCCTCGTGCGCGGCAAGAATCCTCCCTTTTGATGCCTGCGACTGCCGATACAAACGTTGTTTTAAGATCATTGCCGCAACGGCATCTTTGGAAAAGAGCGCCTCGGTATAAAGTGCCTCATAGCGGTCATCGAGAGGCATCCCTCCGAATGCCTGTTCACGCAGCAGGATGAGACGAACATCGGGATGGATCACGGTTTCATCCGTGATCATCTGGGCGGTGACTGTGTGTGCCGCCGGAATGCCAAAGGCGGAGAAATTCCAGTCAGGGCGAGTGACACAGAGCGCTTCAAAGAGTTTTTGGACCTGCGGCAGATTATCCGGGGTAACCGCTCCTGACGCCGCCAGCCGCCGCAAACAATCGTTTGCAAAAAACGAGTTCCTGCGTGCCCTTTCCGAAATCAAAGCAATGAGTGCTTTCACCCGGTCAAAGCTTGCCTCGGTAATGACCCCTGCTTCTGCCAAAGCACCCAATGATTGGTAGTCATCCGAAGCGGCTCCTTTCTGTGCAAGAGATAGCAGGTACGCACGATCAAGTACGAGTCGATCCAACCCCTTGCTCCGCACCTTTTCAGCGAGCTGTTGTAAAGCACTATAATAGAGGAAAGAATCCGACGTGAAAGAAGCGAAAGTAGACAGAAGCGTAAGATCCAACACCACCGGATCCAGTTGTCGCTGCCTGACACCTCTGGCCAGATCCGCAAAGGCCTTGAGATTAGCCTGTACACTCCCCTGCGGGATCGACTCATCGGTCATGGAGGAAAACAGAGCGGCAACGGCCTGCCCATCGCTCTCTTTGATGCTGCCGCTGCGCACCAATTCCGCTATTGCCGCACGCATAGCTTCATGATACGACACGCCAACTCTCGAGCGCGCCAGCTCAAACAGTACGCTTGTCAAAGACTCTTCCGGCGCCTGAGCGGACACCGGACCAACGGCACCAGAGACCTTCTGGTCAAAACGGGAAAACAGGGCCGGATCCTGATGCACCGCTTCGTACCCCTTTTCCTCCATGACCTTGCAGAATTCAGCCCAGGGCAAACGATAGATCGGCAATAAAAACTCCCGGGTAGTTATATCCAGCGCCTTGAAATCGGTCTCTGCCAATCCCGGTTTCTGCGCCTGCATCAGATACAGCTTCTGTTTCAGGGAAAGCGCCAAGGCGACATCCCCCGTTGCCAAAGCACGGGCATACAGCTCCCCGAACTCCGCTCCCTCGAGCAACTCGTCGTAATCCTGATCGAGCGGTTCGGGAGGCAACGTTTTTATGAGCATCAAAAAGACATCGGGAGAAAAGAGCGTGTTGTTTTTGATCTTATCTGCGGTAATCGTCTGTGCCTCAAGCATCAGGTCAAGGGCGCCGAGGCTCGCTGCCGGCCTACCTGATGCGGCAAGCGAAGCGCTCAAGGCCGCTGCTTCCCCAATATTATCCGCAGAAACCGCCCCGGCTTCCGAGAGTATCTGCAACGCCTGCAGCGCATACCCCGGCCTGCCGCCGCTGTGAGCGATCATATCCTTCAGGAGCGCCGGCGTCAGCGCCCCCGGGACAAGACGTGCGATCCCCGGATCCAGAAGGAGCAGCTTAAGCGACTGCAAGGAATTAGCTGCCTTCTTCCCATCGATCCTGATGAGAGCAGTCAAAAGCTCCTTCTCCAGGAAATCTCCCGGGATCTTGCCGGTGGATACCGCCTCGCCGAGATTGAAGAGCTCGGTCAAAGCCGGATGAATGCCGGTTGCCGTATGCGCCCCCATCTCGGCAAGCACCGCCGGATCAATACAGCGGACGTCAACCTGGCCTTTGGCTGCCGCCATGCCTAACACCCCCAGGAATGCATAGGTTGCGGAAGCGTCATCCCCGGAATGTTCGGCAATGGCATATAACAAAGGAAAGGAAAAAACGGCGGGAGATGCTTCATGGGTATTCACTTTTTGCGACAACTCTCCCAGCGCGCGCAAACTCGCAGCGGCAACATGCGGCCTTGTATAAATTATGCCGAAGAGCTTCTCGATATCCGCCGGCCCGACACTGCGCCCGCGCAAGGCTTGCGCAAGATGCAAAAAGCTCTCGAAAGAGATCCTGCAGAAGACCTCGTTGTGCCGGGCAAGACCGGTTAAAAACTCCAGCTTCGCCAACGCAGGATCGATTCTTCCCCCCGCGATCGCGTAGGCAATTTCGGCCACCTGTTCGATCGATTCCGTGGCAAAGACAAAGTTAACCCCCTGGTCTACATTGGCAAGGACCGCGCGCATCAAGGAAACGACCTGCGCCCGTGTCTGCGGCGTCAAGAGACGAGCACCGGCTAAGGCGTCAAGCGCGGCAAGAATACTATCTTTATACGCAAGGCTCTTGGCATCGCTGGAGAGCTCTTCCCACACCTCCTGCGCCATCCCCGGGGCAGCCGGGGGAACAGGCCGAGTCACTGCTGTTGCAACCGGAGCCAGGCGCGCCTGCGCCTGGCGAGGAGCGGTATGCACCAGCTCAAAGTGCTTGTCCATGACTTCGCAGAATTGCTGCCACGGCAAGCGGTAGAATGGCAAGGCCTCCCGCAGCACCGCGGGATCCTCATATGCAGGCAGAGAGCTGCCGCGGGTTGTTTCTTGCAAGGCGCGGTACACCCGCTGTTTCAGGATCATCGCCCGGACCATATCGGGCTCACAGAGCACGCCGAGATAGGCCTGGCGCCGCGCATCGTCCTCGGTCAGCTCCGGGGTATCGCCGAGGATCCTGGCCCACTCCTCATCCTGCAGATGCTCGTGCAACGGCTTTTTGCTTATCTCCAGATAATTCTTGAGGCCGTTCTTGATCCCCAGGGTATCGCCCGCCGCGTACAGGGTTCTGACAATCCGCAGCGCATCCTGCGGCGACGGCAGAGGAGGCGCTTCTTCGAAGGTCAACCGGGCGAATTCAAGCGAGGCGCCGAGTGCATACAGGAAAAACCGGCGGGCATCGGCGGAGAGCGCAGGATCCCCGGACCGCTCGATATATTCGTCGATCAAGGCCGGATTGAATTGCGCGGCATGGCCAAAGGCACGGGAGAGCCCCCAGATCTGACTGAACGCATCGGCCCCGGCAAACAAACGCAACGCTTTTTCGCGTAATGCCTGGCTCTGGGACAGAGAGCGCGCCAGCGCCAGCCCCAACAGAGGACTGTCGGTTGAGGTGGATTGCAGCCGTTCTTTCAACGTCTGCAGAAGGATCTGTGCCGTCTCCCCGCTGTTGCACGCTGCCCGGCCCAGGATCCCGGCAAGCGCCACCCGCGGGCGGACATTCTGCGTATTATCGAACAGCGCCAACACGCGCCTGACCTGTTCCGGCGTCAACCGCAAGGCAGGATTGCGCGCCAGAGCGCCCCGCAACGCAACCTGATACAACAGTTTCATCCCCGGATCCCTATTGTCTCTTTCGATAAGAACAATCAGCCGTTCAGGCTGTATCCCGCTCTGAGCAATGGCTTCTCCGATCGCTTCGCCCAACGCAAGTTCGATCCCTTCGGAGAACGTAAATGTGGCTTCGGCGATCGCGCCCAATACCGCCTCGATCAGGGCAGGATGGTTGAGCATGGCCCGCCTGAGCGTCTCCGTGACGATCGAGCGCTCCGCCTCCAGGGACATGCCGCCGCGCGAACCCAGGAAGACGATCAAGGGATTGATCTGTTCCGGAGCCGGGCTCAATGCGGGATTTCGCTCAAGCATCAATCCGGCCAGCTCGGTAAAGGCAAGCAGCGCGCCGTCAGAGCCGAGCTGCCCGAAAACAAACGTTGCGTCCTGCTCGGAAACGCCCAATGCCGGATCATCCCGGATAATCCGCATCCACAGCTGCGCATCCCGCGCTCCCGCATCTTTACCTTTCTGGCGGATCGCATCGATAATTGCCGCCTGCGCCTGCGGCGGCACTTTCAGGCTGGTGTCGGCAGTCAAAGCCAGGTGCACCAGCGTCGAGACCTTCCCCCACGCGAAACGGGGATCCGAGACCAGGGCCAGGATCTTTTCCAGTTGGCCCGCTGAGACGCGCAAATCCGCGTTAAACGAAAACGCCCCTTCCAAAGCCGAGGCGATACTTCCCGCCGCTTCGGGAACGCGGATACCGACTTCAAGGAGCGCGTTAACCTGCTCCTGGGAAAAGCGAAGCTTCATCTCGTAGATATCGTAAAAGAGAGCCCAGGCAAGCACCTTGACCGTGCCGGGATCATCGGCATGCCTGATCAATGCATCGAGAATGAGGGGAACCAGAAGCGGGTTACTCACCGCTGCATTGGCCGCCACCGTGGTCAAGCTGAATTTCTCCTTATCGCTTGCGGCACGCCTGATGAAAGAAACGAGCGTCTCCAGCTCCGGAGAACTCAGCTTGATCCCTCGATCGGCTTTCATCCTTTCGACTAAGCTCTTACAACGCAGATCCAGGCCCGTTTCGTTGCCCAGCAGCATCTTTAGTCCTTGGATCTGCGCTGCCAGGACACTTTCCGCTTCCTGCCCCATCGCCGGACTGCTCCCGGGAAGCGACAGGACGGCGCCTGGATCCCGGTGCAGCGCCTCGTATCCTCTCTCCTCCATCACCTTGCAGAATTCGTTCCAGGGAAGGCTATAGATGCGCACCATCTGCGCCAGGATCAGCGGATCCTCATGCGCAGCGAATTCTTTGCCTTGTTGCGCCTGCCACTGGCGGTACACCCGCTGTTTCATGACCATCGCCTGATGCGCATCGCGGGAAAAAAGAGCCTCCTGATAGAGCGCTCCGTGACCGTCACCGATCGCCGCGCCGCCGAAGGCCCCCTCCCTCAGCAGGATCAACCGCACATCGGCATTAACAAAGTTTTCTTCCGTGAGCCTTTCCGGGGTGATCTGCGCCGCCTGCCGCAGGAATGCCTCCAGGTTCCACCTGGCGTTTGCGATTCCGAACATATGGAAGATCTGCCTGAGCGCAGGAAGCGTCTTTGGGGTCAAGGCTTTCCTGCGTATAAGCTCTGCGCATATCCGAAAAGCCAGATCCGCATCCGCCGTAAACTCTTCGGCAAGAGCGGTCAGAAAAACGATATCAAACATCCCCTCGGCTCCGGTCTCGACGACCGCACCGAACACCAGTTGCAACGACGAAAATGCCCGATAGGTATTTTCTCCTGATTTATCGACGAGTACGGTAAAGAGCTTTTTAAGCTGCGCCTGCTCGCCTTCGGATATCTTTTCGTCAGTGAGCATATCCACCCACATACCCAAGACCTCCGAAAGCCGCCCTTGGGCACCCTCGGCCAGACGGACCAAAAACCCGGGATCCAACCACCCGGGATCAAGGTTGCGCTCTTTGACCTGCTCGGCCAGAAGGACCAGTGCGGCGTATGCGTCGCCCCCTGAGCTCGCGTGTCTGGCAAAACCCGACAGCAGGGAAGGATCGAACAGGCGTTGATCAAGTTCTTTCTGCTTCACCTGCTCGGCCATCTTTGAAAGCTGCCAGAAGACATCCGCATCAGCCTCTTGGGCGACGCAGGCAATGAGCTCCAGATCAAGCACCGCAGGATTCAGCCCTTGTTCTTTCACCGTGGAAGCAAGATCACGCAGGCGCGAAAATCCCTCCCGCCCCGCATTATCATTGATGGCCACGATGACCCGGTCAATAACCGAAGAGAGATTGTTCCGCGTTACCGCACCGGCAGTGACGAGCCCGTGCAAGGCCGCAAATGCCCACAGCACCGTATCCCAATCCGCATCGACTCCCGCCCGCCTGCCCCTTATCAGCTTATCGACGAGCGAGGTCATAAGCTGCTGCGCGGCCTGCGGCTCCTGAGCGGAGATCACCCCGCTGACCAGAAACTCATGGAAATAGCGCCTCAAATGGACGTGGAATTTCTTCCCCGCCCCAAGCGCGCGCATGGCACCCAACAGCCGCTTCTCCGACTGCTGCATCGCAACCGCAGCTTGACCGTCCGCAACCCGTTGCTCACCCGCTGCGCCGCCTTCCTTGTGCAAAACCTCATACCCCTGCTCCTCCATCACCTTGCAGAACTCCTCCCAGGGGAGACTGTAGATGCGCACGATCTTTGCCAAGGCCTCCCTATCCTCATGCGCAGCCAGCGACTTCTTCTCCCTGCTCAGAATCCAGCGCCGGTAGAGACGCTGCTTCATGACCATCGCCTGATAGGGATCGCGGCTGAAGAGCGCCTCCTGATACAACCGGGCATCTCCTTCGGCATCCTTTGCATCCCCGTCAACCCCCAACCACCACCTGTCCCCGCCGATAACCGCCCCCGTGCGCAAAAGGATCAACTCGACATCCGGGGAAATGACCGTTCCCTCTTTGATCTGTTGGGGGGTAATCTCCTGCGCATGAGCCTCTAAAGCGGCAAAATTCCATTGCTGTTGTCCATGATAAAGTTTACGCAGCAGCGCGATCGTCTCCGGGATTGTATCGGCGGTTACGGCCTTTGCCTTTACCAGGGCAAACAACGCCCCGCCTGCCGCAGGTGAATAGGCAATCCCGTTCTCATCCTGCGTATTCGAAACCAATTCCCTGATGAGCTGCTGTATCGACGAAACATTCGCGGAGGTAGCGACTCCTTCCTTAGCCAGGGCAGTGATTGCCGGCAGGAGCCGGTACGTCTCCTGAGCGGCCCGGCCGCGGGTACAGCTCATATAGAGCGACCGCACCGCATCGAGGTTATCCGGGGAAACCAAAAGCCGTTGCGAAGCAAGCTTCCCGAGTTCGGCGTACGCTTGCGCGCGATTCTCTCCCTCGATCGAGGCAAGCCCCGCCAACAGCGCACGCACCGCCTTCAGATTACCGGCGGTAACGCATTCGGCGCTGATCAGGCCATCCAGAGCCAAAAGCGCATTCGTTGCGTGCTTGCCGGGAAGAGCAGCAAGCGTTTCAACGAGAGAACACACCTCCCGCACATTCGCTTCAGTCACCACCCCCGAGCTCACCAGCTGCTTATACCCGTCGGCGAGAAACTCAATGCTTTGCTCGGGCCGGTTGAAAGCCCGTTTGCTGGCTGCCGCAACCAGCTCGGCAACCAGATCGCGGCGCGTACCCGCAACCGGCTTCTTTGGCTGAACACCGGTATGCACCGCATCGTATCCCTGCTCCTCCATTACCTTGCAGAATTCGTTCCAGGGAAGGCTGTAGATGCGCACCAGCTTCGCCAGCGCTGCCTTATCCTCATACGCCGGCAGCTCCTGTTTTTTCCGCTGCCATGCCCAACGCCGGTAAAGCAGCTGTTTCATGACCATCGCCAGGTGCGGGTCCCGGCTCAACACTGCACGCCCGTAGAGCTCTTCATCGCTCTCCAGATCGCCTTCATCTTCGTCCAAACCCGAAGGGGCCAGCCACCACCGCTGATCGGTGGGCACCGCTCCTTTACGCAGGAGGATCAGCTCGACATCCGGATTGATCAGCGTCCCGTCCTTGATCTGCTGCGCAGTGATCTCTGCGGCATGCTCCGCAAGGGCCCTGAAGTTCCATTTCGGCTGTACCAGGGAGAGCTTCCTGAACAACGCGATCGTTTCGGGAATGTTATCGGCGGTGACCGCTTTGGCTTTTGCCAGGGGCAGCAGCGCATCGTCCGCAGCATAAGGATCATCCAGACCGCTGCGATCTCCCGTATTATTGATCAACTCTTCCATGAGCGCCTGTACCTGCGCCACGTTCCCCGCGGTTGCGACACCGGCCTCGGCCAGTTCGCCGATATAATCGAAAAGGTGGCTTGCATCCCCTGCGGCACTGCCTTTTGCACAACTCAAGAAAAGCCTCCGGACCAAGATCAAATTATCCGCGGCAACAATCTGCTTTTTGTGTGCTAGGTCGGCCAGTTTTGAATACGCCCAAAGACGGGCATCATCCTTGAGGGCGGCAAGGCCGGTGAGCAGGGATTTCACCTCCTTAAGATTCCCCTTCGTGACGCACCCGGCAAGCACCAGATAGTGGAATGCAAACAGGGCCTCACCGCCGAGTTCACCGGCTTTTTCGGTGACCTCGGTGAGCAACGAGCGGATCTCATCCACAGTGTCCGCAGTGACGATCCCGCGCCTGACAAGCTCTTGATACCCCGGCTTCAAAAAATCAATGGTCTGCTCTTGGAGGCCGAATTTCTTTAAGGAGACGACCGCAACCAGCTCAGCGGCCAGATCGCGGCGCGTTCCTGCAACCGGCTTCTTCGGCTGCGCACCGGCATGCAGCGAATCATAACCCTGCTCCTCCATCACCTTGCAGAATTCGTTCCAGGGCAGGCTGTAGATGCGCGCCAGCGGCCGCAGGATATCTGCCCCTTCGTACTCTTTAAGCTGCTTGCGCCGGCTCGCCTGCATCTGGCGGTACACCCGCTGCTTGAGCCGCATCGCAGGCAAGGCATCTTCGGCAAACAGCGCCTCCAGGTACAGTTCGCGGTTGGAATCATCCACCGTCACCGGCCCGAATGCCTGCTCGCGCAGCATGATGAGCGCGACATCGGGATGAATGACGTCACTGCCCTGACTCAGCCGTTGCGCGATGGTCTCGCGATACCCCTGCAGCCGCTTTTCGAATATCCAATCCGTGCGTCCGGCGCCGAGCGCCTTGAACAAAGACTCCACCGCCGCAAGATTCGCCGCGGTTACCGCGCCAGCCTTAACCAGCTCATTGAGCGTATTGAACGCTTGTCCCGTATCGGGTTCTTTACGGGTACCGATGACCGCCACCAACAAGTGAGACGCCTGCTCGGCAGTATCCGCTGTCACCACCCCTGCGCTCGCCAGAATCCCGAGTGTCTGATACGCGAAACCGGCGTATTGCTGCGCCTGTTTTGCCAACCGGGTAAACAGAGTCTGAATCTGGCGTATGTTCTCCCCGGATATCAATCCTGCCCCGGCAAACGCCTGTACGGCAGCAAACCCTTCTTCCGCGCTGCTGGCACCTGCTTCGGCGATCGCCGCCAGGAACACAAGGTCAAGGCAGGAGCGATCGAGCTTCTTCTTGCGGACCGCTTCGGCGAGCTCTCCGAGCTGGTGATAAACCGCCCAGGCGCGCATCGGCGCCGTGCGATGTATGGTCATCAAAAGCGCTTCGGCTGCCTTAAGGTTCTTATCGTTCACCGCGCCTGCTGTTACAAGCCCATGGATAGCGAAGCGAAGCTTATCATGGAAATTAATGCCGATGCGGTCCTGGACCGCATCGAACAATGCCTTTTCCCACTGGACGGTGGCCGCAGCACGTGATCGAGTCCGTGGCTGCGTTGCCGCGGGGAGCCGCACGACCTCGGTGTTACGGTGCAGCGCCTCATACCCCTTTTCCTCCATGACCTTGCAGAACTCTTTCCACGGCAGGCGATACAACGGCACCAGTTGCATCAGCGTCGACTCCTGTTCGAAAGCGGGGAGTGAAACGCCGCTTTTTCGTCCATCCGGCCGCTCGCCCCTGACAAGGCGGTAGAGCCGCTGCTTATAGATCATCGCCTCAAGCGGCCCCTCGGCAAAAAGTGCTTTTTTGAATTCCTCCTCCAGGACCATCGTCCGCTCGGCGAGTGTGCTATCCTTCAGGAGTATCAGCATAACATCCGGATGTATAAGGGTCCCCGCCTTGATCCTCCTGACTAATTCCTCCGCCGGCTGTGCGGCAACCAGCTCGCGCAATGCCTTGAGTGAACTATTCGCAAACAGCGCCGGCCGGTTACGCGTCTCTCCCAAGAGCTCGACCAAAGACAGGAACGGCTCAAACGTCTGCGGCAACAGGATCTCGTGCTCAAGACAGTCCTTGATCAATTCAAATCTGAGCCATTCGTTTCCGTTTTGCTGGCGGATAAAAGCGAATAATCTGCGCATGAGCCCTGTTTGTTGCCGGCTCACCATGCCGGCCTTGGCCAACGCGACAAACGTCGAATAATAACGGGCATCGAACGGTTGATTGCCGGTAAGCTCTTTTAAAAAGGAAACGTCTAAAAACCCGAGACCAAGCTTCTCTTCGAGCACCACATCGACCAATTCCGCGAACGAGCGCACCGGATCCCGGTACTGCAGAGAGATCAGGAAAGACTCGTAGGCCTTGCGATTCTTCTCGGTTATCACTCCCGCCTTGACCAGTTTCTGTATCGCGGAGAGTAGACCCTCATGCATATCGAGGGAACCGGCGACAGTATTGAAAACCAGATTGGCCAGCGCCCTGCCGCGTGCGGTCCGGGCAGGAGGAGTTACCTTCTTACGCAGCGGTTCGACGGCCTTTTCGATCCTCTCTTTTATGCCCCGGACTGCTGCAGGCCGCGCGTCAGATTGGGCCTTTGCGCCAATAGCCCGCAGCGCCTCTTGCGGCGACTCATGCACCTGGCGGTACTGCTTGTCCATGATGGCACAGAACTCTTTCCAAGGAAGACGGTAGATGACCGCCAGATCGGGGGAAAGCTTCTTGCCGGTATAAGCTGGTAACGATTTCTTGCCTTCCTGCATACGGTAGGTGCGCTGTTTCAACTCCATTGCCTTAAGCGTATCAGCGCTCAGCACCGCCTCGGCATAAACCCCACTGATGTCCTCATCCCCTCGTGCGAATGGAGTATCTCCCAGGATCAAAGCCCAATCCTGGTCGTGGACATCGGCATGGAAAGAAGCACCTTGACGTTCAAGATAAGCGTTGACCGCATAGAGAACCTCCGACCATTGGTCGGAATCATGCAGCGTCTGAATGACCGCGCGCGCCAGCGCAGGCGGCAAGACAGGCGGACTGCCATAACAGAACACATACGAACTGTCCAGGACAAAGGTCAGTATCTCGGGCAAGAGAGCGTTTCCCTCATAAAGTTCCATCAGCTGTTCAAGGAGCTTTGGATTCCAGCAGGCTGCGATGCCCAGGATCGCCCCAGACTTATCATCCAGGTGGATCTTTTCCCCTTTCAAAACGCCCGGCAGCACCTGATTCAATACGGCGGTGTTTGAAGCGGCGATCTTAGCCAGGGCAGGGTAGAAATAAGTACTGATATTGGCCGTCAAATTCAGGTTGCTTGACGATATTCCGGCGCCAAGGCGCCGTGAAAACAGCTGTTCGAGCAACAATCTGCCATCTTCTTTTGTCGGGGTCAGAGGCACAGGGTTTTTTGCCAGCGCCGCCTGCAGGAGGACCGCGGATTTAAACGCCGCATCTTCGCGGATTTCATCAACCGCGTCGCCGTTTATGTAATTGAGGATCGTGATATCGCTGCGGCAGACCGCGGCAACGAGCCTGGAGAGCAGGACGCCGCGCTCGGTGCCGCGATAGGGATAGACTGCTTCGGCAAACAGCGCGGAGAATGCATTGACCGTCACCTCCGCCAGGCGGGAGTCCCGCTCATAGGCGGCTGCGAGCGCCTGGGCGAGTGCGTACTTGAGCCGCGCATCATCGGTACTCACCAGGCAATCGCTCAAAACAACGGCATCGGACACCGATACGGCTGCGGCACGGTCTTGAGCGAGGAGAGCGTTGAGCTGTTTGGCAAGGACTAATGCGGCTGCGGGATTCTTAAGCGAACCGCGGATCCGCTTTATCACAGCGGAGGCCGTCGTTGCTTGCGAAGCCGTTCTGGTTGGCCGGGCCGTCCCTGCGTTCATAGAACCGTCGGGCTGCCGCTCTAAAGCGTCGATAAACGGATTCTGGCGTAACGAAACGAGCGCCCCTAAAGCCTGGCGCAACTCTTGAATCGGACGCTTTGACTGGCTGAGCAACCGCGCGCACAGCGCCGCTTCTGCGGCCATGCTCTTTTCATTGACCCGCTCTCCCGCCTCATGGCGCAGCTCATGGAATAACCCGGTAACGAACAAGGCGCGGGCAAGTACGGGATCCATGGAAAAGAGCGCCTTGTTGACCCCGATAAAACCGTTTTTGCGGCAATCCTCAAAAAGATGCTGCGACTTGTTTTCATCGAGGAGCGCAAGCATGATCTTTTTGCCGCGCAAACCGGTCAAGTCAATCCGGGATTTGCTGCCCGATGCCTCAGCCCATCGCTCCAAGGCCGCAAATGCCTCCTGAAGGAGCCCGGCCAGCTCTGTGCGGCCCACCCCCAGCTTCTGACGCAGCAGTTTTTCCTCATCGGCAGTCACGGTAAAAGCAACCGCTTTTGCCCCGCGTGAGGTCGAGATCTCGATAACCTGCTGCGCCTTGCCGGCGCGCGAGGCCTGCTCCCGGCGGACGTCAACCGCAGAGGCGGCTTTGGTGAGCTTCAGGGCTTCGAAGTGTTCGGCCGCGGGCGATTCCTCATCGCTTTGCCGGGGAGGTGCCGGTAACGGCGCCGCTGCCCCGGGCGCCGCACGGGGCGCGTCCGCAGGACCGAGGGAAACGCCGCGCGCCGAATAATCGGCCGCGCTTCCGCCGGTGGCAGAAGCCCCCCGCAGATGCGGGCGCTGATTCAAAACCGCAGGCAATGCCCCGGTCACCGGGCCCGGCAATTGGTGCATCGAAGGGATAAGCCCTTCGGCCAGATCGATGCCGCCGGAAAAATAGGTGCGCACGGTCTTGCCGTACGGGGTGGAGTGGTTTTCGGTAAGCTTGTATTCGCCCCGGCTGAACGATTCCCGGTAGGCGTTAAAGTAGGAAGCGGCCTGATAGGGCGTCTGCGCGCCCAATCCGCTGAGGTTGCGCGAATCGATGAGCGAGCCGTAGACAGAGCGGTTCCCCCGGTATTTATCCTTGAACCACTGCGCCAGGATCAGAGAATAATACACCTGCCGCAAAAGCGCATACTCAGGCGCGGTATTCACCCGCTTGGTGAGCTTGGGCAGGATCAGCTCGCGCATCAGGCGGGCAGAATAATCGTTGAGCGTTTTGAGGCGCTCATCGTCGAATGCGTACACCGCCGAGTCCTTGAGGTGATCCTGCTCAAGGAGCACCTTGAGGGTCGCCTTGTAAATATAGGCGTTCTGCGGCGTCTCCCGGATGACGATCTCGGCGGGCACGATCCAGGGACGCGCCAGGGTGGGGATGGAAAGCTCGGTCCCGGCAAAAAGCTCTCCTGCCTTGTCATAAAGCTTCTTCCAGTACTCTTTGCCTTCAATGCTCGCAGGATTCGTGAAGGAGGCCGTGTCTTTTTTAAGCTGCAGGTCCGCCTCAAGCAGGATACGGCCGGCTTCTGTCCTGGCGAGAGAAGGATCGATAATCGAATCGGCGGAATCCGGACGAAGGTTTACCCAAAAACTTTCTTTGGGGAGGCTGACGCCGACAAAAAAATGCTCCAGCAGCTGCGGGATAGCCGTCTCAAGATCCTTGTCCTTGAGCATCGCGGTGCCGCGGTCAAGGAGAAGGGAAAAACTGTTTTCCCGGGAGTCGTACGAAAGAAAACGCAAATGCGGCGGGCGGAATGTCTTCTGGGTAAGATCCCGATGGAGAGCCTGAAGATGCAAGGCGACGTTAAGCTCTGCGGCAACCTGGGCAAAGCCGGTTTGCTGAAACGAGAGCACGCCGCACAAAACGGCGGAAATGATTTTTGTAATAATAGAATGTCGGCGCATAGAAAAAGGGGGTCGCTGAGGTTGATCGTCCGAGGGACAATAACCCCGCCTAAGGTTAAGAATCGTGTTTCTGATTGAAAAATGTGGATCCGGTGAATCAGCCGAACAGCTATTACATTATTAATATTACTGATTGGAGGCCTTGAAACAAGGTTAAAAACGGGGTTTTCGGAAAGCGGTTGCTGCGGCTAATGTCCAGAGTGGACATTTCTAAAGTATTGCAGATGAACCAGTTGCCTATGCTACTCAAACAAACCACTAAAGAACAAGAGGGAACTAATTAAGAATTAACAACACCCCCTTCATGTGTCATGTGTCATGTG